>NZ_VITD01000002.1:0-774671 GCF_007827755.1 Micromonospora sp. CNZ322
CCCGCTACGACAAGTTGGCCGTCCGGTTCCAGGCCATCCTGACCATCACCATCATCTGCGAATGGCTCTGACCCGGCTTATGAAACACGCCTTAGTCCCTCAGACCCCGGCTGAACGTGGACGCACGCGGCGAGGACGGCCAGGCCAGAGTGGACGCTGGTCACACGCGAGGCGGTGCCGAAGCCTAGGGACAGCGACACCCTTCAGCGGCAGGAGAAAACGAGACCGTCGCTAGGCAGACTGCGGCCAATCGGTCTATGGACGAGCCCACGACCTGCCCTGAATTCGAAACCGAGCATAGTTCGCGATTGCTGCGTGGCGAAGGTGTGCTATGAAGGCTGCACCGACCCCGAGCATTGGCGGCTCTTCATGAGATACAACCCAAGCATGACCTATGCGGGCGCTCTCAAGATTCTGGGTAAACACGATCACCCGCATCTCGAACGCATCAATGCACTTATCGGTGGAATCATCCTTCTCAGCCCGCTCGCGCCTGTCGCATGGCTTCACGGACTGTGGGGACTTGTTGACCAGAAGAACGAAGCAGTCGCTAATGTACGCCAACTTCTGGATGCTGGCTTTAACCGTTTGCTCAAGACAGGCGGCCTCGAAAGATATGACCTAATTGCAGCATCGCATACAACCCTCGTCGGCTGCGCATTCTTCGAAGTGTTGCGGGAAAGTGTGGATAAGAGGGACTACGCTTCTCTCAAGATTACCTTCGAGGAGAAGATCAATCTTACAGCCGGCACGGATGGCTTGTTGGTGCAACCAGTCCTGGAGCGGCTTCTCCGAAGCCCGACTCCGATTCCGTCTGCGTCAGCTGGCTACTACGAGAATCTCGATCGAATACAACATCATTTTTCTCTCATGGCAACCGAGGTGCAGCGTTTCATAGCTCACCTGGCACAGTCCGCTGGCCAGGAGCGCCTGATCAGAACATTCGATAACATAGAACAGCGCGACCGTATCGTGTTCGGGGCGTTGGAACGGTACAAGTCGCACTACGTTGAAATGGCCGCCGAGGTGCCGGAGTTTTTCGTCTGGACAATGCTCGGCGAACATTCTTCCACTCGAACGGAAATTGCAACCTTGCGAGAGGAGGTTGCGCTGGCATTTGACTCCCAATCAAGGGCTCTTGCCTCGACGCAAGCGCTTCTCGCTACGGTATCGATCACCAATCCACCACAAGATCGGACAGCCCGTCGAGCGCTGATGAATGCATCACGCGGTCTCCTGCGCGAGCCCATCGTTCCAGCGGATGCCTTCCACGGCTTGGATGACATTATCTTCCCGGTGGTCGAGGAAATTTACGTCGAGCCGCAGTTCAGGCATGCAATATTTGACAGAGAAAGCCAACCCGCCAACGATAACTGGTGGCAAGGCGTTCCGGTTTCGAGCAATCTAAGTATCTTCTTAGCGGCGCACTTGATGTCCCCGACGAGTGCGAGCTTTCCACTACTGCTCCTTGGTCACCCGGGAGCAGGGAAGTCGCTGTTAACGAAGGCTTTGGCCGCCCGCATTCCATTTGATTCATATACGGTCATTCGCGTCGCCTTGCGACGTGTCGACGCGACGGCGCCCGTGTACCACCAAGTCCAGCAGGCACTGGATGAGATTACCCATGGGCGGACCGACTGGCCAACCCTCGTCGAGCAAAGCAAGGACACGGTCCGCGTAGTATTGCTGGACGGACTCGACGAGCTACTGCAAGCCACCGCGAATGATCGAGCCGGCTACCTCCAGGAAATCATGGAATTCCAGCAACGGGAAGCCGACCAGCATCATCCGGTTGTGGTAATTGTAACGAGCAGGACAGTCGTGACGGATAACGTCCGCATCCCTCGAGGTTTGCCGATCGTCCGGCTAGAGGAATTCGACGACAACCAAGTCAAGACCTGGTTGCAGACGTGGCGACGGGCGAATCAAACCCTCATTGAGGACGGAACGGTGGGAGAACTTAGCGCCGAAGTCGCGCTGGGTTATCCGTCCCTCGCCCGTCAGCCGCTCCTACTGCTCATGCTTGCCCTGTATGCTGCTGATCCCCAAGCCCCCATCCTAGCTCGAAAATTGTCGACGACTGCGCTATACGAGCGACTACTGACGAACTTCGTTCGTCGCGAGGTCTTGAAACAGCTACAGGGCCGACGGAGTGAGGAGGTTGACGATGCCGTCCACGCACAGTTGTGGAGGCTAGGAGTTACAGCGTTCGGGATGGTCAATCGCGGTCGGCAAGATATTGCCGACAATCGGCTTGGGGACGACCTCGTAGCCTTGAGCGAGCCGAGTGCCCTTCGTGCCGACTCCCAGGGCATCCCTCGCGAGCAGATAGGTCAGAAGACTATCGGCAGGTTCTTCTTTGTCTACGCGGCGGAGGCGAACGTTCATAGGTTGGACGGAGTTCGCCGGTCCTACGAGTTCTTGCACGCCACATTTGGCGAGTACCTCGTGGCCAAATTCACCGTTCAGATGCTCCAGCAACTCGCGCCGGCGCGAGCAGAATTCGGGTCATTGCCAGGTCAAGTTGCGGATGACAATTTGTTATACGCGCTACTTAGTCATCATCCGCTATCCGTGCGTCAAAGCATTTTAGAATTTGTATCCGAGATTTCTGCTTCTGGCACCGAGGTGAGTCCTATCCAGGGCGTCATCGACATGCTGATAGGTTCTAGTCGCCAGCGCCGCATAAACCCGGTCTACGCCTCATACCAGGCGTCGTCTAAAGACGAGATCCGTCGCCTTGCGGCTTACTCAGCCAACCTCTTGTTGCTGCGCGTTTCTGTCTCGGTCTCATATGTGCCGATCGAACAAATCGCTCCCTCCGACATGACAGCCGGAGATTGGTGGGAATCAACCGTCAACCTTTGGCGGGCGGGACTTGATCCATCCGGCTGGACGTCTCTTCATGACGCTCTCGATGTTCGGCCAGACCCGCTTTCTGTCGGACGTCGTCTTCGTGGTTCGCCCGTCTCCCCCCACATCGCCTACTTCCGCCTAATCGGCGACAGGGAGGCAGAGGCCGACCTTCGTGCTGGTATGGCACTACATACGGGCATTCATCCTGACGACGACGGCCACAATGACTACGGTGTTCTGACGAGCCTTCTCGCGGAGGGTTTCGCCCAGCCGTCGGAATTTGTGCCGGCCCGCCTAAAGCACCTTACAGACGCGCGCGTAGCTCCGGCGGGCATCAGAGGAGAAAACCTTTGTCGGGTGATAGCGAACTACCTCTACCTCCACTCAGCCGCTACAAAGCTCGACGACATTGCTGTGCTAGTTCGTCTTTGTCTAGAGAATCGTCCCCCACATTCGCCCATTCCGGAGCTTGCCATTCCCGTAGCTATCCATCCGCAACTTGTTCAGCATTTTAGCGAATTGAAGAACCCTGCGATCTATATTGGAAGCTCTGCCGAAGTGCCGATTTGGGTGTCGCTGGTTTTTGCCGCAGCCGCCTCCAACCCCGCGCTCTTGCCCAGTGACAGTGAAATGTTGGAAAATTTCGCCGAAGTCGCCGCCGCATCGGCAGGGATTAGTAGGCAGCGCGTTAGTTCTGCCGAAGATGCAATGAGGTGGGTTCGTTATCTTTTGAGAATCGATCAAGTCATTCCTAGTCGATCCAACTAGGTGCGGGCTCGACCTGCGGCGACGACCGGTCCCGGAATCTTCGTCAAATGATTACGATAACGTCATAGTTCATTGGAGGCGGCCAAACCACCAGCAAGGTATATTGCGGCGCGTCGTTCACGGGCTCGCATTGCCGCATGAACTCGTGTAGCGACATTGCTGGGAAGGTGCTGCTCTGCCTTATGGCATGGAAAAAAGGCAATCTCCTCCAACTCTTGCCTGGATAGCGTGAAGTTGTCGAGGTTGGCAATAGACCCGCAGTCGAACGTAAAGCTGATGATCGCCCTCGGCCGCTGTCCGGCGGAGGGTGCCCAGTCGACTACGAGAAGGTCGCCTACCGCGACCGCGATCCCTAGCTCCTCTCGGATCTCGCGCGCACACGCATCGTGTGGGTACTCGCCCTCGTCCACGTACCCGCCCGGGAATGCCCAGTGGTCGCGGTATGTGGGCTTTACGAGAAGCACGTTGCCAGTTGGGTCCGTGATGAAGGCCGCGGCTGCGGCGTGGAAGGAGGCCAAGTTGGCGTACCAGGTGGTGGGCTCCGTCCAGGTCACCTTGGTGAGGCTAGCGGACAGTCCTCGCGGTGCTCACGATCTACGTGACGGCCGAAATGGTTCTGAGGGCATGCAGGACTCCTTTGACCTGCGGCGATGTCTGGTTTGGTCCCAGCACTGTAGTGAGTTCGCAGACGCGCTGTTGAAGACGGGCTGACTGGATGCCCGTAGGGTGCTCCGCTAGCCTCCGGCCCCAGTTGCAGGCGGCGTCGGTATCTCCAGCACGGGCATGAGTCATGGCGACGAGGGCGGTGTGTAGGGCACGGGTTCGGGTGTTGTGGCTGCTGAGAGCGAGCGCATCGGGTGCGTGGCGAAGAGCCTGCGTGTACAGACGCAGGTCGCCAAGGCACCTCAGCGCGGCACCGGCTAGGTGAGCTGGGCTGAAGTAGGCGACCCAACGCGGGCCAGATTCTGTGCCCGCCCGATCGATAGCACCCTCGGCCTTGGCGAGTGCGAGTTGGCAGGCGCGCCGCTCGCCCGACTGCCCGTACGCGGTAGCAGCGGTGGCGTGCAGCCGAGCGATGACGGCGGCGGGGGCGCGGCCGGCGCCGTCGATGGCTGCTTCGACGAGCCGGGCCGCCTCCCGGGCGTGCCCTAAGAACACAGCCTGGGTGGCGAGGTTGGCCAGCAGGTGAGCGCCGTACAGGCGATCATCAGCGGCCTTGGCGAGCCGCAAGCCGAGGACCGCATGCTGTTGTGCGATGGCATGCTCGCCCGCGTCATACGACATAAAGGCGAGCTGGCCGGAGAGTGTTGCCGCTGCGCGCATGAGGTCGCGCCCCACGGCATCGGTGTAGGTGCCGCGCAGCATGGGCGCGACCTGATGTACGAGGAAGTCGGCCATAACGGCACGAGTGCGCGGAGAGCCGCTGCCGTGACATCGGTCGAGATCAGTGAAGTGGTCCGCCAGTGCGTACAGCGATTGAACGTCGGTGGGCGTGACTTGCTGCCGGCCGGATCGGTTGACCGTCTCGTCGGGCAGGTCATACCGCCAACCGAGCGCCGCCTGCAGGGCCTTGCCGCTGTCGAACGCTCCGCTGGAATGCTGGTCGCGGTGCTTGACGAGCCTCGTCCAGGTCTGCTCGGCGATATCGATCGCACCATCGACGGACGCAGAGTAAGCACACGTTCCAATGCTGTCGGCTGCGCCGAACCCCAACTCCGTGACGGCGACTAAGCGACCGAGCTTGCGGGCCAGTGTTTCGGCCATGGCGGCCTGGACGTGCTCGCCAGGCCGGCGACCGCGTAGCCACCAGTAAACGCTGGCAGCGTCATACCGCCAGGCACCCTCGTTGCGGCCAGCGTGATTGAGCTGACGGGCGAATGCAGCATGCGCGTTGCCGTAACCGGCGGCCCGGAGCAGTCCTTCGAACGCCGCGTTGGTCACCGGTCGCGCCATGGTTCCGCCTCCAGGCATCAGCCAACTACTACTAGTGACGAGCCTATGGGCCAAACGAGTCCTTTGGGGACCGGCGCAACCCTGCGCAACCCACGTCCTGAGCAGCGCAATGAGACGCATCGCTCACCATCTGGTGCGTCACCGAGCAGCAGGCTTCGCTGATCACAAAAGTTCGTTGGTGGCGGCGAGGATCAGTCCGTCGCCCCCAATTAGCGGAGGTGGGCGTGCAAGGCGACGAGCCGGTAAGCAAGGGCGAACAATCGGAGGCGGCCGAGCGCGAGGCCGCCAAACAGCGCTTCCTAGCCCAGGCTGAGGCGGAGCGCGTACCCGTGGAGGACACGACTCGTGCGGTCGCGGACCGGCGGTGGCGGCGTGACCAGCGATGACATCCCGATCGGCCGCCGCGTGGCCCGGTGGCGGGTGCGGCGGTCGATGACGCAGCAGATGCTCGCCGATCGGCTGCGCAGGTCGAAGAGCTGGGTCGACAAGATCGAGCGGGGTGCCCGCACCCTCGACCGGTACTCGGTGATCCAGGAACTCGCCCGCGTCCTGCGGGTCGACCCGGAGGTGTTGCTCGGCCAGCAGCGGAGCACCCCGGCGGGCACGCCGGGCGGGGTGGACGACATCCGAGCCGCCCTCGCCCGCTACGACATCCCGCAGGCTCCACCGCAGACAGACGACCTGAGAAGGCAGGTCGGACATGCCTGGTTGACCTACCAGCACGCGCACTACGGGCAGTTGGTGCGGGTGTTGCCGGGTCTGCTCGACGCCGCCCAGGGGGCGCGGTCTGCGGAGCTGCTGGCGCAGACGTACCGGATCACCTCGTCGCTGCTGGTCAAGCTCGGCGAGGCCGACCTCGGGTGGCTGGCCGCCGACCGGGCGATGGCAGCCGCCGGCGACGCCCCAATCCTGGCGGCAACGGCGGCCATCTCGGTCGCTCAGGCGCTCCGCGCGTCGGGCCGCGACCGCCTCGCCCTGGCCGCGACGCTCGCCGCCGCGAACCGCATCACCTCAGGTCCGCAGCGGTCGGCGGGGGAGTGGGCAGTGGGTGGGACGCTGCTGCTCCAGGCCGCCCTGGCCGCCGCCGGCTGCGGCGACACCCGCCATGCCGACGAGCTGATCGATCGGTCCGCCGCCGTCGCCAACAACCTTCGGGGGTACGACGACACGCACGACACCAGCTTCGGGCCGATCGCCGTCGAGCTGGCGCGGGTGCTGGTGGCGGCCTGGCGGGGTGACGCCGTCGAGGCGGTGCGGCGGCACGGGACCGTCATTCGGCGGGAGGCGTGGCGGAGGTTGCCGGCCGAGTATCGGGGCGCGTATCTGGTGGATGTCGCGCGGGTGTACCTCCACGTGGGTGACGTGCGCGGCGCTGCCCGCGCGCTCGTCGACGCGGACAGCGTCGCGCCGGCTGAGGTCCGGTGCCGGCCGTTGGCGCGTACCGTGATCGCCGATGTCGCCCGGGGTCACCCGGCGCAGGCCGGCGTGGCGCGACTGGCCAACCTGGTCGGCCTCACCCGCTGACCGACCTACCCGCCGGTCGCGGCTGGCCTCACCTCGTCGCCAGCACGCGTCGGCCATTGGCGAGCCGGGCGCTCTTGGCCTGCTCGTAGCGTTCGATGTCGGCGGAGCGGCTCGCGATCGTGCGCCGCTGGTGATCCACCATCGCCGCTTGCCAGATCGTCACGAGATCCGTGCTGTCCTTGCACGCGACGTCGGCCACCGCGGTCCAGCGCTCCACGTCGCTGGGATGATCGGTGCTCCACCTCGGGTCGTCGTTGGCCTGCCAGGGGTCGGCGTAGGCGAACCCCTTGCCGGCCATGCACGTCGACCAGGCCCGGAACCCGGCCCGAACGTGCGCGTCCTGCTCTGCCTGCTGGCCGGCCCGCACGGCCAGGTCGTACAGGAGCGTCTCGCCGACCGGCGGCCCGCCCTCGGTCAGGCGCCGGTTCGCCTCGCCGAGGCAGCCGCCCTCAGGGATCCGGCCGCCGGCCGGCTCCGGTCCGTCGGTGCCGAACCGGGTGCCGGTCAGCGCCAGCGCCGTCTTTTCCGGAGGCGGTGGAGGCTTGTCCTCAGCCGCGTCACCGCCGGGTGCCGCGTGGTAACCGAGGCGCTGCGCCTGGTCGTGCTCCGTCAGCCCGTACAACCCGTCGCGCGTGGCAGCCGGGTCGGTGTGGTGCGGTTCCGGTGGCCGGTAGGAGATGCCGAGCCGGCGCATGCAGGCCACGACAAGTTTCGCCTCGGCCCGCTGGAGAAGCAGGTCCTCGTCCCCGGACGGAAACAGTTGGTCCAACGGAAGGCTCATGGTCGCCACCGGTGATGGCGCTGCGGGCCGCTGCGCGGGACCGCTCGGTTCACAGGCGGCCCCGGCGCCGATGGTCAGGCAGGCCAGGGCCAGGGCCGCGAATCGCCTACGAATCATGGGCATGGAGACCTCGCTCAGGCTGGAGGGGCCCGCGTTGCCCGCCGTTTCGCGGCCGACGCGAGCCCCTCGATGGGGTCCTAGGGGCGGCAGCGGGTCTGCGGCTGGCCGGCCCAGACAAAGCAGAACGAGCTGAATCGGTCGTCCCAGTGGTTCCCGTTCTGGTCCCGGTCCAGCGTGAGGTTCAGGGCCTCGTCCGACTGGCCGCTGTTGGCCTTCTGCCGCCAGAAGTAGAGGCCCCGGTAGTTCTCGTGCTCGAAGAGGCGGACGGCATTCTGCGTGTCGTAGTTGCGCAGCGAGCTGACGTTGTCATGCAGCAAGCAGTCCGAGGTGCAGGCAGCCACGAACGACCATTGCTTGAAGTCCGCAGTGGTCGAGAGGGTGTCGTAGCGACCGCCGCGTAGGTCAGGGTGCTGCCACATGCACAGTTCGCCGCTCTCGCACACGCCGTTGCGCGACGTCGCCGCCTGGGCCGGGCTGGCCACGGCCAGGAGCCCGCCGGCCGCCAGCGCCAACGCACCGAAGAACGCCAGGATTTGTCGCTTCATGAGTCTCCTTAGCTTGGGGATCCTTCTGCCGGAGCTGAGTGATTGTGCTGGTGGCACCGGTGTGGACGAGGTCAGTCAACCCCGGGGGTAGCGGCGCAGCCGAGACATTCGAACCAGTTCGAATCTCGATCCGGTGCGGCGTTTCCCGGGTTGCCGCTGAGGGTCAGCCCGGGTTTGGTGAGGGGTGCCCGGGATGGTGCCTCCGGCAGCTCGAACAGCTCCCGCAGGAGCCTGGGGGTCTTGTCCGCATGCCGTAGGGGACGCGTCTGGCCTGGTCCGCGCGCCGGCAAACAACGGCGAGCAATCTGAGGCAGCCGAACGCTGAACCGCCAAGCAGAGGCTGCTCGCGCAGGCCGAGGTGGGGTGCGTTCCGCCCCATCCCACCCCGACGATCATGAGGTTGGCCGGCTTCGTGGAGATCGAAGCGCCCGTCAACCTCATGATCAACGAGGCGAAGGTGCGCCCGCGCGGGGTGGTCAGTGGGCGGCCGTTGGCGCGTACCCGTGATCGCCGACGTTGCCCGCGCGCAGCTGGCGCCGGCCGGCGTGGCGCGACGCGTACCCGTGGAGGACACGACCCGCGCGGTCCCGGACCAGCGGTGGCGGCGTGAGCAGCGATGACGTGCCGATTGGTCGGCGGGTGGCGCGGTGGCGGGTGCGGCGGTCGATGACGCAGCAGATGCTTGACGATCGGCTGCGCAGGTCGAAGAGTTGGGTGGACAAGGTGGAGCGGGTGTGCGTGCCCTGGACCGGTACTCGGTGGGGCGAACCCGGCGCCGGCCGGCGTGGCGCGCTTGGCCACGCTCGTCGGCCTCACCCGCTGACTGGCCGGCTACTCCGGCCCAGGACGACGGCGTGTGGCTACGCCGGGGCGTCATGATTCGCGGTCCTGACCCCGATGCCCGGCATCGCGGTCAGGACCCCGGCCCGGGTCCTGCTCGACCGGCGACGGAAGCAGCGTCGCCGCCCCGGCCACCTCGCCGCCCTACTGTGGGCTCGCCCCGGTGATCCCACGACCTGCACCGACGCCGCCACCGATACAGGCCTCGGCGGGTTAATCCCGCCGCGGACTCACAGAATCGTTGTCAGCACGCCTCCATCGACGCGTACCGCCGATCCGTTGATTGCGGACGCGGCGGGACTGGCGAGGAAGGTCACGGTGTTTGCGATCTCACTCGGTTCGATGAAGCGTCCCAGCAGGGAGGTCTGGTTGGCGCCGATGATCGCCACTTTCAGGTCGTCCTCCAGCAGGGATTGGGCATCGGCCAGCGACCTGACCGTTTCGGCGACGCCGGCGGAATATGTGGGGCCGCCCAGCACCGAGTTAACGGTCACCGCAGTGCCCTTCGTGAGCTTCGCCAGGCCGTTACCCACTGCGAGCATCGCCGTCTTGGACGTGCCGTAGTGGAGCATATCGGCGGGGATGTTGACGCCCGACTCGCTGCTCACGAACACGATCCGGCCCCACCCCCGATCGAGCATCGCCGGCATGAGGTGCCGCGCAAGCCGGACCCCGCTGAGCACGTTCACCTCGAAGTAGAGCCGCCACTCCTCGTCCGAGATGAGTTCGAAAGGTTTGAGCTCGAAGAGCCCGACGTTGTTGATGAGAATGTCAACGCTGGGCAGCTCGTCGCACAGCCTGTCGACGTCATCGGCAACCGAGAAGTCGGCTTGAATACCAGTGACGGATACGCGGGGCACCTCCTGACGCAACACGTCGACAGCCTCGGCCAGCTTTGCCGGGTCGCGGCCGTTGAGGACCACGTCGACGCCCTCGCCGGCCAGGGCCTTCGCGGTTGCGTAACCGATGCCTTGACTGGATCCGCTGATGAATGCGGTCTTGCCGCTGAGCTGCAGGTCCACGTGCTGTTCTCCTAGTGACTGGTCGCCGACCGGTGCACCTGCCGCAAGTCGGCAGGCGCTCCTTTCGACCTTGCCGCAGACCGATGAGCATCTGATGAGCACCGCGTGAGTGGCTGACGCTGGTGTGGTCGGACCGTTGGTACCCGCGGCCACGGCCGATTCATCTGACTGCGAGGAAAGTCCCACCTCGGGGTTCCTGGGTCTTTCGTACCGGTCCGCGGTGATGACCCGCCCACAACCGGGCGCTCCGCACGACGGCCGCGGATACCGCATCCGCACCCCACATTGTGGGTCGGAGCCGTTGTGAACGACGCCGGTTTGGCCGGATCGATCATCCGCTCGTCCGCCATCGCCCAGGATTACCTCGTCGCTGCTGGTGAAGCTCGGCGAGGCCGACCTAGCCTGGCTGGCCGCCGACCGGGCGATGTCCGCCGCCGGCTGGCGTGGCGCGACTGGCGACGCCGGTCGGCCTCACGAGGTGAAAGCTGCGGATCACCGTGAGATGGGCTTCCCCGATCGGGAACGTGAACGTGCGAGGGTCATGGTTGGCGTCGGCCCCGGCGGCGAGCATCAGCTTCAGCTCGCCGTCCTCCCGGATCACCTTCGGGATCCAGCCGTCGCCGCTACGCGTGAAAACGATGTCTCTTATCTGGTCACGACCACCGTGCACATTCGACAGCGAGACGTGGGTCGGTGCGCACCCAGACTTCGCCCCCGGCGGCCTCGGCCGGGGCGTCGACCCGTTCGAGACCGAGGAATTCGATTAACTGGAGCAACTCGGCTCGCTCGGCTCGGTCCTCGTCGACATCGTGCGAGTCGAAGAAGACGTAGTACTGGTCGCTTGGGTCTACGATTCCCGAATCCGCCCAGATCCGGGCGACGTCTTTGATTGCCGCTGCTTCCGTCGTGATCGTGGCGGCGCGGGCGGCACCGCGGGTCTCCGGTGAAGCGTCCAGGTCGGAGAGATCGGAAAACCACTGGCCGAAGTAGTCGAGGCCGGCATATCCGTTCTCGAAGAACAGCATCGCGCTCGGAAGGTAGCGGTTGCCCCTGTCGACCTGGAGGTGCTCCGACCGAGGTCGGTCCGCATCCTTGACTCGGGAGATCACACCCCGACGAGGCCTGAGTACCAAACTCTGCTTCGCCGCTTCGTCAGTGATGGTGTAGGTGTCAGACTCTCGACCCCGGAAGAACGCAGAGAACGCCACGTAGGCCTCCTGAGGGTCGCCCACCGAGACGTGTTGATCGTTGCCATCACCGGCAGCGAAGACGAACAGCTTCGGTCCGGGACTGTAGGGGCGGGCCATGTGCGTCCTTCGTTCACCTGTGAAAGCTCCGCCAGCGTAGTGGAACGAGCCGACACGCCCGCGGCCTCGGGCCGTGATCGGGGCGGGGTTTCCGGGCACGTCAGATTCGGGCATGTACCTGGGCACTGCTGGAGGGGAGAGACAGCAATGCTGGTAACCGGTTATCTCGGCGCGGTGCTCATCGGTGCCCTCGTCGGCCTGCTCGGCCGGCTCATCCTGCCGGGGCGGCAGCGGATCGGCTTCTTCGCCACGTTCGTTCTCGGCGTCGGCTCGGCCGTGCTGGGCACAGTGGTCGCCAGGGCGCTTGATATCGACGACGGGGCCGGCGTGGAGGTGTGGGTGCTGCGCTGGGACTGGGTAGTGCTCGCGATCCAGGTCGGCGTCGCGATCATCGCCGTGGCGCTGGCGAACATGCTCACCTTCACCCGGCTCGCCAGCGGCGACGACACCCCCCGTCGGCGGACCCGTCGCAGCAAGGCCAATGGCTGACGAGCCGGTCGGCGGGTGAGCCACTCAGGTAGCCGCAGTGACTTCGCGAGCGGAAGTCAGGAGCGGCCGGCGACCTGTGGCAGGTGACGGGCAAGTGCGGTACGCAGGACGCCCGTCGCCGGCCGAAGCAGTCCGACGTTAATCGTGTAAACAGGCTGACCGGCGCGAATCCGTGGACGAAGCGTCGTGGCGGATGGCGCGACCGCTCCTGGGCGCAGGATGACCTGAAGAACGGCGAACGGGCCAGGACGGCGGACCGTCGCCGACTGGATCGCTTGCCACGGGAGGACCGCCGTTCGCCCCTTCTCGGCGAGCGCCAGTGCCGGACCGGTGACGTCGACCGATGACCAGTTCCTGCGATGCAGCACAAGCGAGAGAGCGCTGAAGACGACGGCGTAGAGGACGCCCGAAACGGCGATGCCCGTGTAGTCGGCCGCCGACCGCCCCGCGATGAGTGCCAGCACGGCTTGGACGGCAACCCAGGCCAGCAAGCCCACCAGCAGCATGAACACGAAGGTGAGACGGGCGGACGTACGGAACATCGTCTGGTCGCTCTCGTTCATGAGGTTCCTTCCGTCGACAGTGCCGTCGACTGTAGGGCAGCGATCGAAGGGCGTCGTCCGTCCACCGCGATGCTGTCACGGGGCGAACCCGAGCATCAGCAGGGGCGGCGCCAAGGTCAGCGCCAGCCGCTGGGGAGCAGGCACGGGCAACAGCTACAGCAGTTCCGGTCGACTGGCTGCCGGCTGTCGTTTTGTGGCTCGCGGAACTCCGAGTGGTCTGACCGGTTGTAGAAGTGGTTGAGGTGCACTCTGGTCGTCGCGGAAGCGGGACGCGCAATCCGAGTTGGCTACCTTTGTCGGTGAGTCGACGATCTTCGCCGCGCACGCCTTTGTCGGCCGGTTGGGGCTCACCGGGGAGTTCGCCGAGGCCGCCGTCGAGGCGTGCTGGACCGCGGCCGGGCTGCGTTTCAAGTCCGAACGCCCCGTCGAGAGGGGCTAGGGGCCGTCCCATCAGACGGCGCCTACTCGCAGAAGACCCGCACTGTGGCATCGGGTGAATCCACCTCCACGGTCACCTCGTCGAGGTGCTCCACGAGCGCCTCCAACTGCTCGGGCTTGAGCTGCGTCAGGTCGATCGGCACACCCGAGTCGCTGAGTGAGGCATTGGCCTTGACCAGGGCCTGCGGCGGGACCAGCGCCGCGAGCCGTACACCGGCCCGCAGCAGTTGCAGTGGCACCCGCACGTTGACCCGCGACGGCTCGCCGTTGTCGGTGGCGTCCACCACCACCCGCAGGTACTTCACCTTGCCCTTCGGCCGGGCGTCGTGACTCGCCGTCGCCGGTGCCTGGTCCCGTTCGAGTGCGGCGATGAGCTGCTCCGCCTCCTCTGCGGTGATTTTGCCGGCGACCAGCATGTCGAGGATGTCCTTGCGTTGTTCGGTCATTCGAACCTCTCCTATCGGATGGCCACGAGCACGGCCGTGCGGCAGTGCTCGATGTCGAAGCGGGCGCCGGGCAGCGCGGAGATGACACGCCAAGCGGCGCCGAGTGCCCGCACCACGCCGATGCGGAACACGATGCAGGCCACGATCGCCGCCAGCACGACCAGGACCACGACCGGGAAGAGCACGAGCGCCACGGGGAGCACCGGAACCCAGACGCGGATGGGCCGGCGGTCCGGACGGTTGACCTTGACGGTCACCAACTGCGGCATCACGTCCGGCCGTCCAGCTCGGCCAGCGCCTGCTGTGCGGTGATTTCATCGCGGCGCAACCGGTCGATGATGTCGGCTCGCGAGGGCGCCGGGTCGGTCTCGACGAAGTCGAGCATCTGCGTGATCCGGTTGAGTCGTGACTTGATCGTCGGGTAGCTCACCCCGAAGATGCGCTCCATCTCCTTGATCGAACCGTGGCAGCGCACGAACGCCGTGACGAACACCTGATCATCGACGTTGAGCTGAGCCAGTTGAGGTGGCTCGAACTCGCCCTCGATCGCGACGCCGTTGCTCGCCAGGCGCACCCGCTCGACGACGAACGGCTGCCCCCGCGTCAGGCTGGTCAGGTCCTGCCAGTCCATCGCCTGTCCTATCATACCTAAAGTTGTATCTTAAGAATCCTCAACTTCCAAGCATCGGATCTTAACTTTCTTAAGATCGGCTCGGTTGGAAGAATCCTGGGTCGATCTCACCGCCAGCCGGGAATGCGAAACCGCGGCGGGACCCGAAGAGGTCCCGCCGCGGCCGAAGGGTGTTGCTTGCCGGGCGCCTAGCGGGCGGGAGCGGGCAACCCCGACTCCCTCCCGCGGCAAGCGGATCAGCACATCCGGATGTACCACACCGGCGAGAAGTCGACGGCTTCCCAGGCGACTCCAGAGCTGAAGCCGCGGATCGGATTGCGGTTCTGGTCCATGATGTCGGCCCAGGCGCCCCAGGTCTGGTTGTTGTAGATGGAACCCCAGCCGTTCCAGTTGGTGAGCGAGTACCACCGACACTGGTACAGCACGAACATGCGTCCGCCGAAGTAGGTGTCGGTGTAGACGCAGGTGGCGGTGTAGGGGCAGGGGCCGACAGCCTGGGACGAGACACCGCTGATGCCGGCGTTCGGGTTGTCGGAGGCGATCGCGTTGGCCGGGTTGGCCGGCTGCCCCGCGACGCTGACGACCGGTTGGTCGGCCGGGGCCGCGGTGGCGGCCGACGGCACTGCGAGCGTGGCGAGGAGGGCCGCGAAGGCCCCAATCAGGAGCATACGTAGCTTCATGCATTCACGATGCCCGATGGGTACGGAAGCAGAGAGTGTTTCACCTGTGACTGAAAGTACTCCATCTGTTGAGGCGTCAACGACCTGGCATTTCGGCCTGGGTCGTGATTGCGACTCGGCGGCCTGAGCGGGCCGCCGCTAAGATGCCGGGGTGGGCAGGTTCCTGGCGCTCTTCAACGGCGCGGCTGACGAGGCCGACAAGGCCGACCTCACCGAACAGCAGCAGACCGAGTTCATGAACGCGTGGGCGTCATGGGCGCAGGCCAACAAGAAGGCCATCGTCGACCCCGGCGCTCCCTTGTACGCGAAGAAGCTGGTCACGGCGCGAGGTGTCGAGGACTTCACCGACGCCCTGATCGCCTACACCATTGTGGAAGCGGGCTCGCACGACGAGGCGGTCCAGATCTTCTCCGGGCACCCGCACCTTGGGCTGTTCGCGGGGAACTCGATCGCCGTCCTGGAGTGTCCGCCGCCGCCCAGCTGACACGCGCGCGCCGGCCACGATCCACTCGCCTTTACGGAAGTCGGGGTGTCCCGGCTCCGTGGACACCCCGACTTCACGGAACCCGAGTCGATCTCTCACCACTGGCCGGCAACACGGAACCGCGGCGGGACAGGCAGCCGGCGGCGGCAGCCTCCTCCGGCCCGTGGGTGATTCAGCCCTACACGATCGAAGGCTCACGTCCGGATCACTCGAAGAACTTGATGCTGAACCCGGTGTCGGCCGTCGGGCCGGGCACGTTGGCGCGGCGGTAGGTGGTGTTGCCCCACCAGCAGAAGGTGCCGGTGTACCAGTAGCGGTTCGCCCAGGAGTACGCGGTGCCCTTGGGCACCCCGTGGTACATCAGCGGGAACCTCGGCCCGGCGGGTGGGCTGGTGGCGATGTCGCCGTTGAGCAGCACGAAGCTGTGGTGACCAGGTCCGTTCACGTGCAGGGTCGGATCCCAGCCGGCCATCATGGTGGCCCGGTTCGAGCCGAACAGGCAGCCGTTCGACTTGTACCAGTCCCACACGTACGTCGGGTCGCCGCCGGCGCGTAGCCGTAGGTCGGCGAGGCAGTACTGGTCGCTCCAGCTGCCGTTGGCGGAGTAGACGATGTGGAGCTGCCCGTTGGGGTCCCTGATCGCCTCGGGTGACTCGTTGATGAACGGGTTGCCGACGACGCGCTCCCAGCTCTCACGGGGCTGGGAAATGATGTACCGGCCACCGGTCGGGGTGAGCGGGTCGCTCATCCGGCTGAGGTAGATGTTCTGTTCGACGTTGGTGTCCCCGGCCCAACCCGACCAGACGAACCACCGCTGCCCGTTGAAGGTGAACAGGCTGCCGTCGATGGCCCACCTGCCGTCGGGCAGCGCGAGCTGCCGCTCGGCCGTGTAGCCGCTGGCCGGTGACGCCGAGTGGATCGCGTACATGCGGTGGGCGGTGCCGCGTCCCGCTGAGAAGTAGATGTAGTAGCGGCCGCCATCGGTGACGATCTCCGGGGCCCAGACCTCACCGAGGTTGCGGCTGTCCGTCCAGACCTGCCGCGCGGGTGCGGCGGCCAGCGCGTCGGGAGAGGCCGCCTGCCGCACGGCGATCCCGCCGTTGACCGACTGGACGGAGATGTAGGTGCCGCCGACGCGGATCACGCTGGGGTCGGCGGCTCGCAGGCCGGTCTGCCCGGCCGCCGCCGGCGCGGCGCCGAGCAGGGACAGGCCGGTGGTGAGTACGACGGCCAGCAGGAAGGAGAGGAGTCGCGGAAGGGCTCGGCTACCGACGTTCACGATCGGGATTCCTCTCTCGATGGAGCTGTAGGCAGCAATTGACACCCATAGATTAGGGCAGAAGTTGCTGTGCCACAGTGTTTCCGCGAGCCGGCCTCGGAGTTGGCAGGCGCTGGCGCGGGCATGGGTGCGCTAGCGTTCGGCCCCATGGAACCCGTGGACGTGGTCTTGGCCGTCGTGTGCGCGGCGGCCAACCTGGCCATGGCCGCCGTGCTGCTCGTCAGAAGGCGTGGGGGCACGGCCGTGCCCCGGATCTTCGGCCGCCGACAGCCCCTTCCACGCCTGCGGGCCACGATGCATGCCTGCCTGGGGCTGGGACTGGGCGTCGGCCTGCTCGTCAAGGACATCTTCCCGCCGGACTCCACGGGCGACGCGGTGGTGTTCCACGTGGTGAGGATCTTGCTGGTGGCTGCTGTCGTCACCGCCCTGCTGAGCGCCCTCCGGTACCCGCGATCCCTCTCTGGCGAGACCGCCCGCCAGGGGCGGTGACCGGGAGAGCGGCGAAACCGCGATCCGACGGAAGTCCGACGTTGGGTGTCCGCTCGCTCACGCAGGGTCCAACCTGGAAGCCGGCTCGCCATCAGGGCGGTCAGTACACAGGGGACATTGGAGGGTTCAGATGCTGATCATCGCGGAGGAGAAAGACGCCTACCCACCGAACGGTCAGATCCCCAACATGGACACCGACGCGAAGGCGTGCGGCGACATCCTGACCAGGATCGAACCGCTCCTGCCCACCGACCTTCGGGCAGAGGTGATCGGTGCCTTGGTGACCTGGTCGGAGAGCGTGCTGAAGCCAGGTCAGAGCTTCGGTACGTGGGCCGAAGCCATCACCGCCGCGACCAGATACGCACATGGCGACCCCGCGCTCAAGACCGACGACAGTCAGCGGCGTCGTGACCAGGCCGTCGACGACGACGAGGTGGTCAAGCTCAAGGCGGCAGTGGGGAGTACGGGCAAGACCGGCGACCCGCAGATCGCGTTGCGCGACGAGAGCCGCAGGTGGGCGAACTGCGGGATGGCGGCGTTCCAGATTCGCGAGCTGTTGCACGCCGCGGGCGGAAAGCCGGCCAGCGTGTCGCGCGAGACCTACGGGACTGGCGGCGGCGACGCGCTCAAGAAGGCGCTGCTCGTCAAGCCGGTCGGCACCGCTACCGTCCTGCTGCTCGACTGCCAGTTCCCGCAGGTGCACAACTTCATCATCGAGGTGCACCACGACGGTTCGCGCTACCTTGCCCAGGGCTACCAGGGCACCTACTTCGCCCACTGGTGGCTCGGAATCAACGACAGCTACTCCTCCAAGAAGCCCACGCCCGAGATTCTCGCTCTGCGCGAACGGTACGGGTTGGGTCGGGCGATCAGCCCGGAGGATTACGCGACCCTGCTGGACGGCCTGGTCGCGGCCGTCTCGTCCGACTGGCAGGAGACCGCCAACCAATGGTCGGCGTTGCCGTTCAACCCTGACCGGCAGGAGATCGACGGGATTCGCCGCCGGTCCGGATCGCCGACGCTCCTCGTCGAGGTGTTCGAGCTGGGCAAGCCCGCCGTGGCTCGGGCGGCGCTCGGCGACAACGGCGTCGCGTCGCTCAGCGAGCTGGCCACCCGAGGAATGGCAACGGCCTGACACGGCCTGCTCGGCGACGTGCTCAGCGTCGTACTCGTGCTCAACGTGCAGGCCCTGCTGTACCTGGCTTCCGGTGCGTCGCCTACTTCGGCCTGCGCACTGTCCGGCAGCAGCGGCGCCCCGCCGTACGGCAGCGCGCCAGCGTCGACGTCGGGTAGACCATGCTCGCGGCGGGTTGGCGGAAGAGTAGTGCGTGGCCTACGCGATCCCGCTGCTGCCGCCGGCGGCCCAGCGGCGGCCGCCGACGCAGCCGCGCTCTATGCGCCCGAGATGGCCTTGAGTGCCGTGTCGAGTGCCTGGTCCGCCGGGACGGGTACGTCGGGGACCACTCCGACGCCCTCCCAGTTGGTGCCGGTGACGCTGTTGATGGTGCGGGCGGTCGGCACGGTCACGAGGATGTGTTCGGTGACCGGGTGGCGGGCCGTCGGATGTGCGCCGCCACGCGTCGTCTCACCGACGACGACGGCCCGGCTATGCGCCTGAAGGGTGTACGCCACGTCCTCGCCTCCGGAGAACGTCGCCGCGCTGGTGAGCACGTGGACCGGGCGGTCCGCGTAGCGCGGCGCGGGCAGGTGCGCGGTCGTCCAGAACTGGCGGGTCGCGCCGGTGGACCGCTCGTAGAAGTCGTTGAGGTGCACCTGGTCGTCGCGGAAGAAGTAGCTGCACCACATCGCGGCTCCCTCCGGTGTTCCGCCGGAGCAGGCGCGCAGGTCCAGGATGAGCGCGGAGCTGAGGGCGACCAGTTGCATGGCCGCGCCGATCGCGGCGGCGCCCTCGTCGGCGTACGCGATGCGCCGCACGTCAATGAGCCCCACGTTGCCGTCCAGGTGCTCGACCCGGCGGATCCCCTGGTTCTCCGCCCTGAGCAGCGCGAGGAACGCGGCCCGCCCGCCGTCTTCGTCGGCTGGATCCAGCGACTGCGGCTGGTCCGACCACAGCAGCCGCAGATGCTTGTCCGGGCACACCTGCTGAAGGTGAGCGGTCACCGTCTCGCAGAGCGCCGGCCCGTCCAGGTTGTCGTACTCGCCTGCCGCGAGACGGCGCCGGATCGCGGCGTCGATGTCCGCGACCTTCGCAGGAAAGACGTAGCCCGCCTCGATCCGGTCCAGGGCCTGCCCGATTATCTGTTCGTTTGAGAGCACGGCGGGCCACGGTAGACCGCAAACAGCCTCATGGCCACCGAGTTTCGCACTGACCCAGGTGCCACGAGGTGTGGCCGTAGCCCGTCCGCTGTCAACCGTCAGAGCGTCGCCGTCGTTCTCTGAGCACAAAGCCCACGGCCACGAGGAGCAGCCCGACCACGATCAACCCGCCGGCCAGATACCGGAAGATCGGTTGGACCTCCGGCCAGGCGATCTGCGCCGCAGCGATCAACACGAAGAATGCGAGTACGACCAGTGCACCTGTTACTTGACGACGCAGCATCGTGAACCTCCCCCTGCGAACCTGCGTGCCTTCCTCAATCCCGCTGCTGCCGCCGGCGACGCAGCAGGTGCACGAGCACGGCAGCCAGAACCAGGATGATGATCACGGCGGATGTGCCCACGAACGCGTCCGGATAGCGCTCACCGACGGTGCCGGCGAGCACGTACCCGATGATGGTCCCCAAGACCATGAGGAGTATGCCGAGAGTCGGTCGCTTCACTGGCATCACTCCTTTGAGGCCTCACACCTGGCCCTCTCGGATGTGCTCGAATTCCTCGTCGGTCAAACCTCGAGAGGCTTCCGACTCAGGAGCGCGGCAGCATGCCCACGAGCGACGTGATGATGGAGACCCGCAGGGCTGTCCGTAGGTCGACATGGTGGACCGCGAGCGCCGGCTCGGATTCGTAGACGGCGAGCAGGCTCGGCGGCGGCGAGGTGTAGGCGGACAGCGCGCCACCCATGATCAAGGCGTTCAGGCAGAACAGTTCGGCGTTGTCGCCGACCTCGGGCAGGTGTCGCCGGACGAGGCCAGCCATCACCGCGAGGTTGCCCAGTGCGGCCCGCTTGTGCCGGCGGACCACCTCGACCGAGACGTTGTGTTCGAGCACCCCGCCCTGCGCGCCGAACAGATCGCAGAGCACCGTCTGGGCGGCGAGCGACCGGCTGAGCACGTCGGCCGTCTGCTCCGCCCGTTCCATCGCCGGCCGGCTCAGGTCGACACCGTGGACCAGTTCGTGCTCCAGCTCGGCCAGCCAGGTCTTCGTCCGGTCGTCCAGCAGGTCGAGCAGCACCGCCTCGCGGGACTCGAAATAGCGCAGCACCGCCGTCTTGGCCAGGCCGACCCGCCGGCTCAGCTCGTTCAGGGTCACCTCGGCCACCGGCATCTCGTCGAGCATGGCCGAGGTCGTCTCCAGGATGGCCCGGCGTCGGACCTCACGCTGCTCCTCGCTGCGCGCCCGCTGGAACGTCATGACACCAACCCTAGCTTAGGTACCGGCGGTCTCTTGACAGCGTACCGGCGGTACCTTACCGTTTCAGGCATAATTTACCGGCGGTACCTAAGGAGCTTGAGATGAAGTGGACCGAGCAGCAGATCCCGCGCCAGGACGGCCGGGTCGCCGTGGTCACCGGTGCCAACACCGGGCTGGGCTTCGAGACCGCCCGGCGGCTCGCCGAGCGCGGGGCGTCGGTCGTGCTGGCCGTACGCGACACAGAAAAGGGCAAGCTCGCCGCCGCCCGCATCAACGGCGACGTCTCCGTACGGGAGCTGGACCTGACCTCGCTGGAATCGGTGCGCGCCGCCGCGGCCGGCCTGCGCGCCACCCACCCGCGGATCGACCTGCTGATTAACAACGCCGGCGTGATGTACACCCCGAGGCAGACCACCCGCGACCGCTTCGAGATGCAGTTCGGCACCAACCACCTGGGCCACTTCGCGCTCACCGGCCTGCTGCTCGACCTGCTGCTGCCCGTGCCCGGCTCCCGGGTGGTCACCGTCAGCAGCGTCGGCCACCGCATCCGCGCCGCCATCCACTTCGACGACCTGCAATGGGAACGGTCCTACGGCCGGGTCGCCGCCTACGGCCAGTCGAAGCTCGCCAACCTGATGTTCACCTACGAGTTGCAGCGCCGGCTCGCCGCGCACGGCACCACCGCCGCGGTGGCAGCGCACCCCGGCATCTCCAACACCGAACTGGCCCGCAACGCCCCGGCGGTCGTCCGCGGACCGCTGACCTTGCTCGCCCCCGTGATCACCCAGCCCGCGACGGCGGGCGCGCTGCCCACCCTGCGGGCCGCCACCGACCCGTCCGTCCTCGGCGGGCAGTACTACGGCCCGGACGGCCCGGGCGAGTCGCGCGGCTACCCGAAGCTTGTCACGTCCAGCCCCGAGTCCTACGACGTGAGCGTGCAGCAACGCCTCTGGGCCGTCTCGGAAGACCTCACCGGCGTGCGGTTCCCGGTGGGCAGGGCAGCCGTCGCGGCGTGACCGTGCCAGGCGCGGGTACGCGGTCCGGGCGCGGGCAGGGGCTGGCGACGGTGGGCGATCACAGACGGCGGCGGCCCGGCGGAGGTCAGGTGGTCAGGGAGCTGTCGTGCCTGCCCTCGGTCGGGCCAGTGTGTCGCGAATGGTGAAGACGACGAGCGAGAGTGGCACGAAGACCCACAGCTGGAGCACTGTGTAGCGGCGCAGTTCCAGGTTGGTGTCGACGCCTGCCAGTTCGGCGTCGAGGGCACCGGGTCGCATCAGCATGAGCGCGTACGTGGACAGCGGTGCGTAGTTGAGACCTGCGCCGGTCAGCCACAGGCCGAACGCTCGGCCGCCGAGGTCGTTCGAGGACGACAGCAGCCAGACGCCCCACGTCACCATGACAACCACGCCGACGAGGAATTCGGCCACAATGATCCGCCGCCGGCGGGTGGTTCCTCGGCTGCCGTACATGTCGACGGCCGCCAAACGACGAACGTTCACCAGGCCGATGGTGCCACCGACGGGCAACCTGCGGGGGTGCGGCGGCGTCGGCAGCACGACCCGACGATCCACTCGCGTTCACGGAAGTCGGGGTGTCCCGGCTCCAAAGGACACCCCGACTTCACGAAACCCGAGTCGATCGGACGAACACCCGGCGGCTCACCCGCCTCGACGCCGACGAGGGCAAGGCGTTGTTCGACGGTGGCCAGCCGCTGGCACGACTGGAGTTGGTGTCCGCCGAACCCTTCCCCTCCGGGGTCGTCCTGCTGGAGTACCGCCCCGCCTGACGGCTCAGGTGGTGCGGTCCGGCACCGCGCACCCGTCCGGGACGCACATGCCCTCGGTGTCGCCGATCACCGGCAGCGGCTGCGGCGTCGGGTGGCTCTCGGCCCACGCTTTGTCGATGACCGCGAGCAAATCGTCGAGGCCGATCGCCCCGGGAACGGCGAAGCGGCCGTCGAAGACGAGGAACGGCGCGCCGCGTGCCCCGAGGCGCTGTGCCTCGCGCTGGTCGGCCGCCACGCGGGCCCGGTAGCGGCGGCTTCGCAGGGCGTCGGCGGCTTCGTCGTGGTCCAGGCCCACCTCGGCGGCGAAGTGGAGCACCTCCTCGACGGTCCACAGCTTGCGGGCCTGCCCGAAGTGCGCGCGGAACATCGCCGTCCAGGTCTCGGCGCCGCGCCCCTTGTCGGTCGCGTACGCGAGCAGCTCGTGGGCGAAATCCGTCGGCCCGAGCGTGCGGTCCACCGCGTGGTAGGGCGTCAGACCCTCCGCCTCGGCCGCCCGCTCGATGGGCCGCAGGACCCGGTCGACGGTTGTCGCGGGAGCCCCCGCCATCGTGATCAACTCCCGCTGACTGACCCCCGCGCGGGGCAGGTCGGGGTGTAGCTGGAACGACCGGTGGATCACCCGCACCTGATCGCCGTACGGGAGCCGGTCCAGGGCCTGGTGGAGCCGGTGGTCCATCAGCCCGCAGTACGGGCAGACGATGTCCGACCAGAACTCGATCTTCATGGTGCTCCTCAGTGATTCTCACTTCTTGTTCGTAGCGCCATGATGCATCAGAATCGGAGGGCCACAAAAGGTACATTCATGTGCGTAGCGCGGGCTACGCGGAGGGGTGACGGGGATGAGCGCAGGAGATCTTCGGCGCAGACGCACCAACGTCCGGGGCAACGTCCGGGCCGCTCCGGGGCCCTGCGCGCACTGGAACGACGAGGACGCCGACTTCATCCGCGAGGTCCTGGACCTCGTCGGCGACAAGTGGAGCGTGCTGATCATCGGCACGCTCGCCGACGACCCTGTCCGCTACTCGGACCTGGGCGACGCGATCCCCGGCATCTCCCAGCGCATGCTCACGCTGACCCTGAAACACCTCCAGCGCACCGGCCTCGTCACCCGGACGTCGTACCCCGAGGTGCCACCCCGCGTCGAGTACGCCCTCACCGACCTGGGCAGGTCACTGCTCTCCACCGTCCTGGCCCTGGCGGCCTGGTCCGCCGACCACCACGCCGAGATCCGCCGCCACCAGACGGCGTACGACAGCCGCGCCGCGACCTGACGGGCTCATGCTCCCAGTTGGGTGACGACCACGCGGGTGGCCTGGGCGATGACGGCGTCGTCCGGGCTGGCGTCCTTCTTGTCGCGGCTGGACAGCACGGCGAGCACGATCGGGGCCCGTGCAGGCGGCCAGATCACCGCGATGTCGTTGCGGGTGCCGTACCCGCCGGTCCCGGTCTTGTCCCCGACCACCCAGCCGGCCGGCACCCCGGCGCGGACCAGCGCGGCGCCGGTGGTGTTGCCCCGCAGCCAGCCGATCAGCACGTCACGGTCCGCCGGTTGCAGGGCAACCCCCACTGTGTACGCCCGGAGGTCGCCGGCCAGGGCCCGCGCGGTGCTGGTGTCCCGCTTGTCGCCCGGTGTTCCCTCGTTCAACGCGGTCTCGTAGCGGGCGACGTCGGTGACCGTGTCGCCGAGCGCGCGCAGCTTCGACTCGAACCCCGCCGGCCCGCCGAGGTGGCGTAGTAGCAGGTTGCCGGCCGTGTTGTCGCTGTAGCGCACGGCGGCGTCGGCGAGGGCGCGCAGACTCATGCCCTCGCCGACGTGCTTCTCGGTGACGGGGGAGTGCGCCACCAGGTCCCGCGCCGAGTACCGCACCACCCGATCCAGCTGGGCGTCGGTGGTGCCGTCGAGCACCTCGGCGGCAGCGAGGGCCTTCCACGTCGAGGCGTACGCGAACCGGTCGTCGGCGCGGTACTCCACGGTGCGGCCGGTGCCCGTGTCGACGGCGTAGATCCCCAACCGCGCCCCGAACTGCTCCTCCAGCCGCCGGAACTCCTGATCGGCGGCCGCCGACGGGGCGAGCGTCACCTCCGGGCTCGGCGTCGTCCGCGCCTCGGTGGCGTCGCCACCGCCGCTCCCGCACCCCGCCAACGACACCACTGTCGACGCAGTGGCCACCACGATCGCCAGCCGTCGGACCGAAACCGCCATCGTCGTTCCTCCTGTAGCGCCGTCGGTCAGGGCAGGATCTCGACGTACCCGTCGCTGCCGTGCACGCGGATCCGCTGCCCGTCGCGAATCAGCCGGGTGGCGTCGAGCACGCTGACGACAGCCGGCAGGCCATACTCCCTCGCGATCACCGCGCCGTGCGTCATCAACCCGCCGACCTCCGTCACCAGTCCGGCGATACCGACGAACAGGGGCGTCCAGCTCGGGTCCGTGTGGGCGGTGACGAGGATGTCACCGGCTTCGAGGTCGGCCTGCGCCATGTCCAGGATGACGCGGGCGCGTCCTTCGACCGTCCCGGCGGACACCGGCACACCGGCCAGGGCGCCGGCCGGCACGTCGTCGCGTCGGTACGCCCCGGTGATCGCCTCGCCGTCGGAGGTCAGCACCCGGGGCGGGGTGAGCGCCTGGTACGACCGGAACGCGTCCCGGCGTTGCCGGATCAGCTCGTCGTCCACCCGGTGCGTGCGCGAGACCTCGTGGAACTCCTGGAATGTGAGGTAGAAGACGTCTTCGGTCTCGGTGAGCACCCCGGCGCGTACCAGGCGCTCGGCCTCTGCCAGCAGGGCCCGCTTGTAAATGAAGTAGCGGCTGATGATGTCGTACTTCGGGTACTCCCGGTAGCCGATGAAGGTCCGCACCCGGTCGATCATCCGCGCGGTCTCGTCGGCCTTCTGCTCCCCGTCCGGCAGCGCCCGCAGGCGCGTCAACACCTCCTGCGCCTGCTGCTGTGCCTGCTGTTGGCCCTGCTCGAAGCGCCGCCGGGCCGCGCCCGGCTCGAAGAGCTTGATGTTGTCCAGCAGCACGGGCACCAGGGTGCCGGGGCGTTCGCTCCACCGCGGCCTGGTGATGTCGATCTCGCCGACGCAGCGCATGCCGTACCGGTCGAGGTACGCCTCGATGGCGGCGCGTGCCTCGGCCCCGCCCGCGACCTTCGGCAGCTCGTCGAGGAAGTCGTCGTGTGCGACGCCGTCGTGTGCGACGTCCTGGAGGAACGCCACCACCTCCGGATACGGACGGATCACGTCGGCGACGTCGAGCAGCGCCAGCCCCATCTCCGACGTGATGTTGCCGGGGGCGGAGAGGGTGAGGGTGTCCGCGGCGTTCTTCTCGCCCAGCCACTCGTGCAGCCGGTCGTTGAGCCACCAGGTGGCCTCCATGCCGGCCATGATCGCCTGCATGTTCAGCGGATCACCGAGGACCCGCTTGTGCTCCTGGAAGGCCTCCAGCAGGAAGTCGAACAGCGCCGTACCGGTCACCGTCGCGATGTCGCGCCGCAGGGCGGCGATGGACGCCTCGCTGCGCTCGATCAGCTCGGTGACGATGGCCGGGTCGGTCTCGATCGAGGTAGATGCCCCGCCGGTCGCCAGCCGGGCGGGACCACCGCCCTCCGGGAGCGTCGGAACGAAGTCTCGGCGGTCGATCAGGGTCTCCAGCGCGTCCCTCATCAGCGGATCGGACTTGCCCGCCATGTTCAGGAAACCGGCGCGGCTCGTGGGTGAGGCCAGCAGCCGGGTGGCGTCGACGAACAACCTCCCGCCGGCCTCCAGCATCTGGGCGATGGCCGTCAGCTGCCACATGGAGAGCCCCAGCGGCCGCATGGCGTCGGTCATCATCTGCTGGTGACCGACGGAGAGGTAGACGTGGTTCTCCTGGTCATCGGCCGCCGGGATGGGGAACAGCGTGGTGATCGGCCGGCTCTGCACGATCTGGAAGTCGTCGTCGACCAGGCACCACTCGATGTCCTGCGGGCTGCCGAAGTGCGCCTCGATCCGTCGCCCGAGCCGCACGAGTCGCACCACCTGCGCCTGCGTCAGCGCCGGCTGCTCCTGCCGCTGCGGGTCGATCACCACCTCCCGCGTGCCGCCGCCGGGCAGCGCGGTGACGGCGCGCTGTTTCGCGGCGACCGTGCCGGCGACGACCTCGCCGTCGCGCACCGTGAAGACGTCCGGGTTCACCAGGCCGGACACCAGGGCCTCGCCGAGGCCGAAGCTGGCGTCCACTGTCGCGACAGTCCGGTTTCCCGTCACCGGGTCCGCCGTGAACAGGATGCCGGAGGCATCCGGAAAAACCATCTGCTGTACGACGACAGCCATCTGAACCGTGCGGTGGTCGATGCCGTTGCGCAGGCGGTAGATGACGGCCCGCTCGGTGAACAGTGACGCCCAGCACCGGCTGACGTGTCGCAGGATCGCCTCCGGCCCCACCACGTTCAGGTAGGTGTCCTGCTGACCGGCGAAGGACGCCGTGGGCGTGTCCTCCGCCGTCGCGCTGGACCGCACGGCGTAGGCGGCCTGCTCGCCGAACCGGGCGAGCGCGCCGGTGATCGCGGCGGCCAGGTCGCCCGGAACCGGGGTCTCCTCGACGCTGCGGCGGATCTCCGCGCTGAGCGTGCGAATCGCCTCCCGGTCGTCCGGGCTCAGGCGCGAAAGCTGATCGAGCCGATCGTCGATCGACGGCGTCTGCGCCATGATCCGCCGGAAGGCGGCCGTCGTGACGCAGAACCCCGCCGGCACCCGGATGCCGTCGATCCGGGACAGCGCGCCCAAGTGCGCGGCCTTGCCGCCGACGACCGACACCTGCGTCTCGTCGACCTCTCGAAGATCCAACAGCGGTGCCTGGTCGCCGCGGTCCCTGTCCATCGACAACACACCCACGTCGCGCCCCCGTTACCTCGTTTGTGCTGGTCCGGCCGCCGATTCTGCGCCACGACCGGGGTCTTGCCGCAAGCCCCCAGGTGCGGTATACGTTAGAAGTGGCAGGGAGAGTGATCTCCTTGCCGCTTGTTTTTGTCGGGGTGGCCGGGCTCGTTCAGTCGTAGGGGAGTCGGCGCGGCTCGAACCTCAGCCTTCGGCCGAGCTGCCAGGAGGCGGTGGGCCAGGCCGCGACGAAGCCGGCTATCAGCCCGAGCTGACCGGCGAACCAGAACGTCGGGCTGTCGGGTCGCAGGTGTAGCTCCGGAAAGACCACCCGATGCGCGAGGGTCAGCCACACGAACAACGCCACCTCGAACACGGTGATGGTCAGCAGCTCCATCCTGCCGACGCTCGACAGTGCGTGCCAGACCTTCGTCAGGCTGCGACCCGGCCCGGCGAAGTACCGGAAGAGCATGGCGATCGTCACCGCCGTCAGGTAGTCGCCGGCGTAGGCGACCCACAGCGGGTCTTCGGCCGGGTCGAATCTCACGGCGTACAGGGCGACCTCGGCGACGATGAACCCGAGAGCGCAGTGCGCGCCGCAGCGGGACACGTGGGTGACGACGATGCCCCGGCGGGGCCGTCGCGGTTGCCCCTCCTGCCGCCGTCGAGAGAACGCCTCGGGCCTGCCCCAGTTCCAGTAGAGGCGGACAGCGGCCGGGCCGATGTAGAGGACGGTCACCAGCCAGACGATCTCCATGACCCGGACCGGCTGACGGTTGCCGCGAAGATAGGTGTCGGCCAGCACGACCGCGAAGCTGACGACGCCGACCGCGAGCGAAGCCCACGAGAGCGCTACCAGCCAGGTTGGTTGCATCCCCGCCCCTTCCGCCAGCCGAGCGAGTCTTTCATGGCGTACTCGTTCGGATCGGCGGATCGGGCGTTCCCGCCTGCCGACGCGGACGGATTCACCCTCCCCGGCCTCGGTTGGACGGTGGAGTGGACCAGCCGGCCGCTGCACTACGGTGCGAGGGTGACGAGTGCCCCTCGCGAAGCGGAAGCGCGTGTCAGTCCGATCGGCGCGCTGCTCAGCCGATTCGTGTTCCTGGCCATCTGCCTACCCGGACCGGTCCTGCTCGTCGCCGCCGTGACGCTGGACCCAGCGTCATCGTCCACCGACTTCTGGGGTCTGCTGGTTGGTGGCGTCCTGGCGACAGCCATCGGTGTCGGGTTCGGCGTCTTCGGGTGGCGGGTGGTGGGCCGCTCGCGCCGCGACACGCGTCGACTGTCCGCCGCCGGTGTCGCCGCGACGGCGGAGATTCTCGCGGTGGCGAACCACCCGGGTGGAGAGAATCCCGAGCTGGCACTCCACCTGCGCATCAGTGGGCCGGGGTTCGCCACCTTCGAGGCGGACACGATCCGCGCGACCGACCCGGCCCTCGTGCCCGGCGCGGTGCTGGCCGCCGTCGTGGAGCCCGCTGACCGTCTCTTCGCGATCATCTAGGCCCCGTCCGCACCAGGCCCCGTCCGCTGCGGTCAGTCGCGCTTCAGGCCGGCGAAGACGACCGCGAGCGTACGGGCTTGCAACTGCTGGTCCCACCCACCGTGCAGAGCGCCCTGGCACAGGCTGGCAAGGAGCGCCATCGTCTCGGGTAGCCGTACCGAGTCCGCGACGGCTCCGACGGCCCGCGCCTGGTCCAGCAGCCTGCCCACCGCCTCCTCCAGGTGACCTACCGTGTCCGGAAGCCGGATGTCCACCCCGGACCCGGCGAGCAGGTCGACGACCGTCTTCTTCGCGGCGGCCTGCGCCACCAGGTGAGTGAAGAACGTGAAGAAGTCATGTTTCCCGGCCTCCTCGACGAGCTGCGCGAGCAGTCGCTTCATGAGCGCGGCGAGCAGGTCGTCCTTGGTGGGGAAGTGCCGAAAGACCGTGCCGATGGCAACGCCGGCCCTCCGGGCCACCTCCTCGGTGGAGGCGCGGGTGCCGAACTCGGCGAACACCGCCTCGGCGGCGTCCAGGATGCGTGCCCGGTTGCGCTGCGCGTCGGCACGCAGCGGCGCCCCCTCTACCAAAGTGAGTCTCCACTCATTATTCTCGGACGGGTAAGTCGAGTCATGACTCATTATCCAGGAGGACGACGTGACGCCAAGCGAGATCTTCGACAGCATGCGCGCCCGGTGGCTCGCGAACCTGCCCACCTACGAGGCCGACTCGCTCGCCGACGACGTGGTGCTTGAGACGCCGTTCGCCGTACCCGGCCGCCCTACGCGTATCGAAGGGAAGCAACGGGTCCTTGAACACACGCAGGCGGGCCGGGCGATGTTCCCGGTCCGGTTCGACGCCTGCCGCAACGTGGTCCTGCATGAGACCGCCGACCCCGAGGTGATCGTGGTCGAATACGAACTGGTCGGCACCCACACGGCGACCGGGCTGACCGCCTCGGCGCCGTTCATCGGGGTGCTGCGGACCCGAGACGGCAAACTGGCCCACTGGCGCGAGTATCAGCACACCCTCGCCATCGCTCAGGCTGTCGGTCAGGCATAGAAGAGGCACCGCCGCGCTGGCAGACTCTCGGGCATGGTCGGCTGGTATGCGCGGGCCGAAGTGGACGGCGACGTCGTCCGGTCTCGGAGCCGCACGTCAACGAACTGCTGTCGGCGAACTTCTGGTGGTTGCGGGGCAACGATCGGGACATCGTGATCGACGCCGGGCTGGGTGTCGTCGCTCTGCGGCAGGCGATTCCGGGCCTGTTCGAGCGCGACCCGATGGTCGTGCTCACCCACGCGCACCTGGAGCACGTCGGTGGGGCGTCGGAGTTCGGGGACCGGGCCGCCCACCCCGCCGAGGCGGGGATCTTGGCGGCCGGCGGGGAGAGCTTCGACCGGACGCGCCTTCGCCAGTTGGCCGAGGCCTACCTGCACAGGACGGCGTAGGGCATGCCCTACCGATCTTGACGGTGGGTTACGCGGTTAGGGTGCTCGCCATGGTCGAGGACGTTGTATGCCGTTGACGAATCCGTGGCTGTCGGAGCCCACACCAGCGAGGCGGCTCGATCGTGAACGGCTTGAGGAGCGCCTCCTCAACCTGTTGTCGTCGCAGAACATGTGTGTGCTCGCGACCACGGGTCCGGACGGGCCGCTGGCCACCCCGGTGCGGTACTACCCGCTCGGCTTCGCGGTGCTCTTCACCGCCGCGCCACGGTCGCCGAAGATCCGCAACATCGCCGCCGACCCGCGCGTGTCCATCGGCATCTTCGCGCCGCTGGTCGGACTGGCCAGCAGCCGTGGTGCCCAACTGTTCGGGACGGCCAGGGTGCTTGCTCCTGAGCATCCGGACCGCGCGCACTACTGGGCGGCGGTTCGGTGGGAGAACGAGCACGCCGAGCGGGGGCGGGCGCTGTCCGAGCCGCCCGAGGACACACTCGTGGTCGTCGAGGCGGATCGGATCGTCTACACCGAGCACTGGCTGCGACGTGAGGGTTTCGCGCCACGCCAGTTCTGGCGCCGCTCCGCCAATGACGAAAGCTGACCTATTGCATAATTCGCTACGTGCCTCCCAAAAGGGAAACTTCACGGCTGACCCGTAACCCGGGCCGATTGCTGGCCTTCAGCGACGGTGTCTTCGCGATCGCCGTGACGCTCCTCGTGCTGGAGATCCAACCGCCCCACGACTTCGGGAACCTCGTCCATGGGCTCGGTGCGCTGTGGCCGTCGTACCTTGCGTACACGCTGAGCTTCCTGCTCATCGGGCAGGTGTGGGTGAATCACCACGTCATGTTCGACCGCGTCCGGCATGTCGACCGGGGGGTCCTGTTCCTCAACACGTTGCTCCTGATGGTCATCGCGTTCCTGCCGTTCTCCACGTCACTGCTCGCCGAAGCGCTGCGCGCGGAGCAGGGGCTGCGTGCGTCGGTCGTCGTCTACGGCGGCACATTGTGGACGGCCGCGGCCCTCTTCAACATCGTGTGGGCGTACCTCCGTCGGGCCGAACTGCTGGACCCCGGCCTCGGTCGCTTCGGTGCGCGAGCCATCGGCCGCCGGTTCGCGCTCGCGCTGGTCTGGATCGGCTCCGGCATCCTCGTCGGCGCGTTCGTGCCGATCGCCGGCGTGGCCATCATCGCCGCGTTCCTGCCCGCCTACTACCTGCCCATCCGCGGCGAGTACGGCGAGAACGACACCGCAGAGCAACCGGCCGACTAACTAGAGTCGCTGCCATGCGGATCCGGATCGACGGCAGCGATCTCCCAGGTCAGCGTCCCGGTGCGGAGGCCGACGCGCTGCGGCGGGGCAACGTGCACGTCGGGGTCCAGCGCAAGGCCGAGGTCGTCGATCAGGTGCCGGCCGACGCGGCAAGCGCCACCTGGTCCTTCGAGGTGTCCAGCCGCGAGATCGACGGAGCGCTCGACGTCGGTGGCCCGTGGGTGCACGGCCGCCCCGGAGCCCGGTTTCTCTATCTGAGCTGGGGCGCGGTGACCCAGGACGGCTTCGCAATGTTCCGACGAGCCAAGTTGATGTTCACCGACGTACCGACCGAGCTGCTGCGCGCCGCCCACGAGGGCAACGGGACGCTGGTCGGCCGGCTCGGGTTGACCGATGCCGTCGGTGGGCCGATCTGCGCTCGGGTGCACCCGCCCGCCATCGCCTGGGCGGTGGAGTGAGCGTCCTCGAAAACTAGCTGCCGAAGTCGACGCCGCTGAGGGAGACGGAGCGGTACGCGGCGAGGTGTTCGGCCTGCGTGGTGATGGCCTTACGCGTGGCGTCCGACAACCGGTGCCACGGCTGGACGGCGACAGTGAACGTCTTGCCGGACTTGCGGGGACGCCAGGTGCCGACCACCTCGCCGTCGACCAGGACGGCGCCGGGGCGACCCAACACCGGCCACAGCTCCTTGGCGTGGGCGGCGTCCGGCACCAGCGTTGCCCGGTCCTTGGCCTGCAAAAACAGGTCGAACGGGCCGAGCAGGCGGGTGACTTTACCGTCGGCCGACTCCAGCGCCTCCTCGTCGGCGGCCAGCAGTGAGCGCACCTCGCGGTCGACCGTCACCTCGATCACATCCTCGGGCCAGTGCGCCTTCACGTCCTTCACCGGGGCGTCGAGGTAGTCGGCGACCTGTTTCGGGGTGGCCGGACCGAGCAGGCGAAGATACGCGCGGATGAGATCGAAGCGGTCGCCAGCAGCGGCTGCCTTCCTGAACCCGGCGATGCGCCGCAGGACCGGGGGTGAGGTGTCGAGCTGCAACTCCAGTCCGGCCCGCACGGCGGCGAGCCGGAACGGCATCTCGTAGAGGTGCGTGGCGTCACACGGACGGCAGAACCGCAGATAGGGCTCGGGCAGCATGGTGGCGAGGCGGCCGGAAACGTCCCCCTTGACCGTCGGCGTGCTGACGATGGCCCGCATCCGGTCGGCGATCTCGTCCAGGGCCGCGAGAGTGCCGATGCCAGCGGCCTTCAACGGCTTCGCGGCGTCGTAGACGCGCTTGTCCGCGTCGGCCGAGGAGTTGGGTTCGACGGCGGCCGCGACCTTCGCCACGTCGGCCCGGCGGTAGAGGTGGGGAGCGCCCCGGACGGTCCACAGCAGGACCAGATCGGTGTCGGACAACGCGGAAACGTCGACCCCGCGTACCGCCAGCGCCCACCGCGCGCCGTCCGGACCGGTGTTCTGCACGCCGAGGTCCAGGACGGCGGTGTCGGCGAGCGTGCCCTCGTCCCGGTCGAGCTGCTGGGCCCGGACCCGGAAGTTCATCACCTGGTGCCGATCGACCATGTCAGCACCCTAGTTGGGGCGGCGCTCCCGGTGGGTCCAGGCGCGCAGCGCCCATTCGACGGGGCCGTACCGGAACCGCCGCAGCCACCACGAACTGACCACCAGCTGCACCGCGAAGATCACCAGTGCGATCAGCAGTGTCTGTGCCGGCGCGGTGCGGCCGACCAGACCCCACCCGAGGCCGGTGAAGACGAGCACGCACATGAGCGACTGGGCCAGGTAGTTCGTCAGGGCCATCCGTCCAGCGGGCGCGAACGCGCCCGCGAGGCGCGGCCGCCGCGTGAACAGGCGCAGCAGGGTCGCGGCGTAGGCGGCGGCCAGGAACGGCGTGGTGACGATGCTGACCATCAGCCCGGTCAGGTTCGCCGTGGAACCACCGACCGCGAACACGACGGCGCCGGCCAGACCGATCGGATACCCCACCCGTTCGCACCGGCGTAGCAGGTCCTGGTGGGCGGGCACGGTGGCGAGAAGCCGGTGCTTACCGGCGGCGAGGCCGACGAGGAACGCCGCGAACGCCAGGGGCCCCTGCACGGCCAGACCGCCGATCATCGCCGGCATCGACCGCAGATGCTCCAGAACGACATCGCCGAGGCCGCCGCCCAGGGCCAGCGTCGAACGCGCACCGGCGCTGACCGCAGCGGCCTCGTCCGGAACCAGCGTGGCACCGAGGACCGCGGCGACCCCGGCCACGACGGCGATGCCGCCGATGATGGTCGCCGCTGCGACCAGCGCGGTGCGGGGCTCGATCCGCCGGACCGCGAGCAGCACGAGACCGAGCAGCGCGTACGTGGTGAGGATGTCGCCGTGGAACAGCAGCACCGCGTGCAGCGCGCCGAGGACGAACAACCCGGAGAGCCGGCGCAGGAACGCCGGGCGGAACGCCACTCCGCGCCGTGCCGCGGAGTCGAGTTGCAGGGTGAAGCTGTAGCCGAACAGAAAGGCGAACAGCAGGTACGCCTTCATCGCGAACAACAGCTCCACCGCGCCGGCGATCAGCAGGTCGACTGCGCCGTGCGTCGGATCGTCGACCAGGTGGAAGTCGTAGCCGGAACTGAAGAACGCGATGTTCACCAGCAGGATGAGCAGCAGCGCGCTGCCCCGCAGTGCGTCCACGACGGTGATTCGGGCGAGGGTGTCCCCGGGCGAGGGCTGTGGGTGGCCGTCGCCCGGTCGGTCGAGCCCTGTCACATTCATGGTGTCCAGCCTCCGGAGCGCGGCCCGCCGCCGTGAAGTGTTTTCGTCACACGGACCGTCGTGACGAAAAGACGCCATCCCTGCGGCGGGGGAGGCGATTTCCCTCCGCGCGGCGATCCGCTCGTCGCGCCGCTCGGCGACGGTGATCTCGGATGTGCCAACGCCCGCCACTGATGGAGACGACGCCGTGACCCGTACATCACGTACGAACGCTGTGCCCGACTCGCCACCGCCGCCGTCCTGGGCCCGCCGAGCCGGGCACGTGGCGTGGATCGCCCCCGTACTGGGGTTCATCCCGCTGCACGTGCCGTGGATCCTCGGCATCCCGCTGTTCGCCAATCCCGACCGGTTCCGCGAGTGGTACCACGGTCGCGGGCCCGGAGTGGGGGATCACCCGGTCGACGGTTTCCTGGGTCTGCCGGCCGGCGCGTTCTACCTGGGCCTGCTCTGCGTCCTCGCCGGGCTCGGCGGCGTTCTGGCGCTGGGGCTCATCAAGGACTGGGGGCTCGTCTTCCCCCGGTGGGTGCCGTGGCTGCGCGGACGTCGGGTGCCACAGTGGTTGCCGCTGACGCCAACGGTGCTGGGGTCCGCCCTGATGATCGGCTATTCGGCGACCCTGCCCTGGCAGTTCGCCGCGGAGCTGGGGGAGTCCAGCGCGGATGACATCTTCACCCCGACCGGCGTCCTGATCGGCCTGCCGCTCCTGCTGGCCTGGGCGGTCGCGTTGCCGTTGGCCGGTTGGTCCTATTTCCGCCGTACCCGTCGGCCGCGACGCGACCGGCGGCGCCGGTCGGCGGCAGTGGATGACCGACCAGCGTCGCCATCCGGGTGGCCCAGGATCGGGTGACGGCCTCAGGCCACCAGGGAAACCCGCCCGTTGTCCAGGTCGTAGCGGGCGCCCACCACGTGCAGCGCACCCTCGTGGACCTTCTCGGCGATGATCGTGCTGCGTGCGCTGAGCGCCCGCACCTGGGCGGCGATGTTGGCCCGGACCCCGTTCTCCACCGGGTCGCCGGGCTGGTCCAGCACCGGCTCGACGATCGGGCGCAGGGCGTCCACGATGGTGCCGATGTGCCCGGGCGCCGTCCCGCCGGTGTGGATGGCGTCGATGGTGGCGGTGATCGCGCCGCAGCGTTCGTGGCCGAGGACCACGATCAGCAGGCTGCCGAACTCCTCCACCGCGAACTCGACGCTGCCGAGCAGCAGGTCGTCGACGATGTTGCCGGCCACCCGGTTGTCGAACAGGTCACCCAACCCCTGGTCGAAGAGCACCTCGGGGGCGACCCGGGAGTCCGCGCAGCCGACGGTGATGGCGAACGGGTGCTGACCGGCGGCGAGCCGGTGCAGGTCGGTCAGGCCCTGGTGCGGGTGCCGGCCGTGCCCGGAGGTGAACCGCCGGTTGCCGGCCTGCAGCCGGCGCAGCGCCTCGGCCGGCGTATCGACCCTGTTGTCGGCTGGCGCTGCGGCGGCGGCGGACGGCCTGGCCGCGGCCGCGCCGAGGGCCACGGCGGCGGCGCCACCGGCGGTCAGCAGCGAACGGCGGGACAGGTGGGAACGTGCCACGATCATCTCCCTGAGGTGAGGCAACTCGCCTCTTCCTACCAGCCCGCCGTCCACACAGGTGGTTGCCGTGCGGTGGCCAGTGGGCGGCGGTAAATCGTCGCTGACAGCACGCGGAGTGGCGGACGCCGAGCGAATTGATCATCGTGTGGACTTCGACTACCGTCCACGTCCGTGAAATCTTCCCGTCTTGCCTCCGCCATGTTGATCCTTGCCGTTTCGACGGCCCTCGCCGCCTGTGGCGACGCCGACAAGGCGACGACCGCCGGATCCACCACGGCCGCTCCCACCTCCGCAGCCCCGTCCGCGGTGGCCACCTCCGCCGCCGCCACGCCGGCCTCGTCACCCGCGGCGGGCGCGGCGACCGACAAGCAGCTCTGCGAGGCGGTGAAGAAGGCCAGCGACGAGATGAGGACCGAGATGGTGAAGGTCGCCACGACCGGTGACGCGTCGGCGGCGGACTTCAAGAAGATCCTTACCGGGCTGGAGCAGAAGGTGACCACTGTCGCCTCGACCGGCGACGGCAAGTTGGCCGACGCCCTGCGGACGTTCGCCGCCGAGGCGGCCAAGGCCGCGGCCGCGGCGGACCCGGCGACCGCCGCCGACAACCCGGCCTTCGAGAAGGCCGGCAAGGACGTCAACGCCGCATGCAAGGCGGCCGGCGTCAGCGTGAATCTCTGACTGACGTGATGCGATGACGGACGGCCCCCACGCCTGAGCGGGGGGCCGTCCGTCGACCACGGAGGCGGTTGGTCAGCCGCCGGCGAAGGTCGTGTCGACGCCACACTTGGCGTTCTGGTTGAGGCAGGACTTCACCAGGTCACCGAGACGCTCCGGCTCCCAGGCGTTCATGAAGTCGCCGTGCATGGATGACGGTTTGCCGGAGGAGAGGCTGAGACCGTCACCGCCCAGCGACTCGTAGTTGACCATGAAGGAGAGATCCGGCACGGCCACCGGGTACTTGTCGGTGCAGACACCGTTCACCGGGTCGCCCATGTGCGACTTGTGATCGGGTGAGTCGATGTTCTTGCCGTCCCAGCAATCCTTGAACACGAGCTGGAAGATCAGGTTGCCACCGGGGGCGCACTTCGGCCAGTTGCCGTCGGCGCTGCGGCCGATCTCGGCGCTGCCCGCGCACCAGAACTGGTTGCTGCCGGCGTTCTTCGGAGTGTCCACCTGCCGCTTGGCGTCGCCCTCGACCACCACCAGGCCCGGCGGGAAGGGCTTGACGGTCGACGGGTCCTTGACCCGCGAGCCGTAGTAGACGCGCATGCTCTTGATCGGTACGGCCTTGCCGTCCTTGCGCAGCTCCGGGGTCCAGTAGGCGCTCTTGTCCCCCGGGGCGTTGCAGGTGTTCGCCGCGGTGAACAGCTTGTCCGTGGTGGTGAAGGCGTCGATCTTCGGGCCGAAGAAGGTGTGCATGTGCGAGGCGCCGGACAGGCCCGGCAGGACGATCGGGTCGTCCGGGGCGGAATTCGCGACACCGCAGTCGGTGTGGAACTCCGGCACCCGGGTGGTGCCCGGCGGCACCGCCTTCGGCTTGATGGCGTTGAAGGCGGCCAGTTCCCTGCTCCACTTGGCCTGGTCGACGGGCACCCAGCCGCCGGCCGGTGCGCTCGGCGGGACGGACGTCGACGGGGACGCGGACGCGGTGGAACTCGGCGTAACCGAAGGGACGGCCGACGTGTTCGGCGTGAACGAGGCGCTCGGCGACGTGCCCGTCGCGGGGCCGAAGGTGAACCAGTTCAGGTTCACGAAATCCGACGTCGAGGTGCTCTTCATGACGGCGAAGACGGTCTGCGCGCCGGCCGGCACAGCGGACGCCTTCGCGGTCACGGTGGTCCATTTCTGCCAGCCACCGGTCTGGGCGATCGGGAAGCTGGCCAGCACTGGACCGTTCTGCGCGCCGAGGCGCAACTCGACAGTGCCGCCGGCGGCGTTGTGCGAGGCGACCCGGGCCGTCAGGTCGATGCCCGTCACCGACACACCGTCGAAGCGCAGCCAGTCGCCGCTGGCCAGCCAGCCGACGTTCCGGCCGCCGTCGGCGTCGCCGGTGCCCTCGGTCTGCGCCCCGGACTGTGCCGCGAAGGCCTCTGCCTGCACCCGGCCGGGCACGGCGACCTCTTCGGCCTGGGCGCCGGCGATGTAGATGCCGCTGCCGGCCAGCGCGGCGACGACCGCTGAGGCGAGCGTGATGCGAGTGAGGCGACGACGCTTTCGCGCCCGATCCGGCGGTGCGACGTGCGCGGGGGGAGTCCGCATTACCAGTGGTTTCCTTCGAATCGACGATAAAGCTCTGTCGGAAGGAGTATGTGCACGTCAAGGGCCTGCATCAACTCGCGGGGAAAGAATTAAGGAGGCCGGTCGACAAGTGCCCTGGCAGCCAACGAGGCGGCTTCGGATGACAATTTTTCGCCCGCGCAGCCTTAAGTTTCTTTTAAGTCCCGCTGCCCCCGTTCCGGTTCGATGATTACGATTTTTGAGTAACGAATTGTGGTCGAATTCGTGGTCTCAGTCGCTGAGCGGTTCGACGCAGATGGTCGGCGACAGGGCGCGCAGGAAGTCGGGCGCGTCGAACATCTCGCCGGCGGAGGCGACGCCGCTGGTCCTCGTCCGACCATCGAGGACGCGCCCGACCGCCTCCACGGCCAGGGGCGCGCTGACGGCGTAGATGTCCCGGCCACTGGCCACGACGCGGCGGCGCGTGTCGCCGCGACGCACCATGACGTCGACAGTGAACGTCTGCGCTGACCGGCCCCGCTCGTCGACCGCGACCGGCGCTGCCGCGGCGGCCAGGTCGGTGGCGGCGTCGACGGTCATGTACGTGCGGACCTCGGGGATGGCCAGGTGCCGGGGGATGGTGACGACGTCGGCCATGCTGAACTCGCCGAAAACGGTGCGCCGGCCCAGCGGCGCGGGGAAGTCCCAGTCCACCCTCGGCAGCTCCCCGCCGGGGTGGTACTCCAACCGGCCGCCGGTGTAGCGGACCCGGCGGCCGGCGCGGCGCTCGCGGGAGACGACGCCCGCGGCGACCGTCCCGGCCGTCGGGTGCCAGCTGCTCAGTCCGTACGCGACGTGCGCCTCGTCGGCCGACGTCCAGTCGCCCATCGCCGTCGTCGCGAGCAGGTCGCCGAGCCCACCGAAGAAGGCCATCGCCGGAACCACCGCCACACCGGCCGCGTGGGCGCGCTCGGTGAAGTGCGCGAACGTGTCGAGGTTGGCCTCGATCTCGGCGGCCACGTCCACGTACGGGATCCCGGCGCGCAGCGCGGCCTCGATCACGCCGGCTGCGGTCGCCGCGAACGGGCCGGCGCAGTTGACGACCGCGTCCACCCCGGTCAGCGCCGCGTCGAGCGAGGCCGGATCGTCGGCCGACGCCACCCGGTAGGCGAGCCCGAACGCCGCCAGTCGGTGCGCGTCGCGTCCCACCGGCAGCGCATCGAACCCGCGCTCGCGCAGCTCCGTCATCACGAACCGTCCGGTGTGCCCGTACGCCCCGAACACCGCCACCCGGTAACCCATCGCTGCCTCCTCGAAAGATCGACTGGGACCAGCCTCCCGCAGCGGTCGGCGGCCGACCAGTGTCGGGAACGCCAATCCCCGTACAGTTTCGGACATGGCCCTTGTCGCGATCGCCGCCACTGACGGGATGCTGCACTTCGAGCTGGCCCTGGCCTGCGAGGTCTTCGCCCACGACCCCTCCGGCCTGGCCGACCCCTGGTACGACGTAATGGTCTGCGGCCCCGGCCCGGTCCGGGTCGGCCGCTTCCTGGTGGCGCCCGACGACGGGTTGGACCGCCTCGCCCGAGCCGACACCGTGATCGTCCCGTCGGTGGAGGACGTCGACGCGGACGTGCCGCCCGACCTGCTCGACGCGGTCCGCGCGGCCCACCGGGCGGGCGCCCGGATGGTCTCGCTGTGCACCGGCGCGTTCGTGCTGGCGGCCGCCGGGGTGCTCGACGGGCTGCGGGCCACCACGCACTGGGCGCACACCGAGGCGCTGGCCGCCCGCTATCCCCGGGTACGGGTCGACCCGTTCGTGCTCTACGTCGACAACGGCACCGTGCTCGCCTCCGCCGGCAAGGCCGCCGCGATCGACCTGTGCCTGCACCTGATCCGGCGCGACCACGGCTCGACCGTCGCCAACGCGGTCGCCCGCCGCCTGGTCGTGCCACCGCACCGCGCCGGTGGTCAGGCCCAGTACGTCACCACCCCGGTGCCGGCCCGCGACGACCACCCGCTGGCCACCCTGTTTCCCTGGGCGCTGGCCCGCCTGGACCGGCCGCTGACCGTCGAGGACCTGGCCCGGCAGGCGAACATGAGCTCCCGCAACCTGGCTCGCCACTTCCGGTCGGCCACCGGCACCACCCCGCTGCTGTGGCTGTCGACGCACCGGATCCGCCGCGCCCAGGAGCTGCTGGAGCAGACCGACGACAGCATCGACGCCATCGCCCAGGCGGCCGGCATGGGCACCGCCGCGACGCTGCGTCGACACTTCCACCGCACCGTCGGCGTACCGCCGGACGCGTACCGGCGCACCTTCCGGGCCACCGGGCCAGCCGTCGGCTGACCGTGCCGTCAGTGCTGGTCGGGGCGTTGGCGGGCGAACGCGTCGCGCTTGCCCCAACGGCCGGGGATGTCCAGGAGCGCGATCCGCCCGAAGGTGGCGGGCAACGCCGGGTCCACGGCCAGGTGGTCCTCGTGCGGGTTGATGCCGAGCATGGTGCGGATCAGCAGCATGCAGGCTCCGCTGGACCACGCCTGCGGACTGCCCGCGGTCGGGTACCGGATCGGAAACTTGGTGGTGTCGCGGTCGAACCCGCCGAACGCCTCGGGTAGCCGACCCTCGAAGTAGGTGGCGGCGGAAAGGATGCCCTCGGCGATGCGGGCCGCCTCGTTGCCGAACCCGTAGCGGCGCAGACCCCACGCGATGAACGAGTTGTCGAACGGCCAGACCGTGCCGTTGTGGTAGCCGAGCGGGTTGTACCGGCGCTGCCCCTCGGCGAACGTCCGCACCCCCCAACCCGAGAAGAGCGCCGGACCCATCAGGTGCTCGACCACCCGGGGCGCCCGCTCCGGTGGCACGATGCCGCTCCACAACAGGTGCCCGATGTTTGACGACAGGCTGTCCACGGGAGTGCCGTCGTGGTCGAGCGCGAGGGCGTAGAAGCCGCGGTCCTCCAGCCAGAACTCCCGGTTGAACCGGTCGTACAGCGCCGCCGCCTCGCTCTCCAGCCGCTCGGCGAAGGCAGGATCACCCCAGAAGGTACGCGCCAGCCGGGCCCCTCGGATCTTCGCGTCGTAGGCGTACCCCTGGGTTTCGCAGGTGGCCCTCGGGAAGCCCGGCAGCCGGCCGTCGGCGTAGGAGATGCTGTCCCAGGAGTCCTTCCAACACTGGTTGTCCAGGCCGGTGGCCCGGTTGCGTCGCTGGTACCAGATGTAGCCGGTGGAGTTCAGATCCGCGTACCTGTCGATCCAGGCCAGGGCCGCGCGAGCCTCCTGCTCCAACTCCATCACCAGCGCGGTGTCGCCGTTCCACCGCTCGTACTCGTCGAGCAGCACCACGAACAGCGGCGAGGCGTCCACAGTGCCGTAGTAGGGGGAGTGTGGCTGCTCCTCGAACGCGGCCGACTCCCCGTAGCGCAGCTCGTGCAGGATCCGGCCAGGGTCCTCCTCCAACACGTCGTCGGTCCGGGCGCCCTGCAACGACGCGAGGATCCGCAGTGTCGGTGGGGTCAGCGAGGGGGTGACCGGCAGGGTTTGCAGGCAGGTCAACAGGCTGTCGCGACCGAACAGGGTCATGAACCACGGCAGGCCGGCCGCGGGCACGCTCGCCCCGCCGAGCGAGAGCGGGGCGAAGCGCAGCGCCGCCAGGTCCACCAGGCTGCGGTGGTAGACCTGCTGGAGGCCGACGCTGTCGGTGTCCAGGGTCGGGGCCGCCGCGACCCAGGCCTGCACGCTCGTGGGCAGGGTGGACTCGTCCGGCCGTAGGGCCCGCAGGGCGGAGCGCAGGTCGACGCCGTCCGGGCGCAGCGCCAACATGACGGCCTGCAACCGGGTGGACCACTGCTGCCCGGGGCGCAGCCGGACCGCGAAGCCAAGGCCGTCCGGGCCGAACTCCGCGGGCTCGCTGGCTGACACGACGACCTCACGTCGGTAGGTGCCGCGCCGGTAGCCCAGGCGCAACTCGTTCTCGCCGACGTTTGTGTAGTACGCGCCGCTCTTCTCGCCGATGTCGAACTTGATCTCGAAGATGTCGGCGAAGTCGGCGGCCACCTCCAGGCGTACGTCGAGCGTCATGTCCCGCTCGCCGTAGTTGAAGATCGTCAGCGACTCGGTGAGGTCCGGGCCGATGCGCCTGCGGCGAATGGCCGACACGTCGGCCTCCACGTAGTCCACCGCCGCGCCCGGCACCGCGAAGAACGTGACCTCGAAGTACTGGCTGTCGTCCACCGACAACGCGGTCATGCACTCTCCGTTGACGGTGAGCCTCCAGCGGGACAGGAAGCGCGTGTCAGCGGCGAAGAGGCCGACCGGGGTGCTCGGGGACGACTGCACGTCGCCGCTGGCGTCGGACACCATGAAGGTGTTCCCGTCGATGCACGCCACGGTGCCCGCGATGTCCCTCATCGGTCACGTTCCACTGTCGGGATCCTCACGCTGAAGCCGCCCCGGCTCTCGCGGAAACAGCCGCCCGATACGCAACGCCAGGGCGAGATCACCGTCGACCATGATCTCGCCCCGGGTGATCGCCGCCAGCCCGTTCACCTCGCCCCGCGCCATCGCCTCCGCGAGCTGCGCGGACACCTGGATCACCGTGGTGGCGGGGGCATCGCTTCGGGTCACCCGCATCCGGCCATGATCGATGTCCAGCAGCCACTGCTCCAGGTTGCCGTCGTCGCGGATGTCGAATCGCACGCTGCCACAGACCTTGCTGAACCGTGGATCCTGGCCAGCGACCGTCAACCGCTCGAAGAAGGCGCTGGTCTCCGACATCCCACCTCCTCGGGCGCTGGTAAGAGCGGATGCCGGCTACCCGCTGCCGCGCACTCCTAACGCCGGGTGGTGCTTTTTCACGGTGCGAGCGAGAAGCGGGTCCAGGTGGTCGCGTCCGTGGTCACGAGGAAGTGGTCCGGCTCGCCCGTCGACCCGTCGTCACGCCCGAAGAGCCAGGCGTAGCCGGGCGCGACACTGACCGCGCCGACGAGCCGGCCGTACTCCCGGGCGACAGTGAAAGTGCGTCCGTCGTCCCGGCTGACCAGCAGCCGCGCACGGCGGTCGGCTTCGGTGCCCCCACCGGGAGTGATCGCCAGCAGGGACCGGTCCGACCCCACAGTGAGGTCGTAGTGCAGCTGATCCGGCAGGTCGACGCCGGTGTCCGTCCAGGTCTTCGCGCCGTCGGTGGTCCGCAGCAGCCGCACCTCGCCACCCGCCGCCGATGATTGGGTCAGCGCGTACCCCTCCCGGTCGTCGAGCCCGACCGCCGTGATCACCTTCGCGTCGTCACCCACCTCCCAGGTCGTCCAGGTCGCGCCTCGGTCGGCGCTGCGCGCGACTGTCGACCCCTGGCCGCCGGTGGCCCAGATGCTGCCGTCCGCCGCCGGGTAGAGGCTGTCCAGCCGAAGCAGGCCGGGCGCCGTGGCGGTGAGGCGGTACACCGTTCCGGTCGACGGGTCCACCGCGAGCGGCTCCACCACCGGCGCACAGCCGAACCCGCACAGGACCGGTCGGGCCGTCGCCGGGAACGTGGGAACGGCGACGATCGCGGAGTCCGCGTCCCGCCAGGTGCGGCCGTAGTCGGTGGAGAGGTGGGCCAGCCCATTGTCGGTGACCAGGTAGGACCGCTCACCGAGCACGGAGAAGTCCATACCGCTGCTCGGCGTCCCAGCGACGGAGAAGTCCATACCGCTGCTCGGCGTCTCGGCGGCGGTGTCGGCAGCACATCGGGGGCCCTCGAAGCGCGCCGCGTCCCAGTCCGACCAACTGCGGCCGGCGTCGCCGGTGTACGAGAAGCGCACGACGCAGCCGTCCCGCCGCACGTCGACCCCGGAGTCGGGCCCGGTCAGCGTGAACTGGCTGAACTGCGCACCCGACGGTGCCGGCGGGTCGGCCGGCGCGGCCCGGTCCGGCTCGACCACCAGCGGTACGACCACCAGCCCGGCCAGTACGACAAGTGCGGCCGTCACCGTCGCGACCGACCGGCGCCGACGGGACCGGGCGGTGGTTCGCAGCTCGTCGAGGGGCGGCTGCGACACGGCCTCGGTGACGGTGTCGACGTCGAACCCGGAGAACTCACGACCGGACATCGATCCTCCCGATTTCCGTGGCGTCGGTGTCGGCGAGCAGCACCGCCAGGGCGACCCGGCCCCGCGATAACCGGGACTTCACAGTCCCGGACGACACGCCCAGCGTCGCGGCGATCTCGTCCACCGGCAGGTCGACGAGGTAGTGCAGGGCCAGCGCCTGTCGCTGCCCCTCGGGCAGCTCGCGCAGCGCGGCGAGCAGGGCGAGGTGCTCCGGCGAGTGGTCGGCGACGGCCGGCGGCGGACCGATGCGACGCAGCAGCCCGTCGAGCACCCGACGGCGGCGGTACCGGCTGCGGGCCCAGTTCACCGCGACCCGACGCAACCAGGCCTCCGGATTCTCCAGACCGGCGAACCGCCCCGGCGCCATCAGCGCTCGGGTAAACGCCTCCTGGACCGCCTCCTGCGCCTCGGTCAGGTCGCCGGTCACCGCGTACAGCTGGACGACCAGGCGTCGGAAACAGCTGGCGTAGAGCTCGGAGATCGGATCGCCGTCGGACACCGCCACCCCCCTTCTTCACCAACCCCACCAACGGGCCGGGAAGAAGGTTCCGGTGGCCGGCCAGAATCCAGGTCAGTCGAGGTTGAAGTCCACCACGACCGGCGCCCGGCGGACCCGCACGGGAGTCGCGGCGTCGAAGCCGGCGTCGTCGCGGTGCCAGACCGGCGGGGCGTACGCGCAGTCGCAGCGCAGCTTCACCCGCTGCCCGGGGAGCAGGCGCAGGACGTAACCGGTGCCCACGTCCGCCACGCCGGCCAGGTCCCCGGTGGCCGCGTCGAACGCGATCACCTGGGCGTAGGTGAGCAGCTCGTCGACCCGCACCGCTCCGCTGAGCGGCGTACCGGCGGGCAGCGCCTGGTTCAGGGTCACCGTCTGTTGGGCGCGGACCCGCACCGGCCGCGCCTGCCGCCGACCGCCCACCCCACCGGACCACACGGTCGCGAGCCCGGCGGCGGCGAACTGCACGGGCCAGTGGTACGGGCCGAGGCCGGTGATCGTGTAGCGGCCGTCGTCGTCGGTGGTCGGGCCGTGGTCGCCGTACTTCGGGTGCGGCACGTAGGGCACCACCATGACCAGCGCACGGGGGATCGGCGCGCCCGTCGCCGCGTCGGTCACCACTCCGACGACGGTGCCCGGCGGGTCGAGCCGGACATCCGGCACGCCGGTCACCGTGCCGGCGCGCACCTGGACCACCCGGGCCCGCTCGCGCTCACCGGTGCCGCCGTGCCGGCCGACCCACTGCAAGCCGTGCGCCGTCGTGTCGTAGGGGCGCACCAGCAGCCGGTACCTCCCTGGGGCGACGTCCCCGGCCACCAGGACGCCCTGCTCGTCGGCGCAACCCCCGTACCGTCCGAGCTGGTCCTCGCCGAGCGTGACCGCCGCCAACGCCGCGGCGTCCACCGGCACGAGCGCGGCGCAGGCCCGGGGGACCGGTGCGCCGGTCGCCGCGTCGCGCACCATGGTGCGGACACCGCCGGGCGCGGGCGACCCGGGGGTACGCGCGTGGGCAGGCGCGGCGGCCTCCACGACGAGCAGTGCGACGGCGATGGTGGCGGTCAGGTGGCGCAGCAGAGCACGGCTCACGGGGATGTCCTTCCGGCGGCACGACGGGTTGGGCCGACGGTAACGGTGTTCAGGTGATCCAAATCGGTCAATGTCGCGATGTCGACCGTCGCCGCAGGCGTTCTTGCCCACACCGACCGCAACGGACGTTCTGCCCCGAACCCGGCGCATGTGGCACCGATACGACATAGCGTCACGGGAGCGGCGACCACCGCCGCCCCCGCCGGCGGACCGGCGGCGACGCCCACCGGAAGGGACCGGACATGAGTCAAGTCGACACTGTGCTCCTGCCGGAGCTGGACGGACCGGTGCCGGCGACGCTGCCGAGCGCGCTCGGCCTGCTGAGCCTGGCCCTGGGGGTGGGCGCGCTGGTCGCGCCCGGACCCGTCGCGCGACTAACCGGGGTGGACGACTCCCCGGCCGCGCGATCCGTGCTTCCGGCCATCGGCCTACGGGAGTTGGGCAGCGCCGCCGGCCTGCTCAGCGGCCGCCGCCCGGCCGGCTGGGCCTGGAGTCGGGTGGCCGGCGACGCCATGGACCTCACACTTCTCGGGCGGGCCCTCGCCGACCGCAGCGGTGAACGCCGCCGCCGGGTCGCGCTGACCACCCTCGCCGTCGCCGGCATCGCCGCCGTCGACGTGCTCGCCGCCGTGCGCGTCGGGCGGGCTCGACGGGCCCGCTCCCGGGTGATCAGGATGCAGATCGCGGTGACGGTGAACCGGTCGCCCGCCGAGGCGTACCGGTTCTGGCGGGACATGGAGAACCTGCCGCGGTTCATGGCGCACCTGGAGTCCGTCCGCGCCGACGACCTGCGCCGCTCGCACTGGATCGCCCGTGGCCCGGCCGGGCACCGCGTCGAGTGGGACGCCGAGATCATCGACGACCAGCCGAACAAGTCGATCACCTGGCGGTCGCTGCCGGGGACCCGGGTGCCCAACGCCGGCCGGGTCCGGTTCGTGCCCGCACCCGGCGACCGGGGGACCGAGGTGCGGGTGGAGCTGCGCTACGCGCCGCCGGCCGGCGCGCTCGGGCGAGCGGTGGCGAAGCTCTTCGGCGAGGAACCCGAGCAGCAGGTCCGCGACGACCTGCGCCGGTTCAAGCAGGTGTTGGAGACCGGCGAGGTCGTCCGCTCCGAGGGCAGCCCCAACGGCATCTCCGTACGCCAACAGGCCATGCAGCGACCCGCCCAGCCGCTGCCGGCGTCCCGCCGCTGACCGCCCGAGCTCTCCGAAAGGGACCGAGAATGAAGGCCACCGCCTGGATGGGCACCGACAGCGTCAAGGTCATCGACGTACCCGACCCGAAGATCATGAACGCCCGGGACGCGATCGTCCGGATCAGCACCACCGCGATCTGCGGCTCCGACCTGCACCTCTACCACGGCTACATCCCCGCCATGCGCAAGGGCGACATCCTCGGCCACGAGTTCATGGGCGAGGTGGTGGAGGTGGGCCCGCAGGTCCGCAACCTCGCCCCCGGCGACCGGGTGGTGGTGCCCTTCCCGATCGCCTGCGGGCACTGCTCGTCCTGCCAGCGCGGCCTCTACTCGGTCTGCGAGAACTCCAACCCGAACGCCGGCATCGCCGAGAAGATCATGGGTCACTCGCCGGCCGGCATCTTCGGCTACTCGCACCTGCTCGGCGGCTACGCCGGTGGCCAGGCCGAGTACGCCCGGGTGCCGTTCGCCGACGTCGGCCCGGTCAAGGTGCCCGACGAGATCAGCGACGATCAGGCGGTCATGCTGGCCGACGTGTTCCCGACCGGCTACATGGGCGCGGAGATGTGCGACATCAAACCCGGGCAGGTGATCGCCGTCTGGGGCGCCGGGCCGGTCGGGCTGCTCGCCGCGGCCAGCGCCCGGCTGCTCGGCGCGGAGCGGGTGATCGTCATCGACCGGTTCCCGTACCGGCTGCGGCTGGCCGAGGAGCACATCGACGCCGAGACGATCAACTACGAGGAAGTCGACGTGCTGGACACCCTCAACGAGATGACCGCCGGCCGGGGTCCTGACGCGTGCATCGACGCGGTGGGCCTGGAGGGCCACCACGGCAACGCCGCCATGTATGCGTACGACCGGGCCAAGCAGGCCGCGCGAGTCGAGACGGAACGGCCGTTCGCGCTGCGGCAGGCGATCCTCGCCTGCCGCTCCGGCGGGGTGGTCTCGGTCGTTGGCGCGTACGGCGGCTTCGTCGACAAGTTCCCGATGGGCGCGTTCATGAACCGCTCGCTGATCATGCGGACCGGTCAGTGCCACGTCCAGCGCTACACCCGGCCGCTACTGGAGCGCATCCAGCGGGGCGAGATCGACCCCAGCTTCATCGTCAGCCACCGGATGCCGCTGCGTGACGCCCCGAAGGGCTACAAGATCTTCCAGAAGAAGCAGGACGACTGTACGAAGGTGCTGCTCAAGGTCTGACCGGCGGCCAGGCCCGCCGGCGGGGGAGTTCTTCGCGCGCTGCCTTTGGAGCTGATGTCGCAAACGATTCAGCGCGGCTGGGTCGGGCTGGGTCGGGCTGGGCTGGGCCGGGTGGCCGGGAGGTGACGTCGTCAACGATTCAGCTCCAAAGGAGCCGACCAGAGCCTCGGCTATCAACGCCCGTCGCTCTGCGTGCACACGGCGCCGAACCCGGCCTTGGCTCTGCGCAAGCTAGCGTGTCCGCCATGGAGAGTGGCGGCATGTCGATGTCTGTCTCGGCCGATCTCACTGTCCGGCTACGGCCGGTTGCCGAGACCGACCTGGCGATGTTCCGGCGGTTCTGCACCGAGCCGGGCCTGATCGGTCTGGACTGGGCCGGCTTCCGGGACGCCGGGGTGCCGGCGCGGCGGTTCGCCGTCGACGGCTACCTCGGCGAGGACGACGGACGGCTCGTCGTGGAGGTCGAGCAGGAGCAGGCCGCCGCCGGCGTCGTCAGCTACACCGCTGGGCGTTACGCCGGCCGGGCGTCGTACTGGGAAATCGGCATCGTCCTGCTGCCGCAGTGGCGGGGGAGGGGCATCGGCTGGCGCGCCCAGGCGTTGCTCTGCGACTACCTCTTCCAGCACAGCCCGGCCCAGCGCGTCCAGGCCGGTACGCACCCGGAGAACGTCGCCGAGCAACGGGCGCTGGAGAAGGCCGGTTTCCAGCTCGAGGGCGTCGTGCGGGCCAGCGAGTTTCGGGCTGGCCAATGGCGTGACGGCTACCTGTACAGTCGGTTGCGCGACGACCCGTCCCCCTGGGACCCGACCCCCCAGGTCTGAGCCCCTAGCGTGGGCGGACCCCCGGCTCCACCGTCAGGGTCCCTGCCGTGGCGTCGATCGTGGCGCGCGAGCCCAGCGGAACGGTGAGCTGCCCGTCGCCATGCCCCAGCCGCAGCCCGCCGAGGACCGGTACGCCAAGGTCGTACAGGCGGTCCTTGAGCATCGCCGCCGCGTCCCACTCGCCCGGCTCACCGACACTGTTGGTGATCTGGCCGATGACCACACCGGCGACCCTGCGCAGCACGCCCACCCGGCGCAGCTCGGTCAGCATGCTGTCGATGCTGTACGGAGCCTCGTCCACGTCCTCGAAGAAGAGGATCGCGCCGTCGAACTTCGGGGAGTCCTCCGCGCCGAGCGAGGTGGAGATCAGCGTCAGGCAGCCGCCGAGCAGGGGCCCCGATGCCCGCCCCGGCACCACAACGGAAGCGGCTGTCTCGGCCGGGTCCCGGGAGATCGTGACGGGTGCGGTGGTCATCACCGCCCTGCGAAGCGCCTCCGCCGACTCGGGGCCGGTGCGGTCGTCACTCCAGTTGACCATGGGGCCGTAGAAGGTGACCAGGCCGGTATCGCGCCAGAGCTTGCCGTGGATGCTGGTGATGTCGCTGAAACCGACGACCACCCGGGGGTCCCGGCGCAGAACGGAAACGTCGATCTGATCGACGATCCGCTGGGTGCCGTAACCGCCACGGGCGGCGAAGACGGCACGGATGCCCGGGTCGGTGAGCGCGGCGTTCAGGTCGGCCAGCCGTTGCGCGTCGGTGCCGGCCAGATAGCCGTATTTGGTGAAGACGTGCCTGCCCAGCTCGACCTCCAGGCCCCAGCTCCGCAGGATCTCGATGCCGCGGGCCATGTTCGTGGGGTCGGGGGTGCTGCCGGGCGAGACGACCCGGACCCGGTCACCGGGTGCCAGCGCCGGTGCCCGCAGGACGCGCTTCGCACCAACCGGCGCGGCCTGCGCGGACGTGGCCTCCGCCGTGCCGACGAGCACCGCGCCGCCGGCGGCCGCTGCTCCCATCCGCAGCATGTGTCGACGGGACAGGGGCACCTGCGCCGGCCCCTCGATCGTGGCTGGGTCTGTTCCAGAAGTGGCCACCGGCGTCCCCTCATCGTGATCAGACGATGTGTGCGAGCTGCCACAGCCTACGACAGGCATCAATTGGCGTGGGGGTCCACAAGGGACAGCGGCCACTCCAGCGAACGCGCGGTGCCCCCGTATCAGCGGGCCGGCTTCCGACGCTGCCCGACCTGGCTCAGCTGGAGATCCGAGTGACGCGACTGGCATGTTTTGTGAGGTCTCGCCCGCCAACGGCGGGAAAGCCCGGGTCCGCGCACGACCCGTTTGTCACCAGGGAGCCTGGGAACTCGCCCCGTTCGTCCGCAGGCAGGCCCGACGGCATGCCGACGAGACCGAAGGAGCAGGGCATGGAGTACGAGCAGATGATCGCCACGGTACGACAGCGCGCGGGCCTCGGTGAGAACGAGGCCGTGCGGTCCGTGCAGGCCGTCCTGTCGGTGCTCGGTGAACGGCTCGCCGGACAGGAGGCAGACAACCTGGCGGCGCAGCTACCGGAGCGGCTGAACGGGTCCGTCACCCGCAATCCGCAGGGCCGCCGATGGGATGTCGGCGAGTTCCTGAAGAACGTCGGGGACCGCGAACAGGTCGCGAACGCGGACCAGGTGCGTCAACACGCCCAGGCGGTGTTGCGTACCGTCGCCGAGGCGCTGAACGACGACGAGCGACACGACCTGCTCGCCCAGCTTCCCGGCGGCATCATCGATCTCTTCGGTGTGCCCACCCCGCGAGGCTGAGCCCGCTCCGATCGGGCCGCCCATCCGGCGTGCTCACGGAATCGGCCACTCGTGCACCGGCCGGTTGCTGTGCATCAGGTCGACGTAGTGTCGGACCACCTCGCGCAGCGCCTCCGGCCGGTCCAGGTGGTCGGCCGACTCCAACCGGTGCAACGTCTCCACCTGCCAGGTCGCGCCGTTGCGGCCAGTCAGGCACCGCTGCTCGATGATGCCGAGCAACCGGTCACGCTCGACCGGGTCGAGCCCCCACCGGTCCAGGCCGTGATGCGCCATCGGCAGCAACCGGCGCAACACCAACTCGGTGACGGGCAGGTAACCGAGACCGGGCCAGAAGACCTGCGCGTCGATGCCATGCCGGGCGCAGCTGGTGAAGTTCTCCTCGGCGGCGCTGAACGACATCTGCGACCACAGTGGCCGGTCCGACTCGGCGAGGGCGCGCACCAACCCGAAGTAGAAGGCGCCGTTGGCGATGGTGTCCAGCACGGTCGGGCCGGCAGGCAGCACCCGATTTTCCACCCGCAGGTGCGGCCGACCCCGCGATACGTCGTACACCGGGCGGTTCCACCGGTAGACGGTGCCGTTGTGCAGGCGCAACTCGGCCAGATTGGGCACCTCACCGGCCGCGAGAGCCTGCGCCGGGTCCTCCGGATCGCAGACCGGCAGCAGCGCCGGGAAGTAACGCACGTTCTCCTCGAACAGGTCGAACACGCTGGTGATCCAGCGTTCGCCGAACCAGACCCGGGGGCGTACCCCCTGGGCTTTGATCTCCTCCGACCGGGTGTCGGTGGCCTGCTGGAACAGCGGAATGCGGGTCTCGCGCCACAGCTCCCGGCCGAAGAACAGCGGCGAGTTCGCGCCGACCGCCACCTGAATGCCGGCCACCGCCTGGGCGGCGTTCCAGTAGTCGGCGAACTGGGCCGGGCTGACCTGGAGATGGAACTGGGTGCTGGTGCACGCCGCCTCCGGGGTGATCGTGTCGGCCGTGACCGCCAGACGTTCCACCCCGCTGATGGCGATCGGCAGATCCTCGCCGCGGGCCGCGAAGATCTGCTCGTTGAGCAGCTTGTAGCGGGGGTTGGCCGACAGCGTCTCGGCGGTCAGGTGCTCGGGGCGCAGCGTCGGCAGGATGCCGATCATGACCATGTGCGCGCCGATCGCCCGGGCCTTCACCTCGGCGGCGTTGAGGCTGGCCCGCACGTACTCCTCGAAGTCGGCGGTGCCGGTGCCGGTCAGCCGGCGCGGCGGCACGTTGATCTCGATGTTGAACTGGCCCAGCTCGGTCTGGAAGCTCGGGTCGGCGATGGCCGCCAGCACGTCGGCGTTGCGCATCGCCGGATTCGACGACTCGTCGACCAGGTTCAGCTCGATTTCCACGCCGGTCATCGGCCGGTCGAGGTCGAAGCGGGACTCGCGCAGCATCTCGGCGAAGACATCCAGACAGCGGCGGACCTTGTCGCGGTACCGGGCTCGATCCTCTCGACTGAAGGTTCGTACGCCGACGTCCTCGCCCATGGTCACCACCCTGTCACCGCTGGTCCCCCTAACCTCGCACGTGATCGGCGGGCGGGGGAAGACCCGAGGACCCTTTCCTACCCAACTGCCCGCCCCGTTAGCCCAGCCAGAGCGGACCGATAGCATTGCGGGCCGAGAGGTGGTGGCGTGCGGATGCGCGAGAAGGTGACCCGGCTGTTCGTCGCGGCGGCGATCGCCGAGGCCTGCTCCTGGCTGGCTCTGCTGGTCGGCATGCTGGTCAAGTACGGTCCGCCGGACAACGAGCTGGGCGTCAAGATCTTCGGGCCGATCCACGGCGGCCTGTTCGTCGCGTACGTCCTGCTGGTGCTTGCCGTGGCCCGGCTGCACCGGTGGAGCCTGCTGGCCACGGCGGTGGCCCTGGCCAGCGCGGTGCCGCCGTTCGCCACCCTTGCCTTCGAGCGCTGGGCCCGCCGCCGGGGGATGCTCGGCGTCGACCGGCAAACGGCCCGCGAGCCCGCCCCGGTCGGCTGAACCCCCGACTTACCCGCACACCCACCCCGGTCGGCTGAACCGCCGACCCGCCGGGGCCGGTCAGGTCAGCGCGGAGCAGGCCGCGACGCCGGCCAGCAGCAGCGTGCCCAGGAACGCCTGCAGCAGCAGCGGCGGCCCGAGATGCGACCAGAGCGTCGCCGTACGCGGGGTCAGCAGCTGCCCGGTGGTGAGGTTGACGATCCGCTCGATCCGGGGCGGCAGCTCCGGGTCGCGTTGCGGGCGCAGGGTGAGCTGCACCTGGTCTGCCGGGTGCAGGGCGCTCTGCGGCAGGTGACCGTGCAGCTCCACCTCGCAGAGCTGACCGGCGGCGTTGCGTAGCCGCACCGGGGTGACCAGGTATTCCGGACCCTGCTTCAGCTCCTTCCAGCGACGGCGGGTGCCGCCGCCGCCGAACGAGAAGAGCGAGCGCAGAAGCAGGGCGGGCAGCCGGGCGAAGGCCGCCGCCGCGAGCACCGCCACCAGCACCGGCTGACCGATGCGTACCTCACGGGTGTAGCCGTCGAGCAGGCGGATCAGCCGCCCGGTGACGATTCGTTCCGTCGGGTGCACGATCCGTCGGGTATCGAGTCCGCTGTCCATTTCCACCACCGAGAGTCCGCTTGTGTTCACAGATCGTATCGACGTCGTCGGTTGAACGACGTGAATGAAACCTGGTCACGGGCTCACGGCCGCGAGGTGACATCCCCGGCGACCCGGGTAAGCGGGGGGCCGAGCTGGAAAGGGGTCGAGCATGCAGCTGTCCTTCCTGCGCCCGCTCTACGACCGTCCCGGGCCGTGGTGCTCGGTGTATCTGGACGCCTCCGCGGACACGGAGGACGCCCATCCCGCGTTGGATCTGCGCTGGCGTGCCCTGGAGCGCAGCCTGGCCGAACAGGGGGCGGACGAGGCGAACATCGCCGCGCTGGACCGGGTGGTCCGAGGTCATGATCCGATGGTCGGGGACTACGGCCTGGCGGTATTCGCAAGTCACGGCCGGGTGGTGCTCTCCGAGTTCCTGTCCGCGCCGCCACTGCGGGACCTGGCCCACGTGGGGCCGCTGCCGCACGTGATGCCGTTGCTCGCCCAACGCGGCGAGCAGGTGGCCTGGGTGCGCGTGCTGGCCGACCGCACCGGCGCGGACGCGATCGCCATCAGCGCCGGTGGGGTTCCGCGGAAGGCCCACGTCGTTGGTGGGGAGACCTTCCCGCTGCGCAAGCCGCAGCCCGGTGGTTGGTCTCAGGACATCTACCAGAAGGCCGCCATGGAGGCCTGGCACCGCAACGCCGGCGACGTCACCGCCGCGACCGTTGACCTGGCCGAGAAGGTCGGCGCGGAGGTGGTGGTGGTGGCCGGCGACGTTCGGGCCACCGGCATGATCGCCGCCCAGATGCCTGAGCGCTGGCAGGACCTGATGGTCCGCACCGACGCCGGCTCCCGGGCAGCTGGCGCCGACCTCACATTGCTGGACGACCTCACCGTGCAGACCATCGCGGAGATCGCCGACCAGCGGATCAGCGCCGCGTTGGACAAGTTCGGCGTGCAGGAGGACGTGGGCGGCGGCCTCGACGCTGTCGTCTCGGCCCTGCAACGCAACCAGGTCGACACGATGATCATCGTGGACGACCCGTCGGCCAACGGTGAGCTGTGGATCGGCGCGCAACCCACCGAGATCGCCGTCGACCCGGGGCAGCTGGCCGCCATGTCGGTCGCCGACCCGCAGCGGGTACGCGCCGACGCGGCGCTGGTCCGGGCGCTCGTGGGCACCGACGCGGCACTGACCGTGCTCGGCCCCGATGAAGCGCCCGACCTCACCGACGGCGTCGGCGCGGTACTGCGCTACGTCGACCCCAGCACACCGGGGCGCGGCAATGGTTGACCGAACGGTTGCGGACGTCGTGGTGGAGCGGCTCCTGGCCTGGCGGGTGCCCCGCGCCTTCGGGTACCCGGGCGAGGCGATCGCTCCACTGGTCGACGCGCTGGACCGCACCGGCGGCGAGCCGGCGTTCATCCCGGCCCGGCACGAGGAGACCGCCTCGTTCATGGCCACCGGGCACGCCAAGTTCACCGGCGGCATCGGGGTCTGCCTCGCCACCCAGGGCCCCAGCGCCGTCCAGCTGCTCAACGGCCTCTACGACGCGAAGCTGGACAGCAAGCCGGTGGTGGCCATCGTCGGGGAGGACATCTCCGGGCCGCTCGGCGGCGCGCACCAGGAGATCGGGCTGAGCCGGCTCTTCGGCGACGTGTGCAACCAGTTCGTCCGGTACGGCCGTAGTCCCGATGAGGTGGGGGCGCTGCTGGACCAGGCGTTCCGGACGGCGGCGGCGACCCGCAGCCCGACGTGCGTGGTGCTGCCCCGACAATTGCAGGAGGCGTTGGTGCCCGACCTGCAGTCGTACGGCGCCGGGGTGATCACGGCGACCCCCGGCGAACCGCTGGCCCGGGTCCTGCCGCACGACGTGGACCTGGACGCCGCCGCGCAGCTGCTCGGCGGCGGCCAGCGGACCGCGATCCTGGTGGGCCAGGGCGGTCGGGACGCCGCCGCCGAGATCATCGAGATGGCCGACCGGCTCGGCGCCGGGGTGGCCACCTCGCTGCTCGGCAAACCGGTGCTCGACGAGCGGCTGCCGTTCCACACCGGGGTGCTCGGCGAGGTCGGCACCCCGGCCGCCGCCGAGCTGATGGGTGGTTGCGACACGCTGCTGATGGTCGGCACCAACGACCCGTGGACCGACTACTTCCCGATGCCCGAGCAGGCGCGCACGGTCCAGATCGACATCGACGGTCGCCGGATCGGCGCCCGGTACCCGGCCGACGTGCCGCTGGTCGGTGACGCCGCCGAGACGCTGCGGGCGCTGCTGAGCCGATTGCGCGGTCGGCCCGAACAGCAGTGGCGCGCCACCGTGGAGAGTTCGGTGGACCGCTGGCGGGAGGTCGCCGCCGAGCGGGTCGCCGCCGCCGCGGACCCGGTCAACCCGCAGCTCGTCCTCCAGGAGCTGTCCGCCCGGATGCCGGGGACCGGGTCGGTCGCCGTCGACGTCGGCTCGGTCCTCTACTGGTACGCCCGGCACCTCACCCTGCCACCGGGGGTCAACGCGCAGCTGTGCGGCACCCTGGGCTCGATGGGTTGTGCGCTGCCGTACGCGGTGGCGGCCAAGCTCGCCGCCCCCGACCAGCCGGTGGTTGCGCTGGTCGGTGACGGGGCGATGCAGCTCAACGGGCTCGCCGAACTGATCACCGTCTCGCACCTCTGGCAGCAGTGGCGCGACCCGCGGCTGGTGGTGCTGGTGCTCAACAACAGGGACCAGAACGGCATGGGTGGCGGGCGACAACCGTCGTCCGACCCGACCCGCCGCCGCCCCGACGTGCCGTACGCCGGGTGGGCCCGGCTGCTGGGGCTGCACGGCGTGCGGGTGGACCGTCCGGAGCTGGTCGGCGCGGCCTGGGACGAGGCCCTCGCCGCGGACCGCCCCTGCGTACTGGAGGCGGTCGTCGACCCGGCGGTGTCCCTGGCGCCGCCGGAGCCCGCCTTCGCCGACCTGCGGGGCCTGTACGCCGAGGGCGCTCCGGCCCGGAAGGTCCGCGAGCAGGTGGAGGCCACCGCGAACGCTGACGACCTCGTTTAGCCACCCTGGACCAGGGCATGAGTAGCGGCCCGACGACGCTGGAGGTCCCATGTCCGAGCCCGCCGACCGCCGCTACGGTCCCGCGACCCTGCCGACGGCACGGGGTCCGCTCTCCGCGGCGGTCGTGGAGGCTCTGCGGCACCCGCCGCACGACCTGCCGGCCGATCTCGGCGTCGACCTCTACCCTGCGGACCCGATCACCGACGAGGACCTGCAGCTGACGCTGTTTCTCTGCTACGAGCTGCACTACCGGGGCTGGCTCGGGGTGGACGAGTTGTGGGAGTGGCAGCCGACGCTACTGGCGGTGCGTGCCCGCTGCGAACGGGTATTCGAGACGGCGCTGCGTCGGCTGGTCGGCGCGCCGTCGGTGCCCGCCGCCGGGGTGGCGGCCGGCCTGGCCGAGCTGGTCGCTGCCGACGACGGGCCGGCGCTGGCCGCGACGTTGCAACGCCGCGCCAACCTCACCCAGTTCCGCGAGTTCGTCGTCCACCGCTCCGTCTACCACCTGCGGGAGGCGGACCCGCACAGCTGGGCGCTGCCCCGCCTCGGTGGCCCGGCCAAGGCCGCGCTCGTGGAGATCCAGACCGACGAGTACGGCAACGGGCGGCTGGACCGGATGCACGCCGAGCTGTTCCGGAGCACCCTCGACCGGCTGGGCCTGGACACCGGTTACGGCGCCCACATCGCCGTGGCGCCGGCGGTGACGTTGGCGACCAACAACCTGATGTCGCTGTTCGGGCTGCACCGACGGCTGCGCGGCGCGCTGCTCGGGCACCTGGCCGCGTTCGAGATGACCTCCTCGCTGCCCAACCGTCGCTACGGCAACGGGTTGCGCCGGCTCGGCTTCGATGAGGTGGCCACCCGCTTCTACGACGAGCACGTCGAGGCCGACGCGGTGCACGAGCAGATCGCCGCACACGACATGTGCGGTGGCCTGGTAAGCGTCGAGCCGGCCCTCGCCTCCGATGTGCTCTTCGGCGCGGCGGCCGGGCTAGCGGTGGACCGGCTGTTCGCCGCGCACCTGCTGGACAGCTGGGCCGCCGGCCGAAGCTCGCTGCGCGCACCGGCCCCGCCGGCCGTGCCGCCCAAGGTCTCGCTTGTGGCGTCGCAGGAGGTGGCCCCACCCGCGCTCGTCTGATCAAAGGGGCAGAGCCTCTGGTGCGGCCCCTCCGCGCCCTCTCGCTGCGCGACGCGGCGATGTGGGGTCAGCCCTCGCGGGTGGTGCCCGCGCGGAAGTTGATCGCCTTGTGGGTGCCGTCGCAGAACGGCTTGAGCGCCGACTTGCCGCACCGGCACAACGCCACAGTGCCCCGCCGTGCGTCGATGCGCTCGCCGTCCGGGGTGACCAACGCGAAGTCGCCGCGGACCAGCAGCGGTCCGTCCTCGTACGGGGTGATCGTGGCGGCGGCGGGCTCGCTGGTGTCGTCGGTGCGCATGGCCCCGGAAGTGCCCGCCCTGGCCCTGGCGAAACCCGAGCCGTCGAACGCCGGTGATGACCGGGGCACCCCGCTGACCAGCGGAATGTGCCGCCAGGTGGGTGATGCCCCGTTTGAACCCCATCGGGACGGGAAGCCGGGCCGCGTGGTGAGCGAACGAGGCAAGGTGGGGCCGGTGCACAAGGTGCACAAGGGGCTCACGGCCGATGGCGCCGGTCTCGCCGGCGACCGGGTCGTGGCCGCGGGCAGCTCCGCCCGGGTGCTGGTCGCCGCCACCGCCCGGGCACTACGCGGGGTCGACTGCGCCGACCTCGGGCACACCGGGCCGACGTCGCGGTTCCCCGGCGCCCCCGAGCCGGTACGCCGGGCTGCGGTCACCCGCGCCGCCGGTCGGGTCGCGCTCACCGTGGCCCAGGTCGACGAGGTGGACGCCGCAAGGGTGGCCCGCTGGTTCGTCGACCAGTACCCCCGCCGGCGCTACCCCGGGGTGCTGATCGGCTCTCCGCACGGCGCGGCCGCACACCTCGCGGTGGCCCTCGGCGTGCCGTGGCTGCCGGCGGGCTTCGAGATGACAGTGCACTGGTCCGACGGCGGAGTGGACCGCCCGGCGGACGCCGCGGAGCATGGCGCCGCACTCGCCACCCGGTTGCTCGCCGGCAACGCCGACCTGCACCTGCGCCAGGTGCACTGCCCGGCCAGCCGTGGCGCGCTGACCGGGGCGACCGTGTCGCTGACCGCCGCGTGGAGGGCCCTACCGGCCGCGTACGCGCGGTTCCTGGCCGACCTGCTGGTGCCGGGTGCCCCCGTGCTCCTGGTCCGCGACGCGCGCACCTGGCCGGTGCTGGAGCGCGGGCCGGGGCACAGCTTCCAGGTCGGCTGCCCGGGCAGTGGGCTGGACCCGGTGGACTTCCACCCGGACAGCCACGCGTTGCGGCAGGTGCTGCGCTCCGTCGGGGGCGACGCGACCCGGTGGCAGCCGCCGGAGGTGTCCGTGCCGTCGGCGTACGCCGAGCACGGCGTCGACTCGGGCTTCGAGTTGGCCGCGCGGGACTGGTCCGCCCGCCACCAGCACCCGCTGCACCGGGTGTTGGTGCCCCGGCCGGCGGCGCTGAGCGCGGGCGTGGCCGACCTGTACCGGCGGTGGCTGCGGCGCGCAGGCAAGACCGGTGACCGGTTGGTGGTGGAGTGCGGTCGACTGCTCGACCCGTGGCAGGTGGTGCGGGCGGGGCTGGTGCCGTACTGGTGTGAGAACGCCACCCGCCGCAGCGTCGACGAGGCCGAGTGGTGGCTCGCCGGCAGCGAGGCGTTCAGCTCGGTGGACGTGTTGCCCGAGCCGCCCGGGGTGCGCTCACCCGCGCTGGCCGGGTTGCCGCAGTGGCTGGCCGTCGCCGGGTTCGGTCGGCGGCGTCGGGCGCTGGACCGCACCACCGCCCGGGGTTACCCGGTCACCTCGGTGCCCACCCGCCGGGCCACCGAGGTGCTGCGCGCCCAGCCGTACGACCTGCCCGCGCCGCCCCCGCTGGGGGTCGCCGAGGCGCTGGCAGTGCTCCGCGACAGCGGCGGCCACCAGGGGTTGTTGGTCTCCTGAGACGGAGCACGCCGAAACATCCTCGCGAACCCCGGGTCCCGTGATTGAGTACCTACGGAGCGGGAACATCGCTGGCTGCGACGGCCTGATTGCGCTGCGTAGAGGCGGTGTCGCCCGCTGGCATCCCAGTCACTGACCCACTTTCCGGCCCGGTGCGTGGCTCGACCACGCGCACGACCGGTTTCCCGATCCGGGCGGGGGACCTTCCTGAGGGAGGCGCGGATGTTCGGACAGACGAGCACGACCACGACCACGACCCCACCACCACCCACCGATCGAGGTCTGGAGGATCTCGACGCGGCGGCGATGGCGTACGCGGCCCGGATCGCCGGGCTGCCGCCGGAGCGGCGGGGGGAGGCCCGGGACGACCTGGTGCGCTTCGCGCTGCCGTTCGCCGGCCGGCTGGCCCGTCGGTACCGGGGGCGGGGGGAGCCGCTGGAGGACCTGGAGCAGGTTGCCCGGCTGGGGCTGGTCAACGCCGTCGACCGCTATGACCCCGAACGAGGCTCGTTCACCGCGTACGCCGCGATCACCATCGTGGGCGAGATCAAACGCCACTTCCGGGACCGTACCTGGGGCGTGCACGTGCCCCGCCGGCTGCGAGACCTGATCCTCGAGGTGGGGCAGGCCACCGCCGCACTCACCAGCGAGCTGTCCCGGGCCCCGTCGGTGGCCGAGCTGTCCGCCCGGCTGGAGACCCCGGAGGAGGAGATCCTCGCCGCCCTGGAGTCAGCGGCCGGCTACAGCCCGGCCTCGCTGAACGCGCCGGTGGGTGGGGAGAGCTCCGCCGAGTTCGGGGACCTGGTCGGCGAGTCGGACAACGCGTTGGAGTCGGTCGACGACCGGGTGACGGTGAGCGGCCTGCTGCACCGACTGCCCTGGCGTGAGCGACGGATCCTCGCGATGCGCTTCTACGGCAACCAGACCCAGGCGGAGATCGCCGCCCGGTTCGGCATCTCGCAGATGCACGTGTCCCGACTGCTGTCGCGGGCGCTCACCTGGCTGCGCCAGGCGATGCTCGCAGACGCGCCGCCGCCGTGGCAGAACGGCGCCGCCGAACCCGACCCGGGCAAGACCCGGATCTCGGTCAAACAGAACGGCGACTCGGTGGTGGTCGAGGTCGGCGGCGAGATCGACCGCGACGGCGCGGACCAGCTGCGCCGGGCCATGCTGGAGGCGGTCACCGGCCAGCCCAGCGAGGTGGTCGTCGACCTGGTCGGCGCGGGTGGCTTCGACGCCGGTGGGATCGCCGCGCTGATGGCCGGCCGGGACGCGGCGGAGCGGACCGGGGTGCCGCTGCGGCTGACCCGGGTCCAGCCCGCGGTACGCCGCTCGCTCACCGCCGCCGGCCTGGCGCCGGCCCGGGACTGACGCACACGGACGAACGAAGGGCCGACACCCCGCTGGGTGTCGGCCCTTCTGCGCGTACCCCTGGTCAGTGCTCTTCGGGGTTGCCGTCGCTGTGCGGGTGGCGCCAGCGCTCGTGCGGCTTCGGCTCGTCCTCGGCGTCCTGCGGCGGGTCGCTCTGCTCGAAACTCGGCCGGCGGACGCCCTCGGGCTCCGGCACGTCCACCGGCCGGGCGCCGGAGCGCGGCGCCGGCTGGTAGTCGACCGCGTCGCGTGCGCCGTGCGCGCCCTCGGCGGACGGCGACTCCGGGGCGTGATGCTCCATCCGGAACTCCTCGGCGAAGTGCTGTGGCGGCTTGGTGGTGCGCTGCGGCAGGTCGCGGCCCAGATCGGCGACGAGCGGGCCGTACTTCAGGTCGAAGGCAGGGCGCTCGGAGCGGATCCGGGGCATCCGGTCGAAGTTGCGCAGCGGCGGCGGGCAACTGGTGGCCCATTCCAGGGAGTTGCCGAAGCCCCACGGGTCGTCCACCGTCACCATCGCCCCGTACCGCCAGGACTTCCAGGCGTTGTAGATGAAGAAGAGGGTGGACAGGCCGAGGATGAACGCGAAGATGCTGGAGACCGTGTTCAGGGTGGTGAAACCGTCGGTGGGCAGGTAGTCGGCGTACCGGCGCGGCATGCCCTCGCTGCCCAGCCAGTGGTGCACCAGGAAGGTGCCGTGGAAGCCGATGAACATGGTCCAGAAGTGCGCCTTGCCGAGCCGTTCGTCGAGCAGTCGTCCGGTCATCTTGGGCCACCAGAAGTAGTAGCCGCCGAAGAGGGCGAAGACCACGGTGCCGAACACCACGTAGTGGAAGTGCGCCACCACGAAGTAGCTGTCATGGGTGTGCCAGTCGACCGGCGGACTGGCCAGCAGGACACCGGTGAGGCCGCCGAGCAGGAAGGTGACCAGGAAGCCGATGGCGAACAGCATCGGCGTCTCGAAGGTGAGCTGGCCCTTCCACATGGTGCCGATCCAGTTGAAGAACTTCACACCGGTGGGCACCGCGATCAGGTAGCTCAGGATGCTGAAGAACGGCAGCAGCACCTGGCCGGTGGCGAACATGTGGTGCGCCCAGACCGTCATCGACAGCACGGTGATGGCGATGGTGGCCAGCACGATCCCCGTGTAGCCGAAGAGCGGCTTGCGGGAGAAGACCGGGATGATCTCGGTGATGATGCCGAAGAACGGCAACGCGATGATGTAGACCTCGGGATGGCCGAAGAACCAGAAGAGATGCTGCCACAGCATCGGGCCGCCGGTGGCCGCGTCGTACACGTGCGCGTTGAGCAACCGGTCGGCCGAGAGCGCCAGCAGCGCGGCGGCCAGCAGCGGGAAGACGAGGATCACCAGCACGCTGGTGAACAGCATGTTCCAGGTGAAGATCGGCATCCGGAACATGGTCATGCCGGGCGCGCGCAGGGTGAGGATCGTGGTGATCAGGTTGACCGCGCCGAGGATGGTGCCGAGCCCGGAGACGACCAGGCCGAGCACCCACATGTTCGCGCCCACGCCGGGGCTGTTCTCGACGCTGCTGAGTGGGACGTACGCGGTCCAGCCGAAGTCCGCCGAGCCGCCCGGGGCGAGGAACCCGCCGACCACCATGAGGCCGCCGAAGAGGTACAGCCAGTAGGCGAGCGCGTTGAGGCGGGGGAACGACACGTCCGGTGCGCCGATCTGGATCGGCACGATGTAGTTGGCGAACCCGAACGCCGCTGGCGTGGCGAACAGCAGCAGCATCACCGCGCCGTGCGAGGTGAAGAGCTGGTTGTACTGCTCGGAGGAGAGGAACTGCATCCCCGGGCGGGCCAGTTCGGCCCGGATCAGCATCGCCTCCAGGCCGGCCAGCAGGAAGAACCCGAAGGAGGTCAGCAGATACAGCAGGCCGATCTGCTTGTGGTCGGTCGTGGCGAGGAACTTGATCAGGGAGTTGCCGGGGACCGGTGTCCGTACCGCTCCCGGGAACCCCCCGAAACGGGCCGGTGCCAGGATCGCCGGGCCCCGATCGCGACCGGGTTCTGTGGTTACCCGCTTGGGCATGGCTGCTCACCCCGTCGTGACGGCAGAAAGGACGGGCGTGCTCTACCCACCCTCACACCATGTAACCAGCCAATGACGGGAATTTCGGTCAGATCGCCAGTACCGGCGCAAGCGCCTCGAACGCTCAGGTTGCCGGAAGCATCGCCCAGACGGCCTTGCCCGGACCGGCCGGCACGCTACCCCACCGCTGGGTCAGCTCCCGGACCAGCATCAACCCTCGCCCACCCTCGGCGTGCAGGTCCGTCCTGCCCGCACGGGCCTGGGCGCTGCTGCCGTCCACCACCGCCAAGTGCAGATACGGCCGGCGCAGGGTCACCGTCACCTGCATCGGCGTGCCGGCGTGGCGCACCACGTTGCCCACCAGCTCACTGAGCACCAACGTGGCCGGGCCGGACGCGTGGGGCAGGTTCCATCGCGCACACGCCTCGGTGACCAACTCCCGGGCCCGCCGGCAGGCCCCGGCCACCGGCTCCAGCCGGGTCCGCATCCGCAGCGTGGACGTCGTGCCGGCCAACCGGGTCGCCTCCGCGCAGTCCGCGGACACCGGGAGCACCCGGCACGTCGTCGACTCGGCCAGCCATCGTGCGGCGACCGGCGACGGGGAGCAGAGCAGCACCGGCACCGCCGGCCACTCCTCGGCCCGGCGAGCGGTCGCGGCGAACACGGACAGCGCCAACCGATCCTCCACGCTCACGCCGGCCATGTCGACCACCAGCGCCTCCGGCTGGTCGACCAGCGCGTCGCTGAGCGCCCGGTGCACGGAGCGCATCGTGCCGAGATGCAGCGGACCGGTGAGCCGGACGACCGCCACCGGTGCGGTGGTGCGCACCTCGCAGGTGATCCCGCTCGACATCGGCGCCTCAATTCGCTGCTGGGTCGGGATCTGCCAACTACCCGAGGCCGTTCCCGGTCAAACCGGACCGACGGCGGGGCGAGGCAGGTCACGTCCCGCAACCTCAGGTCAGGGGCGGGCCCGGCCGGTCAGGCTTGGGCTCGGCGGTCAGCAACGGGGCGGCCGGTCAGGACGCCCAGTGCGATCATGCCGACGCCGAGCCCCAGGTGCAGCCAGTTGTCGGCGTCGTTGACCGGCAGCACGTTCGCCCCGGTGTCGTGGTCCACCGCCAGCCCGTAGAGCCAGAGCACCAGGTAGACCGCGCCGCCGCCGATCAGGAACGCCCGAGCACCGGTGACCGTCCGGGCCAACAGCAGACCCACCACCCCGTACGCCAGGTGCACCAGGTTGTGCAGCACCGACACCTGGAAGACGCCGAACAGGTACGCGCCCGAGTCGTGGCCGGCGAAGCGCAGCGCGTCCATGCCGGTGGTGATCCCCGGCACGAAGCCGAGTACGCCGACCAGCAGGAACAGCACTCCCACGGTCGCCGCCGCGCGACGGACCGGCGGTTTGCCGTCGGCCGGGTTGGGTCGGGCCCGGGAGTGCGCCATCGGTCCGACCATTCCCGGCTCCTCGTCGCGCGGCGGGCATGAGCGCTGCCGGCTACCCGCTAGCGCGACCGGCAAACCCCCGGCCGGGCCCCGCCGTCGGTCAGGCCGGCAGCAACCTCGGCGCGCTCGCCGACTGCCGGACCCGCTCGTACAGCTCGACGTAACGCTGCGCCATCACCGCGGGCGTGAAGCGCTGCGCGGCCACCCGCCGGCACTCGTCGGGGTCGAGCAACTCGGCGGCGAGGACGAGGTCGCCCAACTCCTCCTCGTCGGTGGTGAGCAGCCCGGTACGGCCATGCTCGATCAGCTCCGGCAGGCAGCCCCGGGCGGTGGCCACCACCGGCGTACCCAGGGCGAGCGACTCGACGACCGCCGTGCCGCCCGGCTCCTCCCACCGCAGCGGGAACAGCGACGCGCGGGCGCTGGCGAGCAGGTCGTCGCGCTCCTGGCCGGCCACGGTGCCGACCCAGCGGACCAGGTCACCGTCGACGTGCGGTGCCACCTCGTCGAGGAAGAACCGCACGTCCGGGTTCTGCCGGGCCTCGTCGCCGGCCGCGGCCAGGTCGGCCGGCCGATGGTACGGGCCGACGGGGCCGGCCAGCACCAGCGGAATACCGACCCGGTGCGCGAGCCGGGCACCCACGTCCTGCCCCTTGCCCGGGTTGATCCGGCCCAGGATGAGCAGGTGCTCGCCCTTGTCCGGTCGGGGCCGCCGGTCGGCGTCCACGGCGAGCGGCGTGGACAGGTGCACGTGGCCCACCGAGTGCTCCCGCAGCGCCAGCGGGGCGCGGGCCAACTGCGACGCGGAGACGCCGTTGACCCGGACCCGGTCGCCGCCGTCCAGACTGCCGTAGAGAGCCGGGTGCTTGGCCAGGTCCCAGTGCAGGGTGTGCAGGGTCGGCGGTCCGGCCGGCCCCATCGCGGCGAGGGTGGCCAACCCGACCGCCTCGACGTGATCGTGCACCAGGTCGACGTCGTCGCGGGAGTGCAACTCCCGCACCACCCCGGCCAGGTGCGCCTGGGCGATCCCGCAGACCTGGTTGTACGGCCGCTGCAACGCGGCGAACTGCCCGTCGGCGAAGACCGAGATCTGCTCGTCCACCGGCAGGGTGCTGCTGCCCACCGAGGCGAGCACCACCCGTACGCCGAGTCGCCGCAGCTCCGGCACCAGGGTGGCGATGACGTTCTCGATGCCGCCGTAGCCGGGTGGTGGCACCGACAGCCACGGGCCGGCGTTCATCAGCACGGTGAGGCTCCTCGTGCTCACGCGGCGGCCACCCGGCGGCGGGGCACCCGGTGGCGCAGTTCGGCCAACGGCGGGCGCTCCTCGATGGACACGTCGCTGACCACGATCTCGCGGTCCAGGTTCGGCAAGGTGTCCGAACCGCCGCGACGGAACTGGGTCAGCAACGACTCCGGCGCGAACCCGGGGGTCGCCCAGCCGCGCCGTTGCAGCCGGGACCAGGCGGTCAACATGATCTGCGCGGACATCCGGCCCAGGGCGGCGGTGTCCTGGTGGCGGTGCTTGCGTTCACCGAGGTCGACCTGCGCCAGCGCGTCCAGGCCGACCAGCTCGAGCAGGTCGATCATCATGGCCGTCTCCACCCCGTATCCGGAGACGAACGGCACCTGGGCCAGCACGTCCCGGCGAGCCGCGTACTCGCCGGCGAGCGGCTGCACGAAGCCGGCCAGCTCGGGCCAGAAGAGGTTGAGCAGCGGTCTGGCCATCAACTCGGTCACCCGGCCCCCACCGTCCTGCTCCACGCTGGCGCTGCCCACCAGGGGCCGGTGGTAGAAGCCCTTCACGAAGTCGACCGACGGGTCGGTCAGCAGCGGGCCGAGCAGCCCGCTCACGAAGTGCGGTCGGAACTCCCGCAGGTCGGCGTCGATGAACGCCACCACGTCTCCCTCGGCGGCGGCCAGCCCGGCCCAGAGCGCGTCGCCCTTGCCGGTGAGCCGGGGCAACCCCCGGGTCATCGCGTCCTGACTGACCACCTCCGCGCCGGCGGCACGGGCCACCTGCGCGGTCCGGTCCGTCGAGCGGGAATCCACCACGATCAGCTCGTCGACCAGGGCCACCCGGTCCATCAGGTGCTCCCTGATGGTCGACACGATCGCGCCGACGGTGGCCTCCTCGTTGCGCGCCGGCAGCACCACGCTGACCCGGGTCTCACCCTTGGCACGCAACAGCCGACGGGTCGGCCAGTCCGCCGCCGACGTCGTCCGGTACGTGGCCCACGCCTCCACCACCGGCGACACACTCGATGTCGTATCCCGCACGGGCACCCCTCCGTTCGTGCGTGGAAAAACCAAATTTGGTTGTTCCCATTCCTCATCACGCGCTAACCGCATTCTCGGCAACAGCTTGATCACACTGGTGACGACAATGCGTTCCCGGGTGATGAACGTTTGATTGCGCACAGCTCAGGGGACTGCTCCCATCGCACATGAAATGTCTTCGAAGGGGTGTCGGAATGCCGAACTGCCGGGTGGGTCTGGTCGGAGCCGGCGGCGTGGCACAACGCCACGCGCGGGTACTGGCCGGGTTCGACGACGTCGAGCTTGTCGGCGTCACTGACGTCGCGCCGGAGGCCGCGTCCGCGCTGGCCGCACAGCACGGCGGGCGGGCCTGCGCCGACGTCGCCGAGCTGCTGGCCACCGAGCTGGACGCCGTGTACGTCTGCGTGCCACCGTTCGCGCACGGTCCCGCCGAGGAGGCGGTGATCGAGGCCGGGGTGCCGATGTTCGTGGAGAAGCCCGTCGCCGTCGACCTGAGCACCGCCGAGCGGATCGCCGACCTGGTCGCGCGGCGCGGCCTGCGCACCGCCGTCGGCCACCACTGGCGCTACCTGAGCGTGCTCGACCAGGCCCGCGACCTGCTCGCCGACCGTCCGGTGCGGATGGTCAGCGGCGCCTGGCTGGACAAGGTGCCCCCGGTGGCGTGGTGGTCGCGGCGGGACCGCTCCGGCGGGCCCGTTGTCGAGCAGGCCGCCCACGTGCTCGACCTGATCCGCGTGCTGGCCGGCGAGGTCACCGAGGTCACCGCGTACGGCAACGGCACACCACCGCCGGTCGACGGCGCCGACATCGACTCGGTGACCACCGCCGCGCTGCGCTTCGCCGACGGCGCGGTCGGCACGCTCAGCGCCGCCTGCGTCCTCGGCTGGAAGCACCGCGCCGGCCTGGAGATCCTCGCCGACGGGCTGGCCCTCGTGATCACCGAGGACGGGCTGTCGATCCGCGACGCCGACGGCGAACGACATCTCCCCGCCGACCCGGAAGCCGCCCGGGTGGCGGTGGACCGCGCCTTCGTCGACGCCGTCCGCGGCATCGGCGACGACGTGCGCGTCCCGTACGCCGAGGCCCTCGCGACCCAGCAGCTCGCCCTCGCCGTGGCCGACTCGGCCCGCACCGGCACCACAGTGCGGCTCGCCACCGCCACTGCGCCGGCGGCGCTCACCACCGGGGTGACAGTCGATGCGTGACAAGGTCGTGGTGGTCACCGGTCCCGGCCGGGTCGACCTCGTCGAGCAGGACGCCGCCCCGCTGCGCCCCGGCACGTTCCGGGTCGAGACGCTGTTCAGCGGCGTCTCCGCCGGCACCGAGCTGAGCTACGTCAAGGGCACGAACCCCTACCTGAACGTCACCTGGAACGCCGACCTAGGCCTGTTCCAGCCGGGCGCCGCCAGCACGCCCTACCCGGTGACCCGACTCGGCTACATGCAGGTCGGCCGGGTGGTGGAGAGCGAGACCCCGGCCGTCGCGGTGGGCACTGTCGGCGCGATGACGTACGGGCACCGCACCGGCTGGCTGGCCGACCCGGTCGCCGAACGGTTCGTGGCGCTGCCCGACGACCTGGACCCGCTGCTCGGCGTCTACGTCGCCCACATGGGCCCGATCTGCGCCAACGGTCTGCTGCACGCCGCCGCCGACCTGCACGGCACCGACGTCCGCGCGCTCGGCGACGGGGTACGCGGCCGACGGGTCGCCGTCGTCGGCGCCGGTGTCGTGGCGCTCCTGACGGCGTTGTTCGCCCGGCACAACGGCGCCGCGTCGGTGGTGGTGCTCGACCCCACCCCGCACCGCCGTCAGGTAGCCGAGGCGCTCGGTCTGGAAACCCTCGACCCCGACGCGGACGACCCGGCGGTGGTGCTCAAGACCCGCTGGGCGCACACCGCGGGCGACCGGGGCGCCGACGTGGTGTTCCAGTGCCGGGGGCAGGCGTGGGCGCTGCACCTCGCCCTTCGGCTGCTGCGGCCCCAGGGCACCGTCATCGACCTCGCCTTCTACCAGGGCGGCGCGGACGCGGTCCGCCTCGGTGAGGAGTTCCACCACAACGGGCTGTCGCTGCGCTGCGCCCAGATCGGCCGGGTGCCGCGCGGGCTTGCGCCCACCTGGGACCGCGAACGGCTCTCCGCCGAGACCGTCGACCTGCTCAGGACGTACGGCGACGCGATCCGCAAGCACCTCGTCTCGGCGGTGGTGCCGTTCGACGAGGCGCCCGCCCTCCTCACCGATTTGGCCGACCGTCGCCGCCAGGAGCTTCAGGTGGTGCTCGCGACCTGACCCGCCTTCGCCGCGTGCCAGGGGCGGCTACCGTTCGCGACATGAGCACCGTGCAGGACCGGCCTGTTTCCGGCGACACCTCGACCGACCGGCCGGACGGCGGCAGCCCCGGGAGCCGGTCGGTCGGCCTCGCCGCGTTGCTGCCGTACCTGCGGGAACACCGCGGCACCCTCGTCGTGGTCGGCGCGCTGTCGCTGGTCGGCTCGGCGGCGTCGCTGGCGCAACCGCTGCTCACCCGGTCGGTGCTGGAGCGGATCGGTGCCGAGCAGGCCGTCTCCCGGCTGGTGGCGGTGCTGGTGGCCCTCGTGGTGCTCGGCGCGGCGATCGGCGGGCTGCGTGACTACCTGCTGCAACGCACCGCCGAAGGAGTGGTGCTGGGCACCCGGCGCCGGCTCGCCGGCCACCTGCTGCGGCTGCCCATCGCCGAGTACGACCGCCGACGCACCGGCGACCTGCTCTCCCGGGTCGGCTCGGACACCACGCTGCTGCGCGCGGTCGTCACCTCCGGGCTGTTCGAGACGGTCACCGGGGCGGTGACGGTGGTCGGCGCCGGCACGGCCATGGTGCTGCTCGACCCGCTGCTGTTCGGCGTCACCCTGCTCGGGGTGGCGCTGGGGCTGGTCTTCGCCGCCACCTTCGCCCGCCGGGTCCGGGCGCTGGCCCGAGTCGCCCAGGAGCGGATCGGCGAGATGACCTCGGCGGTGGAGCGGGCCATCTCGGCGGCCCGGACCATCCGGGCCAGCCGCGCCGAGACCCGGGAGACGGAGACCGTCACCGGTAGCGCCCGGGAGGCGTACGCGGCGGGGCTGCGGGTGGCCCGGGTGCAGGCGTTGGTCGGCCCGATCGGCTCAGTCACCGTGCAGGGCGCGTTCCTGCTGGTGCTCGGCATCGGTGGGGCACGGGTCGCCGCCGGGGCGATCTCCGTCGGCGACCTGGTCGCGTTCGTCATGTACCTGTTCCTGCTGGCGCTGCCGTTGGGTCAGGTGCTGCGGGCGTACACCCAGTTGCAGTCCGGCCTGGGCGCCCTCCAGCGGATCGAGGAGATTCTGGCCGTGCCCGCGGAGGGCGCGGACGACAGTCCGGCGCGCGCCGCCGCGACGGCGACTCCGCGCCGCCCGACCCCGATGATCGAGTTCGACCGGGTCGGCTTCGGCTACCCGGGCGGCGAGCCGGTGCTGCACGAGGTCAGCTTCGCGGTCCCCGCCGGCACCCGGACCGCACTGGTCGGCCCCTCCGGCGCCGGCAAGTCCACGGTGCTGGCCCTGGTCGAGCGCTTCTACGAGGTGCGCGGCGGCGCGGTCCGACTCGACGGCACCGACGTACGGGACCTGCCCCGAGACGCACTGCGGGCCCGGCTCGGCTACGTCGAGCAGGAGGCTCCCGTGCTGGCCGGCACGCTGCGGGAGAACCTGCTGATCACCACCCCGGACGCCACCGACGACCGGTTGCGCGACGTCCTCGACGAGGTCAACCTGGGCCACCTGGCGCAGCGCACCCCGCTGGGCCTCGACGTGCAGGTGGGCGAGGGTGGCGTGTTGCTCTCCGGAGGTGAGCGGCAGCGGCTGGCCATCGCCCGCGCGCTGCTCGCCGGCCCGCCGGTGCTGCTGCTCGACGAGCCGACCAGCAACCTCGACTCCCGCAACGAGGTCGCGCTGCGCCGCGCCATCGACGCCGTGGCCGTCCGCCGGACCCTGTTGATCGTGGCGCACCGGCTGGCCACCGTGGTCGATGCCGACCAGATCGTCGTCCTCGACGGCGGCCGGGTGGTGGCCGCGGGCACCCACGCCGAACTGACCGCCACCGACCCGCTGTACCGGGAACTCGCCAGCCACCAGCTGCTGGTCGGCTGACCGCGCCGCAGGAAGGCCAACTTGCCGGGCGGCCGGGCCGCGCGCGCCGCCCGGAATCGCGTACCGTTGCCGCTCATGGGTGTGTCGCAACGGTTCAAGAGCAAGTTCCGGCGGTTCCTCCAGCGCCCCGGCTCGACCGTGGATCTTGCTCCGCTGGAGAAACTGCTCCCGGCGATCGAGGCGCGCGAGGCTGAGCTCACCGCGCTCGACGAGGCCGAGCTGACCGCGGCCGCGGGTGCCGCCGCCGGTTACGAGGAGATCTGCGCCGTCGGCCGTGAGGCCGCCCGCCGTGGCCTCGACCAGCGGCCGTACGACGTGCAGCTGCTCGGCGCGATGTCGCTGCTTTCCGGCAAGGTCGCCGAAATGGCCACCGGTGAGGGCAAGACACTGACCGCCACGATCGCCGCGTACGGGCATGTCCGACTCGGCAACGGCCCGGTGCACGTGCTCACCATCAACGACTACCTGGCCCGCCGCGACGCCCAGTGGATGGAGCCGGTCTACACCCTGCTCGGCCTCACCGTCGGCTGGGTCAACGAGGCCTCCACCCCGCAGGAGCGGCGCGACGCGTACGCCTGCGACGTCACCTACGTCTCGGTGAGCGAGGCGGGCTTCGACTACCTGCGCGACCAACTGGTCACCGACGTGGAAGACCGGGTGCAGCCCGCGCTGACCACCGCCATCGTCGACGAGGCCGACTCGATCATGATCGACGAGGCCCGGGTGCCGATGGTCCTGGCCGGCGCGGTGCCGGGCGAGCAGGACCCGGTGCACGCCGCCGCCGCGCTCGTTCGTGGCCTGCGCAAGGGCAAGCACTACACGGTCGCCGAGGACGGGCGCAGCGTGGCGTTCACCTCCGCCGGCCTGGCCGCCATGGAGGCCAAGCTCGGCATCGACCTGTACGACGAAGAGCACGTCGCGCAGCTCTCCGCTGTCAACGTGGCGCTGCACGCGCACGCCCTGCTGCACCGTGACGTGGATTACATCGTCCGGGACGGCTCCGTCGAGCTGGTCGACGAGATGCGCGGCCGGGTGGCCCAGCGCCGCCGCTGGCCGGACGGTCTCCAGGCCGCGGTCGAGGCCAAGGAGGGGCTGGACGCCACCGCCGAGGGTGAGGTGCTCGGCACCATCGCCATGCAGGCGTACATCGCCCTCTATCCGAAGGTCTGCGGGATGACCGCCACCGCTGTGCTGGTCGGCGACCAGTTGCGGGAGTTCTTCGACCTCGAGGTCGCGGTGATCCCGCCGAACACCCCGTGCATCCGCGAGGACGAGCCGGACCGCATCTACGCCACCCGGGCGGAGAAGGACGAGGCGCTGATCGACGAGATCCAGCGCTGGCACGCCAAGGGGCGGCCGGTGCTGGTCGGCACGCTGGACGTCAAGGAGTCCGAGGGGTTGGCCGCCGGGCTGAACGCCGCCGGGGTGCCCTGCGTCGTACTGAACGCCAAGAACGACGACGAAGAGGCCGCGATCATCGCCGAGGCCGGCGCGTACGGCGCCGTGACCGTCTCCACCCAGATGGCCGGCCGTGGCGTCGACATCCGCCTCGGCGGCAGCGACCAGACCGACCAGGAGCGGGTCGCCGAGCTGGGCGGGCTCTACGTGATCGGCAGCGGCCGGCACGACAGCCGCCGGGTGGACGACCAGCTGCGCGGTCGGGCCGGCCGGCAGGGCGACCCGGGCGGCTCGGTCTTCTTCGTCAGCCTGGAGGACGACCTCGTCGTCCGGCACGCCGCCGACTCGGTGCCGGCCTCGCCGCGGATGAACGCCGACGGTCTGGTGACCGACGAGCAGGTCGACTACGCGGTGGAGCACGCCCAGCGGGTCGCCGAGGGCGTCAACCACGAGATCCACCGCAACACCTGGCGCTACAGCGTGGTGATCGAGCAGCAGCGCAAGGCCCTCGCCGCCCGCCGGGAGCGGCTGCTCACCAGCGACGTGGCCGCGGTGATGCTGTTGGAGAAGGAGCCCGAGAAGGCCGGCGAGATGGACGAGGACCTGCTCGCCCGTGCCGCCCGGTCGATCGCGCTCTACCACCTGGACCGGCTCTGGGCCGAGCACCTGGCCGAGCTGTCGGAGGTCCGCGAGGGCGTGCACCTGCGCGCGCTGGGCCGGCTCGACCCGCTGGACGAGTTCCACCGGGCCGCGGTTCCGGCGTTCAACGACCTGATCCCGGAGATCGAGGCCCGCACCATCGCCACGTTCACCGAGACCGAATTCGATGAGGACTGGCAGCCGGACGACGGGACCCTGGTCCGGCCCACCGCCACCTGGACGTACCTCGTGCACGACAACCCGTTCGGGTCCGAGCTGGACCGTCTGATCGCGTCGATCGGGCGGCGGCTCAGCGGCGCCTCGCGCTGACGTACCGACCGTCGGGGCCCCGATTGCGCCTCCGCGCGTGACCGGGGCCCCGATTTACGCCGTTTCGACCCAGGTTTCCCAGGGTAGTAGGGCTGGTCGGTCGAGTCGGGAGAGAGCAGACGATGACACAGGTGACGATGCTTGCCGGGCAGGCGCGAGACGGCACGGAGGCTGCGAACCGGTGAACCTCGACACGCGGGAACCAGTGATGCACACCCTCGGCGTCCTGGAAGCAGCCGCACTGTTACGGGAGCTGACCGCCGGGCTGATCGCCCTGACCGACTTTGATGAGGCGCTGCTGGCCCTGGTCCGGGTCACCCGGGACGCCGTTGCCGGGGTGCGCTGGTGCGGGTTCACCGCCCTGCGGGCTGGCGAGCCGGCCGGGGTGGCCGCCTCCGACGAGGGGCTGGCCGGGCTGGACGACCTGCGACACGGGCCGGACACGCCGGCGATGAGCGCGATCCACCGCCGCGAGATGATCCTCGCCGCCGACCTGACCGGTGAGCTCCGCTGGCCGGCCTGGACGGCGCACGCCCGCGACCTCGGCGTACGCGGGGTGATCTCCGCACCGGTCGACATTGACGACCAGGTCATCGGGGCGATCAACCTGTACGCCGCCGCGCCGGACCTGTTGACCCCGCAACACCAGTTGACCGCCATGCTGCTCGCCGAACACGCCGGCCTGCTGCTCGCCGCCGTCCGCGACCGCAACCGACAGCTCACCCTCGCCGGTGAGCGGGACGCCTCACTCCTGCACGACGGCGTGGTGGGTCAGGCCGTCGGCGTGATCATGACGCAGCGCGGGTGCCCGCCGGCCGAGGCCCTCGACGTGCTGCGGACCGCCGCCTCGTCGCTGGACATCCCGCTGCGCGAGGTGGCCGAGCGCCTGGTCCGAACGGTCTCCCGCCAACGCGACAACTGACCCCGGCCGCTGAGGCCGCGTGGGTCGCGTCGGCCGCTGGGGTCGGGTTGGCCGCTGGGTGCCGTCGGCCGCGTGGGCTGCCCGGGTTGCGTCCGCCGCGTGGGCTGCGTGGGCGGCTCGGGCCGCGTCTGCGGTGTGATCAACTCGGGTTCTTGGAAATCGGGGTGTCACGGGCCGGCGGACGCCCCGACTTCCTGAAGCCCGAGTCGATCACCCGACGGTCTGGCCGTCGGCCGACGGCTGCGGCCACGGTGCCCGTTCTCCCTGCCGGCGGCGAGTCGGGCGGCATCGTTTCGCCTCGACCGGCCCCGGGTAGCACTCTGGTCAGGTGAGCTGCGCCGACCTGGGGGAGGACCGATGCAGAGCCGGCTGCGGGTGCAGGGGCACCCGATCCAACCGATGCTGGTGACGTTTCCGCTCGGGCTCTTCGTCAGCGCCACCGTCTTCGACCTCACCGACGTGATCGGCGGGCCCGCGTTCCTCGGCGAGGTCGGCTACTGGACCGGCGTCGCCGCCCTCGTCGCCGCCGCGCTGACCGCCGTGGCCGGCATGGTCGACCTGTGGGACGTGCCGGGCGACCGTACCCGCCGTACCGCTGTCGCCTTCAACCTCGTGAACGCGGTGATGGCCGCCATGTTCCTGCTCACCTGCCTGGTCCGGTCACACTCCCCGCAGCGCGGCGCGTCGGTCGCGATCCTGGTCACCGAACTGGTCGCGCTGGCCGTCGGCGGGGTCGGCGTGCACCTGGGCGCCCGGCTGATGCGTCAGTTCGACAGCGGCCGCGCCGAGTCCGGCGGCCTGGATGCGCTGGCCGGCTCCACCGGCGAGATCGCCCGCCCCTGACCCGACCTGCCGGCGGTCTCGTCTCTGGCCCCACCGGCCGAGCGGGCCCGCTGATCGGACCCGCTGGACTCGCCCCTGACCCCACCCGGCCAGACGGGGCCGACCTGGCCCGACCCGCCGTCCGGCCGGCAAGTGGGCCTGGTGCGCGGGGCAGGCATCCGTGCGACTGGTCGGTCTACCATCCCGGGATGACCTCCTCTCTGGACACGCTCCCGAAGATCGGCGCGCCCGCCACCAGGGCCCTGCAGGGCGCCGGCTACACCGCGCTGCGTCAGCTCGCGGGCGTTCCCGAGGCGGACCTCGCCAAGCTGCACGGCATGGGCCCGAAGGCGCTCGGGATCCTCCAGGCCGCCCTCGAAGAGCACGGGCTGAGCTTCGGCTGACATCCACCGCGGACACCCCGACCGGGCGGCGGCAAATGGGTTGCCGGCCGGGTGACCGGCCGCGAAGCTGACCGCCATGACCGCTGAGCGTGACGCCGAGGACTTGATCGCGGAGGCCGCCGCCGCGCCCGTCGATGGTTGGGGCTTCGACTGGCTGGCCGGCCGGGCCACCGAGGAGCGTCCACCCTGGGGGTACGCCCGGCTGGTCGCCGACCGGATGGCGCGGGCCGACGCGGCGCTGGACGTGGACACCGGCGGCGGGGAGGTGCTCGCCGAAGTGCCGCGTCCACCGAAGCTGCTGACGGCGACCGAGGCGTGGCCGCCGAACGTGGAGGTGGCCCGCCGGACCCTGCGTCGGGTCGGCGCGTCGGTGGTCGCGGTCGCACCGGACGGGCCGCTGCCGTTTCGCGACGCATCGTTCGACCTGGTGGTCAGTCGGCATCCGGTGCGTACCGACTGGGTGCAGACGGCACGGGTGCTGCGGCCGGGCGGGACGTTCCTGTCGCAGCAGATCGGGGCCGGCACCATGCGGGAGCTCAGTGAGGCGATCCTCGGGCCGTTGCCGCCGCCGACCCAGCGGCACCCCGAGCACGCGGTCGCCGCGGCCGAAGCGGCTGGCCTGCGGGTGGTCGACCTGCGTCGGGCCACGCTGCGGGCGACCTTCGCCGACATCGGCGCGGTGGTCTGGTTCCTGCGCAAGGTGATCTGGACGGTGCCCGGGTTCACTGTCGACCGCTACCGCGCACCACTGCGCGACCTCCACCACCGCATCGCCAACGAGGGCCCCTTCGTCGCGCACGCCCAACGCTTCCTCATCGAGGCCACCCGCCCCTGACGGCCACCCCCACCCGTCGATCTTGCACTTTCGGCACCTGCAAAAGCCGCCTATCACGGCACCTCGACCGCCGAAACTCCAAGATCGGCGAGGGCGTGGGCGCGGGGTTAGTGGGGGTGTGCCTGGTGGTGGGTTGCCAGGACGTCGGCGCCGAAGTCGCTGGCGGGGCGGCGCAGCACGGTGTGCGCGTGGTTGCCGTCCGCTGTGGTGTTGTCGTACTCGATCAGCAGGTCGTCGCCCTGCACCCGGTAGTAGTGCCGCCGCCCGGGTTGGGTCGGACCGGCCCAGGCGAAGTGCAGTGGGCCGGCGTCCAGTCGGGTCGCCTCCCGGATGGCCAGCTCTGGCGGCAGCCGGTCGAGGTAGAGGGCGACCACCTGGTCGAGCAGCGCGCGGCCGGTCGGCCCCAGCCGCTCCGCCGGTACGCCGAGGGGCTCCAGCGGCGCGTCGACCCGCCCGCGGGTGGCGCTGATGATGTCCGCGGGCGCCTCGTCGGCGATGATCGCGGCGGCCCGCTCGGCCGGGCCCAGCGCGTCGAGCAGGGCGCGGGCCAGGTCCTCCTCCACACCGAGTGGACGGGAGACCGGCCGGCCGGCGTAGCGGACCGCGGCCGGGTTGGCACCGAAGAAGATCGGCGCGGGGGAGACCTGACCGTCCACCACTGTCATGTTCACCGACAGGTGGTGCCCTTCGAGTCGCCACGCCCAACGGTCGTCGCGCGCCGGGTCGCCGAACACGGCCACCCAGTAGTCGGCGCTGTGCCGCCCGCGCTGCCAGCCCTCGGCCCGGTCCAGCACCTCCTCCAGCGAGATGATCGCCATCGCCTGTGCGTACGCCGAGGGGCTGAGCGCGGTGGCCAGCAACCGGTGAGCGGCCTTGCGGGCGGTGACGTCGAGCTCGGCGAGGCAGACGCCCGGTCGGGGTCGGGGCCGGTACTCCAGCCAGCGTCGGGCCGCCTCGTCGTCGAACGAGTGCACGGCGCTCTCGCGGGTGGCGGGGTCGAGCGCGGTCAGCAGCGCGGTGCCGGCGGCCCGCATCTGCTCCGGCAGAGGATCTTCCACCGACTCTGTATACCGGCCGGCCGTGCCGGTGTCAGCCGACGCGCAGCAGCTCCGTCATCTCCGGCAGGTCGAAGAAGCGCGCGGTCTCGATGGCCGACGGGTTGCCGTGTGCCGGATCCGCGCCAGCGGCGAGGAGCGCGCGGAGCGCCTCGGTGCTGCTGCGAAAGACCGCCGCTGCCAACGCGGTCTGACCTCGGTCGTTGGCCCGGGTGTGGTCGGCGCCGTGGCTGAGCAGGGCGGCCACCGTGTCCGGGTGGGCGTGGTACGCGGCCAGGATGAGCAGCGTGTCGCCCTTGTCGTTGGTGAGGTTGACCGGCAGGCCGGCGTCGATCTGCGCCGCCAACTCGTCGGTGGCGCCGGCTCGGGCCAGGTCGAACATGCGGTGCGCGAACGCAAGCGTCTCGGCGTCGAGGTTCTCGGTCACCGGTCCAGGTTAGCCACACCGGTCCTGATAGGTTGCTCGGCCGGTGCGCTGGGGGAGGGGTCCGATGGGTGAGACGGTGTACGTGGGCAACGCGGGCGTCGACGGCGCCGCCAACGCCGGTTGGCTGCTCGGGCACTTCGCGCCGGCGGGGGAGATCCGGCACAGCACCGACGTCGAGGTGAAGTGGGGCGTGCATCCGCCCGGGCAGGCCCGGTCGCGGTGGGCGACCGGTGAGGTGCGCACCACCCTGCTCGTACTCGTCGAGGGGTGTTTCCGGGTGGAGTTGCCGGACCGGACGGTACGGCTGGCCGCGCCGGGCGACTACGTGGTGTGGGCGCGTGGGGTCGACCATTCCTGGTTCGCCGAGCGCGCGTCGGTGGTGTTGACAGTGCGCTGGCCCTCGTTGCCGGGCTACCGCGCGGACCCGCCGGTGCTGCGCTGATTCACCCGGGCGGCTGACCTGCGTCCCACCAGACGGAATTACCTACTAAACCTATAGGCTTTGCCGTTTAGAGTACGAGGGCACCCCGCCGAACGACCCGCGAGGAACCGCCATGACGCACCACCGTCCGGAGCCCGACCTGCTCACCGTTGCCGCCGGATGGGCCGACCCGGCCGGCTGGCCGGTCGCGCTGCGTTTCGACCCCGCCGAGCGCTGGTACGCCCGCCTCGCCGTCAGCGACGAGCACGAGGTGTGGGCGTTGAGCTGGCTGCCCGGGCAGGGCACCGACCTGCACGACCACGGCGGCTCCTCCGGAGCGTTCCGGGTGGTCGGCGGCGTACTCACCGAGGAGACGGTCAGCGCCGGTCGACTACGCCCCCGACTGCTGCCGGCCGGCGCGGGCCGCCGCTTCGGCCCCCGGCACGTGCACCAGGTGACCAACCGGGGCTCGGCGCCGGCGGTCAGCGTGCACGTCTACCGGCCGGCGCTGCTGCGGATGACCCGCTATCACCTCCTGGACGGGCGGCTGCGGGTCGCCGAGGTCGCCGAGGCCGGCCGGTCCTGGTAGCCGCGCCCACCGAGAACCCTGTCACCGGAAGGAACCGAGAATGCAGACAACCGCCGAGCACTGTCCCGCCCCCGTGCCGCCCCCGGGCTCCCGGGGCATCGACGAGATCCTGGCCGCCGCGCGGGCCCGGCTGCGCCGGCTGGACCCGGAGCCGGCGCACCTGGCGTACCGGGCCGGAGCGCTGCTGGTCGACATCCGCCCGGCCGCCCAGCGGGCCGCGCACGGCGTGGTGCCGGGCTCGCTCATCGTCGAACGCAACGTGCTGGAGTGGCGCTTCGACCCACGCTGCGCGGCCCGGCTGCCGCAGGCCGTCGACTACGACGTGCCGGTAGTGATCCTCTGTCAGGAGGGCTACACCTCGTCGCTGGCCGCCGCCGCGTTGCAGGACGTCGGCCTGCACCGGGCCACCGACGTGGTCGGTGGGTTCGCGGCCTGGCGGATCGCCGGCCTGCCGGCCCTCGGCCCGACCCCACTGCACCACCCATCTCCCCTCGCGTCCCCGGTCAACGCCGGCTGGGCGCGCCGCTGACCGTCACGCCACACCCGGCGTGGCGCGCGTACCGCCACTCAGGAGGCACCATGTCCGTCGTCGCCATCCCCACGCGCCGCCACCCCGGCGTGCGCCCGCCGGCCCGTCCGCGCACCAGCCCGACCCTGACCATCACCCTCGATCTCGTCCCCGGGCCGCTGAGCCCCCGGCTGGCCCGGCTTGTGCAGCTGCTCGGCGAGTTGGCCGAGTCGGGGGAGGGTCAACTTCGTGCCGTGGAGGAGCCCGCGTCGGGGCCGCGACAGGCCCCGCGCCCCGCCGCGCCGCCCGCCGCACCGGACCACGTCCGCATCCTGGCCGGCTCGCGGATGGTCCGCCAGGGCGACCGGGTCATCGCGCTGACCCGCATCGAGTACGAGCTGCTGCTGTTCCTGGCCGAGCGGCCCCGCCGGGTCTTCACCCGCCTGCAACTGCTCTCCAGCGTCTGGGGCTACGAGCACGCGGTGGCCCGGACGGTGGACGTGCACGTCCGCCGTCTGCGCGCCAAGCTGGCCGGCTCGGAGGTGGTCACCACCGTCTACGGCGTCGGCTACCGGCTGGCCGACGAGGCCCCGATCAGCGTGGATCACAGCAGCTGAGCCCTGGTCCGGCGGCGATGTGACCGCCTGGTGAACCGGTCGGGGACCCCCGTAACGGGGCATCTCGACGACTCTGCTGTAATCATCAGGCCTCGTACGCAGAGCGAGCATCTGGCTCCGATGTGTTCGTCAATTGTCACATTCATGCAACGCAGCCGCCTCTTGACCCTCGCCCAGGCGCCGGGAAGCATCGATGAAGCGGCGTCCCGGGCCGTGGGGAGATACCCGGACCAGCCCAAGGAGGACCATGTCGGTCAGCCCCGCCTCGTCGCGCGCCGGATGGCATACGTCCCAACCCGCGGTGCCCGGTCGACCTCCCGGCGGCCAGCGTCGCCCGGCGAACACCGCCGCGCCCGTGCTCACCGTGACGCTGTCCATCCCGCTGGCCTGTGAGGAGTCGCTGACCCCGGCGGCGCGCCGGCTGTTGGAGGCCGCTCGCGAGATGCTGGAGCGGGGCGAAGGCGTGATCATCGGCTCGGTACCGGCCGAACGCCGCCCCGACCAGGCGCCCGCCAACCGGTCGCCGGGCCGCCCGATCAGCCCGACCATTCCCGCCCTGCACATCCTCGCCTCGTCGCGCTCGGTGCTGCGCGACGAGGAACCGCTGCCGCTGACCCGGCTGGAGTTCGATCTGCTGCTGCACCTGGTCGCCCACCCGCGCCGGGTGTTCACCCGGCTGCAACTGCTCAACGCCGTCTGGGGCTACGAGCACGCCGGCGTGCGCACCGTCGACGTGCACGTGCGTCGGCTGCGCGGCAAGGTCGGCGTGGACGTGCCGCTGGTGACCACCGTCTACGGCGTCGGCTACCGGCTGGCCGACGACGCCCGGGTCACCATCGACCGCAGCGGCTGACCGGCGGCACCGACGTACCCGGCGCGGGGCAGGATGGTCCGGTGCGCATCCGCCCCATCTCGCCCGACCTGCTCGTCACCGAGCTGACCGGCCGGCTGGCCGACACGGCGACCCGCGCCGCGACCGCCGCCGCCGGGCCCGCGCGGCTGCGGGTGGCCGTGGACGGCGCCCCCGCCGCCGGCGTCGACGAACTGGCCGCGGCGCTGGTCGACCCGCTGCGCGCCCAGGGCCACCCGGTGCTGCACGTCCGCGCCACCGACTTCCTCCGCCCCGCGTCGCTGCGCTTCGAGTTGGGGCGCACCAACCCGGACTCCTTCTACGAGGCCTGGGTCGACGAGGCCGGGCTGCGCCGGGAGGTGCTCGACCCGGCCGCTCCCGGCGGCAGCGGCCGGCTGCTTCCGTCGCTCTGGGACGCCGACGCCGACCGGGCCAGCCGCGCCCGCTACGTCGACCTGGCACCCGGCGGCGTCGTCCTGGTCAGCGGCTCGCTGCTGCTCGGCGGCGGCCTGCCCTTCGACGTGACCGTCCACCTGGAGTTGTCCCCGGCGGCGCTGCGCCGGCGCACCGACCCGGCCCAGCAGTGGGCGCTGCCGGCCTTCGACCGGTACGCCGAGGAAGTCGTCCCGGCGAGCTTCGCCGACGTCGTGGTACGCGCCGACGACCCCCGCCGCCCGGCGCTCGTGGAGCCCGGCGGCAACGACTGACAACAACCGAGAATTCGTCGGTTTGCGCGCCTGATCGGGCGGGTACTCGCCCGGCTCACAGAGCGCTGGTGATCGCCCGCGCACCGAACGCGACCGTGACCGGGGCCCCACGCCGCCGGCACCCGGTTCACTTGAGCCACAGGCCCAGGAAAGGCAGGCAGCGATGCTCGTCCACGACACGGTCGGTACGACCCGGTCCCAGACGGAGATCGACCAGATCCGACAGTCGCTCCAGGCGCGCTACGACGAGCTGACCGCGGAGTACGACCAGGCGGTGCTCCAGAGCCAGGTGCTGCGGCTGGTGGAGGTCGGCGACACCGCCGGCGACGACCAGGCCGACAGCGGCACCAAGACCGCCGAGCGGGACACCGCCCAGTCCCTGTTGCGCACCATCCTCGACCGCCGCGCCCAGTACGAGCACGCCCTCGGCCGGCTCGAGGAGGGCACCTACGGCTGGTGCGAGGGCTGCTCGGCGGCGATCCCGGTGGAGCGGCTGGAGATCTTCCCGTCCGCCACGACCTGTGTGACGTGCAAGCAGACTCGCGAGCGGCGGGCGGCCTGAGCCACCCCAGCGGTTGCCGGTCGGTCCGCGACGCGATGGACTTCCACAATGGGTGACATCCTCGTGGGCACCGCGTCCTGGACCGACCGCACACTGCTGGACTCGGGGTGGTATCCGCAGACCGCCGACACCCCGGAGAAGCGGCTGGCCTACTACGCCCGGCAGTTCCCGCTGGTCGAAGTGGACGCCACCTACTACTCGCCGCCCGCCGAGGCGACCGCACGGCTGTGGGCCGAGCGCACTCCGGCCGGCTTCACCTTCAACATCAAGGCGTTCAGCCTGCTGACCGGGCACCCCACCCGGGTCAGCGCGCTCTACAAGGACCTGCGTCCGGAGACCGACAAGAAGAACGTCTACCCCGACGACCTGCCCGCGCAGTCGTACGAGGAGGTGTGGACGCGCTTCCTGTCCGCGCTGGACCCGCTGGTCGAGGCCGGAAAGCTGGGCGCGCTGCTGTTCCAGTTCCCACCCTGGTTCACCATCAAGCGGGCCAACAAGCAGTACCTGCTGGAGGTGGCGAAGCGCTGCGCGCCGCTGCGCCCGGTGTACGAGTTCCGGCACGCCTCCTGGTTCGACGGCGACAACGCCGACGAGACCCTGGCCTTCCTGCGCGAGCACAAACTGCCGTACGTCTGCGTGGACATGCCGCAGGGCCACCGCTCGTCGCTGCCTCCGGTGCTGGCCGCCACCGCGGACCTCGCGGTCATGCGCTTTCACGGGCACAGCGACAAGTGGACCAGCAAGGACATCCACGAGAAGTTCGGCTACCACTACTCCAAGCGGGAGTTGGCCGACTGGGCGCCGAAGCTGCGCGAGCTGGCCGACGAGGCCGGGCAGACCCACGTGCTCATGAACAACTGCTACCGGGACTATGCGCAGACCAACGCGAAGACCCTCGCGGGTCTGCTCGGCGCCGGCTGACCTCACCCGATCAGGGTGGGGACGACTCACCCCACCCGCGGGGAGGGTGGACGCGGTGGGTACGGCCGTCCGGGGACGGCCGACGCCGGAGACGACACGGAGGTGACGGGGATGACGGTTCGACTGGTGACGGATCGACGGCGAGGTGCCGTCCTGCACGTGGTCGGCACGGCCGACAACGCCCGGCGCGCCCCGCAGGGCAGCCCGGTGCGGGCCCGCCGTGGCCCGGTGGGGCCGCCGCGCCGCGCCGACGACCGACGGTGGGACACCACGGAACGGGGGTCGACCGATGGCTGACTCGATGATTTCAGCGTTCGAGTCCTCGCTGGACAAGACGAACCTCATTCTCAAGGACATCGAGAACGCCTACGGCTGGCCGAAGGAACGGCGCAACCAGTCGTACGCGGCACTGCGCACGGTGTTGCACCTGCTGCGCGACCGGCTGCCGGTGGGCGAGAGCGTGGAGTTCGCCCAGCAGTTGCCGGTGCTGGTGCGGGGCATCTACTTCGACGGCTGGGTGCCGTCCGACGTGCCGATCAAGCTCAACCGCGACGACTTCCTCTACGAGGTGCGGCAGGGTTTCCCGTACGACGCGGAGGGCGGCGCGGAGCGGGTGACGCAGGTGGTGCTGGACACGCTGCGCCGCCACGTCACCCAGGGTGAGTGGCAGGACGTGAAGGACACCATGCCCAAGGACCTCGCCACGATGATGCCGTGACGGCCTGACACCGCGAGCCCGCCCGACAGTCGTCGGGCGGGCTCAGTCGTCGGCAGCCTCGGCGGCGGTGGGCACCCGCGACACCGGGTGCCCGGCCCGCCGGGCCAGCGCGGCGAACGCCACGGCGTCCACGATCGCCGCCCCGCCCGGATCGTTGTTGAAATAGACGTACGCCGGCTCGTCCGCGCCGAAGGCGTCGGTCAGCCGACCCACCCAGGACCGCAGCGCCGCCTGACCGTAACGCGGCCACGGCCGTGCCCGCCCCTCGTGCAGCCGCAGGTAGCCGAAGTCGGTGGTGCGCCAACGGGGGGCGACCGGGCGGCCCAGCCGGTCCGCCCAGACCAGCGCGGCCCGACGCCGCTCCAGCACCGCCCGGGTGGCGTCGGTCCACCAGGAGGGGTGTCGGGGCTCGACCGCCACCCGCACCTGCGCCGGGAACAGTCGCAGCGTCGCGTCCAGCGCCTCGACGTCCGCCCGCAGGTTCGGTGGTAGTTGCAGCAGCACCGGGCCGAGCCGGTCACCGAGCGCGGTGGCGCGGCCGAGGAACCGGGCCACCGGCTCCTGCGGGTCACGCAGTCGCTTGATGTGGGTGAGGTAGCGGCTCATCTTTACCGCCACGCAGAAATCCGCCGGGGTGCGCGCCCGCCAGGCGGCGAAGGTGTCCCGCTCGGGCAGCCGGTAGAAGGCGTTGTTGACCTCGACGGTGGCGAACCCGGCCGCGAAGTGCTCCAGCCAGAGCCGCTGCGGCAGCCCCTGCGGATAGAAGCGGCCGCGCCAGTCCCGGTACTGCCAGCCGGACGTGCCCACCAGGATCACCACCCCATCCTGGCACTCTCCGCCGCCGCTCGCGAACTGCCCGTGTCGCCCCGGTTCGGCGTCTACGGTGAGGGTTAGAGAAGATCGCGCGTGGGGTACCACCCGCAGCACGACGGACCCCGGCGTACGGCGGGGCGGCACACCCGAGGGAGTACCGATGGCACTCAACGATGACGACATGCAGACCACCGGCGGCGGCGGCGCGGAGGGTCCGGCCGACGGCGGCGCGACCCCCGGCCAGCACGACGGTGGCGCCGATGGCGGCGCGGAAGGTCCCGCCGACGGTGGTGCCACCCCGGGTCAGCACGACGGTGGCGCCGACGGCAGCGCGGAGGGTCCCGCCGACGGCGGTGCCACTCCCGGTCAGCACGACGGTGGCGCCGATGGCGGCGCGGAGGGTCCCGCCGATGGCGGTGCCACCCCGGGCCAGCAGGACGGTGGCGCTGACGGCAGCGCCCGGTAGCGGCTCGCCATGACCTACCTCGACCCGCCGGGCGGCCACCACGGCCGCCCGGCGGTTCCGTCCGCCGAGGCCACCGCGGCGCTGGCCCGCTGCGTCTCGGTCGAACCGGCCAAGTTCGCCGCCGCGCACTGGGGGCACACCCCGCTGCTGTCCCGCGCCGCCGAACTGCCCGACCCAGCCGGCTTCACCGACCTGCTCAGCCCCGCCGACGCCGACGAGCTGCTGAGCCGGCGCGGCCTGCGTACACCCTTCCTGCGCGTGGCCAAGGACGGCCAGTTGGTCGCGGCGTCGCGCTGGACCGGCGGCGGCGGCGCGGGCGCCGAAATCGGCGACCAGGTGCTCGACGAGCGGGTCCTGGAGCAGTACGCGTCCGGGGCCACCCTGGTGTTGCAGGGGCTGCACCGGATCTGGCCGCCGCTCGTCGACTTCGCCCGCGACCTGGGCCTCGCGCTCAACCAGCCGTTGCAGATCAACGCCTACCTGACCCCGGCCGGCAGCCAGGGCTTCGCCACCCACTACGACACCCACGACGTGTTCGTGCTCCAGGTCGACGGCCGCAAGCACTGGCGGATCCACCCGCCTGTGTTGCCCGACCCGCTGGAGAAGCAGCCATGGGGTGGGCGCGCCGACGAGGTCGGTGCCACCGCGCAGGGCCCGGCCGCGCTGGACGTGGTGCTCGCCCCCGGTGACGCCCTCTATCTGCCCCGGGGGTGGCTGCACAGCGCGCAGGCGCAGGACGCCAGCTCCCTGCACCTGACCGTGGGCATCCGCGCGCTCACCCGCTACGCCCTGGTCGAGGAGTTGTTGGCGCTGTCCGCCGAGGACCAGCGGCTGCGGGCCAGCCTGCCGTTCGGCACCGACGTCGCCGACCCGGACGCCATCGAGCCGGAGCTGACCGAGACCGTGGAGGCGTTGCGGGACTGGCTATTGCGCGCCGACCCGGGCGCGGTCGCCGCGCGACTGCGGCAGCGGGCCTGGCCGGCGGCCCGCCCGGCGCCGATCCGACCGCTCGCCCAGGCCGACGCGCTGGCCACCCTGGACGCCGACTCCCGGGTCACAGTGCGTCCCGGCCTGCGCTGGCAGTTGGTGCCGCATGATTCCGACACGGTGGCGCTGCGGCTCTTCGACCGCACCATCACCCTTCCGGCGAGCTGCGAGCCGGCCGCCCGCGCGCTGCTCACCGGCACTGTCACCCGGGTCGGTGACCTGCCCGGCCTGCCCGACGACGCCGACCGGGTCACCCTTGCCCGCCGACTGCTCCGCGAGGCCGTCCTGATCCCGGCCTGACCGGCGGCGCGGCGCTGATCGACTCGGTTTTCAGCAAACCGCGGTGTCCGGGAGGCCGGGACAACGCGGTTTCCAGGAAGCCAAGTCGATCACGCCTTCGGCAGGCGGCGAGAGGGCAGCGCCGGCGGGACCCGCCGCGCGTGGGTCAGCGGCCCAGGATCAGCAGCAGCACCGTGGTCAGCAGACCGGCGCCCAGGACCACAGTGATCGGTCGCGGGCCGAGCACCGCGTGCCGGCGGTCGGCCAGCACCCGGGCCGGCACCAGGCCGACCAACGGCCCGAGCAGCGTCACCACCAGCGCCAGCACCGGTAGTCCGACCGCCAGGTCCCCGCCGTACCCGACGCCGAGCGCGCGGGCCCCGGCGCCCAGCGCGTACGCCAGCACACCGCCGGCCACCCCGCACAGCGCCAGCAGCGGGTTGACCGAGCCTGGCAGCTCGCCCGGTTGACCGGCCCGGTCGAGTAGGTCACGGGCCTTGGCGAGCAGCAGCACCGGGTCGGTGGCCCCGACGCCGTTCGCCGGGGCGGGTGGGCCGCCGAGGCGGCGGGCACCGAGGCGCGAGCGGACCTGCTGCCACAGGTGCGCCACCTCGGCGTCGACCCGTTCCTGCTGTTCACGGGCGGCGACCAGCTCCTCCTCGGCGTTCTGGAGCTGCTCGGCGGCCTCGGCAACGGCCCGCTCGGCGGCGGCGCACTGCCGCTCGTGCCAGGTGTGCGCCTCGGCGCGCTGCTCGCGCACCCGCGCGGTGAGGTCGGCCAGCCGCCGCAGCTGCGCCGCGTACGTCTCGCTGGTCACCGGTTCGTTCATCGTGTCGGTCCATAGGGGATGATCACCTGTCCGGTGCGGTGGACCGCCCGGTCGAAGAAGAGCCCCCGCCAGGGGCGGGGATACCAGTCCGGGCCACCGGTGCCCGGGTAGAGCGAGGAGCCCAGCTCGCCGCCGTGCGCGTCCAGGGCCACCCAGGCGCCGATCTGGTCGGTACGGGAGGCCGGCCCACCAAGGTCGGCGCGCATCCGGGCGACGCCCCGCCACCAGGCCAGCACATGCGTGCGTCGTTCCGGCCCGTCGTGCATGATCCGGCGCAGCTGCTCCAGGCCGGTGCGCCGACCCACCCGGGCGGCCAGCGCACCCGCTGCCGCGTCGACAGCGAAGAGCAGCAGGTAGTGCGGGCTTGCCGGGCCGCTGAGCCCTTCGGCCGTCTCGGCCATCAGCTCGCCGACGGTCTCCTCGTCGTACCAGGCGGCGTCGTCGGCCAGGTCGTCGTAGAGGGCGCGAGCGATCGGGTCGGCGTCCGGGTCGAGGCAGGCGATGGAGAACCGGGCGGTGCCCGGCGGGTGCTGACGGGCCAGCGACCGGGCCGCCGCGTCGAGCACCGCGCACGCCTCGTCGACGCGGGTGCCCAGCACCGCGAGGTTGCGGCCCGGGGCGCGCGGCAGCCGCAGCGACGCCGAGCGGGACTGCACGTCGATGATCTCGCCGAGCAGGGCCACCGGGTTGCGGGGCGCGGTCCCGTCCGGAGGGACGGCGAGCGCCCGGAAGTCCGGGGCGTCCGCCAGCCGGGGGATCGCGTCGCCGTCGAAGAGCCGGGCGGGCGCCGCGTCGGGGGCCCGCATCCGCCACAGCCGGTGCTGCAGCCCGCTCCAGGTCTCCCAGTCGCTGGCCGACGGGATGCGGGCCACCTCGTTGCCCTCCACCATGCCTGACTCGGCGTTGACCACCGCGTGCCAGCGCGGCAGCGACTGCGCCGCGTCGTTTCGTTCGGCGAGGATGCGCAGCGCCTTGGGCAACGCGATGCGCAGGGTGAACTGGGCGACCAGCGCGGGGCGGCCCCACAGCGCCTCGATGCCCCGCACGTCCTGCGAGGCGAGGACCAGGTGGATGCCCTGGGACCGGCCGCGGCGGGCCAGGTCCTCCAGCAGGTCGGCCGCCTCCCGGGCGACCACGTCCCGGCCGGCCAGCAACATCTGGAACTCGTCCACCACGGCGACGATGCGTGGCCAGTGCCCGGTCGGGTCGACGGCCCGCAGCTCGGCCAGCTTGGTGACCTCGTGTTTCTTGGCCGCGTCGGCGCGTCGGCGCAACTCCTCGGCGAGGAAGCGCAGCAACGCCAGCCCGAACTCCCGGTCGGTGTTGACGTTGATGCCGACCAGCCGCATGTGCGGCAGCCAGCTCGGGTCGCGCCGGCCCTGCGCGAACCGCGCGAACGAGACCCCCTCCTTGAAGTCCAGCAGGTAGAACTCCAGCTCAGCGGGGGAGTAGCGGGCCGCGAGCGCGCCGATCCACGCGAAGATCAGGTTGGTCTTGCCGGTGCCGGACGGCCCCCCGATCAGCGCGTGCGGTGGATAGTCGCCAAGCGTCAACCGCACCGGCCGACCCTGTGGGCCCTCACCGATCGGCGCGGTCAGCCCGTCGGCGGAGTCCTCGCGCCACATCAGCTCGGGCGGGGGCAGCAGGTCGGTGAAGGGGGTCGGCGGCGGGCCCGCGTTCACCCGGGCGGCGACGTCCCGGCAGGTCTCGGTGACCAGCGCCGCCGGCGGCGGCGGGTCCAGTCGGACCGGCAGCCCGGCTGAACCGCCGATCCGCGCGCCGGACACCCCGGCCACCACCCGGGTCACCGTCGGATCCTCCGGCAACGGCACACCGTGCACCACCAGGTGTACGCCGCAGGCGGCGCCGGCCCGCACCACCCGGTCCAGTTGCCCGCGCTCGTGCCGGTTCAGCTCCTCCCCACCGAGCAGCACCGCCACCCGCCACGGCTCGGGTCGTCGGCCGGTCGCCGCCGCCAGTTCGCGCAGCGACGCGTACTCGCCGGCGAGGACCGTCTCGTTGATCCGGCGGATCTGCTCCACCAGGTCGTCCAGCAGTGGGCCCAGCCCTCCCGGCCCGACGAAGGTGAGCAGCCCGGCCGTGCCCAACGGGGCGAACCCGGCCAGTCCGCCGCCGAGCTGGTCCGGGTCGTACCCGATCAGTCGTACCGCCCCGGGGTCGGCGCGGCCGACGGCCCGCAGCAGCAACGCGGACACCACCGCGTCGCAGCCGGCGCGGTCGTCCCCGGAGAGGTGGACGTGCCCGGCGTCGAGCAGCGGCACCAGCGCGGGTACCGGGTCGACGCCGTCGATCCGGACCGTGCCGACCCGCAGCGCGCCGGGCGGCTCGGCCCGGCGGGCGGGCGTGGGCGCCCACCCGGCCCAGTCGGCCCCCGCGCAGCCGGGCGCCTCCTGCCGCGCCGCGTCGGCGGCCCGCCGGGCCAGCTCCGCGATCCGGGTGGAGTAGCGGGCGTCGATCTCGGCGATGCGGCGGTCCCGTTGGGCGCCCACCCGCGCCGGTACGGCGGCCGCCGCCCGCTGGACCCGGGCCAGTCGTTCCCGCCCGGCGGTCAGGTCGGCCTGGGCAGCGGACAGCCGGGTACGGGTGGCGCCCAACGCCTCGGCGAGGGTTTCCCGGACCCGGCTGGCCAGCTGACCGCGCCGGTCAGCCATCGGAGCCCCGGCGCGTCGGCGCGTCCCGCCAGGGGCTGCCCGAGCGTGGGGGCAGCCCACCTGGGCGTGGCGGCGGCCCGTCCGAGCGTGGCGGCAGGCCACCGGAGCGCTGCGTGGTGGCGGTGTTCGGCCGCTGCACCGCACCGCCGGCGCGGGGAACGGCGCCAGGCCGCCCGGTCCCGCCCGGTTGCTGCGCGCCTGCCGGCTGCCCGGCCCGGGCTGGCTTTCCCGCGTCGCCTCGCTGCCCCGCGCCCGCCGGTTCTCGCGCGCCGGCCGACAGGTCCCGGCCGAGGCGGGCGAGCAGCAGCCCGGTCGCCACCCCGGCGGTGACCGCGGAGTCGGCGGCGTGCGGCGGCTCCCCGGAGGCGCGCGGCGGCGGCATCCGGCACACCCGGGTCAGCAGCGTCTCCAGCACCGGCGGCGGCAACCCGGGCAGCAGGTCGCGGACGCGTCCGTCCAACTCGCCGCGCAGCCGCCCGAGGTCGGTGGCGCGCGGCGGGTGCCCGAGCAGCTCACCGGCCAGTTCGCGCAGCAGCGGCGGCGCCAACGCCGCCATGCCCAGCCCCACATCGGCCGAGGCTCGGCGCAGCTCCTTGCGGAGCCGGTCCCGGTCGCCGGAGCGGACACCACCCACCACTCGGCGCAGCAACTCCTGGGAGTCGTCCACCCGCTCGTCGGGTTCGTTGTCGGTGCCCTCGCGCCCGCCGGTCAGCTCGGCCACCCGCACCGACCACCAGCGGCGCATTCGCACCTGCTCGGCCGGCTCCGGCGCGACCGTGGCGGGCCCGGACGCCGGTGGCGTGTCGTGGCGGGGAGCGCGTTGCTCAGGGCGGGCTGCCGGGGCGCCGTCCGCGCCGAGCCCGATCGCCGTCAGGTAGGCCGACAGCTGTTCCTGGGCCACCCGCAGCGCGTAGCCGGCGCTCTCGGCGTGCTCGGTGGCGGCGGACAGCTCGGGCACCCCCATCGGGTTGGCCGACTCCTGTCGTACCCAGCGCAGCCGCTCCGCGGCCAGGCCGAACTTCTCCAGCGCCTGCCCGAGCAGGGCCACCGGGAACTCCTCGGTGGCGGCACGGACCTGCCCGCCGACATCCTCGATGATGGACATGGCGGCCTACAGGGTGGAGACGTAGAGCTGCGCCTGCTCCACCGCGACAAGTGTCGCGGCGAGACACTCCTCCAGCTCCTGGCTGGCCTGGGTCAGCGACGCCTGGGCCGCCTCCACCGTCTCGTGCCCGCTGCCCTCCAGCGCCCCGGCCAGGGTCTGCTGTGCCTCGGAGAGCTTCTCGCCGGCCGCCTGCACGGCTGTCTGCCCGTCTCCGATCTGTTGGAGGGCGACATCGATGGCAGCCTTCAGCTCGGCGACGCTCGCCACGGCGGAACCTCCTGGGGGCGGGGAGATCTCCATTAGAGCCTATCGGCGGTTCCGAAAGAACATCCGCCCTGTCGGTGTTCCTGCCCGCCTGTCCGGAAGGCCCCCGGAAGTGCCGGGAGTCCGATCTGTGGGAGTCCCAGTGCGAGAATTTCTCAGTTGCTGGTCGGGTTCTCGCGGAGCCAGCGCGGGCCGTACACCTCGGCGCCCAGCGCTGTCACCCGCCCGCGCAACTCCCGGTCGGCGGTGACCACCAGCCGCCGCCGTCGCGGCGCGCCCTCCACCAGCTCGACCACAGTGTCGTCGCCGGAGCCGGCGGCGGAGACCACCCGGACACCCTCGGTGCCCGGCACGTCCCGCGCGGCACCCTCGACCACCAGGACCACCTCCACCGGGGCGGTGAGCCGGGCCGGCAACCCGATGGTCGCCACCGGGGCGAGCGAGTCGCGCAACCGGGCAGCGGCCCCGGCACGGTCACGCCACCAACCGTTCGGGCGCGAGCCCACCACGTTGGCGCCATCCACGATCAGCAGCGGGGTCTCATCCATCCCGTCAGCCTGCCACCATCGGCCGGCCCTGACCCGACGCCACTCCCGGAACGCCGGTCCTCCGCCACCTGCGGCGTTTGTCGGGGCGCGCGCCGGGTAGCCCCTGCCGACCGTGCCGAGCCCTACTGCGGAGGACAGACATGATGGGACCCGGTGACATCGGCTCCGACCCGTGGGACGAATTCCTGGCCAGGTACTTCGGCCGGGGCGAGGGAGGGCGCCGACCGCCGCACCGGGTCGACATCACCCGACTGATGACGGCCGACGCTCGGGAGATGCTGGCCGACGCGGCCCGGCGGGCCGCGCAACGGCAGAGCAGCGACCTGGACACCGACCACCTGCTCTGGGCGGCGCTGCAACGCGAACCGCTGCGTGACCTGGTACGCCGGGCCGGGGCTGATCCGGACACCCTGCTCAACGCCCTCGGTGGAAAGGGTGACGGCGCGCCGCGCGGGGAGGTGCCGCCGAACCTGTCGTTGACCCCCGCCGCCAAGCGGGCGCTGCTCGACGCCCATCAGCTGTCCCGGGCGATGGGCGCCAACTACATCGGCCCCGAGCACATCCTGATGGCGCTGCCGCTCAACCCGGAGTCGCCGGCCGGGCGGATGCTGGCCGCCGGCCGGATCCAACCGGAGTCGTTGCAGGCCGCCAATGCCGAGCGCGGGCCGATGAACGGCCCGAAGCCGGACCGCGGCACCCCCACCCTGGACCAGTACGGGCAGGACCTCACCGACCTGGCCCGCAACGACCAGATCGACCCGGTGATCGGGCGGGCCGACGAGATCGAGCAGGCCGTGGAGATCCTGTCCCGGCGGACCAAGAACAACCCGGTGCTGATCGGCGAGGCCGGCGTCGGCAAGACCGCCATCGTCGAGGGGCTGGCCGAACGGATCTGCGACGGCGACGTACCGCAGACCCTGCTGGGCAAGCGGGTCGTCCAGCTCGACCTGGCCGGTCTGGTCGCCGGCACCCGCTACCGGGGCGACTTCGAGGAACGGCTGAAGAAGGTGATCGACGAGATCCGGGCGCACCGGGACGAGCTGATCATCTTCATGGACGAGATCCACACCCTGGTCGGGGCCGGTGGCGCCGGCAGCGAGGGCGGAATGGACGCGTCCAACATGCTCAAGCCCGCCCTCGCCCGCGGCGAGCTGCGGGTGATCGGCGCGACGACGCTGGACGAGTACCGCAAGAGCATCGAGAAGGACGCCGCGCTGGCCCGGCGCTTCCAGCCGGTGCTGGTGCCCGAGCCCAGCGTCGACGACACCATCGCCATCCTGCGCGGGCTGCGCGACCGGTACGAGGCCCACCACCAGGTGCGCTTCACCGACGAGGCGCTGGTCGCCGCCGCCGAGCTGTCCGACCGGTACGTCACCGACCGCTTCCTGCCGGACAAGGCGATCGACCTCATCGACCAGGCCGGCGCCCGGGTGCGGCTGCGCACCCGCACCCCCGCGTCCGACGTGCGGGAGCTGGAGCAGGAACTCGACGATGTACGCCGGGACAAGGAACAGGCCGTCACCGACGAGCAGTACGAGCGGGCCTCCGCGCTGCGCGACCGGATCGCCGAGTTGGAGGAGGACATTCGACGGGCGAACGGCGAGGACGGTTCGTCCGGCTCCCAGGTGCCCGAGGTGGGCCCGCAGGAGATCGCCGAGGTGGTCTCCCGGGCCACCGGCATCCCGGTCAGCCAGCTCACCGAGGAGGAACGCGACCGGCTGCTGCGCCTGGAGGGCCACCTGCACCAGAAGGTGGTCGGTCAGGACGACGCGGTCACCGCGGTCGCCGAGGCGGTGCGCCGCTCCCGGGCCGGGCTGGCCGACCCGGAACGGCCGATGGGCAGCTTCCTGTTCCTCGGCCCGACCGGCGTCGGCAAGACCGAGTTGGCGCGCGCCCTGGCCGAGGCGTTGTTCGGCGAGGCGGACCGGATGGTCCGGGTGGACATGAGCGAGTTCCAGGAGCGGCACACGGTCAGCCGGCTGGTCGGCGCTCCGCCCGGATACGTCGGCTACGAGGAGGCCGGTCAGCTCACCGAGGCGGTGCGGCGCCGCCCGTACGCGGTGGTGCTGCTCGACGAGATCGAGAAGGCCCACCCGGACGTGTTCAACATCCTGCTCCAGGTGCTCGACGACGGGCGGCTCACCGACAGTCAGGGTCGCACCGTGAACTTCAAGAACACCGTCCTGATCATGACGAGCAACCTCGGTTCCGAGCTGATCACCGGCGCCCAGCGCTCGGTCGGCTTCGGCACCGGGGACGTGGGCAGCGAGCAGGAGAGCAACGAGCTGCGGGAGCGGCTCATGCGCCGCCTGCAGGAGAACTTCCGCCCGGAGTTCCTCAACCGCATCGACGAGGTCATCATCTTCCGCCGGCTGGAGGCCGAGCAGCTGCGCGACATCACCGCGCTGCTGCTGGAGGAGACCCGCCGCCGGATGCACGCCCAGGACCTCCAGGTGGAGTTCACCACCGCCGGCATCGACTGGCTCGCCGAACACGGCTACCAGCCGGAGTTCGGTGCCCGCCCGCTGCGCCGGGTGATCCAGCGGGAGGTGGACAACCACCTGTCCCGGATGCTGCTGGAGTCGGCGATCTCGCCGGGGCAGAAGGTCACTGTGGACGTCCGCGACGGCGCACTCACCTTCGACGTGACCGCGGGCGAGCGGGGGTACACCGCCGCCACGACCACACACCCGCGATGAGCGGGCCGGCGCGAAGGGACGAACACGAGGACCCGCACCAGCCCGCGGAGTCCGCGAAACCCCGGGACGAGGACGACCATCCCGACCCGATCCTGGCGCCGCCCACCGCGAACCCCCGCCGGACGCGGGTGCCCGCGGAGGGCCTGCATCCGAAGACCGACCAGGACGACCCGGAGACGTCCGGGCCGCCGCCCGGAGAGGAGACCTGATGGTACGCGAAGCGCGGCTCGACCCCGAGGTGGAAGTGCTCTGGGAGGACTTCCACGCCGAGGTCAACGTCCCGTCGGAGCAGCTGCGAACCTGGCTGCTGACCCGGGGTTCGGGAGAGGAGTCGTTCAGCCCGAACCCGAACCTCGACCTGCCCCAGCCCGGCCGGGAGATCCTCAAGGTGCTCACCAAGCGCAAGGTGGACCTCACCCCGGAGGACATCGAGGTGATGCGGGAGGCGGTCGAGCGGATCCGCGAGCTGATGGACGCCAAGCCGTCGCGCGGCAACGCCGACGACAGCTGGCGGCACTCCCTGCTGGACCTGGGTCACGACCCGCTCGTCGAACGCTGAGCGACCGCACGACGGTGCCGTCCCGGGCAGGGACGGCACCGTTCGGCGTCCTGCTACTGGCCCTTGTCGGATTCCAGGCTTGCAATGGTCAGGCCCGCCGCGTCGGCGGCGGCGTCCCGGTCACCGCGGGTCTGGTCCTCTCGGGTGAGCAGGTTGGCGTACTCGGTCACGTCGGCCGGGTCGGGCACCGCCGGTAGGCGGCGCAGGAAAGCCTCCACCTCGCGGGTGGCGGCGGTGTGCGCGGCAGCCGCCTGGCGCAGCAGTTCGCGGTCGTCGGCGGGCGGGTAGAGGTCGGTCATGTCCGCCAGATACCCGGCCCACGGCGGTTCGCACCGCCAGCGGCCGGGAATACCGGCCGCTCAGCCCGGCCGTACCCCGGTGGGGTGCCGGACGCCGAACCCCGGGTTGCGGGGCAGCCAGGCCAGGTACGCCGGGTGCGGCGCCAACGAGTCGACGTAGGCCGCCTTGGCCGTCTCCAGCACCAGCGCCGCACCCTGGGCGGCGTGGGAGTCCGGATGCCAGCCGAGCAGCAGCCGCCAGCGCAGCGGCGTCCCGGCGAGTTGACGGGTGACCAGGCCGCTCACGGGGCGGAACGTCGCCTGGCACAGGGCCACCGCCACGCCGGCTTCCACCAGGTCGACGCAGCCGCGGATGTCGGTCTCGTACACCTTGCGGGGGGTGAAGCCGGCACGGGCGCAGGCGGCGGCGAAGCAGTCGGCGAAGCAGCCGTCACCCGGCGCGGCGACCCACTGCTCGTGGCGCAGGTCGGCCAGGCGGACCTCGTCCTGGGCCGCGAGGGGATGGGTCTCCGGCAGCAGCACCAGCACCGGGTCGACGGCGACCTCCTGCCAGCTCAACCCGAACCCGGCCGACGGACTGGCGTCGCCGCACACGCCGGCCAGCGCGAAGTCCAGCCGACCGCCGGCCACCAACTGCGCCAGCTCGTCCACCGACCAGGACGCGTACGTGGTGATCTGGGCGGGCGGCTGCTCGGCCGCCAACCGGTGCACCAGCCGACCCAGGATCGGGCTGTTCACCCCACCGAACCGGTAGCACGGCGGTGTGTCGCCCGCCCCGGCCAGCCGGGCGGCCTCGTCCTGCAGCCCCTTCATCGCCGGCAGCAGCACCCGGGCGCGGGCCAGCACCAGCTCACCGAGCGCGGTGGGTCGAGCCCCGCGCCGGTCCCGGTCGAACAGCGGGCCGCCCAGCGTCCGTTCGATGCGTTGGAGCTGGGCGGTGAGCGCCGGCTGGGCCAGCCCGAGAGCCGAGGCCGCCTTCGTCACACTTCCCGTCTCCGCGATCGCGCAGACCACCCGCAGGTGACGCAGCTCCAGGTTCATATTGTGACGGTAGGACTACGCGTCTGCTGGCGGAATAGCCCGAGCGGATCGGTGATAATGAATGCATTGCCGGCGGTCTCGCCGGTCACCGGTCGCGCGGTGGCTCCGGCAGGTCCGCCAGGTACGTCGGCCGGCGGGTCACCGCGTCGAGGACCTTGTCCACCACCCCGACCGCTGGCTCCACGATCCGGTTCCACGGAGGGGTGGCCGGCGTGCCCGGGTGCGGTCGGGTCGGCGCGGCCTCCTCGGCGATCTCCAACCGGTTGCCGAGCCGGATCAGCTCCTCCTCGGTCGCGACCGCGCGCAGCTCGGTGACCAGCGCGCCCACCCCGTCGACATGCCGGCGGACCCGCTCGGCGATCTCGGCCAGCGCCTCGTCCGTCAGCCCCTTCAGGGCGCTCAGCAGGGCCGCGTCGGCGTTGATCTCCGCGTCCACCCGCTCGGTGGCCGCCGGCAGCACCGCGCGGACCGCCGGCAGCAGGTACTGCTCCTCGGCGGACAGGTGCCGCGACAGCGCGGCGGTGAGCACCGCCAACCCCTCCTGCGGCGTGGTGTCCGGGCCGGAGAGCTGGTCCAGCAGCGCCAGCAGTTGCCGGTGCTCCCGGTCGACGATGTCGGCGATGCTGCGACCGGCGGGTCGGTAACCCTCCTCGGATGCGGGCGCGGGCGGCAGCGGCGGCAGGGGAACAGCGGACATGGTGCCCTCCTCGACTGGCGGGCGGAAGCTCCGGCAGGGACGTACGGTCGTGGGCGGCGGTACCCGAACGCGACCAACGCGAAACCGGCCCGTCGATGCGTCCACCCGCGCCGGCCTGTCGAGCGGCCCGGGCTGGTATGAAGAGGCGATGACGAGCGATGCCGCCTCCGCCCTGCCCGACCCCACCGCAGAGGTCGTGGACCTCTGCCGCGACCTGCTGCGCATCGACACCACCAACACCGGTGACAACGACACCAGCGTCGGCGAGCGCCGCGCGGGCGAGTACGTGGCGGAGAAGCTCGCCGAGGTGGGCGTGGAGTCCGTCCTGCACGAGTCCGCGCCGGGCCGGGCGAACGTGGTGGCCCGCATCCCGGGCACCGACCCGAGCCGGGGCGCGCTGCTGGTGCACGGCCACCTGGACGTGGTGCCCGCCGACGCCGACGAGTGGTCGGTGGGCCCGTTCTCCGGCGAGCTGCGCGACGGCTACCTCTGGGGCCGGGGCGCCATCGACATGAAGGACTTCGACGCGATGGTGCTCGCCGTGGTGCGGCACTGGCAGCGCACCGGCGTACGACCGCCGCGCGACATCGTGCTCGCGTACACCGCCGACGAGGAGGCGGGCAGCGACTACGGCGCGCGCTTCCTGGTGGACAACCACCGGGGCCTCTTCGACGGCTGCACCGAGGCGATCGGTGAGGTCGGCGGCTTCTCCTACTCGGTCAACGACAACCAGCGGCTCTACCTCATCGAGACCGCCGAGAAGGGCATCGACTGGCTGCGGCTGCACGCCAAGGGCCGCCCCGGGCACGGCTCGATGATGCACGACGACAACGCCGTCACCGCGCTCGCCGAGGCCGTCGCCCGGATCGGCCGGCACCGCTTCCCGGTGGTGGTCACCGACACCGTGCGGGCCTTCCTGACCGAGGTCTCCGACCTGCTCGGCATCGAGTTGGACCCGGACGACCCGGAGACGGCCATCGCGAAGCTCGGCCCCATCGCCAACATCATCGGCGCGACTATCCGCAACACCGCCAACCCGACCCGGTTGAGTGCCGGCTACAAGGACAACGTCATCCCCGGCCGGGCCACCGCCACCATCGACTGCCGCAGCCTGCCCGGCCAGTCCGAGCTGCTGGAGCGGCAGCTGCGCGAGCTGGTCGGCCCGGACATCGCGATCGAGTACGTCCAGCGGCAGCCGGCGCTGGAGACCACCTTCGACGGTGACCTCGTCGAGGCCATGTCGGCGGCCCTGCGCGCGGAGGACCCGGGGGCGCGGCCCGTCCCGTACATGCTCTCCGGGGGCACCGACGCCAAGGCGTTCTCGCAGCTCGGCATCCGCTGCTTCGGGTTCGCCCCGTTGCGGCTGCCCGCCGACCTGAACTTCTCGGCGTTGTTCCACGGCATCGACGAGCGCGTTCCGGTGGACGGACTACAGTTCGGCGTGCGGGTTCTCGACCGGTTCCTCCGCACCTGCTAGTCGTGTCCGGCGGTGGCCGCCGGCGCGCAACCTCCCCATCGTGAAGGGACTGCCCCACATGACCGACCAGCATGGTGAGCTGGACGCCGCTCTCGAGCGGGTGATCGAAGCGGCCCGCCACCACCTGGCCGCCGTACGCGCCGCGCAGGGCCGCGTCGACGACGACGACGTCTGGCAGGCGTACGTGGCGTTGAACAACGCCTCCTTCGCGTACGACGAGCGACTGCTCGACGCCTTCGGCGAGGTGACGCCGTGGGATGTCGACTCGATCGACCCGGACGAGGCCGACGAACGTTTCGGCGGCGGCGAGGGTGCCGAGGCCAGCGACCCGCACCCCCGCGTGATTTCGGTGCGTCAGCGTCGTGACTACCGGGTGCCGAGCGTTGCCGCGCTGCTGCGGGTGGCCGAGGCGGCCCGCCGCGAGGGCACCCCGGAGGACGACGAGCCGGCGCCGGTGGAGGGCGTCGGCGAGGCGGTGCTGGAGCTGCTGCAGAGCGGTGACGGCTCGCTCGGCGCGTTGGACGTCCCCGAGTTGGAGCCGCTCGACGGGGTGGTCATGGTCAGCGAGGTGGGCACCCCGGTCGACCTGGAGTCGTTCGACGACGACGACGCTGTCGGCCCGTTCCAGCCTGCTGCCGACGACCGGCTGGTCGGTCGGCTCGACGAGCACCCGTTCCTGGAGCTCGACGACGACCACGACCACGCCGGGCACCAGCACTAGGCCGGGTGCCGCCCGGGGCCGACTCCGGCCTCGGGCGGCACCGCCCGGTCGTCAGTACGACAGACCCGGCTGTGGCTGGTTGACCCGCCGACGACGCAGCACCACCTGCCGCGTGCCGTCCCGGTACAGCCGCACCCGGGCCAACTCCCATCCGGAGAACTCCGCCTGGATCGCCAACTGCGCCGCGGCGGTCAACCGGTCGACGTTCGGCGGCAGCCGCAGTGGCGCGTACTCGTAGTCCATGCCCTCCATGCTGCCCAGCCCAGCGGCCGTTCGCCACCCCCTCTGGAGTGACCAACGACGCCACCGCGGGCGGTTCGTGCCGCCCCGTCCCTCCGTGCCACCCCGCGTCCCCGTCGCGCCGATCTTGCAGTTCCTGTCGCCGAGATGAGTGGAAAGCTCCCTATGCCGCGACAGCAACTGCAAGATCGCGGGGAGAGGGGGCGTCGTCGCGGCTGGACAGGGCGTCAGGTTGTGGAGACGTTCGCCGTCAGCAGGGCGGCGAGGGCCGGGGCGGCCAGGGCGACCGCTCGGGGGCTGCCCGGGTCGACCGCCAGCCCCCAGGACGGGTCCGGCCAGTCCTCGAACAGTTCGGCGCAGGGCAGCGCGACGAACGGCACCCCGTCCCCTGCGAACGCGGCGAGCGCCCCCGGCGAGGTGAAGACCGGCAGCAGCGGCGCGCCGGTCGCGTCGCCGACCACCGTCCACGGGAAGTCGACGTCCGGCGTCGGTTCTCCGGCGAGGGGGACGCACACCGTGGCGCCGGCCAGCGCTCCGAGGTAGCCGGGCAGGTCGCGTCGGTCGACGGCCGCGGCGAGCTGCGCCACCACCGCCGGCACCGCGTCCTCGGCGGGCGCTGGTCCAGGTCGCGCAGCCGGCACCGCCGGTCCAGCCGAGGCGGCCGGAACCGCTGGTCCGGGGCCCGCGGCCGGCGCCGCCGGCGGGCCGGGATGCGCGGCCGGCGGCAGCGCCCGGCAGGAGAGCGTGCCGGGTTCGTCGGTCAGCACCTCGGCGGCGGTACGGGTCACGAACACGCTGAGCCGCTCCACCTGCTCCGGAGTGCGCGCCGCCTCGTACCACCAGCCCTCGTCGCCGGTCGGGCGGTGCCAGCCGAGCGCGGCCAGGCGTGCCTCGTCGTGGCCGGGGCAGATCACCCGCACCACCTCGCGGCGCACCAGCAGCCGGATCCCGCGCGGGCCGGCGGAGAGCTCCAGGTCGGTGTCCCGGTCGCAGCGGGCGACGGTGTCCCGCAGCCGAGCGGCAATCTCCGGCCAGGTCGGCGACGTCACGCCGGTGCGCCCGGCAGGCGGTCGTCCAGCCGCCCGAGCCGGGCCACGGTCTCCTCCAGCCGGCCCAGCGCCGAGAAGTCCCCCGGAGTGCCGAACAGGTCGCCGAGCCCCGCGCCGAGCGCGACGTCCAACCCCTCGGTGTGCTCGTCGACGTGCCCGGAGGCGACCTCACGAGCCCGCCGGTACGCGTCGAGCACCAGCTCGGCCACCCCCTCCGTGCCGGCGCGCAGGGCGGCGGGCGCGAGGGTGAGGCCGGTCAGCGCGCCGGTGGCGTCGACTGTCGCCGAGACCAGCCCGCTCTCGTCGACAGCGGTGCCGGACAGCTCAGCCAGGTCGTCGCGGAGGCCCGCGAACCGGCGTTCGATGTCGGCGATCCGCCCGGCGAGCGCGTCGAACGCGGACGTCGGGTCCGTCATGAGATTCCTCCCCGTGAATCGTGCGACCGGGTGGTGCCCGGCGGCCGGGAGATCGTATCGTCGGTGCGCTCGACTCATGGGGGAGGAACGGCATGCCGCCGGATATCGATGTCGACGTGCAGGCGGTCCGTCGACTGGAGACAGCCGCCAAGCAGGTTGCCAGCTCGCTGGCCGCGCTGGAGCGGCAGATCGTCTCGGCCGGCGACGTGCCGTCGGACGCCTTCGGTCACCTGCCGTTCGCCAGCGACATGCTCCGCGACAAGTACGCCGAGCAGGTCACCGGCGGCAAGGAGTTGTTCGCCGCCGCGAACGCCGCGTTCGGCCGGGTCGCCACGGCGCTGGCCGACACGGTCGAGGCGTACGAGCACAACGAACGGGACCTCGACGCCGGATTCAAGGCCATCCAGTCGGGGCTGCCCGGATGAGCGGGCCGGCCGGCAGCGCCGTCCAACTGTGGAACGGCCTGGACAGCGCGCTCTCCGGAGTGCAGGACGCCGTCGACAGTGTCTGCCGGACCCTTGCCTGGCCACTGATCCAGCTCGTCGACCTGGTCGACGGCGAGCCCGCCGTGCTGCGCGCGAAGGCCACCGAGTGGGACGCGCTGGCCGGGCAGGTGCGCGAGCTGGCCCAGGGTCACCGCGGCACCCGGGAGTCCGCGCAGGCCGGCTGGCGCTCACCGTCCGGTGTGGCGTACGGCCAGCGGTTGGCCGAGGTGGAGCAGCAGCTCCTCGACGTCGCCGACCAGTTCGCCGCGACAGCGGAATACCTGCGCAGTGTCGCCGACGGCCTGCAGACCGTGCACGACGTGCTCGTGGACCTCTGCGTGGAGTTCGTGAACTTCCTCCTGGTGACGCTGGTGACGGCGTTGCTGATGGCGCCGGTGACCATGGGGGCGTCCTGGGCGGTCGGCGTGGGCGTGACAGTGACCAGGGCCCTGGTCGTGGTCACCCGGATGCTGAAGGTCATCCGGCCGCTGGCGGTGCACCTGCAGAAGGTCATCCGCCTGCTCCAGCGGGTCATGCTGTACCTGCGCAAGCTGCAGGCGCACCTCGACAAGCTGGTCAAGATGCAGGACAAGCTGCGTACCGGCAAGAAGTACGCCGACAAGCGGCACGCCGCCGGCAAGGCCGACAAGTGGTTCCACAAGATTTTCGACCCCACGAAGGGCACCTACAAGCTGGGCAAGTCCGGTTCCCCGTTCGACATGGGCGTCCTCGACCGGGCCGCCGCGCTGCGGGCGCACGGGGTCGCCGACGGGGCCCGGGTGATCGCCCGGGACTGGGCGACGAACCTGCCGTGGAACGTGCCGAACTCGGTCGTGCACGGTGTCACCTGGGGGACTGTCGCGTTGACCAGCGGGCTCTCCGTTCCCGGCAGTGAACAGGTCGGCGACCAGATCGACCAGGCGGTGCAGGGCGGCGCGGACTGGATCGACCAGAATGTCTTCGGGCAGCCGCCGGCGGGTCAGCCGGCGGGCCGCTAGGGAGGAACGCGTGATGTCAGGGGAGCGAGGCCGGCTCGGTCGGTTCACCGACGCGGTGCTCGGCGGCGCGCGGGCCGCCCGGGACAAGGCTCGCGAGCTGCGCGACGAGTTCCGCACCAGCGACGAACCCGAACGTGCTCTCGTCGCGCCACTGCTGCCCGGGCAGGAGCTGCGCTACGTGGGGCTCGGCCCGGTCCGCGCCCCGCAGACCCACAAGGCCGGTCGGCAGCTCGCCGATGTGATGGCCGACGAGTTTGTCGACTCGCTCGACCCGAAGGTGCTGTTCGGGCTACTCAACATCGTCAACCCGGTGGTCTGGGTGGACGCGGTGCTGACGCCGGTCCGGCTGGCCGCTGGCGTGCTGCTGCTGCCCGGCAAGGCCGGTGCCATCGCCGCCGGTGTGCCGGAGGCGGCCGAACCGGAGCCGGCCCCACACCAGCGGGTGCAGCGCGATCCCATCCCGCTCACCGAGGAGCAGGAGGCGTTCCGCGCCCTGTTCCGGCTCAGCCTGTACCGCCCGCTGGCCGAGCAGCTCGCCGAGATCGCCTACCGTCGCCGGTTCGTCTTCAGCGGCGACCTCGCCACCCTCGCCGGCAGCCTGCTGCTCTTCCTGGAGCGTTACAGCGGCACCCCGCTGGCGGTGACCGACACCCACCTGCACCTGCTGCGGATGGGCCCCCGCCCGGACGCCGACCGGCCCGACCGACGGCAACCGCGGGTGCTGTGGAGTGTGCGCCGCGACCGGGTGGCCCGGGTCGACTCGGAGCGCGGCGCGACCGGGCTCGTGCAGCTGACGTCCACGATCGTCTTCGACGACGGCTCGTGGATCCGGCTCACCCAGCCCGCGCTCCGCGACGACCAGTCGCGCTTCCTGACCGCGATCCACGACCTACCCGGACAGCGCCCAACGCCGTGACCCGCGCGCGGGGCCGGCCGTGACCCGGCCTGCGGGGCCGGCCGTGACCCGGCCGGCTGGTCAGCCGTCGCGTTCGGGGTAGCCGACCGGCACCGCGGAGACGTCGTCCAGCGCGGTGGTGATCTCCTCGGGCAGGGTGATCCGTTCCACTGCGAGCGCACCGAGGAGCTGCCCGACCGTGCGCGCGCCGAGGATCGGCGCGGTCACGCCGGGCCGGTCCCGGATCCACGCCAACGCCACCTCCAGCGGCGACACCCCCAGCCCACCGGCCGCGGTGGCCACCGCCTCCACGATGCTGGAGCAGCGCGGCTCCAGGTAGGTCGAGACGAACCGTTCGAAGTGCGGCGACGCGGCCCGGGAGTCGGCCGGGCGGCCGTGCCGGTACTTGCCGGTGAGTACGCCCCGGCCCAGCGGCGACCAGGGCAGCACGCCGAGGCCGAGCGCGTCGCACGCGGGCAGCACCTCCCGCTCCACGCCCCGCTCCAGCAGCGAATACTCCACCTGGGACGCGACCACCGGCGCCCGCCCCGGCCAGGCGGTCTGCCAGGCGGCGGCCCGCGCCGTCTGCCAGCCGGAGAAGTTCGACACCCCGACGTAGCGGACCTTGCCGCTGGCCACCGCGTGGTCCAGGGCGGCCAGGGTCTCCTCCAGTGGGGTGTCCGGGTCGTACCCGTGCACCTGGAACAGGTCAACGTGGTCGGTGCCGAGCCGGCGCAGCGACGCGTCCAACGTGCGCAGCAGGTGCCCTCGGGAGCCGTCCCGACGTCGGCCACTGCCGGGGCGCAACCCGGCCTTGGTGGCGATAAGCAGCTCCTCACGGGGGACGAGGGAGCCCAGCAGCGAGCCGATCACCGACTCGGCGTCGCCGTCGCCGTACACGTCGGCGGTGTCGATCAGGTTGCCGCCCGCGTCGAGGTAACTCTTCAGCTGAGCGGCCGCATCGTCGGCGTCGGTGTCCCGGCCCCAGGTCATGGTGCCGAGCGCGAGCCGGGAAACCGCCAGCCCGCTTCGGCCGAGCGGTCGCTGTTGCATGGGTGAACCTTATTTCGAACGTGCCGCCACGGATATCCTCGCTCCCGTATCTCTGCCGGTTCTGCCGGTTCCGCCGCCCCGGGCTGCCCCGATGGAGGGGGGATCAAAGGGGTCGAGCCGGTGATCGAGTCCGTTATCGGCATTGCGTAACCTGGGGCGACCTGTGCCACGGATGGGGGAGGACCAGTGCGACTCGGGCTCAGTCTCGGATACCAGACGGCGTGGAGCACACCGGCCGACCACCTGGCGCTGGCCCAGGAGGCGGACCGGCTGGGCTATTCGGTGGTGTGGGCGGCGGAGGCCTACGGCTCCGACTCGCCCAGCATGCTCGCCTGGATGGCCGGCCAGACCGAACGGATCGACGTCGGCGCCGCGGTGATGCAGATCCCCGCCCGTACGCCGGCGGCCACCGCCATGACCGCCGCCACTATCGACGCGCTCTCCGGCGGTCGGTTCCGCCTCGGCCTGGGTGTCTCCGGCCCGCAGGTGTCCGAGGGCTGGCACGGCGTGCGCTTCGCCAAGCCGCTGGCCCGGACCCGCGAGTTCGTCGACATCGTCAAGCTGGCCATCGCCCGCAAGGAGGTGGCGTACGACGGCGAGCACTACACGCTGCCGCTGCCGGACGGCCCGGGCAAGGCCCTGCGGCTGGGCTTCCACCCGCCCCGCGAGCACATACCGATCTACCTGGCCGCTGTCGGCCCGAAGAACCTGGAGCTGGCCGGCGAGATCGCCGACGGCTGGCTGGCCGTGTTCTACGCCCCGGAGTTCGCCGAGGAGCAGCTCGCCTCGGTGGCCGCCGGACGGGCCAAGGTCGGCAAGGAGTTGGCCGGGTTCGACGTGGTGCCGTCGGTGCCTGTGGTGATCGGCGATGACGTGGCCTCCTGCGCCGAACTCGTCCGCTGGTACGCCGCTCTCTACGTGGGTGGCATGGGCAGCCGGCAGCAGAACTTCTACAACCAGCTCGCCACCCGGATGGGCTACGGCGACGCCGCCCGCGAGGTGCAGGACCTGTACCTGGCCAAGCGGCAGCGCGACGCCGCCGCCGCCGTACCCATGGAGTTCATCGACCGCACCTCGCTGCTGGGCCCGAAGGAGCGCATCGCCGAGCGGATGCGGGAGTACGCCGCAGCCGGCGTCACCACGCTGTCGGTGACGCTCTTCGTGGCCGACCGGGACAGCGGTGTGCAGACCCTGCGTACCGTCGCCGAGGCTCTCGACCTCTCGGGAGTCGGCGAGTGACCTGGGTCGAGGCCATCGTCCTGGGCATCGTCCAGGGACTGACCGAGTTCCTTCCGGTCAGCTCGTCGGGGCATCTGCGGATCACCTCGGCGATCTTCTTCGACCGGGACGCCGGCGCGTCGTTCACAGCGGTCACCCAGCTCGGTACCGAAGCGGCAGTGCTGATCTACTTCGCCAAGGACATCTGGCGGATCACCCGGACCTGGCTGGTGGGCATCCGGGACAAGTCGGTCCGCTCCAGCCTCGACTACCGGATGGGCTGGTACGTGATCGTCGGCTCGATCCCGATCGGGCTGTTCGGTTTCGTGTTCAAGGACCAGATCAAGACCGCCGGGCGCAACCTGTGGGTGGTGGCGACCACGCTGATCGTGTTCGCCTTCGTGTTGGCGTTCGCCGAGTACTGGGGGCGGCAGACCCGCACCCTGGAGAACTTCCGGATGAAGGACGGCATCGTGATGGGCTTCGCCCAGGCGATGGCGCTGGTCCCCGGGGTGTCCCGCTCCGGCGGCACGCTCACCGCAGGTCTGCTGCTCAACCTGACCCGGGAGGCGGCGGCACGGTACTCGTTCCTGCTGGCCATCCCGGCGGTGGTGATGTCCGGTGTGTTCAGCCTCGGGGACGTCTTCGAACCGTCCGCCCCGGGCACGTCAGTGCCCACCGTGGCCCAGACGATCGTGGCGACCCTCATCGCGTTCGGCATCGGGTACGCGGCCATCGCGTGGCTGCTGCGTTACGTCGCCCACCACACCCTGTACGTCTTCGTGTTGTACCGGGTCGCGCTGGGCACCCTGGTCCTGGCTCTGCTGCTGACCGGCACGATCGACGCCACCTGACCGATCTGCCGACGGCCCCCGGCTCCGCCCGCAGGCGGAGCCCGGGGGCCGCACTCGTCGTCCCGCCGCTCCCCGGGTGGTGCCTCCAGGGCCCGCGACGGCCCGGCGCCGGGCCCAGGTCATAGGGTGGTCCCGTGGCGACCCTTCTGCTTCTGCGACACGGCCGAACCACGGCGAACGCCGATGGCGGCCTGGCCGGTCGGCAACCGGTCGAGTTGGACGACACCGGGCGCGCCCAGGCCACCGCGGTCGGCGAGCGGTTGCGGGCGGTGCCGCTGGCCGCGGTGGTGACCAGCCCGCTCATCCGGTGCCGGCAGACCCTGGAGTTGGCACTCCCGCAGGCCGCCCCGGTGGTCGAGGACGGGCTGATCGAGTGCGACTACGGCAGCTGGGAGGGGCAGCCGCTGAAGAAGCTCGCCAAGGAGCCGCTCTGGCCGGTGGTCCAGCAGCACCCCAGCGCGGCGGTCTTCCCGGGTGGGGAGGCGATGGCGGCGATGGCGGCGCGTGCCGTGGCGGCGGTGCGCACCTGGGACGCCCGGGTGACCGCCGAGCACGGGCCCGAGGCGGTCTGGTTGGCGTGCAGCCACGGCGATGTGATCAAGGCCATCGTGGCGGACGCGCTCGGCGTACACCTGGATGCCTTTCAGCGGATCGTGGCCGACCCGGCATCGGTGACGGCGATCCGGTTCACGCCGCTGCGTCCGTTTCTGGTGCGACTCAACGACACCGGTGGCGACCTGGCGGCGCTGGTGCCGCCGCCGGCCAAGCGGCGTCGGCGCGCGAACCGCGTGGCCGACTCGGACGCGGCCGTCGGTGGCGGGGCGGGTGCGTCGGGGTGAGGCGCGTCACGACAGCGCCCCCGGCCGGAGCGTCAGCGCGCGCCGGAAGGGCCGCCACGCCCGGGTTTAGCCCCTGGTACGCCGGGCGCGCCGTCGCTGCGGCGATTCGCGTCGGTGGGGTGCGCGGTGCCAAGGCGGGCCGGATAGGGTCGTGGGTATGACCCACCAGGTGCACGCCTTCGAACCGCCGGAGCGGTTCGTCGCCGGGACTGTCGGGCCGCCGGGGGAGCGCACGTTCTTCCTGCAGGCCCGCGGCGGCGGCAGGCTGGTCAGCGTCGCGCTGGAGAAGGTCCAGGTGTCCCTGCTCGCCGAGAAGCTTGAGGAGCTGCTCACCGAGGCGCAGCGTCGCTTCGGGGTGGACCTGCCCGAGCTGGCGCCGGTGATCGGCGACAACGAGCCGCTGGACACTCCGGTCGACGAGGAGTTCCGGGTCGGGACGCTCGGGCTGGCCTTCGACGTGGACACCGCGACCGTGGTGATCGAGGCGATCGCGGCGGGCGAGGTGGAGCCCGAGGTCGAGCTCGGCGACGAGGACGACGAGGACGAGGACGACGACGAGGACGAAGAGCCGGACGAGGACCTGGATCGGCTCCGGGTCCGGCTCACTCCGCAGGCGACCCGCCAGTTCATCGAGCGGGCCCGGCGAGTGGTCAACGCGGGCCGGCCACCGTGCCCGCTCTGCGGCCAACCGTTGGACCCCGCCGGGCACCTTTGCCCGCGGCACAACGGTTATCACCGGTGACCTCGTCCGGCCTCCAGCCTCGCCAGGACGGCGACGCCGCGCTGCGGCTGCTGCGTGACGGCGTCCTCGACCTGGAGGGTCGGCTGGTCGACGCGTCGAACACGACGCTGCGCGGCATCCTGACCCTGGACGGGTTGACCGCCCGCTGCGTCTACAAGCCGGTCCGGGGTGAGCGCCCCCTCTGGGACTTCCCCGACGGCACCCTGGCTGGTCGGGAGGTCTCGGCGTACCTGGTCTCCCGGGCCACCGGATGGGACCTGGTGCCGCCCACAGTGCTGCGGGACGGCCCGTTCGGCCCCGGCTCCTGCCAGCTGTGGATCGACGAGCCGGAGGACGCCGAACCGCTTGTCGGTTTCCTGCCCGCCGGGGAGTTGCCGCCACGCTGGATCCCGATCGCCGCGGCCCGGGACGACGACGGTGCCGCGTACGCCCTCGCGCACGCCGACGACCCGCGGCTGGCCCGGCTCGCGGTGCTCGACGCGGTGCTCAACAACGCTGACCGTAAGGGCGGTCACGTGCTCGTCGGTGCCGACGACCGGATCTACGGCGTGGACCACGGGGTGAGCTTCCACGTGGAGGACAAGCTGCGCACGGTGCTCTGGGGTTGGGCCGGTAAGCGGCTGCCCGCGGACGCCGTGGAGATGCTCGACGCACTGGCCGGGCAGGTCGCCGGTGCGCTCGGCGCGGAGTTGGCCGACCACCTGACGATCAGCGAGGTGGCCGAGGTGGCCGCCCGGGTCGACCGGCTGCGCGAGACCGGCTGCTTCCCCCAGCCTCCGGAGGACTGGCCGGCGATGCCCTGGCCGCCCATGTGACCCGCTGTCATCTTGATCACCCGTGGGGCGCTCCGGCGTCGTCGTCGGGCTGGCTAGGCTGATCCCATGGAGTCTTGGGCGGGACACGAGGTGCCACGGCTGCCGGGCAGGGGCGAGCCACTGGCGTTGTACGACTCGGCGCGGCAGGGTGTCCACCCGAGTGAGCCGGCCGAGGCGGGAAGCATGTACGTCTGCGGCATCACGCCGTACGACGCCACGCACCTCGGTCACGCCGCCACCATGATCACCTTCGACCTGGTGCAGCGGATGTGGCGCGACGCCGGCCGCCCGGTGCGCTACGTGCAGAACGTCACCGACATTGACGACCCCCTGCTGGAGCGGGCCGCCCGCGACGGCGAGGACTGGGTGGTCCTGGCGATGCGCGAGACGGCGCTGTTCCGGGAGGACATGGAGGCGCTGCGGATCATCCCGCCGGAGCACTACGTGGGCGCGGTCGAGTCGATCCCGGACATCGCCGACAAGGTCGAGGTGCTGCTCAAGGATGGCGCCGCGTACCGGCTCGACGACGGCACCGGCGACGTCTACTTCGACATCTCCGCCACGCCCCGCTTCGGCTACGAGTCGAACCTGACCCGCGAGCAGATGCTGGAGATCTTCCCCGAGCGCGGCGGCGACCCCGACCGGGCCGGCAAGCGGGACCCACTTGACCCGCTGCTGTGGCGCGGCGCACGCGAGGGCGAGCCGTCCTGGCCGGGTGGCGAGCTGGGCCCGGGCCGCCCCGGCTGGCACATCGAGTGCGCGGTGATCGCGCTCAACCTGCTCGGCGACCGGATCGACGTGCAGGGCGGCGGCAACGACCTGCTGTTTCCGCACCACGAGGCATCCGCCGCGCACGCCGAGCGGCTCACCGGCCAGGCGCCGTTCGCCGAGCACTACGTCCACGCCGGCATGATCGGTCTGGACGGCGAGAAGATGTCCAAGTCCCGCGGCAACCTGGTCTTCGTGTCCCGGCTGCGCGCCGACAAGGTCGACCCGATGGCGATCCGGCTGGCGCTGATCTCCGGGCACTACCGCAGCGACCGCACCTGGACCGACGAGCTGCTCACCGCCGCGTACGAGCGCCTGGACCGTTGGCGGCGGGCCGCCGCCGCGCCTGCCGGGCCGTCCGGGGCTGAGCTGCTGTCCGAGGTACGCGCACGCCTGGCCGACGACCTGGACACCCCCGGAGCCCTGGCCGCAGCCGACCGCTGGGCCGAGGCGACCCTCGCCGGTGCCACCGACGACCCCGAAGCGCCCGCCCTCTTCGCGAACACTGTCGACGCCCTCCTGGGCATCCGCCTCTAGCCCACGCGCGTCGTGTCGCGCGCCTTGGTCGACTCGGTTTTCAGAAAGTCGCGGTGTCCCGGGCGCTGCGATGCCCGACTTCCAGGAAACCGAGTCGACCTTGGCGAGGGTTTAGCCCAGGACCAGGCCGGGGTCGGGTTCCGGGTCGGGGGTCGGGCCCGGGATCTTGTACTCCTCGGTGAGGGTGGTCATGGGGCCGGGCCAGGTCGCCTGGGACACCTCGATCGGCTTGCGGTGCGCGTCGTACGCGACGTGCAGCAGGTGCAGCACCGGGGTGTCCGGCCGGATCTGGAGGGTCTCGGCCTCCTCCCGGCTCGGCTGGCGGGCGCTGATCGTGTCGGTGGCCGAGACGTACCGCCGTCCGGTCGCTTCCTCGGCCTCCTGGTAGAGCGGCCGGCCGAACGCCTCGGTGCGCTCCAGCGAGGTGCCGGCGGTGTCGCGGGGGAGGAACCAGGAGGCGCCCACCTCGACGGGGGAGTCGTCGGTGCGGACGAGGTGCCGGCGGCAGAGCAGGTTGGTGCCGTCGGACACCCCGAAGGCGTCGGCCACCTCAGAGGGCGCGGGGGCGTGCCCGACGGAGACGAGCTGTTGGCGGTATCGGGCGGCCAGGTCGGTGTGGTAGCCGCGGAAGCCGCCGTACCGGCCTCGGGAGAGGCGGTTGAGGCGGCGGCGGGTGCCTCGGACGTACGTACCGGAGCCGGGTTTGGTGATCAGGATGCCCTCGACCCGCAGCTGGTCGACGGCGCGTTGCACTGTCTGCTTGGCGACGCCGAACATTTCGGCGATGGCAGGGATGGACGGCAGCCGCTCGCCCGGCCCCCAGTCGCCGCGGCGGACCTGGGCCTTGAGCTGCGCGGCGATCTGTCGGTGCGGGAACTCCGCGGCACCGGGATTGATCTGCACACTCGCCTCCTTGATCACATCTAGGTTCCTAGGATGCCCCAGCGGTTGTGACGGCGCCACCCCGGACACGCGAAAACGGGCCTCCGGACCACAAAAGGTCCGGAGGCCCGCAGCGAAACAGTGCTACCAGGAGCCGGCGGTGGGGCCCGCCGAACCGCCCCGGCGGCGCAGGTACTTCTCGAACTCCTGGGCGATCTCGTCACCGGTCAACGGGGTGATCCCCTCGTCGCCGACCCGTTCTTCCAGCTCGCGGACGTACTCGCCCAGCTCGGCGTCCTGCTCGGCGGCGCTGCGCACCCGCTGCTCCCACTCGGCGGACTCCTCGGCCAGGTCGGCCATTGGCACCGGCAGGTCGACGACCTCCTCGACCCGGTGCAGCAGGGCGAGGGTGGCCTTCGGGCAGGGCGGGTTGTTGGCGTAGTGCGGCACGTGCACCCAGAACGAGACGGCGTCCACCTCGGCGCGGGTGCAGGCGTCGTGCAGCACGCCGACGATGCCGGTCGGCCCGTCGTACCGGGTGGGGGTGAGCTGGTAACGCTCGGCGGCCTGCGCGTCGGAGGCGCTGCCGCTGATCGGCAGCGGCCGGGTGTACGGCACATCGGCCAGCAACGCGCCGAGCAGCACCACCCGTTCCACCTCCAGGCTGTGGCAGATCTCCAGCACCTGCTCGCAGAACGTCCGCCAGCGCATGCTCGGCTCGATGCCGCGGATCAGCACCACGTCACGGTCGGTGCCCTCCGGGCTGGCCACCATGAACCGGGTCGTCGGCCACTCCACCCGTCGGGTCTCCCCGTCGGCCATGGTGATGGTGGGCCGGCTGACCTGGAAGTCGTAGAAGTCCTCCGGATCCAGCTCGGCGATCTGCCGGGCGTTCCAGACCTGCTCCAGGTGCTCGACCGCGGCGGTGGACGCGTCGGCGGCGTCATTCCAGCCCTCGAATGCGGCGATCGCCACCGGGGACCGCAGCACCGGCAGTCCGTCGAACTCGGTCACGCCGTCACCTCACCCTGCTCGTCGCGGCTGGCGCCGGGACCGCGCCCGGTCGTCATACCGTGTGGCACGGCGGCGTCCCTGTTGTCCTTCACGTCCGTCAGCCTACGTGCAGGGCGAGGGTGCGGCCCGGCGGCCGCGCCGGTCGGCCGCTCCGGCAGCAGGTCATACCCGAACGAACCAGACAGGGTGATCCCCGTGACACAATAGGGGATCGCTCGAGGATGGTCGTGGAGTCCGGCCGAATCGCACTAACCTGAACGGGTGCGGACTTCATTGATGGATGTGCTGGCTGATCGCATTCTCATCGCCGACGGCGCGATGGGCACGATGCTTCAGGCCGCGGACCTCACGCTCGACGACTTCGACGGGCTGGAGGGGTGCAACGAGATCCTCAACGTCACCCGCCCGGACGTGGTGCGCGGCGTGCACGACGCCTACCTGGCCGTCGGTGCCGACTGCGTGGAGACGAACACCTTCGGGGCCAACCTCGCCAACCTCGCCGAGTACGACATCCCGCACCGCATCCGCGAGTTGTCCGAGGCGGGCGCCCGGATCGCCCGGGAGGCCGCCGACGCGGCCAGCACCCCGGAGCGACCCCGGTTCGTGCTCGGCTCGATCGGGCCGGGCACCAAGCTGCCCACCCTCGGGCACGCCGCCTACTCGACCCTGCGCGACGCCTATCAGGAGAACGCCGCGGGTCTGATCGTCGGCGGCGCGGACGCGCTGATCATCGAGACCTGCCAGGACCTGCTCCAGGTCAAGGCGGCAGTGGTCGGGTCGAAGCGGGCGATGGCCGAGCTGGGCCAGTCGGTGCCGATCATCTGTCACGTGGCCGTGGAGACCACCGGCACCATGCTGGTCGGCAGCGAGATCGGGGCGGCCCTCGCCGCGATCGAGCCGCTCGGCGTGGACCTGATCGGGCTCAACTGCTCCACCGGCCCGGCCGAAATGAGCGAGCACCTGCGCTACCTGTCGCAGCACTCCCGCATCCCGCTGTCGGTGATGCCGAACGCCGGCCTGCCGGTGCTGACCGCCGACGGGGCGTACTTCCCGCTGACTCCCGTGGAGCTGGCCGAGGCCCTGGAGCGGTTCATCACCGAGTACGGCGTGGGGCTGGTCGGCGGCTGCTGCGGCACCACCCCGGAGCACATCCGCGTGCTGGCCGAGCGCCTGCACGGCGTCACCGCTCCGGCCCGCGAGCCCCGGCACGAGGCGGGCGTCTCCTCGGTCTACCACCCGGTGCCGTTCGCTCAGGACGCGTCGGTGCTGATGGTGGGGGAGCGGACCAACGCCAACGGTTCGAAGGCGTTCCGGGAGGCGATGCTCGCCGGCGACTGGCGGGCCTGTGTGGAGATCGCCCGCAGTCAGGCGCGCGACGGCTCGCACCTGCTCGACCTGTGTGTGGACTACGTCGGCCGCGACGGCACGCAGGACATGCGGGAGCTGGCCGGCCGGTTCGCCACCGCGTCCACCCTGCCGATCATGTTGGACTCCACCGAGCCAAACGTGGTGGAGGCCGGCTTGGAGATGCTCGGCGGCCGCTGCGTGGTCAACTCGGTGAACTTCGAGGACGGCGACGGCCCCGAATCCCGGTACGCGCGGGTGATGCCGATCGTCCGTGAGCACGGCGCGGCGGTGGTGGCGCTGCTCATCGACGAGGAGGGCCAGGCCCGTACCCAGGAGTGGAAGGTCCGGGTCGCGGCGCGGTTGATCGACGACCTGACCGGCCGCTGGGGCGTGGACCGCTCCGACATCCTGATCGACGCGCTGACCTTCCCGATCGCCACCGGACAGGAGGAGACCCGCCGCGACGGCATCGAGACGATCGAGGCGATCCGGGAGATCTCCCGCCGCTACCCTGGTGTCAACTTCACCCTGGGCATCTCGAACATCTCGTTCGGGCTCAACCCGGCGGCCCGGCAGGTGCTCAACTCGGTGTTCCTGCACGAGTGCGTGCAGGCCGGCCTGACCTCGGCGATCGTGCACGCCAGCAAGATCCTGCCGATGTCGAAGATCCCCGACGCGCAGCGCGAGGTCGCCCTGGACCTGGTGTACGACCGGCGTCGCGAGGGGTACGACCCGGTGCAACGTTTCCTGGAGCTCTTCGAGGGCGTCGACGTGACCAGCGCCCGGGCCAGCCGCGCGCAGGAGTTGGCGGCGCTGCCGCTGGACGAACGGCTCAAGCGGCGGATCATCGACGGCGAGCGCAACGGCCTGGAGGCCGACCTGGACGAGGCGATGGCCGGCGGCCGGTCACCGTTGTCGATCATCAACGACATCCTGCTGGACGGCATGAAGGTGGTCGGTGAGCTGTTCGGCTCCGGCCAGATGCAGCTGCCGTTCGTGCTCCAGTCCGCCGAGGTGATGAAGACCGCGGTGGCCTACCTGGAACCACACATGGAGACCGCGGAGGACGGCGGCAAGGGCCGCATCGTGCTCGCCACCGTGCGCGGCGACGTGCACGACATCGGCAAGAACCTGGTCGACATCATCCTGTCCAACAACGGCTACGAGGTGGTGAACATCGGCATCAAGCAGCCGATCAGCGCCATCCTGGACGCCGCCGAGCAGCACCGCGCCGACGCGATCGGCATGTCCGGGCTGCTGGTGAAGAGCACCGTCATCATGAAGGAGAACCTGGCCGAGATGGCCACCCGCGGGGTCGCGGAGCGTTGGCCCGTCCTGCTGGGTGGGGCGGCGCTGACCCGCGCGTACGTCGAGGACGATCTGCGGTCGACGTTCCCCGGGCAGGTGCACTACGCACGGGACGCGTTCGAGGGCCTGTCCCTGATGGACCGGGTGATGACCGCCAAGCGCGGTGGCGCCCCGGTGATCGACCCGGAGCGGGAGGCGGCCCTCGCGGCCCGACGGGCGCGCCGGGAACGGCAGCGCTCGATGGTCACCACGTCGCTGCCGGAGCTGCACGACTCCTCGGTCCGCTCCGACGTGGCCGCCGACGCGGCGGTGCCCACCCCGCCGTTCTTCGGCACCCGGGTCGTCAAGGGCGTGCCGATGGCCGACTACGCCGCGCTGCTCGACGAGCGTGCCACCTTCTCCGGGCAGTGGGGGCTGCGTGGCGTCCGGGGCGGCAGCGGGCCCTCCTACGAGGAGCTGGTCGAGACCGAGGGCCGGCCGCGGCTGCGGTACTGGTTGGACCGGCTGATCGCCGACCAGGTCCTTGAGGCAGCCGTGGTGTACGGCTACTTCCCCGCGTACTCCGAAGGCAACGACCTGGTGGTGCTCGACGAGAACGGGCACGCGGAGCGCGCCCGGTTCTCCTTCCCCCGCCAACGCCAGGAGCGGCGGCTCTGCCTGGCGGACTTCTTCAGGCCACAGGGCGACCAGCTCGATGTGGTCGCGTTGCAGCTGGTCACCGTCGGCCAGCCGGTCAGCGAGTACGCGGCGAAGCTGTTCGCCCGCAACGAGTACCGCGACTACCTGGAGGTGCACGGGCTCTCCGTGCAGCTCACCGAGGCCCTCGCCGAATACTGGCACCAGCGCATCCGCGCCGAGATGACCCTGCCCGACGGTCGTCCGCTGGGGCACGACGACCCGGCGGACCTCGCCGGCATCCTGCACAACGACTACCGGGGTTGCCGGTACGCGTTCGGCTATCCGGCCTGCCCCGACCTGGAGGACCGGGCGAAGATCATGGATCTGCTCGGCGCGGAGCGGATCGGGGTCGAGCTGTCCGAGGAGTTCCAGCTGATGCCGGAGCAGGCCACCGACGCGATCGTGGTCCACCACCCGGAGGCCAACTACTTCAACGCCAAGTGACGCCTGTCCTCACGCAGTGGGGAGCGCCTGTCGACCGTCACTCTGGTTGGCAGACAACGGCGAGGTCGCACGGCCGTGCGGGGCTACGCCTCGTGTCTGCCAGCGACGGCCGGGCCGAGGTCGGCCGGAAAGTGCGAGACCGCCAACGCCACGGCCTCTGCGGCGGTGGCGGTCTCGCCGACTACCTCACTACGTCCCCAGACCCGGAAGTTCGAGTGCGAACCAAGCGCACCGAGGCTGACCGGGCTGGGTGAGAACGGATAGCCCGTGGTGGTAGAGAAGTTCAGGACGGAGTGACTCATGTACGGGTACAGCTGCCGTAGCCTCGGCTCGTCGTAAGCTGCCTCGATCAGCGCCCGGTGGCTCGGCTGATCGGTCTCCTCGGTTGTTTGTCTTAGCCACTGCCATTCCGCCGCTACCACTCGCGCCGGGCCTAGCTCGACGACTTCGCCTCGACGAGTCAGCGTGACAAATGGCACCGAGCGCCTGATGTCGTGCAATGGCATGCCGGAACGCCAGTTGTGCGCCGCTCGGACGACCTCGACCAGGTCGTTGGTGGTGCCAGCGATCAACTGGATTCCCTGCCCCCATCCTTCGACTCTGAAGCGGCGTTCATCGGTGCTCGCACTAACCGTGAGATCGTCACGAACCAAAGCTCCACTTGGGACACTCGCCCACGTCAGGGGGGAGGACCATTCCGACGTTCGAGCCGATCCGAGTGAGAGGCCATGATCTGCGGCGACGGCGTCGAGGGAGGTGGCAAGGCGGCCTGCGGCTACCACCTCGGGGTACAGGTCATCCATGGTGGGTCCGCTGGGCATGCACGCATTCTGCCGCAACCCGGCGCTGGCGGCCGTCCGTGCGTCTGGGTCTCGATCGACGCGAGCCATCATGCTGAACCGAGACTTGGCGACTCTGGCACGCTGTGCGGATGCGACAGGTCACCGTGCTTGGCAGTTCTGGTGCGTTTCCCGAGCCAGGCCGTGCCTGTAGCGGCTTCGCGGTGGACTGGGACGGCTACCGATTGGTGCTTGACCTGGGCTACGCCACGCTGCCGCGGTTGCTCACGCACTGGCCCGATGGTGCGCTGGATGCCGTCGTCATCACCCATGAGCACCCGGATCACTGCGTCGACCTGCACGGTCTGTTCAGGATGCGGTTCTACGGACATCCCGGGGGACCACGGCTGCCGTTGTTCTGCCCGCCCGGCGTGCTGGACCGGCTCGGTGGGTTGGAGCCCGATGTCGACCTGCACTCGGTATTCGATCTGCATCCACTGCCTGGCAGCTACCGGGTCGGGCCGTTCGACCTCACTGGGCTGTCTCTGCCGCACTTCGTGCCCAACGCCGGCATCCGGATTCAGGCCGACGGAATCGTCATGGCCTACTCCGGGGACACGGGGCCGACTCCCGCGTTGGCCGAGCTGGGCCGTGGCGCCGACCTGTTCATCGTCGAAGCGACGGACTACGAGGGTGAGGCCAGCCGTCCCACCCGTCACCTCATGACCTCCACCGAGGCCGGTCGGTGGGCTCGCCGCGCGGGTGCCCGCCGCCTGATGCTCACCCATTTTTGGCCCGGCAACGACCGGTCAGCCGCGGTGGCAGCCGCGCAGGTGGAGTTCGGCGGTGCGGTGCTGGCGGCTGAGGAAGGGCTCACTTTGGTGCTTGGAACACCAGATAGCTGACCTTCCTCTGTCGCACCGTGCGCGACTGGCCGTCGAGCGGCCAGCTCAATGACGGTCGGAGCACAGTCACTCGACGAACGTGCCATCCGCATTCATGATCTCGTCTCGCACCAGCGGTACGAAGGCCGACCAGGTCCCGCCATCCACGGCGACCGACATGCGGATGCGCCCATCGTCGTCATCAAGGGCGTAGCTGACCAGGCGATACCGCTTGCCGTCATCGCCGATGGCGTGGCGTACGTGCTTGTCATCGAGCATCGCGCGCCAGCCGCCGTAGTTGACGCCTCGCCACTCAGCCAGGCGCGCCTTGGCGAGCCCTGCCGCCGACTCGTTCTTCAACCCCACCTGCTCAGCCTTTCAGCCGCCGTGTGGCCGAAGCTACGGCGGTGGAGGAAGCGTCTGCAAGCTGTGCCGAAAGGCCGGTTCCGGCCACGTGGGCGCGGTCAACAGAAGGACGAAGTCCGGCAACGCGCATGGTGAGGGATCCCCAGTCAGTGCCCGCGAGTCCGGCTCGCTCTCCCAGTCGATGAGGTTGACGGTCACCGCGTAACGGCCGGCGGGCGCCGCCACGTGTAGGGCTTTCTCGTCCGGGATTGCTGACACGTCCTCCAGTCCGCTCAGGTAGAGCGACCCGGCTGAGGTGATGAGGTAGGGCTCTGATGCGACGACGAGGCGCGCCCGCTCGCGCGTTGTCAGGTCCGCAGCCTGCTGGGAGTCGCCGACACGGACCACGAACTGGAACGCGGAGTCCCCGAGGTTGATCGGCACGAGCACGCCGGCCAGGACGTGCTGGAGGATGTCATCGTCCTTGAGCAACGAGCCTTCCCATGAGTCGTCGTCGACGACCGAGGCGAAGCCCTCCGGGTTCCAGAGCACCTGCATGCCAGCATCAGTCATGACGGGTCCCGTTACCTCGAACATCCGGCCTCCCTGCACGTCGCTGACCATCGCCGGGCCGTCGAAGGCTAGCTAACAGCGACCAGCGACGACCAACGCCCGCGCAGCGGTGACCGTACCCGCGGATGTGCAGACGCTCGTCGACGGTCAGCGGCCCGCCACGCGAAAAGGCGGCCCGCGTTGGACGTCGAGAACGGCCGAGTGGCTCCGTCCTCGGGGAGGATGCGGTCACTGTGACCGCACCAGAGCAGGGAGATCCAGCATGGCGATCCAGCGGATGGACAACGTCCTCATCGTTGTCGAGGACCTTGACACGGTCATCGCGTTCTTCGTCGAACTCGGCATGGAGCTGGAGGGGCGGGGGCCGGTCGAGGGGCGGTGGGTGGAGCGTGTCATCGGGATCGACGACGTCCGGCAGGAGGTCGCGATGCTGCGGACCCCGGACGGCCACGGCAAGGTCGAGCTGGCGATGTTCCACCGACCGACGGCGATCAGCGCGGAACCGAAGAACGCGCCGGCCAACACGCTGGGCATTCGGCGCATCATGTTCGCCGTCGACGACATCGAGGACGTGATCACCCGGCTGCGCGGCCTTGGCGCCGAGCTTGTCGGGGAGGTGGAGCGGTACGAGGACGTCTACCGGCTCTGCTACGTCCGCGGCCCCGAGGGCATCATCGTCGGCCTGGCTGAACAGCTCCGCTGACGGCCGCCGCAGTACGGTCCACCCGCAACTTCAGGGATATAGGGCCCTCGCGGGCGGCGGAGACCACCACATCCCTGAAGTAGCGCGGATCTTGGAGTGCGCAAACCCGGCGCGCAGCGCGCAGGAGCAGACGGGTTCAGGAGATCAGGGTGCCGCCGTCCACGGTCACCACCGTGCCGGTGGCGTAGGTCGCCCGCAGGAGGTAGACGAACGCCTCGGCGACCTCCTCGGGCTCGCCCACACGTCCGAGCGGAAGCGAGCCGCTGAGCTGCGCGTACATCTGCTCTCGGGTTTCGGTCGGCAGTGAGTCCCAGAGCGGTGAGCGGATCACGCCGGCGGAGACGGCGTTGACCCGGATCGGGGCGAGTTCGACGGCGAGCGCGCGGACCAGCGCGTCGATCGCCCCGGTGATGCTGGCCGCGACGGACCAGCCAGCGCTGGGCCGGTGGTTTGCGGTGCCGGTGGTGAGGGTGATCGACCCACCGGGGCGCAGGTACGGCAACGCCGCGTTGACCGCCGACAGGGAGCCGAAGTAGCGCAGGTCGAAGGCGGTCCGGGCGGCGGTGAGGTCGAGGGCGTCGACGGACATCAGCGCGAGGGGTTCGCCGGCGGTGTAGACGAGGTGGTCAAACGACCCGAGATCGTGGAACAGACGGGACACGGCGTCGGGCTTGGTGAGGTTGGCGACGTACCCCTGGGTGGTGGTCGGCAGGGTCGTCAGGGCGCGGTCCACGCTGCGCTGATTGCTGGAGGCGACCACGACCTGGGCGCCCTCGCGGGCGGCGCGGGCGGCGGTGGCGAGGCCGATCCCCGAGGTTCCGCCGAGTACGACGACGCGCTGGTCGATGAGGGTCATGATCGTGTCCTTCCGGATCGAGTGGTGGGAACGGTTACCACCGTGCTCCGCCGGGGAGGCCCGCGTCCAAGACCTCTTTCACCTCCTGTGATGCCCATTGAGCATCACCCCGGTCATACCTTGCGGGTATCGTGGAACCGCCCGGAGCGGAAACGGATGGGGGCAGGGTGGACGTCGATCTGCGCAAGCTCCGCTACTTCGTGGCGGTCGCGGAGGAGTTGCACTTCGGCCGGGCCGCCGCGCGGCTGCACATCGCCCAGCCGGTCCTGTCGCGCCAGATCCGGGCCTTCGAGCACGAACTGCGCGCCGAGCTCTTCGTCCGGGACCGCCGCTCCACCGTGCTCACCGACGCCGGTCGCCAGCTGCTGACCGACGCCCGTCCGCTGCTCGCCTCGGCCGAGGCCCTGCGACGGCGGGTGCAACGGGCCGCCCACGGCAGGCCGACGTTCACCATCGCGTTCATGCCCGGCGTTCTCGTGACCGCCGAGGCCCGTGCCATCGGCCAGCGGCACCCCGACCTGGCCGTCAACGTGGTCCGTACCTCCTGGGACGACCAGGCCGAGATCGTCCGCGAGGGGCGCGCGGACGTCAGCTACGTGCGGCTCCCGGTGGACCAGCGTGGCCTGCGCCTGCGCCCCCTGTTCACCGAACCCCGCGTCGTCGTCCTGCCCACCGATCACCGGCTGGCCGGCAAGGAGTCGATCGACCTCGCCGAGCTGGTCGAGGAACGGCTCTTGCAGGACCCGGACGCGGTGCCGGAGTGGCGGGACCTACCGAACCGCCGGACGGAGCCCGGTCTCCGCCCTCGGCCCGAGCTGAACTCCGTGGAGGAGAAACTGGAGCATGTCGCCGCGTACGCCGGGATGGTGATCCTGCCGCTGTCGACGGCGACGTTCTACACGAGACCCGACGTCAGCCACGTACCCGTCACCGACCTCGGCCACAACCAGGTGTGCCTGGCCTGGGCCGAGGACAACCGGTCACCTCTGGTGCACGAGTTCGTCGAGATCGCCGCCCGGCAGACTCCACAACCTGACGATCGACGCCAAGGGGGGTCAGGCGGCGCGGCTCGGGAAGGTTTCGCGTAGGGCCGGGTCCAGCGGTCGACCGCTCGTCGGTTCGATGAACAGATCGGCGAGCAGGAGGTCGGCGAGGTAGCTGGGGTTCACCCCCGACTCCTTACGGCCGAGGGCCTGTAGCGCGCCGCCCAGTCGCAGCGCGGCCTTCGCGGCGCCCGACGGCATCCGCGCGACCCGGCGTCGCCGACCGACCGCGTCGGCGATGCGCCCGATCATGTCGTGCCAGGTGAGGTTCTCGTCGGCGACCGGGATGTCCGCGCCGCTGGCCTGCTCGAGGGCGTCGACAGCGACTTCGGCCACGCTGCGGGCGGAGGCCGCGGCGCTGCCGCCGGTCGGGGCGACCAGCGGTGTACGCGAGCGGGCCCACCGGTCCAGCGGACCGGCCCAGTTGGGCAGTCGGTCGCCCGCCCGACCGAAGACGAAGGGCAGTTCGAGTACGGCGACCGGCAGACCCTCGCCGGCAGCCGCCCGACCCTCGCGGGCCTGCTCCAGGCGGCACCGGATGTACGTGTGCCGCTCGGCGAGGCGCCACTGCGGGTGGAGCCGGTCGAAGTAGGTGTAGTAGGAGCCCATCACGACGCCCCGGGTGAGCCTTTCGAGGCGGGCGGCGGTGAACAGGCGTACCACCGGGTCGACGTTGTCGCGGCGGAACTCGGGATAGATCGGCTTGGGCAGCGGCCGTTGCTCCTCGGTGCGGGTGGCGTACACGACGCCGTCGTGACCGGCGAGCAACGGCCGCAGCTCCTCGATCGAGGCGGACCCGACATCGAGCAGATGGTCGACGCCCGGCTGGGCGGTACGCGCCACAGTGGTCGCGGCATGGCCACGTTCCCGGAGCACGTCCACGACGTGAGCGCCGATCAGGCCGCTGCCACCCACCACAAGAATTCGCACGGTGCATCGTCCACTCTGGAGGCAGGCCTTTGTCAAGCGGCTGCGCCGCGATTCGACCAGAATGGCACCTGGAGGTGATCAACCATGGTCGACCAGGAGAGCGTGCCCAAGCTGTGTTCGGTGGTGCTCGACTGCACCGACGCGCGGGCGCTGGCGGAGTTCTATCGACAGCTACTGGGCTTCGTCTACCGGCCCGGTGACGAACCGCCAGCGGCCGGCGAGGCCGACGAACGCGGCCGTGACTGGCTGGTGCTGCGGTCGCCCGGCGGCGGACCCCAGATCGCGTTTCAGCAGGTGGAGCATCTGCCGGAGGCGACGTGGCCGGCGAATACCGTGCCCCAGCAGCTGCACCTGGACCTGACCGTGGAGTCCGTCGAGGAGTTGCTGGTCCAGCATGAGCGCGTGCTGCGCCTCGGCGGCCGGCTGTTGTACGACCGCATCGACGACCCGGACGAGCCACTGCGCGTGTACGCCGACCTGGCTGGGCATCCCTTCTGCGTATTCGTCGGCTGAGCGGGCTGAGCGGGTTGCCGCCACCTCGGCGGCGCGCAGGTTGGCAACGGGCGAGGATGGCGTCCGCGACCCCGACATTCGCATAGGTTCGAGGCAGGCAACACCATCGCTGTGAAACGGGGTTGAGGATGCCGGAACCGCGCGCCTTCTGGCTGGACGAGCAGTTCGACCGTGAGCACGGCACCGACGGGCGCGGCCGGTACGAGGCCGAGGTGTTTCGTCGGATCGACGAGTTCGCCGACACCTGGGGTGACTTCGCGCCCGTGGCGTTCGCGGTGACCGCCTGGCGGCTGGCCACCGAGCTGTCGCCGGGCTTCGTGCGCTGGCACCGGCGGATCATCTCGGCGACCTGCGCGCGCAGCCCGTGGGACGGCAGCCTGGTCTGCGCGGTGACGTTGGCCTCCCGCTGGCCGGCCGAGCTGACCTGGACCAGGCAGTGGCAGCGCGACCGTGGTTGGCAGGACTGGCCCCAACTGTTCGGCCAGTTCACCACACCCACCGAGGAGGACCAGACGCGACGTCCGCATCTGCGCGCGCTGCTTCAGGTGGAGGCGCCGGTCCCGCTCGACGACCTGCCGCCGACGCCCGACGGTCCGGACGACGAGGTCGCCGTGGCGGCACGCCGGGCCGTGGCGGTGCTGGCCCGGGAGCTCAACGAGCTTCTCGCGCCGATGATCGGGCAACTCGACGCCGGAGTGCCGGCGGACTCCTGAGAGGCCCGCCGGCCGGTACTGTCGTCGGCGTGGATCTGGACGACATCGCCGCCCGGCTCGGGGTGCCCGTCGAGGAGGTCGACCGGGTGCACCGGCTCGCCGCTGACGGGCCGTCAGTTCCGTTGCCAGACAAGGCCGACGCGCCCGCGCTCCTCGACCGGCTCGCCGTGCGGCCGGACGACGCCGCCGAGATCATCGCGGGCTGGCCCGACCCTGACTCTCCGCTGTGGACTCCCGAGCTGCGCTGGCTGCTCGACCGCTCGATCGCCCTGGTCCGCGCCGACCTCGCGGGCTACGACTGGCTGTCGCCCGGCCCGGAGCTGCCGCGAGAGCGCGGGCCTGCCTGGCGCCATCTCTACGTGTACGCGTACCTGGCCCTGGTCGACGTGGTGCGCGGGTACCACCGCGACCACGGCATCCCCGATGCCGTGACCTGGGTGACAGTGGCTGACCTGGGCCGCAACCTCGCCATCGACCGACGGATGCGCGGCGAGGGGTGGCCGGTCATGCAGAGCTGGCTGACGCTGCACTCGCGCGGCAGCGTCTACGAGCTGGGCCGGCTACAGCACCAGCGTGGCGACGGCGCCATCGGCCTGCACGTCCCCGATTCGGGGCCGTTGACCACGGAGGCGGTCGAGGCGTCCCTCGGCGAGGCCCGCGCGTTCTTCCCCCGGCATTTCCCCGACGAGCGCTACACCGCGTTCTCCTGCGCCTCGTGGCTGCTCGACCCACAGCTGCGGGAGTACCTTCCCGAGGACTCCAACATCGTGCGGTTCCAGCGCCGGTTTGAGCTGGAGCCCTATGACGAGTCGGCGGGGCCGGACGCCGACATCGAGGTGCTGCGGTTCGGGTTCCGGACCCTGAGCACGCCGCTCGACGAGCTGCCGCGCCGCACGGTGCTCCAGCGCGCGATCATCGACCACCTGCGGGCCGGCGGCCACTGGCACTGGCGCCACGGCCGCTTCCCGATCTAGGCACCCGCGTCCCACCACGCGCCGTTGGCGGCCGCCTGGGCTGCCGGTTCGATGACTTCCCACACCTCCGCGATCAATCCGTCGGCGATCCGCAGGACGTCGACCACCACGATCTCCGGCCCTCCATCGGGGAGTCGGCGTCGCGAGTGCACCACGACGTGGTCACCGTCGGCCAGCAGGTGCAGGATGTCGACCCGCATGCCGGCGGTCGGGCCCAGCGCGGCGCGGACCGCGGCGAGCCACTGTGCCCTGGTCGAGGTCGTCGAATCCGACCGGTGATGGGTGAAGTCCTCGCTCAGATACGAGGCGAGCGTGTCGACGTCGCCGGTGTCGACCAGTCCCGCCAACGCACGTCCGACGATGCTCTTGTTCTCGGTGGTCATGGCCGCAAGTGTTTCCCCGGCCTCGTGCGCTTGTCGATGACATCGCACTTCATGGCGTTGCGGGCGACGATGAGTAGGCTCATGATCGTGTACGCGGTCGGGGAACTCCTGCGGCAGTGGCGCAAACGCCGAGGGCTCAGCCAACTCGACCTGGCGATCGCCGCGGATGTCTCGGCTCGGCACGTCAGCCTGGTCGAGACCGGCAAGTCCACGCCGAGCGCCGACATGATCCTCCGGCTCGCCGACCAGCTTCACGTGCCGCTGCGTGATCGCAACCAGCTGTTGCTCGCCGCCGGCTTCGCGCCCCGGTACACCCAGCGCCCGCTCGACGACGCCGCCCTGTCGGGTGCCCTCGACGCGGTCCGCAGGGTGCTCCAGGCGCACGAGCCGTATCCGGCGCTGGTCTTCGACCGCCGGTGGAACATCGTGCTGACCAACCGCGCGGTCGACCCGTTCTTCGCGTACGCGGCACCCGACCTGTTGCGGCCGCCGGTGAACCTGGTTCGGCTGGGCCTGCACCCGCGCGGGCTCGCCCCCCTGGTCGTCAACCTGGCGGACGTGCGGGCGGTGTTCCGCAGCCGGATCTCGCGCCAGCTCGCCGCCGCGCCCGACGCGGAACTCGCGGCGCTCTACGACGAACTCCTGAACCCGCTGCCCGACGACCCGCCGGACCAACGGGTCGACGCCGACGTGGTGATCCCGATGATCCTGCGAATCGCTGGACGCGAGCTGCGGCTGTTCTCGACCATCACCACGTTCGGCACCCCGATGGACATCACCATCGAGGAGATCGCTGTGGAGTCCTACTACCCGGCGGACCCGCAGAGCGCCGCCTACTTCACGCAGTAGGGCCCGGCCTGGTCACCGCCCAGGCCGGGCCCTACGACGTGCTGGTCAGCTGGTGGTCAGGACGAACCTCTCCCAGGACCCGACCGACGTCCGGTTGGCGATCAGTGATCCGGCCCCGGCGTTCTCGGCGGCCACGATCTGGTTGTTCGCCAGAGCCCGCAGACCGACCGTCCCGTCGGAGTTGTTGATGATCTGGAACGTCTCCCACGGCCCGATCGTCGTGCGGTTCGCGATCAACGGATTGGCGCCGGCGTTGTCGGCGCAGACGTACAGCCCGTTGGCGCGCGACCGCAGGGCGATGTTGCCGTTGCCGGCGTCCACCCGGTCGAACTGCTCGGTCGTCGAGACGCTGGCCTTGTCGGCGATCAGCGGGTTGGTGCCGACGGCCGACACGTACTGGTTGTTTACCTGCGCCCGCAGCGTGATCCCTCCGCTGGGGGTGGTGGTGCCGGTGGCGAAGGTGAACGCGTCCACGTCGAACAGGTTGCCCGAGCCGCCCTTGAACACCAGGTACAGCGTGGTCGTCGAGGCGGGCGGGTTGCTGATGGCGGTGGAGACGTCAACGAAGGTCTCCCAGCTACCGGTCACCGGCACCGTGGCGGTGCCCAGCAGGGTGCCGGTGGCCGACCCGGCGCGAACCTCGATGGTGCCGCCGGCACCGGCCGAGGAGACCCGAGCGGTGAACCGGTTCGCGTTGGACAGGTTGTACGGCTGGTAGGAGATCCAGTCGTTGTTCTCGATGAACCCGGCCGTGCGGCCACCCTCGGCGTTGGTGTGGTCGGTGGCCTGGACACCGGACTGGGCGCTGAAGTGCTCACCCTGACGGTGTTTCGGTTGCAGCGTCTTGATGCTGTGCGTGGTGAGCCCACCGTTGTCGGTGTACGCGGCGTCGAAGACCCCGTAGATGTTGGCCGCCGAGTCGTGCTCACCGTCCGTCGGCACGGTGATCGTGCCACTGCACCCGGTCTTCGAGGTGATCTGGTGGGCGTGGCTGTCGTGGCCCAGCGCGTAGGTCAGGCTCACCTTGGAGCAGTCGATCGTGCCGTCCTGCGGGTCGCTCACCGAGATCTGGTACGGCACCGTGTCACCGAAGCTGAACAGCTGCCCGTCAGTGGGCGAGGTGAGGGACACCGTGGGTGCGGTGTTGCCCACCGTGACGATCAGGCTCGCCGTGCCGGACAGGCCGGTCGGGTCGGTGACCTTCAGGGTGGGGCTGTACGAGCCGTTGGTGGTGTACGTCTTTGTGGGGTTTGCCGCCGTCGACGTGGTGCCGTCGCCGAAGGTCCACAGGTAGCTGAGCGCGCCGCCCTCGGGGTCGGAGCTGCCGGCCGACGAGAAGTTGACGGTCAACGGGTTGGCCCCCGACGTGGGGTTCGCCGAGGCGACCGCGATCGGGCTGCGGTTGCCACCACCGATGTACTCGATCCGGAAGAGCGCCTGGTTGTTCGAGCCGGTGCCGTAGTCCAGCACGTACAGGGCGCCGTCCGGGCCGAAGGTCATGTCCATGACCTGGGTGCCGGTCCACGGGAAGTTGGAGATCTCCCCGCGCGAGCCGTCGGAGTTGACCTTGATGGCCTTGATCCAGCGGCGGCCGTACTCACCGGCGAAGAACTGGCCGTCCAGCGATGACGGGAACTTGATGCTGGAGTTGAGCGAGGCGTTGTACCGGTAGACCGGCCCACCCATCGGTGACTCCGAGCCGCTGCCGAACTCCGACGGCGAACCGGAGTCGCCCGCGTACTTGATCCAGGCCGGTTTCGCCGCGGGCAGCGTGCCGAGCCCGGTGTTGCGGAACGAGTTGTTCGTCGGCCCGCCCGTGCAGTTGTACTTGGACTGCGACGGCCCGGACGGGAAGGTGTATTCATTGTATGTTTCCGTGCTGGTGTTGCTGCCGGTGCAGTACGGCCAGCCGTAGTTGCCGGGCGCCGCGATGCGGTTGAACTCGACCTGACCCTGGGGGCCCCGGCTGGAGTTCGTGCTGCCTGCATCGGGGCCGTAGTCACCGAGGTAGACCACGCCGGTCGCCTTGTCGACGCTCATCCGGAACGGGTTGCGCAGGCCCATGGCGTAGATCTCCGGGCGGGTGCCCGACGTGCCGGGGGCGAACAGGTTGCCCGACGGGATCGTGTACGTGCCGTCCGCCTGCGGCTTGATCCGCAGCACCTTGCCCCGCAGGTCGTTGGTGTTGCCCGCCGAGCGCTGGGCGTCGAACTGCGGGTTGCGGTTGGTCCGTTCGTCGAGTGGCGCGTAGCCGGAGGACTCGAACGGGTTGGTGTCGTCGCCGGTGGTCAGATACAGGTTGCCGGCGGCGTCGAAGTCCAGGTCACCGCCGACGTGGCAGCACTGCCCGCGGTCGTTGGCGACCTGGAGCACGATCTTCTCGCTGCCCAGGTTGAGCGTGTCGTCGCTGTTGAGGGTGAACCGGGACAGCCGCAGGTGCCCCTTCCACCGGTCCCAGTCAGACTGCGAGCCGGTGGTCGGGGCGTCCCCGGACGGGGTGCTCAGCGTGGGGGAGTAGTACAGGTAGATCCACCGGTTGGTGGCGAAGTTGGGGTCGACGGCGACGCCCTGCAACCCCTCCTCGTCGTGGGTGTAGACGGGCAGGGTTCCGGAGACCTTGGTGTTGCCGGCCACGTCGGTCACCCGCAGGACGCCGTTGCGGGCGGTGTGCAGCACCGAGCGGTTGGGCAGGACGGCCAGGGACATGGCCTCACCCAGCTCGCCCGAACCGGTGGCGAGCTTGACCTGCTGATAGTCGGAGGCGGGAATCACCGCCGCCTGGGCGGTGGACGGTGCAGCCACAGCGAGGGCCGCGCTCGCGACGGTGAGGACCGCCGCGAAGAGCGCCCGGGGCCAGCGCCGGGGGTACGAGAGCATGATCGTCCTTTCTCGACGACCGGGGGACGGGCGCGCGGGGGCGCACCACGACCAGGTGGGGTGGTGGAGAACGTGCGGGGGGACCAGGTCAGTTGGTGGTGACCAGGTCGAACTTCTCCCACTGACCGATGGAGGTCCGGTTGGCGATCAGCGGGGACGCGCCCGCGTTGTCGGCGGCGACGTAACGGTTGTTCACAGTGGCCCGCAGGCTCACCGTGCCGTCGGAGTTGCGGACCAGCTGGAACGTCTCCCAGGCGCCGGCGGTGGCCCGGTTGGCGATCAGCGCGGCGGCCCCGGCGTTCTCGGCCGCGACGAACTGCCCGTTGCCCTTGGCGCGCAGCGCCACGTTGCCGTTGGCGAGGTTGACCAGGTCGAACCGCTCGGTGGTGCCGACGGAGGTCTTGTTGGCGATCAGCGAGGTGGTGGCGTTGGGCGCGCTCACGTACTGGTTGTTGGCGCGGGCCCGCAGGGTGGAACCGCTGGCGGTGGGCGGCGGGGTCGTCGTGCGCGGCGAGCAGTCTGCGGTCACGGAGCCCGCGGCGACCTGGAGGCCACCGAGCAGCATGCGGGTGAAGTTCGGGTCGGTGTACGACGCCTCGGTGTGCCCGAGGCCCGTGTACCAGGCACGCCCGCCGCCGTACGCCTTGCACCAGGTGATCGGGTGGTCGCCGCCCATGTTGCCGCCGCTGTAGGACGACTCGTCGAGGCTGGCCAGAACCCGTGCGCTGGACCGGGGGTTGGTGCGGTAGTTGTACCACTCGTCGGAGCGGACCCAGGTGGTGCCGAGGTGGGCGGTCGACGGGTTGGTCTGGTCCTCGATCTTCACGGTGGCGTTCTGGATCGCCGGGTGCGAGTCGAACCACGCTCCGACCAGCGAGCCGTACCACGGCCAGCTGTACTCGGTGTCGGCCGCGGCGTGCACGCCGACGTAGCCACCACCGGCGGCGATGTACGACTCGAACGCGCTCTGCTGGCTGGCGTTGAGGACGTCACCTGTGGTCGACATGAAGACCACCGCCTGGTACTGGGCCAGGTTGGAGGTGGTGAACTGGGCGGCGTCCTCGGTCGAGGTCACTGTGAAGCCGTTGGCCGAGCCGAGCTGCTGGATCGCGGCGATGCCGTTGGGGATGGACGAGTGCCGGAAGCCGGCGGTCTTGCTGAACACCAGGACCTTGGTCAGGGGTGCCGCTGAGGCGGGGGTCGGCAGGGCGACCAGGCTGGCCAGCATGACGGCCAGGCCGGTGACGAGTGCCAACAGGCGGGGACGGGAACGCATGGTCTTGCTCCTCTGCTGAGCGTCGACCTCAGGCTGTGCACACGGGCAGGCCGGAGGCCGCGATGGCGGTGGTGCGGAAGCCGGGCCGCCGATGCTCGGCTGAGGTGGTGCGGGGTGGTTGGGGGTGCAGGGGTGGGGCGGTGAAACCAGCCGACGACTCGAACCACCCACAGTGGACGGTCACAATTCATCGACTGGCATCGTTGACGCAGTAAACCTCCGATGTCTAGGCCCCGTCAAGCCCACGTGCTCGGTCCCGAGTACGCCCGCGCACGGCCGGCGTCGGCGTGGAGGTGCGACGTATGGTCGGTGGCATGGCCACCGACGAAGATCGAGAACGGCTCGCCGGGCAACTCGTGGCGCTGCCGGTCCGCGAGCTGGTCGACGTCCTGCGCCGTGCCCTGCCGCACTTCACCGAGGAGGCGTACGGCATGCGAACTACGCTGACTCTGGCCAGCGTCACCTACTACGAGGACGAGGTCGAACCGGGCCTCAACGTCGAACTGGTCGCCTGGCCCGACCGCGACTACTACGACGGGGACCTCGGGATGGACCAGGGCCTGTGGGAGAACGGCCACTGCGCACGGTGCGACATCGAGGTCGTCTCGAATGCCAAGCGCGCGTTCTGCCCGTACTGCGGATCCGCGTGCGGCCTGACCTGAGCACCACGTCGGCCGGCCGTCGCGCGGCCAGCCTCTGCCGCCCTACGCGGGGCTGCGGGTGCCCCGGGTCGCCATCAGGATGAGGTCGGCGATCGTCTCCGGGTGGGTGACCATGGCCAGATGCGACGATTCGACCTCGATGGTCGTCGCGTTCATCCGATCGGCCAGAAACCGCTCCAGCTCCGGCGCGGTCGTGCGGTCCTGGGTGGAGATCGAGTAATAGCACTGCCGGTCCCGCCAGGCGGCCGTCGTCGTGCGGCCCTGGAAGAGGTCCTTGGCGATCGGGCCCTGCACCGCGTGCAGGGCGCGGGCGCGGGTCTGCTCGATTCCACCGGCGAAGTCGGCCAGGAAGGCACTCTCGCTGAGCTGCGCGTACCCGTCGTGGTGCACGAGGCCGGCATTCGCCGGCGGCGTGGGGTATTTCGCCGCGAGCGCGGCGTAGTCCTCGCCGGCGTCCGGCGCGCGGGCGGCGACGTAGACCAGGGCGGTGACCCTCGGGTGGTTACCGGCCTCGCTGATGATCGTGCCGGCCCAGGAGTGGCCCACCAGCACCGTCGGGCCGTCCTGGCGGTCGAGGGCGCGGTTGGTGGCCGCGACGTCGTCGGCCAGGGAGGTCAGCGGGTTCTGGACCGCGGTGACCGTCAGCCCGGCCCGCTGTAGCAGCGGAATGACGTCGGACCAGGACGAGCCGTCGGCGTACGCGCCGTGGACCAGGACCACGTTGCGGGCGGGCTGGGCCGAAGACGTGTCGCTCATCCGAAAACCTCCGCACGACGCCGCGCCGTCGCTCGTTTCTCGACGACAGCTCTCGCCCGCCACTCTTCCCCACGCCGGTCGGTGCGGTGGGCCAAACGCCCAGCTTCAGCCGCTCTGGCGCACCGGGTGCGGTGCGAGGGCGCGCCAGTTCAGATCGTCCCGGTAGTGGTGTCGCAGGACCAACCAGCTGACCGAGAACGGAATGGCCCCCATGGCCACCACGCCCAGGACGTCCGCGCCGACCACGTCGAAGACCGCCCCGACGTTGCCGAACAGCTGAGCGACCGTCTGGAACGCGACGTGCAGGCCGATGCCGGCCCAGATGTCGCCGGTGGCGGCGCGGAAGGCACCCAGCAGCAGCGCGAAGACGAAGAAGAGCGCCAGTCGGTCGACGGATCTGGCCGCCCCGACGAGGAACCCGAACACTGTGAACAGCACTGCCTGCCCAAGGACGGCCTGCCCGGCGGGCAGCCGGGTGGCGAGGTTGTGTTGCAGGTACCCGCGGAAGATCAGCTCCTCCGGCAGCGCCTCCTTCAGGAAGACCAGCACGACCAGCAGCGCCGCCACCCGCAGCACGTCCCCGACGGACGTCCGGACACTGATCTCGACCCAGCCGACACCGAGGCAGAGCGCGAACCCCGCCGCGGCGGGCACGAGCCAGCAGGCCATGCCGAACAGCAGACGCCGCCAGCCGGCGCGCAGCGACGGCAACCCGAGGTCGACCCAGGGCCGTCGGTCCAGGACGCGACGGGCGACGACCACCAGGGGTACGACGACAGCTGTGGTGAGGACCGCCCCGACCGCATGGGTGGGCCGGTCGTAGTCATGGTCGAGCAGGGCGCCCAGGAACAGCCACACCAGCACGGCGGCGGTGGCCAACACGAGGATCCGCCAGGGCAGGGCGAGACGAGATCCGGCGCTCACCACGCGCAGCGTAGCCAGCGGCGTCAAGGGCCGACGGTCAGCGGCCGAGGACGAGATAGCCCAGGCCGAGGACACCCCGGTAGCCGCCGACGTACTGGCGCAACCGGTCATCGAGCTCCGCGCGGACCTCGGCCGCGCGGGGATCCTCCGGGTACGCCAGCAGCCACTCCTGCCGACCGGCGAGCCAGGTGGATTCGAAGTCGTCCCATTCCCGCTGGTCGGCGGTGCTCAGGTGCAGCAACCGCCAGCCTCGCTGGCGGGCGGCCTCGACCAGCCCGGGAAGGGTCGGGACCTCCGGGCCGAAGATCTCGGCGATCTCCGCCGTGGGGGACCGCTCCCAGAACGCGTCGCCGAACAGCAACCGCCCGCCGGGTCGGACCACTGCGGCGAGGGCGTCGAGGGCGGCCTCGGTGCCGCCGAAGGCGTGTGCCGAGCCGATGCAGAGAACCCGGTCGGCCGGCTCCTGCCAGGCCGCCGCTTCCCCCATCACGAAGGCGACGTGCCGGTTCAGCGACCGCCCCGCGGCCAGCCGCCGCCCTCTGGCGAGCGCGGCCTCGTCGCTGTCGACGCCGACGCCGCGCGTCGCGACCGGGCCGGAGACACCGCCGGCGGCGACCGCCCGCAGCAGCAGCTCACCCCAGCCACAGCCGAGGTCGAGCACACGCGCGCCGGGGCGCACGTCGAGTCGTTGCAGCAGCAACGCGGCGTGCTCCGGCGAGAGCGGAGTGTTCCAGCGCATCCGCGCGTAACGGCTGGCGGCGAGGTGGTCGGTTGACTGCATCCGTTGAGGGTGTCAAGGCGTGATCGTCGCCGTGCGCCGGGTCCGACACCCCGGCGTACGGCAGGATCGGTGGAGTGGACGCGGAGCGTGCGGGGCCGGCGCGGCGGCCGACCCCGCAGGAGGTGGCGGCGGCGGCCGGCCGGGGTCTGCCGGACATCATCGGTCCCGGGCTGCGGGTGCTGTTCTGCGGCTACAACCCGGGCCTCTACTCGGCCGCCGTGGGGCTGCCCTTTGCCCGCAAGGGCAGCCGGTTCTGGCCGGCCCTGCACGGCGGCGGCTTCACCGACCGCGAGCTGCACCCGTGGGAACACGACGAGCTGCTGCGCCACGGCCTCGGCATCACCAGCCTGAGCAACCGGGCCACCGCCCGCGCCGACGAACTGACGTCGGAGGAGCTGGTGGCCGGGGTGACCGGGTTGGCGGTGAAGGCCGAGCGCTACCGGCCGCGCTGGGTGGCCATCCTCGGGGTGACCGCGTACCGGATCGCCTTCGCCCGACCGAAGGCCGGGCTGGGCCCGCGACCGGACCGGCTGGGGCCGGCCCAGGTCTGGGTGCTGCCGAACCCCAGCGGCCTGAACGCGCACTTCCCGCTGCCGGCGTTGACCGCCGAGTTCGCCAAGCTGCGGCGGGAGCTCGACGCCTAGCCGGCCGTGGCGATTAGCCCCTGGTAATAGGGCTGCATGGCCGGGTGGTAGTCGTCGAACTCCGGGCGGGGCGAGCCGTCCCGGGAGGCCACCAGCAGGTCCAGGTAGTACTCCCAACCGGCGCCCACCTCGGCGATGCCCTCCACGCTGCTCAGGTGCTGCACGAACCGCAGCTCGGTGGTGCCGTCGGTCTCGGTCAGCGACAGCTCCAGCAGCCAACTGCCGTAGTCGTCGACCATCGACACGGCGAGGCGCTGCTGCGGTTCGCACACGTCGATGCGCATCTCGCACCAGGGCTGCTGCTCCTCGTACGCCATCTGGACCCGGATGGTCCGTCCGGGCCTGGCGTCGCCCTCCCACGGGCCGAACCAGCGGGCCGTACGCTCCGGTTCGGTCAGGCTGGCCCAGACGTCCGCCGCCGGGGCGCGGAAGGTTCGGGTGAGGACGAGATCGTGGCCGGTGTCGGTCTGGAACAGGCGTCCGGCGGGTGTGCGGGTCATGCCGTGTGCTCCCTTCGATGCTCCGCCGGGCCGCGGCTGCGGCGCTCTCGGCGGGTGCGATAGACCTCGGTCTCCAACGCGTCGAGGTGCCGGCCCCACCGGTCGACTGTGGTGAGCCCGGTGAGCCAGTCGAGCAGCGGGGCGAGCGGGACCGGATCGAGCCGGTAGATCCTCCGCCGTCCGACCAGCTCGTCACGGACCAGCCCGCTGTCGCGCAGCACCCGCAGGTGGCGGCTGATGGCGGGCCGGCTGATCGCGAACCGCTGGGCGATGTCGCCGGCGGAGAGGGGTTCGGCGCGCAACATGGTCAGGATGTGCCGCCGCACCGGGTCGGCGATCGCGACGGCCACCTCATCCACCCCGAAAGCGTAACCTATAGGTTACGGGTTTTGCCGGTTGTGGACCGTCGACACCGCAGATCCGTGCGTCGATGGTGGGCACATGATCACCTGACCTGGCACTCTTTACGGCATGGCCGCCCTGCTTCGCTCCCGCCTGACCGACTGGACCTTCGCCGTACCCGTGCTCGCGGTTCTGGTATTGATCGTCACCTGGGGACGAAGCCTGCCCGGCCCGATCATCGTGGTGGTCGCGGTGCTGCTGGGCGGTGCCGTGCTCGCGGCCGTGCACCACGCGGAGGTGGTGGCCCACCGGGTGGGGGAGCCGTACGGGTCGCTGGTGCTCGCCGTCGCGGTCACCGTGATCGAGGTCGCCCTCATCGTCACGCTGATGATCAGCGGTCCGGAGAAGACCCAGTCGCTCGCCCGGGACACCGTCTTCGCCGCCGTCATGATCACCTGTAACGGGATACTCGGCCTGTCCCTACTGCTCGGAGCGCTGCGCCGCCGCGTCGCGGTGTTCAACCCTGAGGGCACCGGCGGGGCCCTGGCCACCGTGATCACCCTGGCCACCCTGAGTCTGGTCATCCCGACCTTCACCACGGCCCGGCCCGGCCCGGAGTTCAGCCCGGCCCAGCTCGCCTTCGCCGCCGTCGCCTCGCTGGCGCTCTACGGGCTGTTCGTGCTCGTGCAGACCGGCCGGCACCGCGACTACTTCCTACCGGTCGACAGCCGGGGTCAGGTGATAGACGCGGAGGAGCACGCCAAGCCGCCGACCACCCGCGCGGCGCTGATGAGCCTGGGGCTGCTGCTGGTGGCGCTGGTGGCGGTGGTCGGCGACGCCAAGACCGTCTCGCCGACCATCGAGGCCGGTGTGGCCGCGGCGAACCTGCCGCACGCGTTCGTCGGCGTGATCATCGCCCTTCTCGTGCTGCTGCCGGAGACCCTGGCCGCCGCCCGCGCCGCCCGCCGCGACCGCGTGCAGATCAGCCTGAACCTCGCGCTCGGCTCGGCGATGGCCAGCATCGGCCTGACCATCCCGGCCATAGCGATCGCCTCGATCTGGCTGGACGGCCCGCTGCTGCTCGGCCTCGGCGGTACCCAGCTCGCCCTCCTCGCGCTCACCGCCGTGACCGCCGTCCTCACCGTGGTGCCCGGCCGGGCCAACGTGTTGCAGGGCGGCGTGCACCTGGTGCTGATGGCCGCCTTCGTCTTCCTGGCCGCCAGCCCGTGACCCGCACGGCGTGCCGGCTCAGGCCGTGACCCGCACGGACGGTGCGGCTCAGCCGGCGGGCGGCGGGTCGCCCGCGACGCGCTCCGCGCGGGCGTTGAGGTAGCGCTGCTGCGCCAGGTTCGTCGAGCGGGCTGCCGCCATCCGGTACGCCTCCCGCGCCGCGAGCCGCTCACCCTCCAGCTCCCACAGGTGGGCGCGGGCGGCCGGCAGTCGCGGGTCGTCGGCGAGACGCGGGTCGTCGGCCAGGTCGGCGAGCAGCGCCAACCCGGCCGACGCGCCTCGGCTCATGGCCACCGCCACCGCGTGGTTGAGCGCCACCACCGGGTTGTCGGACATCCCGAGGAGCACCTCGTACAGGGCGGTGATCTGCGCCCAGTCGGTGGCCGCCGCGCAGGACGCCTCGTCGTGCACGGCCGCGATGGCCGCCTGGAGCTGGTACGCCCCGACCACCCCGCGTGGCAGCGCCCCGGTGATCAGCTCGACGCCCTCGGTGATCTGGTGGGCGCGCCACCGGGAGCGGTCCTGCTCGGCCATCGGCACCAGCTCACCGTGCGGGCCGATCCGCGCCGGCGCGCGGGCGTCGGTGAGCAGCATCAACGCGAGCAGTCCGGTGACCTCGGGATCCTCGGGCACCAGCCGGCGCACCAGCCGGGTCAGCCGGATGGCCTCGGCGGTCAGGTCGGCGCGCAGCAACCCGGGCCCGGCGGTGCGGGCGTACCCCTCCGTGAAGATCAGGTAGAGCACGTGCAGCACGGCGGCGAGCCGGTCGGCGCGCTCCGCGCCGGTGGGCGGCGCGAACCGCAGCCCACTGTCACGGATCCGCTGCTTACCCCGACTGATCCGCCGGGTCATCGTCGCCTCCGGCACCAGGAACGCGCGCGCCACCTCGGCGGTGCTCAGCCCGCCCACCGCCCGCAGGGTGAGCGCGATCTGCGACGCCGCTGACAGCGCCGGGTGGCAGCACAGGAACAACAGGATGAGCGTGTCGTCGGCGTCCGCCGGCGGACGGTCGGCGGCGGGGGCGCGCCACTGCTCCGGCAGCACCCACCGGGCCACCGTGTCCTCCCGCCGCATCCGGGCCTGCTCGCGACGCAGCAGGTCGGTCAGCCGACGGGACGCCACGGTGATCAGCCAGCCACGCGGATTGTCCGGTACGCCGTCGCGCGGCCAACCGTGCGCGGCGGCGATCAGCGCCTCCTGCACCGCGTCCTCGGCCGTGTCGAAGTGCCCGTAGCGGCGGACCAGCGCGCCGAGGACCTGCGGCGCCAGCTCGCGCAGCAGATCCTCGGCGGGAGTCTCCGGCACCGGGTCAGCCGGCCAGGTCCTCGACACCGTCGAGCACCGGCCGCACGTCCACGTACCCACCGGGGGCGTCCGGGTCGACCAGGCCGGCGGCGATCTCGGTGGCCCGGTCGAAGCTGGCGCACTCCACGATGGTGTAACCGGCGAGGACCTCCTGCGTCTCTGGGTACGGGCCGTCGGTGATCACGGGTGCCCCCTCGCGCACCTGCACCCGGCGGGCGTGCACCGGCTCGCTCAGGCCCCGGGCGTCGACCAACTCCCCGGACTCGGCCAGCGTCTGGTGGAAGGTCTCCATGTGCTGGTGCATCGCCGCGATCTGCTCGGCCGACATCGCCGGCCGGTCAGAGGCCCGCCCGGACAGCACGTCATAGTCCTGCTGCGACCCGTAGAGCAAAATCATGTACTTCATGGTTCTTCCCCTCCTCCTGCGAGGACACCACCCCGGCGCCTCACAGGAAACGTCGAACCCCAACCCCCCACCCGGACACCCCACCGCCCCCGGGTCTGCCCCCCACCAGAACCGGTGATCATGAAGGTAGCGTCACGACACGCCGAGTGGGATGACGCCAACTCCATGATCACCGGGGTTCAGGGGTGGTGGGTGGGGCCTAGGTTGGCGGGATGACTGTGGTGTGGGTCTTGGTGGGGGTTTTTGTCGTCGTGGCGGGGGTGGCGTTTGGAGTTGTGGTGCGGCGGGGGCGGGTCGGTGAGGTTGGGGGCGACGAACCTCGGGCCGGGCGGGACGCTCGGGCGCGGCAGCAGCGGTACGAGGCCGAGCGGCACGGTGACCAGGGTGACACGTGGCAGCGCGGTCGGGATTCGGGCGGTTGAGCGACCCTACTGGCCGTACGAGCGGCGTAGCCGGTGGTTGACCAGGTAGTGCGTGAACCGTCCGGCCGTGCCCTGCGTGAAACCGGTGACGGGCGTTTCGGTCCTGTCGTCGGGGTACTACCAGCCTGAGCACCGATGTCTGGGGAGGCACAGTGGGGGCACGGTTCGGACGCGACGCGCGGGGCCCGCTGGCAGGCCTGCTGGTCGCCGCCCTGGTCTCCCTCGCCTGCGCAGGCGGTGGCCTGGCCGAGCCGGAGGCCGAGCGCCCCGGGGCGAACCAGTCGGCAGCGTCACCGGGACCGAGAACCACCCGGGCCGACAGCACCACCAGCGTCGCCGAGTTCGAGCAGGACGTCGCCGACGCGCAGGCGGTCGCCGAGCGGTACTGGGCGGCCCAGTTCAAGGAATCCGGGCAGCGGTTCCGACCGATCCGGCGGATCATCCCGTACCAGCGCGAGGGCGAGGTGTCCTGCGGCGGTCAGGCGTTGCCCCGCAACAACGCCGTCTACTGCTCGCAGGGCGACTTCATCGCGTACGACGTCGCCTGGTCGGTGGCGGCGTTCCGCCAGGTCGGCGACGCGTTCGTGTTCTACCTGCTCGGGCACGAGTACGCGCACGCCATCCAGGTGCGGCTCGGCATCAACTACAGCTTCACCATCCAGCAGGAGTTGCAGGCCGACTGCATGGCCGGGGCGTACCTCGGCGACTCGGTGCGCTCGGAGGCCCTGACCCTCGCCGAGGGCGACCTTGACGAGTTCCGGGAGGGGGTGGCGGCGGTCGGCGACGACCCGGACCAGCCGTGGTTCGCGGAAGGGGCGCACGGCACCGCCGAGCAGCGCACCGACATGTTCTTCCGGGGTTACGAGGGTTCCCTGAAGGAGTGCGACCTGGGCTGAACTGGGTTGCCCGGATCACCCTGGCGCCCGTTGCCGCCACCGGCCCCGGGGGGTGCTGGCAGGATCGCCGGTGTCGGTCACGACCCTGGAGGTTCCGCTGAGCAGCCATCACCCCGCCGCTGTGCTCTTCGACATGGACGGCACGTTGGTCGACAGCGAGAAGCTGTGGGACGTCGCGTTGCAGGAACTCGCGAAGGAGTACGGCGGGGAACTCTCCGTCGACGCCCGCCAGTCGATCATCGGCACCGCCATGGCCGAGTCGATGCGCATCCTGCACGACGATCTGGGGCAGCCCGAACGGGATCCGGAGATCAGCGCGGCGTGGATCAACGCGCGCATCCTGGATCTGTTCCGCACCGGTCTGCGCTGGCGGCCGGGCGCGTTCGACCTGTTGCGCGCGGTCCGCGTTGCGGGCATCCCCACCGCGCTGGTCACCTCCAGCCCTCGGGCGCTGGTCGAGATCGCCCTGGACACCCTCGGTCGGGACAACTTCGACACGGTGGTCGCCGGCGACGAGGTGGTGGCGGCCAAGCCGCACCCCGAGCCGTACCTGACCGCGGCGCGGCTGCTGGGTGTGCCGATCGAGCGGTGTGTGGCGATCGAGGACTCACCGACCGGGGTGGCCAGCGCGCTCGCCTCGGGCGCGGCGGTGCTGGCCGTACCGGCGGAGGTGGCGTTGCCGAGCACTGTCGGCGTACACCAGGTGGAGAGCCTGACCGGCGTGGACCTGGCGCTGCTCGCGGCGCTGCTGACCGATCGGGCCGCGGCGACCGGCTGACCCGCCCGGCGCGGGTCGCCGGCGCTCGGCTGTCGCGACCGGCCTCGTTCAGCGACGCTCGGCGAAGACCGCGGCGACCACCTGGTAGCTGTCGAAGGCCCGAGCGGCCCCCGCGTACGCGGCCAGGTGGATGAACAGCTCGACGATCTCCTCCCTGGTCACGCCCGAGGTCAGCGCGATGCGCAGCTGCCCGCGCAGCGGCTCGTGGGTGCCGAGGGCGGCGGCGATCGCCACCGAGACCAGGCACCGGCTGCGCAGGTCCAGGCCCTCCCGGGGCCAGGCCGCGCCGAAGGTCTGCTCTGTGGCGAGTCGACGGAAGTCGTGCCCCACCGGCGGCTCGCCCTCGCCGAGCGGCAGGACCAACGGCTGCCCGAGCAGCCGCTCGGCGTTGTCGAGTGCCCGCTGGTACGCGTCCTGATCGGTCATGTCACCAGTCCCGGCTATCCGGCCGCCCGTTGGCGGGGCGGGCCGGCGCCCTGCCGGCAGCACCAGCCTTGCAGTCGCGTACGGGTGGCCGAGGGGGAATGGGACAGGCCGAGGCCCCCGGTCGCGCGGATGGCGACCGGGGGCCTCGGCGGTGCCGATCAGTCGTGGGCGATGGCGCCCAGGACGTTGATCCGGGCCGCCCGGACGGCCGGGAGCACCGCGGCCACCACGCCGATGATGGCGGCGAGACCGAGGAAGACACCCATCTGCCCCCACGGCAGGATCAGGTCGGTGATGCCCTCGTCCTTGAGGGCCTCGACCACCGCGGCGCCGAGGCCGGTGCCCACCACCACGCCGAGCAGCGCGCCGAACACCGAGATCACCACCGCCTCCACGGTGATCATGCCCATGGTCTGGGACCGGCGCAGGCCGATCGCCCGCAGCAGACCCAGCTCGCGGGTCCGCTCCAGCACCGACAGGGCCAGGGTGTTGATGATGCCCAGCACGGCGATCACAATGGCCAACGCGAGCAGGATCTGGATCATCGTGAGCAGCCCGTCGAGCGAACTGGTCTGCTGCTTGATGAACGCGTCCCGGTCGGCCACCGACACCTCGGGGCTGTCCGCAAGCAACGCCTCCACCTGCGGCTGGACGTCGGACACCCGGGTGCCCGGGTCCAGCTGGATGAAGCCCTGGATGGGCTGCGGGATGGCGAAGTCCTTAGCCGCGGTCACCGGCAGCGTCACCGGGTTGGTCAGCTGCGACGACTCGTAGATGCCGCTGATCGTGTAGGTGCGTGCCTCGCCCCGGGTCAGCTGCACGTTGACAGTGGAGCCCACCGACCAGCCACGGGACGTGGCCGTGTCCGAGCTGGCGAGCATCTGGGTCGGCCCGAGCCGGTCGATGTCACCGGCGGTCGGCTTCGCGCCGAAGATCTGCCGCAGCGACGCGATGTCGCTGCTCGCCGCGACCCAGGTGCCCTCGCCGTCGATCCGCGCCATGTCGCCGTACTCGCCGTCGACCAACCGCACACCGGGCAGGGCCTTGGCCTGGTCCAGCACACCCGGGTCGAAGGTCGGCGGACGCGGGCCGCCCTGCTGACCGGCGATCACCAGCTCGGCCTTGATGGTGTCCTGGGCGAGCGCGCTGATGCTGCCCTTGGCCGAGTCGAGGATGACCGTGACGCCGGTGACCAGTGCGATGCCGACCATCAGCGCGGCGGCCGTGATGGCCGTACGACGGGGGTTGCGCCCCGAGTTGAGCCGGCCCAGCTTGCCCGGCACCGACCAGGAGAAGATCGCCCCGAGCAGGCTCACCACCGGCCGGCTGATCAGCGGGGTCAGCAGCGCCACCCCGATGAAGGCGAACAGCACCCCACCGAGGATGGTCGACAGCGTCTGACCGCCGGCGTTGCCGCTGAGCCCGAGGAACAGCAGCACCGCGCCGATACCGGTGACCAGCGACCCGGCCACGGTGATCTTGGTCAACGGCCGGTCCGGGGTGGCCACGTCCTGCATGGCCGCGATCGGCGGGATCCGGGACGCCCGCAGCGCCGGCAGCAGCGCCGCCACCACGGTGATCACCAGACCGACGGCGAACGAACCGATCACCGCAGCCGCCGGCACGCCGATGCCGGCCAGGGTGAGCCCACCGGCGAGCTTGCCGAACAGGTACGCCAGCAGCGCGCCCACCCCGATACCGGCGGCGAGGCCGAGCACCGACGCGATCAACCCCACCGCGATGGCCTCCAGCACCACCGAACCGATGATCTGCCGGCCGCTGGCCCCGATGGCGCGCATCAGCGCCAACTCCCGGGTCCGCTGCGCCACGATGATCGAGAAGGTGTTGAGGATCAGGAAGGTGCCCACCAGCAGCGCCACCGCGGCGAAGCCGAGCAGGATCTTGTTGAAGAAGGACAGGCCCTCCTTCAGGCTGGCCGAGGCGTCCGCGGCCACCTGCTCGCCGGTCTTCACCTCGAAGTCCGCGCCCAGGGTGCGCGCCACGTCGTCGCGCAGCTTCTCGTCCGAGACCCCGTCGGCGGCCTGCACGGTGATGCTGCTGAACACGTCCGGCTCGCCCAGCATCAGCCGCTGCGCCACCGGCGTCGTGAAGAAGACCTCGTTGACCCCGCCGATCGAGTCCCGGTCACCGCTGTACCCGAAGACGCCGACCAGTGTGAAATCCCGCTTCTTCGACTCGAACGCGGTCAGCACGCCGACCTTCTGGCCGACCTGCACCTTCGCGGCCGTGGCCAACGCCTTGTTGATGACGATCTCGTCCTCGGCCTGCGGCGCGCGCCCCTCACGCAGCTTCAGCAGCTCGCTCTCGCCGGTCCAGTTCTCGCCCAACTGCGGCGGGCCGAACGACGTGACGACCTTGCCGTTGCTGCCGATCACCCGGGCGCCGTCGGCGTTGACCACACCGGTCGCCGAAGCCGCCCCCGGCACCTGCTTCACCCGCTCCACCAGGGCGGCCGGCAGCGGGGCGACGGTCTGCTCGCCCTCCATCTCGTTGACCTGCACCTTCGGCTTCGCCGCGACGTTCACGTCGATCTCGGAGAAACCGTCGGCAAAGACGGAGTCGAAGGAGCGACCCAGCGTGTCGGTGAGCACGAACGCGCCGGAGACGAACATCACCCCGAGCACCACCGCCAGGCCGGACAGGATCAGCCGGACCTTACGGGCCAGCAGACTCTTCAGCGTCGCGCGGAACATCAGTTGCCCACCTCGGCCGGAGTGTCCAGCTTCTTCATGGTGTCCAGCACCGTCTCGGCGGTCGGCTCGATCAGCTCCGAGACGATCTCGCCGTCGGCGAGGAAGACCACCCGGTCGGCGTACGCGGCGGCCGTCGGGTCGTGAGTGACCATCACGATGGTCTGGCCGTGCTCCCGCACCGAGTTACGCAGGAAGTTGAGCACCTCCGCGCCGGACCGCGAGTCCAGGTTGCCGGTCGGCTCGTCCGCGAAGATCACCTCGGGGCGGGAGACCAGCGCCCGGGCACACGCCACCCGCTGCTGCTGCCCACCGGAGAGCTGCGCCGGCCGGTGGTCCAGCCGGTCCTTCAGACCCACCGTCTCGATCACCGTGTCGTACCAGGCCGGGTCCGGCTTGCGCCCGGCGATCGACAGCGGCAGCAGGATGTTCTCCTTGGCCGTCAACGTCGGCAGCAGGTTGAACTGCTGGAAGATGAAGCCCACCTTGTCGCGCCGCAGCTTCGTCAGCCCCGCGTCGCCCAGCCCCGTGACCGTCGTCTCACCGATCGACACCGTCCCCCGGGTCACCGAGTCCAGGCCGGCCAGGCAGTGCATCAGCGTCGACTTACCGGAACCCGACGGGCCCATGATCGCGGTGAAGCGGCCACGTTCGAACTCCGCGCTGACCCCCCGCAGCGCGACGACCTGAGCCTCGCCGCTGCCGTACACCTTCCACACGTCGTTCGCCCGGGCCGCGGCCTGCGCCTGCTGGCCTACCGTCGCGGTCACGTCATCTACCTCTTCCGTCTGTCCGAAAATGCACGCCGCCCCCCGATGGTCCGGCGCGACTGTTCAATCATCGGTGCTGGGTACGCCCACCCCGTCCGACCCAGGGGGGACCCGGCGCGGATTTCCCGCTGCGGGTGCACCCCCATGTCGGATCAGGGTTGCCCCTGAGTCGACGGCCGGTCGACCGTTTTTCCCCACGGCGGCGGGCGGCCGCACCGACACTTGCACCTGACGCCACAGGAGGGTCAACCGAACCGGGCCATCTCCGGTCACGGTAGGTGACGACGGCAACGGCAGCCGTCCCCCCACGGAGGGATCTTCGAGTACGCCGGGTGAGGTACCCGGGCCGGTCCGACTACGCCCGGGGGCGGACCAGACCCGACTCGTACGCCAGCACCACCGCCTGCACCCGGTCGCGCAGCCGCAGCTTGGTCAGCACATGCCCGACGTGCGTCTTGATTGTGGTTTCGCTCACCGACAGGACCGTCGCGATCTCGGCATTGGACAGCCCCCGGGCAACCTGCACGAGTACCTCGCGCTCCCGGTCGGTGAGCGCGTTGAGCGCCGCCGACGGCGTCGCCGCCGGGTCGGGCAGCAGTTCGGCGAAGCGGTCCAGCAGCCGCCGCAGGATCCGAGGTGCCACCACCGCGTCCCCGCCGGCGACAGTGCGGATCGCCGCGATCAGATCCTCGGCCGGCACGTCCTTGGCCAGGAACCCGCTGGCGCCGGCCCGCAACGCGCCCACCACGTACTCGTCCAGGTCGAAGGTGGTGAGCACCAGCACCCGTACCGGCAGTCGGGCGTCGACGATGGCCCGGGTCGCCGCCACCCCGTCCATCCGAGGCATCCGGATGTCCATCAGTACGACGTCGGGCAGCAGCCGGCGGGACAACTCCACCGCCTCCATGCCGTCACCGGCCTCCGCCACCACGTCCAGGTCGCTCTCGGCGCCCAGCACCATCCGGAACCCGGTCCGCAGCAGCGGCTGGTCGTCGGCGAGCAGGATCCGCACCGGCCGCGCCGAGGGCGCCTGATCGCTCATCTCGTCTCCCGTCCCGCCGACGTCGTGGCGCGCGCACCGGTCATCCTCGCGTACCGGAGCCGATGCGTCGCGGATCACCGTAGAGGCCGGCCGGTCGCCCTGTCCCGACCGAGGCGGCACCGCTGCGGTCGGGTCTTCGGCATCGGCGTGCGGCAGGCGATCCCGCCGGCCTGAATCGCCGCGCCGGGCGTACGCGTCGCTCAGGAGGCCGTCACTCGTCGGCGCCCGGCGCCACCGGGGTAGACCGGGAGTCGCGCAGCGGGTCGGCGCTCGCCGCGGCGACCGGGAACGGTGGCGGGGTGCCGCCGAAGCTGGGACAGAGCGCCTGGTGGCTGCACCAGTCGCAGAGCCGGCTCGGCCGGGGCCGGAAATCCTGTCGGGCGGTGGCCTGCTCGATCGCGCGCCACAGCGCCACCACTGTGCGCTCGAAGCGGACCAGCTCGTCGGCATCGGGGGTGTAGTCCAACACCTCGGCGTCGCGCAGGTAGAGCAGCCGCAGCACGCGGGGCACCACCCCCCGGGTGCGCCACAGCACCAGGGCGTAGAACTTCAGCTGGAACAGCGCCCGCGCCTCGAACGCCTCCCGTGGAGCGCCGCCGGTCTTGTAGTCGACCACCCGCAGCGCGCCGTCCGGAGCGACGTCGAGCCGGTCGAGGTAGCCCCGGATCAGCAGCTCCTCGTCGACGACCGCGGAGATCAGGCTCTCGCGTTCGGCCGGCTCCAGCCGGGTCGGATCCTCCACCGCGAAGTAACCCTGCAACAGCCCGGCGGCGGAGCGGAGGAACTCCACCGGGCCGGCCGGCTCGGCGCCGTCGAAGATCCCGGCCAGCTCCGGCTGCTCGGTGACCAGCCGGTCCCACTGGGGGGCCACCAGGTCACCGGCCGCCTCCGGCGTGCGGCCGGTGGCCGGCAGGTCGAACAGGCGCTCCAGCACCGCGTGCACCAACGTGCCCCGGGCCTGCTCGATGGTGGTGCGCTCGGGCAGCCGGTCGATGCTGCGGAACCGGTAGAGCAGCGGGCAGGTCTTGAAATCCGCCGCCCGCGACGGGGACAGCGAGGCCCGCACCGTCGGCGGCGTCTGCGCCGCGGGGGAGGGCTGGGAGGTGGTGACCGATTCCGCCGTCATGTCGGCAAAGGTTAGGGCACCGGTGTGACACCGACCGCCGCCCGCCCCACACAGCGACGGTCCGTAGCATCGTGGCGATGGAGCAGACAACCAGGCCGCCGCGCCGACCGGACCGACGCCTCGGCCTGAACGTCGGCAAGGTGTTCGGGGTGCCGCTGCACCTCAACGGCTCCATGGTCCTGCTCGCGGTGCTCATCGCGGTGCTGTACGGCGAGTTCGCCCGCCGGCAACTGGACCTGCCGCAGCTCAGCGGCTACCTGATCGGCTTCGGGTTCGTCGTGTCGCTGCTCGGCTCGGTGCTGCTGCACGAGCTGGGCCACGCCCTCACCGCCCGGCGGTACGGCATCGGTGTGCGCGGGATCACCCTGGAGCTGCTCGGCGGTTACACCGAGATGGACCGGGACGCCCCGTCGCCCCGCGTCGACCTGCTGGTCTCGCTGGCCGGCCCGGCGGTCTCCGCGGTGCTCGGCGTCCTGGCGGTCACCGCCACGCTCGCCCTGCCCGAGGGGACCGTGGCGCACCAGCTCGCCTTCCAGCTCGCGGTCAGCAACGTCATCGTGGCGCTGTTCAACAGCCTGCCCGGGCTGCCGCTCGACGGCGGCCGGGCGCTGCGTGCCGCAGTGTGGGGGCTGACCCGCGACCGGCACCTCGGCACCGAGGTCGCCGGGTGGGCCGGCCGGGTCGTCGCCGTCGGCACCGCGGCCCTGGTCCTGCTGCTCACCGTCGAGCGGCGGCTGGCGCCGCTGGCGCTGCCGCTGATGCTGCTGGTCGCCGTCACCCTCTGGCGTGGCGCCGGGCAGTCGATCCGGGCCGCCCGGGTCAGCCGCCGGTTCCCGCTGATCGACCTCGCCCGGCTGGCCCGGCCGGTCTGGCCGGTGGCCACCGGCACGCCGCTGGCCGAGGCCCAGCGCCGACGCGCCGAGAGCGGGCAGCCCGACGCCGCGCTGCTGGTCACCGACTCCACCGGTCGACCGGTGGCGCTGGTCGACCCGGCGGCCGCCGACGCGGTGCCCCTCGAGCGCCGACCGTGGCTGGCGGTCGACGCCGTAGCCCGGTCGCTGGGCACCCTTCCCACGTTGTCGGTCGGGTGGGACGGCGAGCGGGTGATGGAGGCCGTACAGACCCACCCGGGCGCACAGTACGTGGTGACGTCAGGCGAAGATGTCGTCGGCATTCTGCACATCGCGGACCTGGCACAGCTCCTCGAACCCAACCGGAAGATGACACCGTGACCGCAACTCCCTCCACCGTCGCCGCCGACCCCGCCAACCCGGCGCTGACACCCGTGCACCGCGGGCCGTTCCGGCCCGGCGACCGGGTCCAGCTGACCGACCCCAAGGGGCGGATGCACACCGTGACGCTGGAGCCCGGCAAGGAGTTCCACACCCACCGCGGCATCCTGGCGCACGACGCGCTGATCGGGCTCCCCGACGGCAGCGTGGTGACCACCGCCGGCGGCGGCACCGCGTTCCTGGCCCTGCGGCCGCTCCTGTCGGACTACGTGCTGTCCATGCCGCGCGGCGCCCAGGTGATCTACCCCAAGGACTCGGCGCAGATCGTGGCGATGGGCGACATCTTCCCCGGCGCGAAGGTCCTCGAGGCCGGCGCCGGCTCCGGCGCGCTGAGCTGCTCCCTGCTGCGAGCCGTCGGCACCGAGGGCGAGCTGCACTCGTTCGAACTGCGCGACGACTTCGCCCAGATCGCCAAGCGCAACGTCGAGGCGTTCTTCAACGGGCCGCACCCCTCGTGGAACCTGCACGTCGGCGACGTCGCGCAGTGCCGGGAGACCGGCTTCGACCGGATCATCCTGGACATGCTGACCCCCTGGGAGACCCTCGACATGGTCGAGCGGGCGCTGGTGCCCGGTGGGGTGTTCATCGGCTACGTCGCCACCACACCGCAGCTCTCCGAGCTGGTGGAGGCGCTGCGCGAGCGCGGCGGCTGGACCGAGCCGCGGGCCTGGGAGTCCCTGGTGCGCGACTGGCACGCCGAGGGCCTCGCCGTCCGTCCGGACCACCGGATGATCGCGCACACCGCCTTCCTGGTGTCCGCGCGCAAACTGGCCCCGGGGGTCACCGCGCCGCCGCGCCGGCGCAAGCCCAGCAAGGGCACCGAGGCGTACGCGCAGCGCCGCCAGGACCTGCGCGAGGCGGAGGCGGCCCGACAGGCCGCCGCCGCGCAGGCCGCAGGCGCGCAACCCAACGGTGCGGGGGAGATGGACAGGCCGTGACCATCGAGCTGGGTGTCGGCAGCGCCGAGCAGGGGGAGACGCTGGCATGAGCCGACCGGGCTACGGCGGTGGAGACCTCCCCGCGGTCTTTCCCGACTGGTCGCCCTACCAGGACCTGGAGTCGGCGGCGCGGGCCTACCTGCGTGACCCGGACGTCGCCCTGGAGGCGCTCGGCGGCGTGCTGCGCGGCGCGTCGGTGCTCGGCTTCACCCTGGAACGCTTCGTCAACGAGGTCAACGGGGTGTGGCAGGAGGTCGTGGTCTGCGACGGCAGCCGGCTCATCCTCTGGCACGGCGAGGACGTACCGCCGGAGGAGGGCCCGCCGGGCTCGATGACCTCGTCGCTGCGGGTGGTGCCGGTCTCCACCGTCACCGAGGTGGGCTGCCGGCGGCGGCTCAACCGTGCCGAGAGCGGCGAGATCCGGGTCGACAGCATCGACGTCTACCTGCTGCTCACCTCGTTGGACGAGGCGCCGCCGAGCGAGGAGATGGCCGGCACACCCCGGCACGACGCGTTGCGCTTCGGCAAGACCCTCGACGACGGCGGGGCCGGGCAGATCGCCCGGTTGGAGGAGTTCGCGCGGTTGGTCGCCTCGGTCGTCGGCCGTCCGATGCTCTGAGGCGTACCCCGAACCGGGCCCGGCCGGGCCTTCGCGGCCCGGCCGGTGGGTCAGTCTTCCTCGGCGTCCGGGCCGGCGACCTCGACGCCGTCGCCGCGCACCACGTGGATGCAGTCGCCCGGGCACTCCTTCGCGGAGTCAATCACCTCGAGTCGCAGGTGCGCGGGGACGTCGACCCGGCTGCCCGGTGCCATCCGCAGCTCACCGTCGACGCCCTTGACGTAGGCCAGACCGTCGATGTCGAACTCGAACACCTCCGGCGCGTACTGCACGCAGAGCCCGTCGCCCGTGCAGAGGTCCTGGTCGACCCAGACCTGCAGTTCGTCGGTCGCGACCTCGGCCACCTGTGCACCCCCCATGTTCTCCCGTGCCACGCTCCGACGGTACCCGAACGCCGGTAACGGCCCGTCAGGCCACCCTTGGCGATCAAGGTTCGGTGACGAGGGTGTTGCGTGGGACCGAATCGGCCTCATAGCGGCTAGTGTTAGGGCAGAACGTTCAAGCCCCCCGGGGAGGTGGGACGTGGCAGCACGTAGCGACGACGCGGACTCGCGCGCCGCACGGTGGGAGAAGGAAGCCCACGATCTCTCCACGCAGGTCGCGTTCCTGCAAGAGGAACTCGCCCTGGTGCGGCGCAAGTTGACCGAAAGCCCCCGACACGTCCGGCAGCTCGAAGAGCGGCTGGCGGCCACCCAGGCACAGTTGGCGCGGCTGACAGAAAACAACGACCGGCTGGTGAGCACCCTCAAGGAAGCTCGCACGCAGATCGTGACGCTCAAGGAAGAGATCGACCGGCTCGCGCAACCGCCGAGCGGTTACGGAGTCTTCCTGGCCAAGCACGAGGACGGCACGGTGGACGTCTTCACCGGTGGCCGCAAACTGCGGGTCGCGGTCTCGCCCTCGCTCGACGTGGGTGACCTGCGGCGCGGCCAGGAGGTCCTGCTCAACGACGCGCTCAACATCGTCGACGCGTTCGGTTACGAGCGGGTTGGCGAAGTGGTGATGCTCAAGGAGATCCTGGAGGGACCGAACGGCGGGCCGGGCGACCGGGCGCTGGTGGTCTCCCACTCCGACGAGGAGCGCATCGTGCACCTCGCCGAGACGCTCATCGGCTCGGCGATCCGGGCCGGCGACTCGCTCATGATCGAGCCCCGCTCGGCGTACGCGTACGAGCGGATCCCGAAGAGCGAGGTCGAGGAGCTGGTCCTGGAGGAGGTGCCCGACGTCGACTACGGCGACATCGGTGGCCTCCAGTCGCAGATCGAGCAGATCCGCGACGCGGTGGAGTTGCCGTTCCTGCACGCGGACCTGTTCCGTGAGCACCAGCTCCGCCCACCCAAGGGCATCCTGCTCTACGGTCCACCCGGCTGTGGCAAGACGCTCATCGCCAAGGCGGTGGCCAACTCGCTGGCCAAGAAGATCGCCGAGCGGCAGGGCAAGGAGAAGCACACCAGCTTCTTCCTGAACATCAAGGGCCCGGAGCTGCTCAACAAGTACGTCGGTGAGACCGAGCGGCACATCCGGCTGATCTTCCAGCGCGCCCGGGAGAAGGCCGGCGAGGGCACGCCGGTGATCGTGTTCTTCGACGAGATGGACTCGATCTTCCGGACCCGCGGCTCCGGTGTCTCCTCCGACGTGGAGAACACCATCGTTCCGCAGCTGCTCAGCGAGATCGACGGCGTGGAGGGGCTGGAGAACGTCATCGTCATCGGCGCCTCCAACCGGGAAGACATGATCGACCCGGCGATCCTGCGCCCCGGTCGCCTCGACGTGAAGATCAAGATCGAGCGACCGGACGCTGAGGCGGCCAAGGACATCTTCTCCAAGTACATCCTCTCCGGGCTGCCCCTGCACCCGGACGACCTGGCCGAACACGGCACCGACCCCCAGGCCACCGTCGCGGCGATGATCGACGCCGTGGTGCTGCGGATGTACTCGGAAACCGAGGAGAACCGATTCCTCGAGGTCACCTACGCCAACGGTGACAAGGAAGTCCTCTACTTCAAGGACTTCAACTCCGGCGCGATGATCCAGAACATCGTCGACCGGAGCAAGAAGATGGCCATCAAGGAGTTCCTCACCTCGGGTCGCAAGGGGCTGCGCCTGCAGCACCTGCTCGACGCCTGCGTCGACGAGTTCCGCGAGAACGAAGATCTCCCCAACACCACCAACCCCGACGACTGGGCGCGCATCTCCGGCAAGAAGGGTGAGCGGATCGTCTACATCCGCACGCTCGTCTCCGGCGGCAAGGGCGCCGAAGCCGGCCGGTCCATCGAGACCGCCAGCAACACCGGCCAGTACCTCTGACCCCAACAGCGAGGGTGCCCACCGGACGGTGGGCACCCTCGCTGCGGGTATGTCAGTGCGTCGGTCAGGCCGCGAAGATCCACCGCTTCGACACCACGTAGTTCGCCGCCGACAACGATGCCGTCACCAGCAGCTTCGCCAGCAGGTACGGCACGCCCGCCCAGGTCAACGCGGACACCAGCACCACGTTGGCGGTCAGGTTGGCGAGGACCAGCGCGAAGTAGCGCCCCACCTGCGGCACCATCTGGGCGGACGAGCCGAACGACCACGCCCGGTTCAGCCCGAAGTTGACCCAGAACGAGGTCAGGAACGACATGGCGGCCGCAACGGGCAGGACAATCCGGAGAACTCCGTGGTACACGAAGAGTGATCCCGTGTCCACGGCAACGCTCAGACCACCGACAACCAGGAACCGCACAGCACTGTGTCGGGACAGGTGGCGGACGGAATCGGCAACAGGTGACAGCAAAGAGTTCTCCAAGGGGGGACCCGGAGCGGTGAGGACGACGAGGGAGTCTATCGTCTGTCCATCCACCCAGCGGGGCCTGCCCGCGCGAGCCGCGAGGTTGACGTGCCTGATCCCGGAAGAGTGACGCCGCCGGCCGCCGGCGCAAGCCCGGCAGCCACCACGAGCACCGCCCGACGACACTGGGCCCTCGCCTTCGCCGCGTTCTTCCTGATCATCTTCGCCTGGTCGATGGCCGCCCCCTACGACGGCACCCCGGACGAGCGCGAGCACATCGTCCGGGCGGCCGGCGTCGCCGCCGGGCAGATCGCACCCCCGCCGGCCGCCGCGAAGAAGGGCACCGGAGCCTTCCAGACCGTCCCCGGTGGTCTCGTCCGCGAGCAGTGCTGGCAGTTCAAGAAGGAAGTCTCGGCGGCCTGCGCCCAGCCGCCCGGCAGCGACGACACGCCAACCCGGGCCGGCACCGGGGCCGGCCGTTACTTCCCCGCCTACTACGCCCTTGTCGGCGCGCCGACGGTGCTCTGGCCCGGCTGGTCCGGCGTCCTGCTCGCCCGCATGATCAGCGCCCTGTGTTGCGCCGCGCTGCTCGCCTGCGCGTACGTCGTGATCCGCAACCGCTCCCGCCGCGGCCTCATGATGGGCGCCCTGGTCGTCGTCACCACCCCGATGGCCGTGCACATGGCCAGCGCGGTCAACCCGAACGGCCTGGAGATCGCCGCCGGCATCGCCTTCTTCAGCGCGGTCATCCCCCTGCTGCTCGGCCCACCCGGCCCACGGCGCGGCCTCATCGTCCTCGTCGGGATCAGCGCGCTGCTCCTGGCGGTGCTGCGCCAGACCGGCCCGCTCTGGCTGGCCACCGCCTTCATCGCGTTCGCCTTCCCACTGCGCCGCAGCAACCTCCTCGGCCTGCTACGGGACCGGGCCGCGCAGCTCTGGGCGGGCGGCATCGTCCTGGCCACCCTCGTCGTGCTCGCCTGGTCCGTCCGCCAACAGACCTCCGACCTCGGCAACTACTCCGCCGACCGGCTCACCTACGGGCAGGCGGCGCTGCGCGAGGCCGACCGGTGGCGGGGATACCTCGACCAGATCGTCGGGGTCACCTCCTGGCTGGACACCCGAATGCCCGCCCCGCCGTACCTGATCTGGCAGCTCGTCGCCGGCGCGCTGCTGCTCATCGGTGTCGTCTGGGGCAGCACACTCGACCGGTGGCGGCTGCTCGTGCTGCTCGGCGGCGGCGTGGCGGTCCCCTCCCTCATGCAGATCGCCCTGGTCAACGAGAGCGGCTTCGTCACCCAGGGCCGCTACATGCTGCCCATGCTGGTCGGCGTCCTGCTCTACGCCGCGTGGATCGCCGAACAACGCGGCTTCGAGATCGCCCGGGCACGCTCGTTCACCCGACTCGCCGTGCTGCTCCTCCTGCCGATCCAGCTCTTCTGCCTGGCGTACACGATGGTTCGCTGGCAGAACGGCCTGCCCGCGAACATCGGGTTGAGCAGTCTCAACCCCCTCGCCGGCGACTGGCACCCGGTGGTCGGCTCGGTGATCCCGCTGCTGAGCGCCAGCCTCGGCCTGGTGCTGTTCGGGTGGCTCGTCTGGACCACGCGCTCCACGCCGAGCGACGACCCGACGCCGACCATTGAGCGTTCCGACACCGAATCCACCGAACTGTTCCGCCCCGCCGGCACTCACCTGCAGAGTGCAGGTGCTCAGGGCGGACTACGCTCGACCTGACGGGGGACCGGGTCGGGCGAGCGAAGCGGGTAGGTCGATGAGCGTAAGACGGATCATGGGCACCGAGGTCGAATACGGCATCTCCGTGCCCGGGCAGGCCGGAGCCAACCCGATGGTCACCTCGTCGCAGGTGGTCAACGCCTATGGGGCACGCCCCGAACTCAACCGGGGCGGCCGCGCCCGGTGGGACTACGAGGAAGAGTCGCCGCTGCGCGACGCCCGCGGCTTCACCTACTCCGGCGCCGCGTACGACCCCGCCGAGGCCCTCGCGGACGAAGACCTCGGCCTGGCCAACGTGATACTCACCAACGGCGCACGGCTCTACGTGGACCACGCCCACCCCGAATACTCCACCCCCGAGGTCACCACCCCCAGGGACATCGTGCGCTGGGACAAGGCCGGCGAGCGGGTGATGGCCGAGGCGTCCCGCCGGGCCGCCACCATCCCGGGCACCCAGCCGATCCACCTCTACAAGAACAACACCGACAACAAGGGCGCCAGCTACGGCGCCCACGAGAACTACCTGATGCGCCGGCAGACGCCGTTCGCCGACATCGTGGCGTACCTGACGCCGTTCTTCGTCACCCGGCAGATCGTCTGCGGCGCCGGCCGGGTCGGCATCGGCCAGGACGGCGGCCAGAGCGGCTTCCAGATCTCCCAGCGTGCCGACTTCTTCGAGGTCGAGGTGGGCCTGGAGACCACCCTCAAGCGGCCGATCATCAACACCCGCGACGAGCCGCACGCCGACGCCGACAAGTACCGCCGGCTGCACGTCATCATCGGCGACGCCAACCTCTCCGAGATCTCCACCTACCTCAAGGTCGGCACCACCGCGCTGATCCTCACCATGATCGAGGAGAAGGCCCTTGGCGCCGACCTCGGCATCGCCGACCCGGTCAGCGAGCTGCGCGCCGTCAGCCATGACCCGGCTCTGACGCACCGCATGCGACTGCGCGACGGCCGTCGGCTCACCGCCCTCGACCTGCAGTGGGCGTACCTGGAGCGGGTCCGGTCCTTTGTCGACGACCGGTACGGCACCGACGCCGACGAGCAGACCATCGACGTGCTCGACCGCTGGGAGAGCGTCCTGGACCGGCTGGGCCGGGATCCGATGCTCTGCGCCGACGAGTTGGACTGGGTGGCAAAGCTGCGGCTGCTGGAGGGCTACCGGGAGCGGGAGAAGCTCGGCTGGGGTTCGCACAAGCTCCAGCTCGTCGACCTTCAATATTCCGACGTCCGGCCGGAGAAGGGCCTCTACCACCGCCTGGTCAGCCGGGGGGCGATGAAGACGCTGCTCACCGACGACGAGACGCGCAGCGCGATGACCGAGCCGCCGGAGGACACCCGGGCCTACTTCCGCGGTCGCTGCCTCGCCCAGTACGCCTCCGAGGTCGTTGCCGCGAGCTGGGACTCGGTGATCTTCGACGTGGGCCGGGAGTCGTTGGTCCGGGTTCCGATGATGGAGCCGGAGCGGGGCACCCGTGCACACGTCGGGGCGTTGTTCGACCGCTGTGCCAGCGCCAAGGACCTGTTGGAGACGTTGACCGGGGGCTGAGCTCCGGTGCCTCCACCGGCGATCGCTCTGTGGCATGCTAGGCCGTCCCCCGATCCGTCGACCCACACGGTGATGCGATGCTCCCCTCTGCCCGGCAGGTTGGCCTGCGTGCGATGACCGCCGTACCGCTGTCGAACGCGTACGCCGGGCGTGCCAACAGTTTCGGCTTCCTGCGGCTCTGCTTTGCCGTAGCGGTCGTCCTCGCGCACACCGCGGTGATCGGGTATGCCCGACCGTTGACCGAGGTTGTCGACGTGGCCGGTCTGGGGGTGGCTGGCTTCTTCGGCATCTCCGGCTTCCTGATCACCCGCAGCGCCCGGCGGGCCAGCCTGCCCCGCTACCTGTGGCACCGGGCCCTGCGGATCTGGCCGGGCCTCTGGGTGTGTCTGCTGTTCATCGGCTTCGTGGTGGCCCCGATCGTCTGGTACGCCGATCGGGGCAATCTGGACGGCCTGTGGCGGCACCCGGCCGGCGTGGTCAACTTCCTGCAGGCGAACTGGTGGGGTGGCTACCGTCAGCAGGGGATCGTCGACGTCTTCCGGGACACGCCGTACGGCGACCTGGTGCGTAAGAGCGTCCTCGACGGCTCACTCTGGACGCTCAGTTACGAGATCTTCTGCTACCTGATCGTGGCTTCGCTGGCCGTGGTGGCGGTGCTGCGCCGTGCCCGCTGGCTGGTGCTCGCGGCCGCCGTTCTCGTGTTCGGTCTGCTGCTCTGGAACCAGTACGAGGCGCTGCGCTTCGGCGGGTCGACGTACTTCACCAGCGGCTCCGTCGGCACGCTGCCGCTGCTCGGCGCGCTCAGCAAGATCTGGTTCCTGCGGTTCGGCTTCATGTTCCTGGTGGGCGCCGTGGCGGACCTGTACAGCGACAAGCTGCCCATCAGCGACGTCCTTGGCGTGCTCGCCATCGTGGTGACCGGCTGGCAGACCCTGGAGGGCCACCTGTTCGGCCCGGCGTTGCTCACCTACGAGTACGCCATCCTCTACCTCGCGGTCCGGTTGCCACGGCTGCTGCACCGCGTGGGCCAGAAGAACGACTACTCGTACGGCATTTACATCTACTCCTTCGTCGTGCAGCAGATGCTGGCCTGGCTGGGGGCGGCTGCCTGGGGGTTCGTCGGCTACTTCGCGGTGGTCATGGTCTTCACAGTCGTCCTGGCGTTCCTGTCCTGGCATCTGGTGGAGAAGCAGGCGCTGCGGTTCAAGGACTGGACGCCCCGCCTGCGGCGCGAGGCACCACCGGTGGAGGCGTCGGGGGAGGGGCAGCGTGAGCCGGAGCGGGTCCCGGTGCCGGTCTCGGCCCCGGCCCCGGCCGACGCGTCGGCTCCTCGGGGCTGACCGCTTCGGCGCAATCGAAGGCCCCCGACCCGAACACGGCGGACGTGAGGGCTTTCTGTCGCCTGCGCGGGGTAGATTTCATCCCAGACGATCGTGGAGGAGACAGCCATGGCCACTCATGACAGCGGCGGCCAGTCGCAGTCCGGCAAGTCCCGTCAGGGCGAGGAAATCGAGGACGTCACCACCGAGGCCAACCCCGAGGTGGCCGAGCGGCACGCCGAGATCACCGAGGACGTCGACGACCTCCTCGACGAGATCGACTCCGTCCTGGAAGAGAACGCAGAGGAATTTGTGAGAGGCTATGTTCAAAAAGGGGGCGAATAGGGCGTAATCGCCTAAAGCGGACATGCCTCTTCCTCTGGATGACCGGGATGGCCACCGCCGCTGCCGCGACTGCGGCGAGTGGCTGCCCCTTGATCAATTTTGCGCAAACAGCAGACGACCGGACGGTCGCGGCAGCTACTGCAAGCCCTGCTTCAACATTCGGTCGAAGGCGAGCTACGCCAAGCGCCTGAAGGAGCAGCAGGGTAGGGACGTGCGTCAACTGCCGCTGGTACCAGCGGGCCACCGGCGATGCCCCGACTGCGGTGCCACCAAGCCCCTCGATGACTTTCCGCGGAACCGCTCCGGCCGTGGAGGTTACGGCCGATACTGCAAGCCCTGCCACAACGCGAAGGGCAAGGAGAGCAAGCTTCGCCTGCACGGCGGATTTCGCGAGTACCACCTGCGGCGGCGGTACGGCATCGGGGAGAAGGAGTTTCAGGAGCTCCTGGCCGAGCAGGGCGGGGTCTGCGCCATCTGTGGCAGTGCCGACCCTCAACATCTGGACCACGATCATCGCACCGGATGGGTGCGCGGGATACTCTGCTTCAACTGCAACGGTGGTCTTGGCCAGTTCCGTGACAGTCCCATGAGGCTGGCCAGGGCGATCACGTACCTGAGAGGAACCACGTGGCAGCGGGCTTTGATCCATCCGGGCGTCTTCCAGATGTGTTCACCAACGCGGGGACGTCCTCCTTCACGACGTTTCTGAGTCGGGTGGCCCCCGAGATGTTGCCCGGTCGGCGACCGCTGCCGCCGGGCATGGCCGCCGACCTGGCGCCGCACGCGACCACCATCGTGGCCATCGCGGCCGCCGAGGGTGTGGTGATGGCGGGCGACCGACGGGCCACCATGGGCAATCTGATCGCTCAGCGCGACATCGAGAAGGTGCACCCCGCCGACGCGTACTCGCTGGTCGGCATCGCGGGCACCGCCGGTATCGGCATCGAGCTGATGCGACTGTTCCAGGTGGAGCTGGAGCACTACGAGAAGATCGAGGGCGCGATGCTCTCGTTGGACGGTAAGGCCAACCGGTTGGCCTCGATGATCCGGGGCAATCTGGGGGCGGCCATGCAGGGGTTGGCAGTGGTGCCGCTCTTCGCCGGGTTCGACCTGGCCGCCGCCGACCCGGCGCGCGCCGGTCGGATCTTCAGCTTCGACGTGACCGGTGGCCCGTACGAGGAGACCGGCTACGACGCGATCGGGTCCGGGTCGCTGTTCGCGAAGTCCGCGTTGAAGAAGCGGTTCCGGGCCGGGTTGTCCGTCGAGGACGCGACGCGGCTGGCGGTCGAGGCGCTCTACGACGCCGCCGACGACGACACCGCGACCGGTGGGCCGGATCTGACCCGCCGCATCTACCCCGTGGTGATGACCGCGACCGCCGAGGGCACCCGCCGGTTGACCGACACCGAGACGGCGGCGATCGCCGAGGGTGTGGTTGCCGGCCGGATGGAGAACCCGGGCGGTTGAGACCCGCACCCCACCAGTCAGCAGTCGTCAGCACAGCGCCGTAAGGAGAACCGCCGACGTGGCCATGCAGTTCTACGCCTCCCCCGAACAGATCATGCGCGACCGCTCCGAGTTGGCCCGCAAGGGCATCGCTCGGGGTCGCAGCGCGGTGGTCCTCAGCTACGCCGGCGGGGTCCTCTTCGTCGCGGAGAACCTCTCCAGCGCCCTGCACAAGGTCAGCGAGATCTACGACCGGATCGGGTTCGCCGCGGTCGGCCGGTACAACGAGTTCGAGAACCTGCGCCGCGCCGGTGTTCGGATGGCCGACCTGAACGGGCTCAGCTACGACCGGCGTGACGTCACTGGTCGGGCCCTGGCCAACGCGTTCGCGCAGACCCTGGGTGCCATTTTCACCGAGCAGTCGAAGCCGTTCGAGGTGGAGATCTGCGTGGCGGAGGTCGGTGCCACCCCGGAGGCGGACGAGCTGTACCGGCTGACCTATGACGGTTCGGTCAACGACGAGCCAGGGCGGATGGCCATGGGTGGCCAGGCCGAGGCGATCACCGGCGTGTTGAAGTCGCAGCATCGGGCGGACATGTCCCTGGGCGAGGCGGTCAGGGTGGCGGTGCAGGCGTTGAGCACCGTCGGTGGTGAGGGCGGTGCCGCCCGCACGATCGCCGCGAACCAGCTCGAGGTGGCGGTCCTGGACCGTCAGCGGATCGGACGGACGTTCCGGCGGATCACCGGTGCCGCGCTGACGGCCCTGTTGGACGGGGATGCGGCTGCCGAGGGGCAGGCGGCGGATGCGGCGGGCGGTCCCGCCGAGCCGGTCGTGCCGACCACGGAGGGGCACAAGCCGACGAGTTCGGCCGGTTCCGCGGACCTGGAGGACCGGCCCGCGGAGGGCGGCGAGCGCTAGGGTTTCGCCCGCTGGTGCCGGGCCCGCGTTCGGGGCCGGCACCAGCGCGGCGGTCATCCTCGGCGCAGCAGGGGCCGGGCCAGGGCCCAGTAACCGCCGGCGACGGCGTTGAACGCGCCCAGGCCGGGTGTGGTCGGCACACCGGAGGGTGTGACCCGACCGGTCATCAGCTCCGCGATGACCCCGTCCGGCACCCGGCGTTCGGCCTGTAGCTGGCGTCGACGGCCGCGAACCCAGTCGCGGTTGCGCCACAACCAGCCCCAACCCCGCAGCTTCTGCCGGGACCAGCCGCCGACGACCGCGGCGGTGAGCATGGCGGCCTCGGTGAGCAGCAGCGCCGGGGCGAGCACCACGAGTGTCCGCGCCTCGTAGGCGGTGAGCAGGGTGACCAGTCGGTTCCGCTCGACCAGGTAGAGCTTCAGGGAGTTGCGGGAGAACTCGTAGTGGTGACGGACGACGGCGTCCGGCACGTACTCCAGTCGTAGTCCGCGTTGCCACAGTCGCAGGCTGAGTTCGGTGTCCTCGTGGTACGCGAAGTATTCGGCGGCGAAGCCGTCGAGTTCGCGCCAGAGCTGCCTGCTGATCACGAAGCAGCAGCCGCTGAGGGAGGGTACGGCCCGCCGCTCGGCGTGGTTGCTGGCCGGTTCGCCGTTGCCGCCGGCCCAGGAGAGGCCGGTGAAGTGCAGCGGGTTACCGCTGGTGTTGATCAGCTCGGGGGTGTCTGCCAGCCGGATGGACGCCATGGCCGCGCCGACGCCCGCTTCGGCGGCCACAGCGGTGGTCTTGGCCAGGGCGTCGGGTGCGACGACGGCATCGGAGTTGACGAACGCGAGCCAGTCACCGGTGGCCTCGGCCGCGCCGACCCGGCAACCGCCGGAGTAGCCGGTGTTCTCCTCCGGTCGGATCACCCGCACCCCGGGGAGGCCCTTGACGATGTCGATGCCGTCCCCGGTGCAGCCGTTGTCGACGACGATGAGGTCGATCTCGACGTCGGTGCTGGCCAGCACCGCATGGGCGGCGTCGACGAGGTAGGGCTCCGGGCCGTAGGCGAGCATGACGGCGCTCACCCGGGGTCGGGTCATCGGATGCCTCCGGATGCGGCAGGGGCGACGGCCTCGGCGAGCGGCCGGGTGGGGGTGGTGGGTCGGCGGACGCCGCCGCGCAGCAGCATCGCCATGGTGGCGGCCACGATGACGGAGCCGATGGTGTACGCCAGTTCGACTCGCAGGGTGACCGGAGCCGGGATCAGCGTCACGGCGATCAGGGCGGCGACGCCGGCGGTCCAGGCGAGGGCCTGGGCGCGGTGCCGGTCGAGGGCGAGAAGGGCCTGGCCGAGCACCATCGCCCACAGGTAGGCGAGCGTGGCGGCCGCCAACCAGGCAAAGTCGCCGTGCCCGAGAACGCCGGGTGCGTCGAAGAGGGTGCCGACCAGCCATGGGCCGAGCAACACGGCGCCGAGGGCGCCGGTGAGGCCGAGTGCGGTGACGATGCCGAGCGCCCGGCGCAGCAGGCTGTGGAAGCCGGCCTGGTCGCCGGTGGTGGCGGTGGTGGCCAGGCCGGGCAGCAGTGACGCCTGTAGGGAGCCGAAGACGAACAGGGGGATGCGGACCAGCACGAGGGCGGAGAGCAGTGCGCCGGCGGCCGCCGCGTCGGAGGGGGCGAGTAGCTGCACGTTGATCACGCCGATGTTCACCACGACCTGGGAGAGCAGGCTGGAGGCGGTGAGCAGGCCGAGGCCGCGTAGCAGGGTGGCCCAGGCCACCGGCGGGCCTCCGCCGATGGCGCGCAGCACCGGCGGCAGGGTGAGCAGGACGCTGACCAGTGGGGCGGCGACGAGCACGAGCCCGTACCAGACGGGTGACGTCACTCCGGCCAGCCCGAGCAGGGCGACCATGATGATCCGCAGGCCGCCGTCGATCCCGAGTTGAGCGCCGTACCAGGGGAACAGTTGCAGGCCGGAGAGGACGCCTCGGGTGGCGTAGGCGACGGCCATCGCGGCGAGCGCGCCGATCAGCACGGTGACCAGGTTGCCGTCACCGGCGAAGAGCTTGTCGGCGAGCGGTTGACGGCCGATGGTGACGGCCAACACCAGCACCGCGAGCATCACGGCGGCGACGGTGACGCCGCGGGCCAGTACCGGCCCGGGGGGCAGGCCCTGGCTGTGTCGGGCGGCGACGACCCGGGCGACCTCCTGCTCGATCGGCATGAACACGCCGATGCCGAGGGTGAACACGATCGACCAGAGCACCGACAGGGACGAGTAGTCGGCCTGGCTGAGGCTGTGGCCGGCGACTGCGAGGTGAACGTAGGAGGCGAGCCCGAGAAGGGCCAGCCCGGCACCGACAGCGACGGTGCCGGGCGGGACCAGGCTCAGTAGCCGTCGGATCACCGGCGGATGAGCGCCAGCGTGAGAACGGCGAACGCGCGGCCGAGGTAGACCATCGCCTTGGCGGGGGAGTGGCTGGGTGTGCCAGCCATCCGCTTGCGCATGGCGACCGGCACCTGGCGGATGCGGTAGCCGCGGCGGGCGGTGTGCACCAGGGTCTCCACCGTGTCGCCGAGGTACTCGGCCGGGTACCAGCCGGCGAACATCTCGATGACCCGCCGGTTGGCGGCCCGGAAGCCGGAGGTGGTGTCGGTGAGCTTGGTGCGGGCGACCCGGGACAGCACGGCGGAGAGCATCACCATCGCCCAGCGGCGGGGGCCGCGGACGTTGTAGTCGCCCTCACCGGCGAAGCGGGCGCCGATGACGAGGTCGTTGTCGTCGAGCAGGTCGACGAGCTTCGGCACGTACCGGGGGTCGTGCTGGCCGTCGGCGTCGATTTGGATGGCGACGTCGTAGTCGTGGTCCCGGGCGTAGCGGTAGCCGAGTCGCATGGCCCCACCAACGCCGAGGTTGTACGGCAGTTTGGCGACCAGGGCCCCGGCGGCGGCGGCGGCGGCGGCGGTGCGATCGGTGGAGCCGTCGTCGACGACGAGCACGTCGACGCCGGGCAGTTCGCCACGGACCTCGCCGACGACGTCGGCGATCGAGCCCGACTCGTTGAGAGCCGGGATGATGATCAGTGTGCGCTTGCCGTTAACCATCGGTCGACACCAGTTCGTCTCGGGCTGCCCGGTCCGCGTCGATTTCAGCGCGCAGCAGGGCGAAGTCTTCGGCCAGGGTGCGGGTCTCTTCTTCCAGGGCACTGACCTCCCAGCTCAGGTGTACGCACACCAGCAGCAGGAAGACGATGCCGAGGAAGAGCACCAGGCTGACACCGGAGGCGACGCCGAGGAGTTCGGCGACGTTGTCGAGCAGCCGGGGGAAAAGGGACAGCGGAATCACGATGATCAGTACGGCGAGCCAGAGCATGCCGTACTTCTCGCGCAGCTGACGGCGGCGCAACAGCTCGACGATGGTGCCGAGGAGCAGCAGGCCGGTCAGGCCGGTGACGAGGGTGAGCTTCATGCGACCTTCCACGGGGCGGGTGGAGCGGGGGAGTGGAACGCGTCAACCAGGGCGCGGTGCCAGTCTGGAAGCGCGGGCAGACCCACGGCTGCCCAGCGGCTGTGCCCTAGCACACTGTACGCAGGCCGGGGGGCGGGACGCGGATACCGGTCGCTGGTGGTGGGTCGGATCCGGTCCGGGTCCAGTCCGGCCAGCGTGAACGCGGCGCGGGCAAGCCCGTACCAGGTCGTCTGCCCGGCGCAGGTGCCGTGGTAGACGCCGGGCGTCGCGTGACCGGCCAGCGCGGCGTCGGCGAGCGCGACGAGCCGCTCGGCGAGCGCGTACGACCAGGTCGGTTGGCCGTGTTGGTCGTCGACCACGTCGAGGTGTTCGCGCTGGCTGGCGAGTCGGAGCATGGTGGCCACGAAGTTCGGGCCGTGCGCGCCGTAGAGCCAGGCGGTGCGCACGACGTACCCGGTGTCGGGCAGCAGCCGCGCGACGGCCTGTTCGCCGACCAGCTTGCCGCGCCCGTAGGCGTTGACCGGCGCGGTGGGCGCGTCCTCCGGGTACGGGGTGTCCGCGTTGCCGGCGAGGACGTAGTCGGTGGAGACCTGGATCAGCCGGGTTCCGTCGGTGGCGCACGCCGCGGCCAGGTTGGCCACGGCGTGGCCGTTGACGGCGGTCGCCGCGGCCTCGTCGGCCTCGGCGGCGTCGACGTTGGTCCACGCGGCCGCGTTGATCACCAGGTCGTGCCCGGCGACGGCGGCGTGGACCGCCGCGCGGTCGGTGACGTCCAGGTCGGTGCGGGTGGCGGCGGTCACCTTGAGGTCGGGCCGTGCACCCAGCACGGTGATCAGGTCCCGGCCGAGCATCCCGCCCGCGCCGGTGACGAGGATTCGGGTCATGCGGTCGGCGCGGACTTGAGGGGTTCCCACCAGCTGCGGTTGTCCCGGTACCAGCGGACGGTGTCGGCGAGGCCCTGGTCCAGGGTGATGCTGGGGTGGTAGCCGAGCTCTTCGCTGATCTTGGTGATGTCGAGGGAGTACCGGCGGTCGTGGCCCTTGCGGTCGGTGACCGGGACGACCCGGTCCCACCCGGCGCCGCAGGCGTCCAGGAGCAGGCCGGTGAGTTCCTTGTTGGTCAGCTCGGTGCCGCCGCCGATGTTGTAGACCTCACCGGCGCGGCCCTTCTGCTGGACGAGGGCGATGCCCCGGCAGTGGTCGTGCACGTGCAGCCAGTCACGGATGTTGCCGCCGTCGCCGTAGAGGGGGACGGTGCCGCCGTCGAGCAGGTTGCTGACGAACAGCGGGATGACCTTCTCGGGGAACTGGTACGGGCCGTAGTTGTTGGAGCAGCGCGTGACGACCACGTCCATGCCGTGGGTGCGGTGGTACGACAGCGCGAGCAGGTCGGAGCCGGCCTTGGATGCCGAGTACGGCGAGTTGGGGGCGAGGGGCCAGGTCTCGGTCCAGGAGCCCTCGTCGATCGAGCCGTAGACCTCGTCGGTGGAGACGTGCACGAACCGGCCGGTGCCGTGGCGCAGCGCCGCGTCGAGCAGCGTCTGGGTGCCCAGCACGTTGGTGGTGACGAACGGCGCGGCGCCCGCGATCGAGCGGTCGACGTGTGACTCGGCGGCGAAGTGCACGATCACGTCGTGCTCGGCCACCACCTCGTCGACCACGACCGGGTCGCAGATGTCGCCCTGCACGAACCGCAGTCGCGGGTCGTCGCGGACGGGCTCAAGGTTGGCCAGGTTGCCCGAGTAGGTCAGCTTGTCCAGTACGGTCACGACGGCCGGCTCGAGCGGCGGCACGCCGTCCGCACTGCCGAGGGGCTTGCCCAGCAGCAGACGAACGTACTCCGACCCGATGAATCCGGCTCCGCCGGTGACGAGGATCCTCACGGGTCCGGAAGTATACGCGACGGACGGCGCGGCTCCTGGTATGCGACCCCCGCACACCGTGTCCGGGTGCGGTTAGGCTTCCCCGATGCGCGGAATCCTACTTGCCGGCGGCACCGGGTCCCGGCTCTGGCCGATCACCCGGGCGGTCTCGAAGCAGCTGATGCCGGTCTTCGACAAGCCGATGATCTATTACCCGCTCTCCACCCTGGTGATGTCCGGGGTCCGGGAGATCCTGGTGATCACGACTCCGGACGACCAGGACCAGTTCCGTCGGCTGCTCGGGGACGGCAGCCAGTTCGGGCTGCGGCTGGAGTACGTCAGCCAGGAGCGCCCGGAGGGCATCGCGCAGGCGTTCATCCTCGGCGCGGACTTCATCGGCACCGAGTCGGTGGCGTTGGTCCTCGGCGACAACATCTTCCACGGCGTGGGTCTGGGCCGGCAGCTCGCCGACCACGGTGACCCGGTCGGCGGGCGGGTCTTCGCCTATCAGGTGGCCAACCCGCAGGAGTACGGCGTGGTCGACTTCGACGCCGATGGTCGGGTGCTCTCGATCGAGGAGAAGCCGGCCCGCCCGAAGTCCCGCTACGCGGTGCCCGGCCTCTACTTCTACGACAACCGGGTGGTGGACATCGCCCGCAAGCTCACCCCGAGCGCCCGCGGCGAGCTGGAGATCACGGCGGTCAACGAGGTGTACCGGGAGACCGGGGAGCTGGCGGTGACGGTGCTGGATCGGGGCACCGCGTGGCTGGACACCGGCACGTTCACCTCGATGATGCAGGCCGCCGAGTTCGTCCGGGTGGTCGAGGAGCGGCAGGGCCTCAAGATCGGTTGCGTCGAGGAGGTCGCCTGGCGGGCCGGCCTGATCGACGACGCGCAGCTGCGTGCGCTCGCCGAGCCGCTGACCAAGAGCGGTTATGGCAACTACCTGCTCGGTCTGCTCAGCGACAAGGCCGGCGACGACGGGGGTTCCTGGTGAAGATCCGGGAGCTGAGCATCGTGGGTGCCTGGGAGATCACCCCCCAGCAGCACGGTGACCCGCGCGGCATGTTCATGGAGTGGTACCGCTTCGACAAGCTCGCCGAGGTGGCGGGGCATCCGCTGCGGCTGGCCCAGGCCAACCTGTCGGTCTCCGCGCGTGGCGTGGTGCGCGGCGTCCACTTCGCCGACGTCCCGCCCGGGCAGGCCAAGTACGTCACCTGTGTGCGGGGGGCGGTCCTCGACGTGATCGTGGACCTGCGGGTGGGCTCGCCGACCTTCGGTCGTTGGGAGGGCGTCCGACTGGACGACACCGACCGTCGGGCGGTCTACCTCAGCGAGGGGCTGGGGCACGGGTTCTGCGCGTTGACCGACGACGCGACGTTGAGCTATCTCTGCTCGGCCACCTACAACCCGACCGGCGAGCACGCTGTGCACCCGCTGGACGAGGAGTTGGACATCGAGTGGCCCGCCGACGTTCCATTGTTGTCCGCGCGCGACGACGCGGCGCCGACTCTGGCGCAGGCGCGCGAGCGGGGCCTGCTTCCGGAGTACGACAGCTGCCGGCGGTTCGTGGCGAGCCTCGGTCCGGACGGAATGTCGCACTCAACCGGTATGTGACCGCGCTCGGGGCACGACCTGTGGTCTGACAGTGACGAACCGGGCCTCCGGGCGGCTAATGTCACACCATGGAGCGGCGAATCTTCGGCCTCGAGACCGAGTACGGCGTCACCTGCACCTATCGCGGGCAGCGGCGGCTGTCCCCGGACGAGGTCGCGCGGTATTTGTTCCGTCGCGTGGTGTCCTGGGGTCGGTCGAGCAATGTCTTCCTGCGCAATGGGGCCCGGCTCTACCTGGACGTCGGGTCGCATCCGGAGTACGCGACACCGGAGTGCGACTCGGTGACCGATCTCGTCGCCCACGACCGGGCCGGCGAGCGGATCCTGGAGGGCCTGCTCGTCGACGCGGAGAAGCGGCTGCACGACGAGGGCATCGCGGGTGAGATCTACCTGTTCAAGAACAACACCGATTCGGCCGGCAACTCGTACGGCTGCCACGAGAACTACCTGGTCTCCCGGCACGGCGAGTTCGGCCGGCTCGCCGACGTGCTCATCCCGTTCCTGGTCACCCGGCAGTTGATCTGCGGGGCCGGCAAGGTCCTGCAAACCCCACGCGGCGCGGTCTACTGCCTCTCTCAGCGGGCCGAGCACATCTGGGAGGGCGTCTCCTCGGCGACCACCCGCAGCCGCCCGATCATCAACACCCGCGACGAGCCGCACGCTGACGCCGAGCGCTACCGGCGGCTGCACGTGATCGTCGGTGACTCCAACATGAACGAGGTCACCACGCTGCTCAAGGTCGGCACCGCCGACATCGTGCTGCGGATGATCGAGGCCGGGGTGGTGATGCGCGACCTGTCCCTGGAGAACCCGATCCGGGCCATCCGGGAGGTGTCGCACGACATCACCGGCCGGCGCAAGGTGCGGTTGGCCAACGGCAAGGAGGTCAGCGCCCTGGACATCCAGCAGGAATACCTCGCCAAGGCCACCGAGTTCGTCGAGCGACGCGGTGGCGACCAGGCCGCCAAGCGGGTCGTCGAGCTGTGGGGCCGGGTGCTCAACGCGGTGGAGACTGGCGACCTGGAGCCGGTCTCCCGGGAGATCGACTGGGTCAGCAAGCTGCGGCTGATCGAGCGTTACCAGCGCAAGCACGACCTGCCGCTGTCGCACCCCCGGGTGGCGCAGATGGATCTGGCCTACCACGACGTGCGCCGCGGCCGGGGCCTCTACGGGCTCCTGGAGCGCCGCGGCGAGGTCGACCGGGTGGCCACCGACCCGGAGATCTTCGAGGCCAAGGAGACCCCGCCGCAGACCACCCGGGCCCGGCTGCGGGGCGAGTTCATCCGGCACGCCCAGGAGAAGCGCCGGGACTTCACCGTCGACTGGGTGCACCTGAAGCTCAACGACCAGGCGCAGCGCACCGTGCTCTGCAAGGACCCGTTCCGGGCGTACGACGAGCGGGTGGAGCGGCTGATCGCCAGCATGTGACCGGTCGCCGGCCCCGTCGGTGCGCTGCGCCGACGGGGCCGCTCAGCCCGGCGCGCTGAGCGGTTAAGCTGAGCGCGCCATGACGACTTCTGGACCTTCCGACCGCCCCGAGCGCGGCACCGAGCGGCAGAACTGGATCGAACGCCGGCGGGAGAAGATCCGCGCCGAGATCGACCGTAACCGGCGCGGTGAATACACGGTGCCGACCTGGGTGCTGGCCCTGGCGCTGGTGCTCATCGTGGGCGGCTGGCTAGCCCTGATCTTCCTGGCCTGACCCCCTATCCCTCCCCCTTCCCCTGCCCCCGCCCCAGCTCGCGTTGATCATGAAGTTATTGCCATGACACGCCGGGGCGACGGGCAATCACTTCATGATCAACCGGGTGCGGGGCCGGGGGGTCAGGGGAGGAGGGTTACGGCGTGGCGGCCGGCGGCGGCTGCCGCCACGAAGTACGCGCGGTCGGCGTCGAGGCCACGGCCCATGGTGGACAGGGGCACGGCGCTGGCCCGCAGCGCGGCGTCCAGACCGTCGGTGAGCACCCGGACGATCCGGTGCCGTTCCGCGAGGGGCGCCAGTGCGGCGTGCACCTCGGCCGCGAGGGAAGGCGCCAGGTCCTCGGGCACCACCAGCTCCGCCGGGGCGAGCGCCACCCGACCGTACGCGGTGAGGCTGTGGTGTGACACGCCCCGGTGTCGGGGGCGGGGGTCGGCGTCGGAGATGCGCAACGATCCGACCGGCTTTCCGCCCAGCGTGGCGATCGCGTTGACCGCCTCGCCCACGGCGACGCCGGAGAAGCCCCATTGGGTGCCGGTGCCCAGGTTGCCCGGTCCCTGAGCCACGATCGCCACGTCCGCGTTCAGCACGTAACGGGCGGCGAGCAGACCGCCGTGCAGGGTGGTGGCCTCCAGGTCGCCACCGAACGCCTGCCCGACGGTGATCGTGCCGGCCAGCTCGGCCCGCAGCCCGGCGAGGGTGCGGGAGAACCAGGCGGGCAGCGCCCCGCCGTCGGTGAGCAGGTACGCCACCCGCGCCTGCGGGGCGTCGGCCCGGATGCCGGCCAGGATCGCCGGGAGCGCCGAGTGCAGGTCGGCGGTGACCACCGGCAGTCCGCCGAGGTCGTCCGCGTCGGCCAGCACGTCGCGGTGCGGAGATGCCTCCTCGTCGACGCCGAGGAGGATCGGCTGCAACGGCGTGTAGCGGGCCTTGACCAGGTGCCCGGCGTCGCGGGTGTCGGCGACGTCCGGCGGGTCCGGCGGCAGCCGGTCGGGCAGGGCGACCACCAGGGCGTACCCGCCGGTGCCCAGGCCCATCAGCAGCGCGCCGGCGTTGAGCAGCACCCGGTCGCCGGGCTCGGGCATGCCGACCAGCTCCGGGTAGGCCAGCGCCCGCATCCGCGTGCCGTCGGGCAGGTCGACGTCCAGCTCCACCGCTCCGGTCCACTGCCGTCGCAGCGTCGCCACCGTCCCCGTACGCCATCGCACCATGACGGGCACGCTAGCCGCGCGGGCGTGGCGGTCCGCGCCCGGGTGTGGGTCAGGTCGGTTCGGGGCCGCCGGCGTCCGGGCTCGGCCCGGCCTGGGTGTGCCGGGCGGTGCCGGTGGCGCCCGGCATCGAACGGGTCGGGTCGAGGAAGACGAACCTGATCTCCGGGTACCGGTTCGTGAGCCGCCGCTCGGCCTCGTCGGCGGTGGCCTCGATCTGCGCGCCGGTGGCCTCGTCGCGGAAGTCGACCTTTGCGGCGACCAGGATGTCCTGCGGGCCCAGCTGCATTGTCAACAGGGTGTCGATGCGCTCCACCTCGGGCAGCCCGGCCAGATCCTGCTCGATCTCGTGGCGCAGCCGCTCCGGGACGGCCCGGCCGACCAGCAGCGACAGGTTGTTGGCGGCGAGGACCCCGGCGACCGCCAGCAGCAGGAGCCCGATCAGGATCGACGCGACGCCGTCCCACACCTCGTCGCCGGTGGCGTGCGACAGGCCGACGCCGAGCCCGGCCAGCACCAGACCGATCAGCGCCGCGCTGTCCTCCAGGAAGACGGCCTTGACGGTGGTGTCGGCGGTCAGCCGCAGGAACCGCCGAGGCGTGGTCCGCCAGCGCTGCGACTCGCGGCGGACCTGCCGCACCGCCCGGGCCAGTGAGATCGACTCGATGACGAATGACACCCCGAGCACGATGTACGAGATGAGGTAGTCGCCGCTGTGCTCGTGCACCAGGATCGTGGTGACGCCGTGGGTGACGGCGAAACCGGCGCCGGCGACGAACGTGAACATGGCCGCGAAGAACGCCCAGACGTAGCTTTCCTTGCCGTACCCGAAGGGGCGTCGCTGGTCGGCCGGGCGGGCGCCGCGGCGCAGCGCCTGGAAGAGCAGCACCTCGGTGGTGGTGTCGGCGACCGAGTGCGCCGCCTCGGAGAGCATCGCGGCTGATCCGGAGATCAGCCCGGCGATCAGCTTGGCGACCGCGATGGCGAGGTTGGCGGCGCCGGCGACGACGACGGTGCCGACGCTCTCGCTCTCGGGCCTGGCGTCCGCTTGCGACATGAGGATCACCCTAAGACCGCGGACGGCGACGCGCCGGGGGAGGCCCGATCCGAACAAGTGTGCGGCACGCCCGCCGTGGGTGCACGGTGTGGGCGGGTCGGCTGCTAGCGTCTACCGCGTGTCGCGGACCCGCACCGAACGCCTGGTCAACCTGGTGATCTGCCTGCTGTCCACGCGACGGTTCCTGACCGCCGCGCAGATCGCCGCGACCGTGCCCGGTTACGAGCACGATCCGGACGACGCGCGCGACCACGAGGCGTTCCAGCGCAAGTTCGAACGGGACAAGGCCGAGCTGCGTGAGCTGGGTGTGCCATTGGAGACCGGCACGGCGAGCGCCTTCGACGCCGAGCCCGGCTACCGGATCGCCCACCGCGAATACGCGCTGCCCGACATCCTCCTCGAACCGGACGAGGCCGCAGCGGTCGGCATCGCCGCCCGGCTGTGGCAGCACGCCGGGTTGGCCGCCGCCGCGTCGTCGGGGCTGGCCAAGCTGCGTGCCGCCGGGGTGGACGTGGACCCGCAGGCGACCCTCGGCCTGGAGCCGATGGTCACTGTCGACCCGGCGTTCGCGCCGCTGACCGCCGCTGCCCGGGACCGCCGCGAGGTGGGGTTCGACTACCGGGTGCCCGACCGCGACGCGCCCAGCCGGCGACGGCTGCAACCGTGGGGCGTGGTCTGCTGGCGCGGCCGGTGGTATGTGGTCGGCCATGACCAGGATCGGGAGGCGACCCGCTGCTTCCGGCTGTCCCGGGTCGTCGGCGCGGTCCGGGTGACCGGCGCCCCCGGCGCGTACGAGCCGCCGGCCAACGTCGACCTGATCAGCCACGTGGCCCGCTGGTCGGGTCCGGTGGAGCGCACCGGTCGGGCCACCGTGCTGGCCGCGCCGGGGCGGGCCGCCGGGCTGCGCCGTTGGGCGGTGGAGGTGACCGCCGGGCCGGACGGCGACCGGCTGGTCCTGCCGTACGCCGACCCGGACGGGCTGGCTGGTCATCTCGTCGGCTACGGCCCGGACGTGCGGGTCCTCGACCCACCGGAGGTCCGCGAGGCGGTCATCCAACGACTCAAGGAGATCGCCGTGCGCCACGACGAGCTGGCCGTCGGCGGGGGTGCCCGGTGACCCGCCCGGCCGCCCGCAACGGTTCCCGCGCGTCCGCCGACCGGCTGGCCCGACTGCTCAACCTGGTGCCCTACCTGCTGGCCCGGCCCGGCATCGAGATCGCCGAGGCGGCCGGTGACCTGGGCGTCACCGAGCGCCAGCTCCGGGAGGACCTGGAGCTGCTCTGGGTGTGCGGGCTCCCCGGGTACGGCCCCGGTGACCTGATCGACATGGCGTTCGACGGTGACCGGGTGACCATCACCTACGACGCCGGCATCGACCGGCCGTTGCGACTGACCCCGGACGAGGCCCTGGCCCTCGTTGTGGCGCTGCGGATGTTGGCCGAGACGCCCGGGGTGGCCAACCGGGAGGCCGTCGAACGGGCCCTCGCCAAGATCGAGGCCGCGGGCGACCTGGTGGGCGCGCCGGTGGCGGTCCGGTTGCCCGGGGACACCCCGCGGGTCGAGGCGCTGCGCGCCGCCGTGGAGGGCGGCAAGGCCTTGCGGATCACCTACTACACGGCCGCCCGGGACGAGACCACCGAGCGCGTCATCGACCCGCTGCGGATGCTGATGGTCGGCGGCCGGGCGTACGTGGAGGCGTGGTGTCGGCGCGCGGAGGCCGTCCGACTGTTCCGTGCCGACCGGATCGACGCGGTCACCGAGTTGGACGAGCCGGCCACGGTGCCGCCGCAGGCCGTCCCGCACGACCTCACCGAGGGCGTGTTCCGCCCCTCGGCCAACCTTCCGTTGATCACCCTGCGCATCGGCCGGGGCGAGCGGTGGATCACCGAGTACTACCCGTGCGAGCGGGTGGAGGCCGGCGACGGCGACCAGTGGCTCGTCTCCCTGCGGGTCACCGACCTGGGGTGGGCCCGCCGGTTCGTGCTGGGCCTCGGCCCGGAGGTGACGGTGGTCGCCCCGGTCGAGTTGGCCGAGCAGGTGCGGGCGACGGCGGCCGCAGCGCTGGACGCGTACGCGGTGCCCACGCCCACGGCCGTGCCCCGGCCGCCCGAGGCCGACCCGGAGCGCGCGCCGTCGGGTGACCCGGCGGTGGCCGGCCGCACCCAGTAGGCTGACCGCCGTGCTGATCTGGATCGTGCTCGCGGTGGTGCTGCTACCCCTCGTGGCGCTCGCGTTGGCCGTGCGCCCGGTGCTGGCCCGGCTGCCCCGACTGCGCCGCGCCGCCGTGGCGTTGCAGCGGCGGGCCGCCGAGGCCGAGGCGCTGCGGGACACCGCCGAGGCGCTGCAACAGCGCGCCGAGGAAGTCCAACGTCGGCTCGACACCACCTCCCGGCGACTCGCGGTGATCAAGGCCAAGCGCGGCTGATCGGGTACGCACCCGCCGGTGGTTGACGGATCATCGCGGGTTGGTCAAGACTTCACCCTCCCGCCCAGACCACCACCACCCAGCGGGTGGCGGGCAGCCGATCCGCACGTACGATGGGCTGCGTACCACCTCCCGGACACAGAGCGACTGGAGCTTCTCATGGGTGCCCTCAAGCCGTGGCACATCGCTGTTCTCGTGGTTGTGCTGATCCTGCTCTTCGGTGCGAAGCGGCTCCCCGACGCGGCCCGCTCGCTGGGTCGGTCGCTGCGGATCATCAAGGCCGAGACCAAGAGCCTGCAGGACGACGACCGCGACCTCGCCGAGAAGGCCGACGCGCAGGCCGGCTACCAGCCGCTGCCGCCGCACGCCGGGCAGCAGGCGCCGTTCGCTGGCCAGCCGCAGCAGGCCCCGTACCAGCAGGCGCCGCCGCAGCAGCCGGTCGTCGACCCGGTGCACCGCGTCCGCGACAACTGACCGAAGGGCCCCACTACCGTGGCCTTCGCACTGCGCAAACGCGGCCCGAGCACGTTCGAGCGGGCCGCCGACGGCTCGATGACGCTCATCGAGCACGTCCGCGAGCTGCGCAATCGACTCTTCCGCGCGTCCGTGGCGATCCTGATCGGCTTCGGCTTCGGTTTCTGGCTGGCGAAGCCGGTGCTGCACCTGCTCCAGCAGCCCTACTGTGACCTGCCACAGGCGAGGATTGTCAACGGCAAGTGTGAGTTCGTGCAGCTCGGCCCGGCCGACCTGTTCCTGCTCAACCTGAAGGTCGCGCTCTGGGTCGGGTTGATCGTGGCCGCGCCGATCTGGCTCTACCAGCTCTGGGCGTTCATCGCGCCCGGCCTGCACCGGCACGAGCGGCGCTACGCGTACTTCTTCACCGCTCTCGCCGCGCCGCTGTTCGCGGCCGGCGCGGTGCTGGCGTACTTCGTCACGGCCAAGGGCCTGGAGTTCCTGCTCAGCATCTCGGACAGCGAGATCAGCACGACACTGGAGATCACCAAGTACATCTCCTTCGTCACCAACCTGATCCTGTTGTTCGGTGTGGCCTTCGAGTTCCCGCTCGTCGTGCTGATGCTCAACTTCGTGGGCATCGCCAGCGCGAAGCGGTTGCTCAGCTGGTGGCGCGTGGCGATCTTCGTGTTCTTCGCCTTCTCCGCAGTGGTCACCCCAACCCCGGACCCGTTCGGGATGACGGCCCTGGCGATCTGCCTCTCCGCGCTCTACTTCGGCGCGGTGGGCATCGCCTTCCTCAACGACAAGCGGCGTGGGCGGGGCAAGGAGATCTACGCCGGCATCGACGACGACGAGGTGTCGCCGTTGGAGTTCGACGCGGACCCGGTCGTGGCCGGGCAGCGGGTCGACTCGGCCGCGCCGATCGGCGTACCCGAACCGGTCGCCCCACCGGCGCCGATCGAACGCCGCTACGACGACATGACCTGACGGTCGCGCACCACCCGTTCTGCCGACGCCGTCCCCGTTCACCGGGGGCGGCGTCGTCGTGTGGTGACCTCACCCGCCGCGTCGGCGGTGGAACTGATGGTGACGGCACCCGCCCCTGGTGAACGGCGGGTGTCCGACCGGTACGGTGCTGCCCGTGACCGCAGACGATCCCCTGCCCGGCCCGGTCGCCGTGCTCGCCAACCCGACCGCCGGTCGTGGACGGCACAGGGCGTTGCTGCCCCGGCTGCTGGACGGCTTGGCCGCCGCCGGACGGCCGATCCGGTTGCTGCCGGCGTCCAGCCCCGCCGAGGCGGAGGCGGCGTGCCGGGCCGCCGTCGCCGACGGCGCCGGCGCGTTGGTGGCGGTCGGTGGGGACGGCACCGTGCACCGGGCGTTGCAGGCGGTCGCCGGCACCGCCGTGCCGTTCGGCCCGATCCCGGCCGGCACCGGCAACGACTTCGCCCTGGACACCGGCTTCCCGGCCGACCCCCTCGCTGCTGCGGCGGTGATCGCCGAGGCGGTGCGCGACGGCCGCAGTCAACCGGTCGACCTGGCCCGGATGATCGGGGTCGACGGCGTCGAGCGCTGGTACGGGGCGGTCCTCGCGGCCGGGTTCGACGCGATCGTCAACGAACGGGCCAACCGGATGCGCTGGCCCCGCGGCCCGCGCCGATACGACCTGGCGATCCTGGTCGAGCTGGCCCGGCTGCGCCCACGCCGCTACACCCTGCGCCTCGACGGGGTGCCGCACGACCTGGACGCGGTGCTCGTGGCGGTGGGCAACTGCCCCACGTACGGCGGTGGGATGCGGATCTGCCCCGACGCGGACCCGACCGACGGGCTGCTCGACGTGGTGGTGGCGGGTCGGGTCAACCGGCGGACCCTGATCCGGGTGAAGCCGCGCATCTACCAGGGCACCCACGTCAGCCACCCGCTGGTGCGAAGCTTCCGGGCCCGCACGGTGGAGTTGGCCGCCGAGGGCATCACCTCGTACGCCGACGGGGAACGCTCCCTGCGGCTGCCGGTGACGATCAGCGCGGTTCCGGGCGCCCTGCGGCTGCTGCGTTGACCCGTACCGCGCCGATGCTGGCGGTGATGACCAGCACGATGGCGGCGCACTCCAGCACTGTCAGCGCCTGCCGTAGCACCAGCCACCCGGCGAGTGTGGCGACGGCCGGGCCGAGGCTCATCAGCACCGCGAAGGTGGCGGTGGGCATCCGCCGTAGCGCCAGCAGCTCCAGGGTGTAGGGCAGCCCGGAGGCGAGCACCGCGAGGGCGGCGCCGAGCGCCAGCACCGGCGGGTCGAGCAGCACCGCGCCGCCGTCGATGATGCCCAGCGGCAGGGTGACCAGCGCGGCGAGGGTCAGCGCCAGGGCCAGCCCGTCCGCGCCGGGAAAGCGGCCGCCGACCCGGGCGCTCAGCACGATGTACGCGGCCCACATGGCGCCCGCGCCGAACGCGAAGGCCACCCCGACCGGGTCCAGCCGGCCGAAGCCGCCCTGCCCGAGCAGCGCCACCCCGGCCAGTGCGAGACCCGCCCAGCCCCAGCTGGCCAGTCGGCGTGCGGAGAAGACCGACAGCGCCAACGGGCCGAGCACCTCGAGCGTCACCGCCGGGCCCAGCGGGATGCGTTCGATGGCCTGGTAGAACAGCGAGTTCATGCCGGCCAGCGCCAGCCCGAACGCGCCGGCCGCGAGCCAGGCCGACCGGTCGTGTCCGCGCAGTCGGGGTCGGCACACGACGAGCAGCAGCACCGCCGAGATGGTCAGCCGCAGGGTCACCGCGCCGGCCACCCCGGTACGCGGGAAGAGCAACGCGGCCACGGCGGAGCCGAACTGCACCGACAGGGCCCCGCCGAGCACCAGCCCCACGGCGGCGACGCCACCGCGCCGGGCTGGTGGCGTGTCGGCCGGCGCCGTCGTGGGCAGCAGGATCTCGGTCACGGGCACGACGGTAGGCTGTCCGCCCTGGCCAACCTGCGGCGGTGTCCACCGGCGTGACCAACGGTGCGCACGGGTCGGGCCAGCGCCGGTCAGCCGGGTAGGGCGAGGTCGAGCACCGCGCCCAGCCCGTTCTCCCGGCCCGGCTCGGCTGCCGGGAGCACCAGCACCGAGCAGCCGGCGGCCACAGCGCCCGCGTCCGCCGGGGTGTCACCGACCATCAGGGTCTGCTCCGGGTCGACGCCCAGCATGCCGCAGGCACGCCAGAAGATCGCCGGGTCGGGTTTGCAGCGCCCCACCTCGTAGGAGAGCACGAACGCGCCGACCAGGTCGGTCAGCCTCCAGGCGTCGAAGTGTGGCCGCAGGTCGAAGCCGATGTTGCTGACCACCGCCACCGGCACCCCGGCGTCGCGCAGCGCGGTCAGCGTGGGGGCGGTGTCGGCGTACGGCAGCCAGCCCTCGGTGGTCAGCAGCCGCTCGTAGAGCGCGTCGGCGAAGCCGTCGATGCCGGCGTCGACGGTCTCGGCCAACCCGGTGTACGCGCCCCGGTGGGCGTGTTGGTAGAGGTCCCGGTCGGCCCACAGTTCGGCGAGTCGGGGCGGCACCCGTGCCGGCAGTGGCCCGCCGGCGCGGCCGGCGGTCAGCAGTCGGTCGGCCAGCGAGGTGGCGCGGACCCGGTCCAGGGTGACGCCGCAGGCCGCCGCGGCCTCCAGCACCCACCGCTGGGGGTCCTCCACCTGGGCCAGGGTGCCGTGGAAGTCGAAGAGCACCGCCTTGACAGGGCGTCGGGACGCCCGGCGGGCGGCGGGCGCCTCGGCGGTGCCCGGCGGACTGGTCTGGGGCGGTTCGGCATGGTCCGGCACGCCGTGCACCCTACCGACCGCCCCCGACCGTGCCTCCGGACGGCCTTGTGGGGTGACATGGCTCGGCACGCACTAATCTTGGTGCCATGTCGAGCCCCGCCGAGCGGTACGCAGCGGCGCGCCGCAAGGCCGCACAAGCCGCACAGTTTCCGGCGCTGGACGAGTTCGCCCTCGAGTTGGGGTTCGATCTCGACGACTTCCAGCGGGAGGCGTGCCAGTCGCTGGAGCGGGGCAGCGGTGTGCTGGTCTGCGCTCCCACCGGCGCCGGTAAGACGGTGGTCGGGGAGTTCGCCGTCCACCTGGCGTTGCGTGGGCGCCCCGACGACCCGGTGCCCGCCGCCGACGCGACGACCCCACCGGCCCGGCGCAAGTGCTTCTACACCACCCCGATCAAGGCGCTGTCCAACCAGAAGTACCACGACCTGGTCGCCCGGTACGGCGCCGAGCAGGTCGGCCTGCTGACCGGCGACAACGCGATCAACGGCGACGCGCCGGTGGTGGTGATGACCACCGAGGTGCTGCGCAACATGCTCTACGCGGGCTCCAGCACTCTCCAGGGCCTCGCGTACGTGGTGATGGACGAGGTGCACTACCTGGCCGACCGGTTCCGCGGTGGGGTCTGGGAAGAGGTGATCATTCACCTGCCCGCCTCCGTCACCCTGGTCTCGTTGTCGGCGACCGTCTCCAACGCCGAGGAGTTCGCCGACTGGCTGGTCACCGTGCGCGGTGAGACCGCCGTGGTGGTCAGCGAGCACCGGCCGGTGCCGTTGTGGCAGCACATGTTGGTCGGCAAGCGGATGTTCGACCTGTTCCACGACGCCGACGCCGCCCGCAAGCACGACGTGCACCCGGAGCTGCTGCGCTATACCCGGGAGACCGCGCGGCGGCTGGAGTTGGGTGAGGGGCGCAGCGCCGGGCCCGGTGCCGGCCGGCGTGGCCCGCGCTGGCGTGGCCCGTCGCGCCCGGACATCGTCGACCGACTGGACCGGGAGGGTCTGCTACCGGCAATCCTGTTCATCTTCAGCCGGGCCGGTTGCGCCGCAGCAGTGCAGCAGTGTCTCGCCGCCGGGCTGCGGCTCACCTCGGCGGAGGAGCGGGCCGAGATCCGCCGGGTCGTCGAGTCGCGGGTCACCGCCATTCCCGGCGAGGACCTGACGGTGCTGGGCTACTGGGAGTGGCTGGACGGCCTGGAACGCGGCCTGGCCGCCCACCACGCCGGCATGCTGCCGGTGTTCAAGGAGATCGTCGAGGAGTTGTTCGTCCGCGGCCTGGTCAAGGCGGTCTTCGCCACCGAGACCCTCGCGCTGGGCATCAACATGCCGGCCCGCTGCGTGGTGCTGGAACGGCTGGTCAAGTACAACGGCGAGGCGCACGTCGACCTGACCCCGGGGGAGTACACCCAGCTCACCGGGCGCGCCGGCCGTCGGGGCATCGACGTGGAGGGGCACGCCGTCGTGGTGTGGTCCCCGGAGACCGACCCACGGCAGGTGGCCGGGCTCGCGTCCACCCGCACCTACCCGCTGCGTTCCAGCTTCCGGCCGTCGTACAACATGGCGGTGAACCTGGTCGGCACTGTCGGCGCGGAGCCGGCTCGGGCCCTGCTGGAGTCCTCGTTCGCCCAGTTCCAGGCAGACCGGTCGGTGGTCGGCCTGGCCCGGCAGGTGCAGCGCAACACCGAGACCATCGAGGCGTACGGCGCGGAGGCCGCCTGCCACCACGGCGACTTCGACGAGTACTTCGCGCTGCGGGTGGCGATCGCCGACCGGGAGAAGGCGATCGCCCGGCAGGGGCAGACCCAGCGCAAGGCCGCCGCGGTGGCCTCGCTGGAGCGGCTGCGGGTCGGCGACGTGATCCGGGTCCCGTCGGGGCGGCGGGCCGGGCTGGCCGTGGTGCTGGACCCGGCGACCGGTGGGTTCGGTGAGCCCCGGCCGCTGGTGCTCACCCAGGACCGTTGGGCCGGGCGGGTCAGCCCCGGCGACTTCACCACTCCGGCCGAGGTGTTGGCCCGGATCCGGGTGCCCAAGCACTTCAACCACCGGTCGCCGGGCGCCCGGCGGGATCTCGCCGCCGAGGTCAGCGGCACCGGCCTGGATCGGCACGGTGGCCGACGCGGGGGCCGTTCCCGGCAGGTGACCGGCGAGGACCACCAGATCACCCAGCTTCGCACCGAACTGCGTCACCACCCGTGCCACGCCTGCCCCGAGCGTGAGGAGCACGCCCGTTGGGCGGAGCGGCGTCGGCGGCTGGAGCGCGACACCGAGGAGCTGCGTGAGCGGGTCAGTGGTCGTACGGGGTCCCTCGCTCGAACGTTCGACCGGATCGTGGCGCTGCTCACCGAGCGTGGCTACCTCGCCCGCGACGGCGCGGTCACCGACGCCGGTCGGATGCTGGGCCGGATCTGGACCGAGGCGGACCTGCTGGTCGCCGAGTGCCTGCGCCGGGGGGTGTGGAACGGGTTGTCCCCGGCCGAGCTGGCCGCCGCGGTGTCAGTGGTGGTGTTCGAGGCGCGCCGCGATGTCGACGAGCGGGCGTCGCTGCCGCGCGGGCCGGTGGCCGACGCGGTGGACGAGACGCTGAAGCTGTGGGGGGAGATCGAGGCCGACGAGGCGGCGCGGGGGCTGACGGCGACCCGGGAGCCGGATCTCGGTTTCGCCTGGCCCGTCTACCGGTGGGCCCGGGGTGAGGCGCTGGCCAAGGTGCTCGGCAGCGGTCACGAGATCGATGGTGAGATGCCCGCCGGTGACTTCGTCCGGTGGGCTCGACAGGTCGTCGACCTGCTCGGTCAGATTGCCGACTCCGGCGGTGCCACAACGGAGCTGCGGTCGACGGCTCGACAGGCTATAGCGGCCGTCAATCGAGGCGTTCTCGCGTACCACACGTCAGCCTGACAATCACGCCCAGTCATTATCGTCGGTGAATCGACGCAGCGGACGGTCACCGCAACGGCACCCCTCGGATCGCCCGGGGGCACTGTTGCGCCTGATCACGGCACCCCTGATCATTGCCGAGGCGTCTTGTTGACGCGTCGGTAACGAATGGGGAGAAAGCCGCCGTGGCGGAGATCAATCACTTTGAGTACGGGTGGATCACGCCCGGGCTGAGCTACGCGTTGTCCGTGCTCGGTTCGATCCTCGGTCTGGTCTGCGCCGGGCGCATCCGCACGGCCCGGACGAGCGGCCAGCGGGCGTGGTGGGGTCTGCTGTCGGCCTGGGCGCTGGGCGGCACCGCCATCTGGGCGATGCACTTCATGGCCATGCTCGGCTTCGCTGTCGAGAACACCCGGATCCGCTACGACGTGCCGCTGACCGCGGCCAGCACGGCCATCGCCGTGGTGGCGGTCGGTATCGGCCTGGCCATCGTGGGCACCGGCCGGCTGAATCCGGTACGCCTGATCGCCGGCGGTATCTTCACCGGCGCCGGCGTGGCCTCCATGCACTACACCGGCATGGCCGCCATGCGCCTCAACGGCAGCCTCGGCTACGACACGGTCCGGGTCGTGCTCTCGGTGGTCATCGCCGTGGTGGCGTCCACCGTCGCGCTGTGGCTCGCGATGACCGTCCGGCGGGGGTTGGCGATCTTCGCCTCCGCGCTGGTCATGGGGATCGCCGTCAACGGGATGCACTTCACCGGCATGAGCGCCCTGTCGGTGCACCGCCACGAACGGACCGGCGAGGTGGTCGGCGCCGGGGTGAGCACCATGCTGGTGCCGATCGTGCTGGCGGTGCTCTTCGGGGTGGTCGGTCTGCTCTACGCGCTGCTCGCCGCTCCGACCGACGACGACCGGGCCGGCTCCGCGTACCTGGACGGGCGGCGGCTCGCGGAGCCAGCGGCCCCGGTGCCCACCGCTGCTCCCGACCCGGTCGGGTTGCGCGCCCGCTCCACCCTCGGCCAGCCCGGTACTCCGTTCCCGTCCCGTCGGGACACGCCGCCGCGCTGACGCCGTGCGGTCGGCCGGCGCCGTCCGCGCCCGCTGAGGAGGCGGATCAGGCCGGCCGGCGGCTGGGGCCGATGGTGAGGGTGGCCAACAGCCCGGGGTGGTCGGTGGCGCCGCGCATGGGCACCAGGGCGCGACAGCAGAGCGTGATGTCGGTGGTCGCCGTGATGTGTTGCAGTCGGCCGTCGTCGATCCGCTGATGGCCGGGCGGGGTGCAGGATCGCACGTCGGGGTCGTGCCCGGCGCGCAGGTTGAGGTCGCCGCCCAGCACGGTGGGCTCGTACCCGGCGTCGCGGGCGATCGTCGGCAGGATGGTGTCGAGCAGGTGGTCGCACTGGGTGAGCGCGACCCGGTAGCCGGTGGCCGACAGGTGCGTGGTGCAGGCGAGCAGGGCGCCGTCGACGTCGACGCAGAGCCAGGCTCGTTCCTCGGGGTCCGCGAGGTCCTGCGTCGGGTGGGTTCCGGCGTACACGTTGCTCGGGGCGGCCGGCGTCCGCACGTGGGCCAGCAGCCCGATGCCGAACCGTTGGCCGTTGCGACAGCGGGTGTCGTCTCCGCTCGGGCGGTCGCCGGCGGCCTGAAACGCGGCCACGATGGTCTGGCCAGGGTGGACGGTTTGGAACACCCCGCGCAGGGTCGACAGGTCGCCCGCGCAGATCTCGTTGAGGGTGACCAGGTCGGGCGCCTCGGCGGTAATCACCTCGGTGGCCCTGGCCATCGCGTGGCCGGTGTAGCAGCCGGCGAGGCCACTGTTGCAGAGGTTCATCTGGAGCATCCGCAGGACCGTGGGTTCCGGGATGACGTTGGTGGGCGTGGTCGGCGGTGTGGCCGACGGTGTGGCCGGCCGCGCGGCCGGCAGTGCGGCGGCGGCGAGAAGGCAGCCCACGGCCAGGGTTCGGCGCAGGAACCGGTACGGACGGGCAGCCACACGAACTCCGGGGGGCACGAGGCGACAGTCGTCGCCGGGTGCCAGTGATCCTACTGGCGGCCGATCGGCGATCGAGATCCAGAGCGGTGGGCCGAGGGGGCACCCGCGCGGCGCGTACCCCCTCGGGTCACTCAGTGGGCGCGGACCGCGACGGCCGTGTAGGGCGTGGTGGGGGTCGGTGGTGTGGTGAACCGGGCGTTGGGCAGGTAGAGCCGGCCCAGCGCCTTGGCCACGGTGGTGGGTACGTCGAAGTTCGGATCGGTGATGGTGCCGGTGAGCGCTCCGGCGGTGCCGGCGTGGTTCAGCCGGACCACCGCGATCTGGTTGAGGCGGTTCTGCACGACGTAGAGGGTGCGGCCGAGCAGTAACAGCCCATCGCCGTTGGTGAAGGTGTGGCCTGGCACGTCCACGACGGTGCTCGCCCCGGTCGCCGGGTCGACCCGGTACAGGGTGCCGGTGGTGGACTGGACGACGATCAGCGCCCGGCCGTCCGGTGTGGTGGCGATGCCGTTGAGGTTCACACCCGTACCGACCTGCTCGTACGCGCCGGTCAGCGTGATCGTGGTGAAGGCGTCGGCGGGCGGCAGCGCCCCACGGCGACCGAGCGGCAGCCGGTAGAGCACCGGCCGGTTCGAGTCGGTGAAGTATGCCGCGTCGCGGGTCAGCACGACGTCGTTGACGAACGTCGGGGCGGTGGCGAACTGGTAGCGGGCCAGCACCTCGCCGGTGCGGGTGTCGAGCACGCGAGCGTCGCCAGCCGTGCCACCGGAGACGAAGAGCCGGCCACGTGGATCGACCTTGAGGCCGAGCGACGGTGTGCCGGTGGCCGCGCCAATCGTCGTGCCCCGGCCGGTGACCAGGTCGACGCGCTGGATGGCACCGGTAGCGCGGGAGCCGAAGTAGGCGTACCGGCCGGCGGTGGCGATGCCCTCGGGCTGGAACCCGTCGGGGAGGGCGAGGACGGCCGGCGGCCGCCCGGCGGGGTGCGCCTGCGCCGGCGCGACGGCGACGGTGGCCAGCATGGCGGCGGTCAACGCGCCGCCGAGCGTGGTGCGGAGGGGGCGGTTCACTGTGCTCCTTCCGGGCGGAAGCGGCACGAGCCGACACGTCCGCCACGTTCACTGGGGCCAGGACCCTCCCCACTGTACGACCGCTGGCGGGCGCCCGCCCGGCGTCACCGGCGCGGCCTTCGGGTGACCGCGCCGGTGAGCCCGCCTGGCGGGGCGGAGGTCAGGCGTTGCGGACCAGCCTCCACCGGTTGTCAGCGCTGCCGTTGTCGGAATCCTGCACGGCCTGCGCTCCCCAGGCGGTCGACGCGTTCAGGATCCCGAGCAGCTTGTTGCTGTTGACGTTGCGGATCTTGTAGGTGCCGTCGCCGTTGTCCACCAGGATCCACCGGTGGTCGGCGGTGCCGTTGTCGGTCCACTGCAGGACCCGGGCGTTGTCGGCGGTGGACATGTTCTCCACACCCAGCACCTTGCCGCTGTTGACGTTGCGGAACCGGACCGCGTTGCCGTCGGTGATGACCACCCAGTTGTGGTCCGCGGTGCCGCTGTCGGCCCACTGCACGGCCAGCCCACCGTCGGCGGTGGACATGTTCTGGATACCGAGGACCAGCCCGGTGCCGACGTTGACCAGGCGGTAGCTGCCGGTGGGGCCGCCGCTGCCGCTGGTGTTCCAGTAGACCGTGTAGTTGTAGCCGTGGGCGTCGTAGAAGGGGGCGAGGTTCACAGTGGACCCGTTGGCGCTGGCGGTGAACGCGAGCGAGTTGGTGCTGGTCCGGGTGATCGAGGAGACGGTGAGGGTGGGCAGGGTGCTCAGGGCCGTGTTGCCGTAGTTGCCGGCCAGCACCGAGGGGCCGTACGTGATCGCGCCGACGTTGGCGTTGTCGTTGGCGGCCTTGACGGCGACCTGCATCGGCAGCCGCACGGTGATGGTGTCGCCGGCGGCCCAGGTGCGCGTGACAGTGGCGTAGCTGCCCGGTGTGGTGGTGACGTTCTCCACGGTGCCGTTGACGGCGATCGTCGCGCCGCTGGTCCAGGACGGGATCCGCACCCGGATGCTCCACGACCCGCTCATCGAGCCGGACAGGGTCAGCGTGGTGGTGTCACTGACCGGGAAGCTGGTGGTCTGGGTGACCGTGATGCCGCGCTGCGTCCAGTTCAGCACCGACGGCGTGAACAGGTTCACGCTCAGTGTGGTGCCGTTGTAGAAGTAGATGGAGTCCATCAACCTCGTGTTGATCTCCAGGCCGGTGCCCTGGCAGCACCAGAACGAGTTGTAGTCGGTGCTCCAGGTGCCGCCACCCCACGCCGGGCCCACACCGCGACGTCCGCCCGGCCGCAGCGGGGTGAAGTAGGTGATGTGGCCGTGGCTGTCGGCCGGGTTCTGCCCGCCGATCAGGTGGTTGATCAGCGCGCGCTCGTAGAAGTCGAAGTAGTCCGCCCGGTTCGGGTCGAGCAGCCAAAGCTCCCGGGTCAGCTTGAGCATGTTGAACGTGTTGCACTGCTCGCAGGTGTCGTTGCTGAGGTAGCCGGCGATGGCGTTCGGCGGCCGGAAGTGCTCCGCCTGGCTGTTGCCGCCGATGATGTAGGTGTGCGCGCCGACGGTGATTCGCCACGCGTTGCTGGCGATGTCCCGGTAACGGGTGGTCCCGGTGGCCTTGAACTCCCGGGCGGCACCGATCCACTTGGGCACCTGCGTGTTGGCGTGCAGGCCGTTGAGCTGGTCCTGGCCGGAGGCCAGGGGGTTGAACACGGAGTTGTGGTCGAACCGCTGCGCGGTGGTGAGCCATCGACTGTCGCCGGTCTGCTGGTAGATGTCGGTGAGCACGTCGTTCATGCCCCCGAACTCGGTGCCCAGCATCGACTGCATCTGGCTGGAGCTCAGCCGGCTGGTCCGGGTGTCGACCCAGCCGGCGAGGGCCAGCAGCACCGTACGGGCCTGGGTGTTGCCGATGTAGCGCCAGACGTCGAGCAGACCGGCGAGGGTCTTGTGGATGCAGTAGTAGGGCACGTTGCCGTTGGAAAGCGTCCGTGCCTCGAGCGCGGTGAAGTCGGACTCCGGGAAGCCGGAGAGGTAGCCCGCGCCGAACCCGGCGGCGGAGTTGTTGGCCTGGCACTTGGCCAACTCGGCCACCATGTAGTTGGCCTTGTCCCGGCAGGTCGTGTCGCCCAGCACCGCGTACGCGTACGCCCACGCGCTCAGGAAGTGGCCCTGCATGTGGGTCCGGAACGGGAAGTTCGGCGCGTCCCAGCCCCCGTTGGTGGCGGCGCCGTTCGTGGACAGCCGGTGGTTGGCGCGGAAGTTGTAGAGCATCCGGTCGACGTCGACGAACCGCAGGTAGTTGAGCGTCCGGGTCTGGTTGTCCATCCAACGGCCGGAGGTGAGTCGTACCTGACCCGGGTCGAATGCATACGCCGAGACGCCGATGTCGGGCCGGGCCGGGGGCACGACGGCCGCGGACGCGCTCCCGGGGGAGACGGCGACGCCGCTCGCGGAGACCACCACGGTGGCTCCGGCGGCCTGAAGCAGGTGGCGGCGGCTGAGGGGCAGGGGTGGCATGGGGAACCTCCAGGTGGCCGGGTACGTCGGGCCCGCCATCGATGGCGGTGGGTCGTCGGCGGCAAAGGGGCCGACGCCGGGTGCGGTGGGGTGGGTGGGACGTGGGTCGCCGTGGACGCCGGGTGCCCACCCCTGCGCTTATCGCGGCACATCGATGTGATCGCTAACATAGTTCGTCGTTAACACGCCCGCAACCCCCAGGGCGCCTCGCCGACCCATTCCAGCGAGGACCTGGCCCGGCGCCACCGGGTCCGGTGGCGGCTGTGGTCCGAAACGGACATCCGTCGAGCCTGCGATCCTCGGAGCGTTACCGTGTGTGACGGTTGGCGACGGCCTTCCCTCCGTTGACGCCCGTCCGGTAGCTCAGTACCGTGCATCGTAAATCCTCGATGTCAACGTCGATACCTCAATGCTGCGATGTGGTTACGACGGTCATCCCGTGCCTCACAAAAATCCAGTTCAGATGGGGGAGGGGGCAATCACATAAGACTGTTAGCGCTAACAGGACTGCCTGTCGTGCTGCCCGGCGCGCGGACGGCAAAGCCCGTTCGGGCGGCCGTCGGGACGGCGGCGCCCGCTCAGTCAGACATCCGCACGCGCACTCTCTGTGGGAGTAATCGTGAAAGTGAAGGATCGAACCACAACTCGGGCCACACGCCGGGCCAGGCGAGCCATCGCCTGGCTGGCAAGCATGGCCTGTGTCCTCGCACTGATCCCGGGTACGGCCAAGGCCGACAATCCGATCGTCCAGAACATCTACACCGCCGACCCGGCGCCGATGGTGCACAACGGCCGGGTCTACCTCTACACCGGACATGACGAGGACGGTTCCACCTATTTCACAATGCGTGAGTGGCGGGTGTACTCGTCCGCCGACATGGTGAACTGGACCGATCACGGCTCGCCGATGAATCTGGCGACGTTCGCGTGGGCGGACGCCAACGCGTGGGCCGGACAGGTCGTTCCGCGTAACGGAAAGTTCTACTGGTACGTGCCGGTGCGCCAGCGCTCCAACGGGCAGATGGTCATCGGCGTCGGGGTGGCCGACAGCCCGACCGGGCCGTTCCGCGACGCGCTCGGTCGACCACTGGTCGGCAACAACGAAATCGACCCGCACGCGTTCATCGACGATGACGGGCAGGCGTATCTGTACTGGGGTAACCCGGGTCTGTGGTACGTGAAGTTGAACCCGGACATGATTTCGTTCTCCGGCAGTGCGACACGCATTCCACTCACGACGGCGGGGTTCGGTACCCGTAACGGTAATGCCAGTCGGCCGACGCTGTATGAGGAGGGGCCGTGGGTGTTCAAGCGCAACGGGTTGTACTACAACGTGTTCGCGGCCGAGTGCTGCTCCGAGTTCATCGCGTACTCCACGGCGACCGGGCCGACGGGGCCGTGGACATATCGGGGAACGATCATGCCGCGGCAGGGCGCTAGCTTCACCAATCACGCGGGTGTGATTGATTTCCAGGGTGGTTCGTATTTCTTCTATCACAACGGGGCGTTGCCCGGTGGCGGTGGTTACACCCGTTCGGTCGCGGTGGAGAAGTTCAGTTACACCAGCAATGGCCTGTTCCCGACTATCACGATGACGAACACCGGTGCCCCGCAGGTGGGCACGCTGAACCCGTACGTGCGACAGGAGGCGGAGACGATCGCCTGGGGCTCGGGGATCGAGACCGAGGCGTCCAGCGAGGGCGGGATGAACGTCGGTTGGATCGAGAACGGCGACTACATCAAGGTCAAGGGCGTGGCGTTCGGCGCGGGTGCGACCTCGTTCAGCGCCCGGGTCGCGTCGGCCACGAGCGGCGGCCGGATCGAGGTACGCCTCGACAGCGTCAACGGCCCGACCGTGGGCACCTGCACCGTGGGCGGCGCCGGCGGCTGGCAGAGCTGGAGCACCACCACCTGCGCGGTCAGCGGAGCGACCGGCACCCATGATCTCTACCTGCGCTTCGCCGGCGGCAGCGGCAACCTGTTCAACATCAACTGGTGGCAGTTCAGCGGCACCGGCGGCAGCGCCGCCAACCTGCTCACCAACGGCGACGTGGAGAACGGCACGACGGGCTGGGGTGTGCACGGCAGCGGAACGCTCGCCAGGAACACCACAGTCGCGCACGGCGGCAGCGGATCGCTGTCGATCACCGGCCGGACCGGCGCCTGGAACGGCCCCAGTCAGGACGTGACCGCCAAGCTCACCAACGGCAAGAGCTACACCACCAACGTCTGGGTACGAGCACAGAGCGGCACCCCGTCGGCGAAGGCGACGTTGTCGGTGACCGCGAACGGCACGACGAACTACCTCCAGCTGACCCCGGCGGTGGGGGTGAACGTCAACGGCTGGACCCTGCTCACCGGCACCACGACCGTGTCGTGGAGCGGCACCCTGACCAGCGCCGCCTTCTACGTCGAGACGGCCGAGGGCACCGACAGCCTCCTCGTCGACGACGCTACGTTCCAGTGACGGGTGCTGCCGGAGCCGTGCTCGGCGCGGCTCCGGCAGCACGCGACGTGCCCCACCACCGCGAGGGAGCGCCCCGTGGCCCGGCGCGGTTGGTTACGACTTGACGAACGGCATGTTATCGCTCACAGTCGATGGTTGAGGGCAGCCGCACCTGTGGTTCACCGGGCGAACCTGCTGTGGCACCTCGACCCGCGACGTCCGCCCAGGGCATGCCGGACGTCGGGTCAGGACTCCCCGCACCGCTGCCGCGACGGCGACCGTTGCTGACGTCTCCCATGTCGCAGGAGCGGATTCGGGCGTGCGTCTCCATCGCTGCACCACCCCAGAGAAGGAATCCGCATGAATCACAGAAGAGCCCTGCGAGCGGCGGTGACCATCGCCGTTACCGGCGCCCTCGCCGCCGGCATGACGATGACGCTGACCTCAACGGCCAGCGCCGGCACGACCCTGCGGGCCTCGGCGGCCGAGAAGGGCCGTTACTTCGGCGCGGCCGTCGCGACGGGCAAGCTCTCCACCAGCGTGTACGCGACCATCCTGAACCGTGAGTTCAACAGTGTCGTGGCCGAGAACGAGATGAAGTGGGACGCCACCGAGCCGCAGCAGGGTCGGTTCAGCTACACCGGCGGCGATCGTCTGGTCAGTCACGCGCAGGCCAACGGTATGAGCGTGCGCGGCCACGCGCTGCTGTGGCATCAGCAGCAGCCGGGCTGGGCGCAGGGCATGTCCGGCAGCGCGTTGCGTAACGCGGCCATCAACCACGTCACCCAGGTGGCGACGCATTTCCGAGGGAAGATCCACTCGTGGGACGTGGTGAACGAGGCGTTCGCCGACGGCGGCGGTGGTGGGCGTCGTGACTCGAACCTTCAGCGCACCGGTAACGACTGGATCGAGGCGGCGTTCCGGGCGGCGCGGGCAGCGGATCCGGGTGCGAAGTTGTGTTACAACGACTACAACACCGACGGGATCAACGCGAAGTCGACGGGCATCTACAACATGGTGCGGGACTTCAAGTCCCGTGGCGTGCCGATCGACTGTGTGGGCTTCCAGTCGCACCTGGGCACCTCGCTGGCCGGTGACTATCAGGCCAACCTGCAGCGGTTCGCCGATCTCGGTGTGGATGTGCAGATCACCGAGCTGGACGTGATGACCGGCGGCAACCAGGCCAACATCTACGGCGCCGTCACCCGCGCCTGCATGAACGTCTCGCGCTGCACCGGCATCACGGTGTGGGGTGTGCGGGACTGCGACTCGTGGCGTGGCTCGGACAACGCCCTGCTGTTCGACTGCAACGGCAACAAGAAGGCCGCGTACACCAACGTTCTGAACGCCCTCAACGCCGGCCCTGCCATCCCCACCACGCCGCCGCCCACGGACCCGCCGCCGACGACGCCCCCGCCGACGGACCCGCCGCCCACCACTCCACCGCCGGGTACGGGTGGTTGCTCGGCGTCGGTGTCACTGAACTCGTGGACCGGTGGCTTCGTGGCCACAGTGAAGGTGACCGCCGGCTCCGCCGGAACCAACGGGTGGAATGTCGGCGTCACCCTTGCCAGTGGTGCGAGTGTCACCAACACCTGGAGCGCGACGGCCACTGGCTCGACCGGCGCGGTGCGGTTCGCCAACGTGGACTACAACGGCCGCCTCGGCGCCGGCCAGGTCACCGAGTTCGGTTTCCAGGGCACTGGCAGTGGGGCCGGCATCACGCCCACCTGCACCGCCTCCTGAGAACGACTGACTGACCGCACAGCGCCGGCCGGTGTGGGGGACCGATCCTGGTCCTCCACACCGGCCGACGTCGTGTCGCGTTCGAACCTGTCGATCAGGAGTACGGGAGCCGCAACACCGACTGGTTGCCGATGCCCAGCGTGGTCGGGTTGTTGCCGATCGCCGACCAGACCTCCACCCGGACCGTGCCGTTGCTCAGCGCGCCCAAGGTGCCGGTGGCCGAGGACAGGCCGGCGTTCTGCGTGTAGTGCTCGTAGCCGGTGACCGGGTCGGTGGCGAAGTAGCGCAGCGTCTCCACCCGTTCCCAACTACCGTTGCCGGTGAGGTCGTAGGAGATCCGTACCTGCACGCCGTTGCCGACCGCCGTCCCGGCGTCCACGAACAGGTCGAATGCCGTCTGCCCGCCGGCGTAGGCGAGGTTGAGGCCGGTCGCCGTGAAGACCTGGGCGCTGGTGGGCGTACCGTCGTGGTTTCCGTTTGCCGCCGCGACAGTCGTCGTGGCCGCGCTGCCGGCGGCGCCCAACCCGCCCCCGGGCAGCAGGTACCGCGTCGGATTGCCCGGGGTCGTCGGCGGGTCGGTCGTCGGTGGGGGGTCCGTCGGCGTCGTCGGGGGGACACCGCCGGCCGCGTTGCCGCCACTCCAGGTGTACGCCCCGGTGGTGGCCGTCTTGCCGGCTCCCACGGTGAGCGTGGTGCGGTTGGAGAACGTCACGGTGATCGGCGTCGCCGTCGGGTTCGACGCCACGTAGGTGCGGGCCCCGTTGCGGGAGAAGACCGCGGACAACGGATGGTTGCCGGTCACCGTCGTGTCCACGTTGCCGAGGGCGGCGAGGTTACGGATCCAGTGGAACGTGTGCGCCCGGCTCTCGCCCTCCTCCGGGGTGTAGCCCGGGTTCGCGCGGAGGTTCGCCAGCGCCGCGTCGGGATCGCCGAGGGCCTGGAACTGCCAGAGGATGTCCTGCCACACCGTCGGTTGTCCGCCGTTGTTGCGGACGAGCTCGGCATAGTTGGTCCGCACGTACGCCGGGTTGTTGCCCAGGTAGAGGTGACCGCCGGTGACCGGCAGCAGGTTGATGCCCTGGATCATCTCCGGCTCGCCGCTGAACCAGGTGGCGTACGCCCCGCCGTCACCCCAGACCATGCCGACTGTCGAGTGCCCGAACGCGGCGGGGAAGTTCTGGTCGCCGACGTCGAACCAGTACTCCTGGATGGCGGCGGCCTGCGTGGTGTAGAGGAAGACGCCGGCGTCGCGGATGGCGGTGTTACCCGTCGTCTGCCCCCACTGGATGAGGGCGCTCGCGAAGTTCATCCCCTCCGACGAGGACTCCTGGTTGTTGCCGGAGCCGAAGGAGCCGTGCCCGGACGCCCAGTCGTGCCCGGCGTAGATGTCGAAGTCGCGCAGGTACGGGAACTGGGTGTCGCCGCGGCGGTAGTTGTTGGCGTCGCGGATCAGCAGGTCGACCATGCCGCCGTAGCGGCTGGTGGCCGCCCAGGCCGGGTCGAACTTCGCCAGGGTCGCAGCGGCGGCGATGTAGTAGCCGTAGTGGAAGTGGTGGTCGTTGAGCTCCTGGTCGGACCCGTACGACGCCGGGTAGCCGATCAGGGTGCCCCAGTTGTTGTCGTAGTAGAAGACCCGGCTGGTCTTGCCGCTGGACGCGGTGAACCAGTCGGTGAGCGTGCTGCGGATCGCGTTCAGCGCGCTGTCGCGCGTCGTGGTGTCGTTGACCTGATCGGCGATCTCGGCGATCCGCGCGGCCCGGCCGAGCCCCTTGCCGGTCCAGTAGGTGTCGTTGCCGCGTTGGTCCATCGGGTTGGCGCGGGTGGCGGCCAGGTGCCCGGTGAGCGTCGACAGGTCACCACCGCTGCCGTCGCCGACGGCCGGCAGCTCCGGCAGGATGCCCTGGAACTTCATGGCGGTGCGGAACTGGTTGACGCCGGTGAGCACCTTCATCCGGCCACGCGCCGACGGGTAGGTCGGCGTGATCGCTGTGGAACCGCTCAGCGACTTCCACTGGTGCGGGTAGAGACTGACCACCGTCTGCGTGGCGTTGCCCTCCCGGGCGGTCGTGGTGAACGCGTACGTGGTGGTCAGGCCGCTGGTCGCGGGGTTGTAGGCGTACGAGACCTGGGTGCCGGTCACGTGGGCGTGCGCGTACTGACCGTAGGTCGCGGCCAGCGCGGCGCGCTCGGTCGCGCTGGACGTCGGCGGCAGCAGGGCCACGGAGAAGTAGCCGCGGCCGGCCAGGGTGGACGAGATCCGGCCGGACGCCACGGTCCAGCTGGCACCGCTGGGCGCGAACCCGACGTAGTCGTGGCCGTTGACCCGGAAGCCGACGGTGGCGCCGCTGTTGGACCAGACGTCCGGGGTGCCGGCGGTGCTGATCTGCGCGTTCCCCCCGGTGGTCTGGAAGTACGCGAAGGGCAGACCATGGCCGATGGTCGCGCGCATGGTGCGCGTGCCGTCGCTCCAGTGCGGGCTGACCGTCCAGTCCGTCCAGCCGTCGACCTTCACCAGGGGCGCGGCGAGCCCGGCCACACCGACCCGGATGTCCTGCACGTACGGGTAGTGGAACTCACCGACACCGGTGGCGGTGCCGCTGATGGCGGGCGTGGAGTTGGCGGAGAAGCCGAGCCCGTCGCCGAAGGTGTCGTACGAGATCGGGTGAGCGTGCAGCGGCTCACTGAACGAGCAGTCGGTGCGCTTCCACAGCAGCGAGGACCACCAGTCGTTGGTGGGGATCGGCCCGGCGGGCGCGTTCGCGGTGGCGAACTGTCGGGGATTGCTGGACATCGCGCCGCAGCCGCTGGGGAGCGGGCCGACCGGGGTGGTGGTGTAGCTGCCGGCGCCGACGGGTGCGGCCTCGGCCGCGCGGGTGACGGGGACGGCGAGGCCGCCGACGACCAGGGCCAGCGCGGTGGCGGCGGCCAGGGCCCATCGGCGGTGGGGGACGGGAGGTTTCATCGTGCCTCCATCGCGCGCCGGGTGCGGCCCTTGCCGGGTCCAGCGCTTTGCGTCTGAATTGGGGGGAAGGTCAGGTGAGAGAGCGCTCTCTCGGCCACGGTAATGGAGTACCGAGATCCCCGTCAATGTGTCAAACGCGTTGCGTGCTGATGTCGCTATTTGCCGGCGCCCGCACGGTCGCCCAGCGGTTCGCCCTCTCGGTCGTTCACCAGCGCGTCCGGCACGCGCATCCGCCACGCGTCGGTCACCAGCTCGGTCAACCGGTCCAGGTCGACCGCCGCCAGACGCAGCAACACCAGGGGCAGCCCGTCGTAACCGGGCGCGGTGAAGAAGACCTCGGGCTCCCCGAGCAGGAGAGCCTGCTTCTCGGCCTCGTCGCCGACGAACAGCACAGCGATGTCCAGCCGGATCACCCGAGGCTTTCCCGGTGTCCGTTCCGGATAGGACCAGACGAAGCCCTTGTCGGCCACCCGGAAGTCGAAGCCGTCACTGGGGTTCTCCACCGTGTGCGGCAGGGCCAGCGCCACCCGACGTACGTCGTCCGCGTCAGCCACCGAAAACCCTCGCACCCCGCACCATCCGCATGGGCCGAGATTACGCGGTGGACAGCTCGATGGCCGTGGCGCCGACGATCGCCCGTTCGCCGTTCTCCTGGACATAGCCGACCACGCTGGCCCTCCGCGGATCGAGACCAGGTGGTGTCGCCAGCTCCACCTGCCCCCGCTCGGCGTCGAGGCCCACCGACCTGAATGCGCGTACGACGTTGTCCTGCCGCAGCGTCCGCCCGGCGTTCTCCCCCCGGGCGATCTCGCTGGTCAGGTCCCGTTCCACGACCGCCACCTGCAACACCGCGCGCTCCGGCGGCTGTTCGGTCCGGTAGTCCACCATCACCCGGTCATTGCCCAGGTTGGCAATGGAGAGCGCCAGTGGTGTGGTGGCGGTCGAGGCCATGGCGGACATGATCGCGGCGGCCGCCCGCCGGCGATCGGAACCGACGAACTCGACGGTGCCGTTCACGACCATCTGCGGGGTGTACAGACCCCGGGTGCCGAACGCGCGGGCATAGGACTCCTGGCGCGCGGTGTAGGCCGCGTCCGCGAACTGGTCGGGCCAACCCAGGTCGTCCCAGTAGTCGACGTGGAACCCGAGGGTGAAGACGTTCTGGCCCCGGTCCCGTGCGTCGCGCTCGATCTCGCTCAGCAACTCCTCCGCGGGAGGGCAACTGTTGCAGCCCTGGGACGTGAACATCTCGACGACGGCGAAGCCGCCGTCCGTCGATGGATTCGCCATGGTGACGTGTCTCCTCCCACGATGTGCCCGGAGGCGTTGCGTTCCCGTTGCGGCCGAGACAATGCGCGTGGGGTCGCGTCCCCTGCCGGCCTCGCAGCGAGCGTCGCCGGGCCGGGTGGTTGGATGGTCGGGTGCAGTTCACCGTGACAGACGCGTCGGCGCGGGAGCGTTTCGAGGCGCGCGACGAGGCGGGCGCGGCCGTCGGGTTCGTCACCTACCAGCTGACCGGCTCGATCATCGCCTACACCCACACCGAGGTCGATCCGGCGTACGAGGGCAAGGGCGTGGGGTCGACGCTGGCGCGGGCCGTGCTGGACGATGCGCGGAGCAAGGGCCGGACCGTCGTGCCGATCTGCCCGTTCATCGCCGACTGGGTGGTCAAGCACCCGGAGTACGAGAGCATCGTGGTCCGGTCCACCCGCAAGATCAAATAACCGCGCTTCCGGTCGGGTGGTGTCAGGCGTCCGGTAGGAGCTTGGCGGCGAGGGTGCGGGCCGTGGCGGTCAGGGTGTCGATGTCCAGCCCCGTCCGCCCCATGAACACCAGGCCCTGCTGTGCGGCGAGCAGCGCACGCGCGGTCTCGACCGGGTCGACGTCGCGCGGCAGGTCGCCCTCGTCCTGGGCCCGCCCGACGCTCTCGGCGACCAGGACGGTCGTCGCCTCGTAGGTGCGCCGCGCCTCGGCGAGGACGTCCGGGTCGCTGGTGGCGAGTTCGTACGTGCTGTTGGCCATGAGACAGCCGCGCCGGGCGGCAGCACCACCCGGGTCGTTCACCGGTGCCATGACGAACGCGCGTAGCGCGTCCAGGGCGCGGGGAGCGGAGGTGAGCATCTCGCGCAGGTAGCCGCCGCTGGTGTCGGTGTATTCCCGCAGCGCCTTCAGGAACAGCCGGTGTTTGTCGCCAAAGGCGCCGTAGAGGCTGCCCTTGCCCAGCCCGCTGACGCGTACCAGGTCTTCCAGTGAGGTCGCCGCGTAGCCGGCGTCCCAGAACTGGTCCCGGACGGCGCGGATCACCTGCTCCTCGTCGAACTGCCGTGGCCTGGCCATCTGACCAGCGTAGCAATTGTTGACCGGTCGGTCCACCAAACGTAGGGTGGACCGGTCAGGTCACCGGCACCGTGCTTGACTCCAACGGCGGATACACCGCCTGAGCTCCGCCCTCCGCAGCCCGTCGGGAGACGACAACGATGACAGCCTCCACCTTCCGTGCCCTGCACCACGACCGGGCCGCCGGCGATCCGCTCGTTCTGCCGGGCCCCTGGGACGCGGCCAGCGCCCGGGTGCTGGCCGACGCCGGTTACCCGGCGCTCGCGACCCCGAGCGCGGGCGTCGCCGCCTCGCTCGGCTACGAGGACGGCGCGACCCCACCGGACGAGATGTTCGCGGCGGTCGCGCGCATCGTCCGCGCCGTGTCCGTTCCGGTGTCCGCCGACGTCGAGGGCGGTTACGGCCTCGCCCCCCGCGAGCTGGTCGGACGGCTGTTGGAGGCCGGCGTTGTCGGCTGCAACCTGGAGGACTCGGAGGGAGACGCCACCCTCAAGGACCCCCGGCGGCACGCCGACTGGTTGGCCGAGGTACGTGAGGAGGCGGGCGACGCCCTCTTCATCAACGCCCGCGTCGACACCTTCCTGGTCGGGACGGGTGACCCGGCCGAGGCGGTGGAACGAGCCCGCCTGTACGTGGCTGCCGGCGCCGACTGCGTCTACCCGATCCTGGCGCCGCAGCAGGTGCTCCCGCAGCTGCGGGACGGCATCTCCGGGCCGATCAACATGGCCGCTGGACCAGACCGGGAATCCGTGGTTGAGCTGGGCCGGCAGGGCGCCACACGCATCACCTTCGGTCCAGGAATGCAGCGGTACGCGATGGCGTCGATCGGCGACCTCGCGGCCGAGCTGCGCGCCTGAGCCTCGACGTCACCCCCGCGCCGGTGACCGGGCGCGTGGGCGCGGGTGGGCGGCCGCTGGCGGGGTGATCGACTCGGGTTTCTGGAAGTCGGGGTGTCCGGGTCGGGTGGATCGCGCGGTTTTCTGAATCCCGAGTCGATCACCCGGCGCGGTGGGCGTCGGAGGAGTTTTCGGCACCTACGACCGAGCCCCCGGCGTGCCGTCGCGGTGGACGGCTGCCGGGGGCTCGGATGCAGGCGGTCAGGCCTGGTTGCCGCTCGGCAGCACCGCTGCCATCTCGTCGCCGGCGCCGGCGAGCACGCGTGCCTGCTGCGGCCAACTTGCCAGCCCAGGTGCGGCGCGCAGGCCGGCGGCCCGGATCAGGTCGCGCAGTGCCGGCTCGTCCAACTCGCCGAGCTGGCCGTACGTGCGCACGCCGGCGTCCTGCAACGCGGCCGCCATCTTCGGCCCGATCCCCTGGATCCGGCGGAAGTCGTCGGCCGGGCCCGTCGGGTCGGCGTCGACGCTGCTGATCGTCGTGTCGGCGGCCGAACGGACCGGAGGGGTCGCGGCGGCGCTCGGGCGGACCGGAGGCGCGGCCACCGCCGACCGCTCGGCCTTCGCGGCGTCGACCGCGGACTCGGCTTGGGCCGGCTCGGCGTTCACCGAGTCGGCGTTCACCGGGTCGGAGTGCATCGGCTCGGCGGTCGTCTGTGCCTCTGCCGGGTCGATTGCCGTGGCCTTGGTCTCCGCATCGTCGGATGCGCGGACGGAGGCCACCGCGTCGTCGGCCGGCGCGCTGTCGGCGGGGGTGGCCGCGACCGGCGCATCGTCGATCGCCGCGTCGTCGGCCGGCGTCGTGTCGAGCGGTGCCGCGTCGGCCGGCGGGAGGTCGTCCGCGGGCTGGCGGGGAGCGACCACGGCCGCCGGGGCGGGCTGGTCGTCGACAGTGATCGGCTCGGCGGCCGAGTCCACGCTTGGCTCCTGCCGCAGCTCAGCGGCGTCGGGCTGCTCGGTGGCCGGTACGGGCGGCGGGTCCTCGGTCAGCGCCATGTCCGCCGGGTCGACGGTGCTCGGAGCCTCCGCCGGCACGGGCACCGGGGCGGGACCGACCGGTTCGGTCAGCGCGGCTGGCGCGCTGACCGTGTCGACCGGTACCGGTTCGTCGGCGACCGCGGTGGGTGCCGGGTCGACGGCGGCCACAGGCCGCCCCTCGTCGGTGGTGGCAGCCGGCGTGGGCGTGGTGATCACGGCCAGCCCGGCGACGGGGTCACCATCCACAATCGAATTGCCCTGTACGCCCCGTCGGCCGCGCAGCAGCCACCCGGCGGCCAGGCCCAGCAACAGTGCCAGTACCACTATCAGCGAGTGTCCGAAAGACCACGCCACGGCGAACCTCCCTCTCAGCTCGTTGGAAAAGTCACGAGAAAAACTCGCCGCAGCTTCGCACACGCGTATTGCCGACGACAGGCAGGATCGGCCGTCAGCGTTGCCGGTGGGCCAGCCACCTCAGCCGGTGCCTGCCGCGTAACACTGCGTCGTCCGATCACGCCAAATCCGACGAGACGAGACCGGGCCGGGCATGGATCGGTCGGGTCGAGCACTCCGGACACGATGAGACCCGGGCCCGGCGTGGGACGCCGAGCCCGGGTCGGGCGATGCCGGGGTCAGTCCCGGTCGCCCTCGTAGGTGTGGAAGTCGTCAACGAACCGGCGACGGAGCCGTGGTACCCGACTGGTCACTCCGAAGTAGCCGCGCGCGCCGAGCAGCGCGAGCCGACCCACCACCGGTCGGTACATCCGGTCGTCGCCGCTGGTGCCGCTGCGGTTCAGCGATTCGGCGACCCGGGCGAAGCCGTACGGCGCCATCACGGCCTCGTAGTCGGCGACCGCCTGGAGCAGCGTCTTGTCGCCGGCGGTGGCGCGGCTGAGCTGTGCGCAGAGCAGGCGGGCGTCGCGCAGCGCGGTGTTCGCGCCCACGCCCCGACCCGGGGTCATGGTGTGGATGGCGTCGCCGAGCATGGTGACGGTGCTGCTCTTCCAGGGCGGCACCGGTTCGGACGTGGACACTTTGATCGGTAGGGCGCTGGCCGGGTCCGCGTGGGCGAGCAGTTCCCGTAGGTGAGGGTGCCAGTTCGAGGTGAGGTCCAGGGCGACCTGCACCAGGTCCTCGCCGCGGCGTTCCATGATGTCGGCCGGGAACCGGTTGGCCGCACTCCAGATGATCAGATTGATGTTGTCGGTGGTGGTGTCGTGGGCCAGGCCGGGCCAGTCCCGGAGAAGGGCGGCGTCGGGCTCGCTGACGCCGGGCTTGATCGCGCGTTCGGGGTCCCACTTGAACTCCATGACGTGCAGCACGCCCATCATCCCGCCGACGCCGAAGATCAGCGAGATGCCCTGCTGGACCCGCTCCGGAATGAGACCGCGGGTGTGCGGTGTCAGCGGGATCCGGGTGGCGATGTTTATCGTCCCGGCGTCGCGGGTGACGGCGTGCGGCAGGTACTGGCGGCGTACGGCGGAATGGGTGCCGTCGGCCGCCACCAGCAGGTCGCCGGTGGCGCTGGTGCCGTCGGCGAAGTGCGCGGTGACCGTGCCGTCGTCGCGCTGCTCGTACCGGGTGAAGGTCTTGTCGAACTGCACCACGTCCTCCAGGCCGGTCAGCAGCACCTGGCGCAGCACCATCCGGGCCACCGAGTGTTCGGTGCGTACCGGGTCGGCGCTCGGCCGCAGCGGGAACGACGCGGTCTGGCGGAGCCCCTGGGTGACGACGTTGAAGTAGTGCGGCGGCCGGGCGCAGGTGGCCAGGAAGGTGGCGAACAGTTCCGGGGGCAGACACTCCCGCAGCGCCCGGCTACCGGTGGGGCCGATGCCGACCCGGTAGCCGAGCAGCCCTTCGGCGCGGTCGCGGTGCCGTTCGTAGACGGCGACGCTGATCCCGGCGCGGCGCAGGCCGTGCGCCAGGCACAGCCCGCCCGTGCCCGCGCCGATGATCAGGACGTGCGGCGGCGCGGCGGACATGTCAGCCGGCCGGGTGCGCGGCGGGCGCCTCGGTAACGGCCGGGCGCGGAGCGGGCGCCTCGGTGCTGGCCGAGGCTCCTGCTGGCGCCTCGGCCGCGTCCCACCGGTAGAAGCAGCCGGCGATCGCGTCCCGGGGGGAACGCCAGGTCGGCAGGTACGGCGACGTGTGCGCGGAGAGTCGCTCGTTGACCTGTCGGAAGAGTGGGTGGTTGCGGGCCGCCGCGAGCGCGTCCGGGTCGACGTCGTCCGAGGTCTCCAGCAGGTGTACGCACAGGTCGTGCAGGCAGTACAGGGATCGGTGCGTGACCCCGGTCAGGCTGGGCAGTTCGGTGGCGTCGGACTCGGCGAAGATCTGCGCGACCCGCCCCTCCGCTCCCGGGATGATCCGGCTGACGATCAGTAGACGACTCATGGGACCCCTTCCGCCGGTGGCCTGTCCGACCCCTCGGGATCGGTGCCACGTGCTCTGTGCGCCCACCGTGCCGCAGCGCCTGTCACATCACCGTCACGTACGCCGACCGGGCGGTGACGGGCACCGCCGTCAGGTACGCCGAACGGCGGGTGACGGGCGGTCGGTGATGGCCTCGCGGCTGGCCTGGCGGATCGGGGCGAGGGTGTCGTCGAGCAGGGCGCTCATGGCGGGGCTCGGCTCCAGCCGCAGCTCCCGGCGCAACAGGTCCCGATAGACGTAGAAGGCGTGCACGGCTTCGAAGGCGTTGCCCTCGGCCAGGTGGATGCGAACCACCAGTCGGTGTGGTGTCTCCCGTAACGGCTCGGCGGCCATCGCCTCCAACGCGGCTTCGAGGGCCTCGCCGTGCCGCCCCGCGGCCAGGTGGTGCCCGGCCACCTGTTCCAGCATGTGCAGTCGGAGTTGGCGCAGGCGTTCCCGGTCCAGCAGCACCCAGTCGTCGTACCAGCCGGGGAGGAGGTCGTGCCTCCCGGCGGCGAGCGCCCCGGCCGCGGTGCGCGGGTCGTCGCCGTCCCGGACCCGGGCCGCTGTGCCCACCAGGTCGTCCACGTCGAGCCGGACCGCCGGGCCGAGGCGTACGGTGTCGCTGGCCACTGTCATCGGGCAGCACGGGTCCTGTCGCAGCCGCCACAGGGCGGTACGCAGGGAGGACAGCGCCCGTTCCTCCGACGCGTCGGGCCAGAGCAGCCCGGCGAGCTGGCTGCGGGTGGCGCCGGGGCGGAGCCCGATCAGCGCGATCACCCGTTGCAGCCCGCGCGGCACCACCACCGGCACCGCCTCGCGGAGGAGTCGGAAGCCTCCGAGCAGGTGCAGTGAGACGCCCTCCTCGGGCGGGTCTCCGGCGGTCGGCACGGACGGATCAGCGGCCACGGCGGCACCCCCTGCGGAACGCTCGTCCCGACTGTCTGCTGTGTCCCGGATCGGTTGCCCTCGACGCCACTGTCGACCCCACCGATCGCGGCGTGGTCGGGCGCGGCCCCGCCCGCCGAGGCCGCCGGACTGACCACGCTGAAGATTATCAATAACGGTCACGTTGCGTCAACGCCAGTGTGGACCTTCTATTAGCGACAGCCAACCCGAGATCGGTTCTGAACTGCACAAACATTAGCGCGTGGAGCACGCTCGGCACATAGCTGATACACAGGTTGCGTCAACGCAGCGTCACCACCATCCGTCGCTGACCGACCCGCCGCGGTGACGCCGCCGTGACGAGGATCGGCGCATCGTGTCGGCAGTCGTCCAGCGCGTCCGGGGGCCACCCGTCGCCGGCCGGACGCTGTGGGGGGAGGCCCAGTATGGACCGATCGCTGATCGTCGCGAAGGTGGATCCGACCGCCGAGGAGCGGGTCGCCGAGATCTTCGCTGAGTCGGACGCGACGGAGCTGCCGCGCCTGGTCGGTGTCCGGCACCGCTCGCTGTACCGACTGCACGACCTTTATGTGCACCTGCTCGAGACCGCGCAGCCGGCGGAGGGCGCTGTGGAGGCCGCTCGTGACCATCCCGAGTTCATCCGGGTCAGTGACCGCCTGCGCCCGTACGTGTCGCCGTACCTGTCGACCTGGCGCTCACCGCGCGACGCCATGGCGCGGTGCTTCTACCGGTTCGACGCCCCGGACACCGGGCGGCGGTCGTGACGGCCACCGCGCCGCGCGAAGAGCAGCTCTGGTCCCGCTGCGCCGGCTGCGCCAGCCTGCTCTACCGCAAACGGCTGCGCCGCAACCTCGACGTCTGCCCGGAGTGCGGGGAGCATGCGCGACTCGGCGCGCCGGAACGCCTGCGCCAACTCGTCGACCCGGGTTCGCTGCGCCTGCTTTCCGACCGGCTGCCGGAGGCGGACCCGCTCGACTTCGTCGACGTGCTGCCGTACCCGCACCGGCTCACCGGCGCGCGGGCCAGCACAGGTCTTGCCGAGGGGGTCGTCTGCGCCACGGCCACCATCGGTGGGCACCCGGTGGCCCTGGCGGTGATGGACTTCCGCTTCCTCGGTGGCAGCCTGGGCTGCGCGGTGGGCGAGCTGATCACCCGGGCGGCCGAACGGGCGCTGGACGACCGCACCCCGCTCGTCGTGATCACCGCCTCCGGCGGGGCGCGGATGCAGGAGGGCGCGCTGTCGTTGATGCAGATGGCGACCGTCAGTCAGGCCATCGCCGCGTTGCGCGAGGCGGGGCTGCTCACCGTGAGCGTCCTCACCGACCCGACCTACGGCGGGGTGGCCGCCTCGTTCGCCACCAACACCGATCTGGTGCTCGCCGAGAGTGGCGCGCGGATGGGCTTCGCCGGCCCCCGGGTGATCCGCCAGATCACCGGGCGGGCCCTGCCGGAGGGCTTCCAGACCGCCGACTTCCTGCTCCGACACGGGCAGGTCGACATGGTGGTGCAGCGCCGGTCGCTGCGCGGACGGCTGATGGCGCTGCTCGCCGCGACCCGCGCCGGCCGTCCGGCGCGTTCGTCCGTACCCCGGCAGGAGCCGGCGTCGCACCGCGAGCGCCTCGCCGACGACGGCACTGTCCTGGCGCGGCCGGCGGGCCCGGCGGCCGAGGGAGACGCAGGCACCCCGGCGGTACGCGACGCGTGGGACACCGTCCGCATGGCGCGGCACCCCGGGCGGCCCACCACACTGGACTATCTGGACTCCGTCTTCGACGGGTTCGTGGAGCTGCACGGCGATCGGCTCGGCGCGGACTGCCCGGCCATCGTAGGTGGGGTGGCGCGGTTGGCCGGCCGGCACGTGATGGTCATCGGCCACCAGAAGGGGCACACCACCGCCGAGTTGGTCGCCCGCAACTTCGGCATGGCCAGCCCGTCCGGGCACCGCAAGGCACTGCGGCTCATGCGCCTCGCGGCCCGCCTCGGCCTGCCCGTGGTCACCCTGGTGGACACCCCCGGAGCCGACCCCGGGGTGAGCGCCGAGGAGCAGGGCCAGGCGGCGGCCATCGCCGAGAACATCCTCACCCTCACCGTGCTGCCCACCCCGGTGCTCGCGGTGATCACCGGTGAGGGCGGCAGCGGCGGCGCGCTGGCGCTGGCGGTGGCCGACCGGGTGCTGATGCTCGAAAACGCCGTCTACTCGGTGATCAGCCCCGAGGGGTGCGCGGCGATCCTCTGGCCGGACCGCTCCGCGGCACCGCAGGCCGCCCGCGCGTTGCGACTGACCGCGCCCGACCTGCGCCGGCTCGGAGTGGTCGACGAGGTCGTGTCGGAGCCGTCGACTGCCGCGCACGACGACCCCGCGGAGACCGCCCAACGGTTGCGCGCCGCCCTGCTGGCCAACCTCCTGCCGCTGCTGGACGTGCCGCCGGCCATGCTGGTCCGCCTGCGCCGGCAACGCTTCCGACGGTTCGGCGCGAACCGCGTCGGCGCCCGGGCGGGCCTGCGATGACCGCCGCCGACCGGGCGCTGTCGACAGTCGACGCGTCCGACGACGTCGGGATGAACGGCGAGGAGGCGCTGGCCGGGCTGCGCAGGCAGGCGCAGCACCTGATCGCCGAGCTGGCCGGGCCGGTGCGCCGGATCCGGCTGCGCAGCGGACCGGCGGTGCTGGAGGTCGAGTGGCACCCCGAGGACGCGACCCGACCGGACGTACCCCTGCCCCGGGCCGAGGCGGCACCGGCGGTCGTGCCGGCGCCCGGCGCCGCACCCGCGGTGCTCCGGCCGCCGGTGCCTGGGCGCGCCGCGGTGCGGGCACCGATCGTCGGCACCTTCTACCGGGCGCCGGAACCCGGCGCGCGGCCGTTCGTCGCGGTGGGAGACCTGGTCCGCCCCGGCCAGCCGGTGGCCATCGTCGAGGCGATGAAGCTGATGAACGAGGTGATCGCCGACCGGGCCGGCCGGGTGGCCGCGATCCTCGTCGAGGACGGCCAGCCGGTCGAGTACGACCAGCCGCTCGTCGAACTGGATCCGGCATGACGGCGCGGGGTGGTTGACCATGTTCGAGACCGTGCTGATCGCCAACCGGGGCGAGATCGCGCTGCGGGTGCTGCGTGCCTGCAAGGAGCTCGGCGTACGAACGGCGGTGGTCTACTCCGCCGCCGACGCCGATTCGGCGGCGGTCCGCCTCGCCGACCAGGCCGTCCGGATCGGACCGGCGTCGAGCCGGCGCAGCTACCTCAACGCCGCCGCCATCGTGGAGGCGGCCCGGCAGGTGGGGGCGCAGGCCGTGCACCCCGGCTACGGCTTCCTCTCCGAGGACGCCGACTTCGCCGAGATCTGCGCCGACAACGGGCTGACGTTCATCGGTCCGCCACCGGCGGTGATGGCCGCGCTGGCAGACAAGTCCTCGGCCCGCGCACTGATGAGCCGCGCCGGCCTGCCGCTGTCGCCGGGCAGTGTCGCGCCGGTGCCGACCGCCGCCGCGGCGGCCGAGGTGGCCGACGCCGTCGGCTACCCGGTGATCGTGAAGGCCTCCGCCGGGGGCGGGGGCCGGGGGATGACAGTGGTGCACAGCCCGCGCGAGCTGCGCCGGGCGTACACCCGGACCCGGGCCGCCGCGCAGGCCGCCTTCGGCGACGACCGGGTGTACGTCGAGCGTTACCTCACCGAGGCGCGGCACGTCGAGGTGCAGGTGCTCTGCGACGCCCACGGCAACGGGGTGCACCTGGGCACCCGGGACTGCTCCGTGCAGCGCCGGCACCAGAAGCTGGTCGAGGAGGCGCCCGCCCCGGCGCTGCCCGCCGCCGTTCTCGACACCATCGCCGAGACCGCCCTGCGGGGTGCGCTCCAGGTCGGCTTCGTCGGTGCCGGCACGCTGGAGTTCCTGGTCGACGCCGAGGAGAAGTTCCACTTCCTGGAGATCAACTGCCGGATCCAGGTGGAGCATCCGGTCACCGAGATGGTCACCGGGATCGACCTGGTGCACGAGCAACTGCACATCGCCGCCGGCGTGCCACTGCGGTGGCGGCAGGAGGAGATCCGCCTGCACGGCGTCGCTGTGGAGTGTCGGGTCAACACCGAGGACCCCGCGCGCGGCTTCGCCCCCACCCCCGGTCGGTTGGAGCGGTTCACCCCGCCCGGCGGCCCGTTCACCCGGGTGGACACCCACGCCAGCGCCGGTTACCTGGTCGGCCCCTGGTACGACTCGCTGCTCGCCAAGGTGATCGTCTGGGCGCCCGACCGGGAGTTGGCCCTCAACCGGCTGGAACGCGCCCTGGACGAGTTCGACATCGCCGGTCCGGGCGTGCACACCACCATCCCGTTCGTCCGGCGGGTGCTCGACGACGCCGCATTCCGCAAGGGCCGCTACACCACCGGCCTGGTCGACCGTCTGCTCGCCGCGCCCGCGCCGGGGCCGACGGTCACTCCCGCACCGCGCACCGCGCCCGCCGCAGATCCCGACGCAACCCACAGGAGGACCCGATGACCGTCACCCATGGTCGCCCGATGACCGCCGAGATCACCGACATCCTGGTGGCGCACTGCGGGCTGGACGCCGACGCCGCGGCCCGGGCGCCCGCCGCGTCGCTGGAGGAGCTGGGCATGGACTCGCTCGCACTGCTGGAACTGTCGGCCGTCGTCGCCGACCGCTGGCAGGTGGCCATCCCCGAGCAGGCCGGACAGTTGAGCATCCCGGCGGTGGCCGACCTGGTCGCCCGCCGCACCGACCCGCCCGGACACACCGAGAACACCGTGGTCATCGACGCGCCGCTGGGGCTGGTCTGGGAGGTCACCAACGACGTGGCGAACTGGACCGAGCTGTTCACCGAGTACGCCGTGGTGGAGATCCTGCACCGCGAGGGGCACACGGTGCGGTTCCGCCTCACCATGTACCCCGACGAGAACGGGGTGTCCTGGAGTTGGGTCAGCGAGCGCACCGCCGACCCGGTGAGCAGGCAGGTCCGGGCGCACCGGGTCGAGACCGGACCGTTCGAGTACATGCGCATCCACTGGCGCTACACCGAGGAGGCCGGTGGCACCCGGATGACCTGGACGCAGGACTTCGCGATGAAACCGACCGCGCCGGTCGACAACGCCGCGATGACCGAGCGGATCAACACCAACAGCGTGATCCAACTCGGGGTGATCAAGGACCGGGTGGAGCGGATCGCCTGGCAGCGTGCCGACCAGGGCAGCCCGACAGCCAGCGACACACCGACGGAGGCCGACGATGAGTGACCTGAGCACCCGCCCGATCGCCGCCCGGGACGTACCCGCCGACCGCCGTCGCGGCGGTGAGCTTCGGGTGCTGCTCGGCCCCCGCACCGTCGGCAGCACCTCGGGTTTTCTCGGGGTGGCCACGCTCGAGCCGGGGGAGCGGATCGCCGAGCACTACCACCCGTACAGCGAGGAGTTCCTGTACCTGGTGCGGGGCGCGATCACCGTCGACCTGGACGACCAGCCGACGCTGCTGGCCGCCGGTGAGGGGCTGTTCGTACCGGTGAACGTGCGGCACCGGCTGCGCAACACCGGCGTCGAACCGGCCGAGGTGGTCTTCCACCTGGGCCCGCTCGCACCCCGGCCCGAACTGGGCCACGTCGACACCGAACTGGTCGAACAGCGGGGCGGGTCATGACCGGGCGCCGCACGGTGGTGACCGGCATTGGGGTGGTCGCCCCGGGCGGCGCCAGCCGGGACCGCTTCTGGAAGACCATCACCGAGGGGCGGACCGCCACCCGGCGGATCAGTTTCTTCGACCCGTCGGCGTTCCGGTCGCAGATCGCGGCGGAGTGCGACTTCGACCCGGTCGCCGCGGGGCTCAGCGAGGCCGAACTGCGGCGGGCCGACCGGTACGTGCAGTTCGCGCTGGCCTGCTCCGTCGAGGCGGTGGCCGACGCCCAGTTGGTGCTCACCGACGCGGAACGGGACCGGGCCGGGGTGGTGCTGGGCACGGCGGTGGGCGGCACGATGGCGTTGGAGCAGGAGTACGTCACGGTGAGCGAGCACGGCCGACGCTGGCTGGTGGACGGGGCGCGCGGTGGCCCGTACCTCTATCAGGCGTTGGTGCCCAGCAGCCTCGCGGCGGACGTGGCCTGCCGGCACGGGCTGCACGGCCCGGCGCAGGTGGTCTCCACCGGGTGCACCTCGGGCATCGACGCCATCGGGTACGCCCACCAGATGATCGTGGACGGTGAGGCGGACGTGATGCTGGCCGGCGCGTCCGACTCGCCGATCTCCCCGGTCACCGTCGCCTCGTTCGACGCGATCAAGGCGACCAGCCCGGACAACGACGACCCGGCACACGCCTCCCGCCCGTTCGACGCCGACCGGCACGGGTTCGTGCTGGCCGAGGGCGGGGCGGTGCTGGTGCTGGAGGAGGCCGGGCACGCCCGGCGGCGGGGAGCGCACATCTACTGCGAGGTGGCCGGCTACGCCAGCCGCAGCAACGGCTTCCACATGACCGGGCTGCGGCCGGACGGGCTGGAGATGGGCCTCGCCGTCACCGACGCGCTCCGGCAGGGCCGGATCCTGCCCGAGCAGGTCTCCTACATCAGCGCGCACGGCTCGGGCACCCGGCAGAACGACCGACACGAGACGGCCGCGTTCAAGCGCGCGCTGGGCCAGGCCGCGTACCGGATACCGATCAGCTCGATCAAGTCGATGGTCGGGCATTCGCTCGGCGCGATCGGGTCGATCGAGATGGCCGCGTGCGCCCTCGCCATCGAGTTCGGTGTGGTGCCACCGACGGCGAACTGGAGCACCCGGGATCCGGAGTGCGACCTGGACTACGTACCCAATGAGGCGCGGGAGGTCCCGGTGGACGTGGCCCTCTCGGTGGGCAGCGGGTTCGGTGGTTTCCAGTCGGCGATGGTCTTCCGTCGGATGCTCGGCGCGGTGGCGGCGTGAGCGAGCGTAGCGAGCGAACCATCAGGCACAGCAGCGCGGCGTCTCGCGCCGGCGCGGAGCGAAGCGGAGTGCTGGCGTGAGCGCGGAGGTCGCTCGCGCCGTGGTGACCGGCATCGGGGTGGTCGCACCGAGCGGCATCGGCGCGGACGCGCACTGGCGCACGGTCCTCGCCGGCACCCGCCGGACCGGGCCGATCACGTTGTTCGACCCGGCCGGCTATCCGACCCGCTTCGGCGGGGAGGTGCCCGGCTTCACCGCCGACTCCTACGCCGACAGTCGACAGTTGGTGCAGACCGACAGGTGGACGCACCTCGGCTTCGCCGCCACCCGGCTGGCGCTGGCCGACGCCGACCTGCCCGACCGGGCCCCCGACCCGTACGGCTACGCGGTGACCCTGGCCAGTTCGTCCGGGGGAAACCTGTTCGGTCAGCGGGAACTGCAACGGCTGTGGGGCGGCACGTCGCGGACGGTCGGGGCGTACCAGTCGATCGCCTGGTTCTACGCGGCCAGCGTCGGGCAGCTCTCCATCCACCACCAGTTCAAGGGCCCGAGCGGGGTGCTGGTCGCGGAGTCGGCCGGCGGGCTGGACAGCCTGGCGCACGCCGCCCGCGCGGTGCGCCGCGGCACCCCGGTCGTGATCGCCGGGGCCACCGAGTGCCCGTTGAGTCCGTACGCGCTCGCCTGCCAGCTGCGCTCGGGGCTGCTCAGTGACGTCGCCGACCCGGAGCGGGCGTACCGGCCGTTCGACGCCACGGCCAGCGGCTACCTGCCGGCCGAGGGCGGAGCGGTGTTCGTGGTGGAGGAGTTGGGGCACGCCCTGGCCCGGGGCGCCCGGGTCTACGGCGAGGTGAGCGGGTGGGGCTCCACCCACGACGCCGCGCACACCACGGCGGAGAGCAGCGGCGACCCAGCCCAGTACGCGCGGGCGATGCGGCTGGCCCTGGACCGGGCGGGCGTCGCCGCCGCCGGAATCGACGTGGTGCTGCCCGACGCGCTCGGTGTGCCCCGCTACGACCGCAGCGAGGCCGAGGCGCTGCGCGCCGTGTTCGCCGACCGGCCACCCCCGGTGACCACGCAGAAACCGCTGACCGGTCGGGCGTACCAGGGCGGCTCGGCGTTGGACGTGGCCACCGCGCTGCTCGCCTTCGCCCACGACACGTTGCCGGCGTCGGCGGGACCGGACGAGGTGGCCGAGGGCTGCGAGCTGGACTTCCTACGCGAGCACCGCCGACCGCGAAGCCGACTCGCCCTGATCTGCGCGCGGGGCTTCGACGGGTTCAACAGCGCGCTGGTCCTGCGCGGGGCCGCGCCGATGAGGGGAGAGGCGTCATGAGCGACAAACGGGCCCGAGTGGTCTTTCTGGTACGGGTGCCGGTGCCGCGCACCGAGCAGTTCCTCGCCGCGTACGAGGAGGTGCGGCACCTGGTCGCCGGCGGTGTGCAGGGGCACCTGGTCGACCAGGTGTGCCGGTCGTCGACCGACCCGGAACAGTGGTTGATCACCAGTGAGTGGGCGAGCCTGGCCGACTTCGAAGAGTGGGAACGCAGCCCGGAGCACCGGGACCTCGTACGCCCGATGCGGGAGTGCTTCACCGACGCCCGTTCGCTGCGCTTCCACATCCACGCCCAGACGCCGGCGCTGACCTGACGCTCCGCGCCGGCCTGGATGATCGCGCTCGATCCACGATGTAGTGGCCTTGCCCTCGGGTGGAGGCCACTATTTCCTGCTACGAGCACGATCTCCTCGCGCGCGGCGTTGCCTGGAGCGCGCCAGTCGCCGCTCCGAGGGCGGGGTCGACATTGTGGTCAGAGGGCGTAGGGTCCTGGAGCCATGAAGGCACTGATCTCGGTGGACCTGGAAGGCATCTCGGGGATCGTGCATCCCACCGAGACGAATCCGGATCGGTACGACTACGAGCGCGGTCGGGCGTTGATGACGGCCGAGGCGAACGCGGTGATTGCCGGGGTCCTCGATGCCGAACCCGACGCCGTGGTGTGGGTCGCCGACGCGCACGGGACGTTTCGGAACATCCTGCCGGAGGACCTCGACCGGCGTGCTCACCTCGTGCGGGGCAAACCCCGCGCGCTGGGCATGCTCGCGGGGCTGGACGAGCAGACGGATGCCGTTCTGCTCGTCGGCTATCACGCCCGGGCCGGTGCCGGGCCAGCCGTGCTGGCCCACACGATAAGTGACGCCATCCTCGACGTGCGGGTGGCCGGACGATCGCTGGGCGAGATCGGCCTCAACGTCGCCATGGCGGGGCACCTGGACGCGCCCGTCGTCCTGCTCAGCGGAGACGATACGGCCTGCACGGAATTCAGCGAGCTGGTGCCCTCGGCAGTCACCGTCGCCGTCAAGCAGACCCTGGGGCAGGCCGCCGCGGTGGCCCTGCATCCGCAGGAGGCACGGGAGCGGCTGCGCCGCGCCGCCGCCGACGCGATCGCCCGGCGCGCCTCGATTCCGCCGCCGAAGATGGCCGGGCCGTTGGACGTCGAGGTCGACCTGTACGGCCCGTACATGGTCGACCTCGCAACTCTGGTGCCGGGTGTGACCCGCGTCGGCGGCGGCCGGACGGTCGCCTTCCACGCCGCCGACGTCGCCGAGGCGTACCGGCTGGTTCAGCTGCTGGTGCAACTCGCCAGCATCAAACCGAGCTAGCGCGCGCGAATCGTCTGGCTCACCCGGTGAGCGCGACGCCATCGGCCGTCCGGCTGGGGCCGCGCGACGGTGGTACGAGGGGTCATACCTCGGTGACGCTCCGCCAAGTCGCCCGCCTGATTCTGTCCGCCGAACGGGCTGTCGGCAATCCGGCTGGCCGCTGCTTTTGATCCATCCATTCGCATCTAGCAATGGCCTTGTGGGCGTCGTATGGTTCCCCGCAGCACCCCGACAAGCGTACGTGATGGGCGGATTCGCCCTCTTTCATGCTGGGCGGTGAACGGCAGTGACGGCAGAAGATCCTACGGCGACCGACCCCGGCTGGGTGGACGAAGTCCTTTTCGCCGGCCACCCGACCGACGTTTGTCTCCGTGTGCCCGAGCCCGTCGACCGGGCCACCCTGCACCGGCAAATGACCGAGGCGCAGGACCGGTTGACCACCGCCGGACTGCGCCCCGGTGGCGCCGCGGCGCTGCGGTTGCCACCGTCGCTGGCGTACGTGGTGAACCTGCTCGCCACCTGGCGCGCCGGGGGGCAGGCGATCCTGCTCGACCACCGGCTCACCGACCACGAGGTGGACCGGGCGCTGGCCCGGTTGACCCCGCAGGTGGTGGTCGCTCCGGTGCGGACCGGTGGCGGCGCGCTGAAGATCTTCGTCGACGTCACCGAGGGCGTCACCCGGTACGCCGACCGCCCGGCGGTCAGCGGCCATGCCGTGATCCAGCTCAGCTCCGGCTCCACCGGCCCGTCCAAGGTGATCGGCCGCACCGCCGCCGACCTGGTCGCCGAGGTGCACCGCTACACCCGGATCGACGGGGTGGCGCTGCCCGGCGAGCGGATCATCCTGCTGCCCTCGATGGTGCACGTGCTCGGCCTGGTCGGCGGCCTGCTCTACGGGCTGCACGCCGGGGTCGAGCTGGCGCCGCCGGAGCGGCTCAGCGGCGACGCCGTGCTGGCCGCGATCAGCGCCGGCACCACACCGGCCACCGTGCTCGGTGTCCCGTTCCACATCGGACTGCTCGCCTCCACCCGTCCGGCCGGGCCACTGCCGCAGCTGCGGCGGATGACCACCGGCGGCGAGCTGGTGCCGGCCGCCGTCGCCCGGGCGTTCACCGACCGGTACGGGGTGCCGCTGGGCAACATGTACGGGATGACCGAGGTCGGGGTGATCGGCACCGACCTGTACGGGTCGCACCGACCGTCGATCGCCCCCGCGCCCGGGATCCAGGTCCGCGAGTCCGGCGGTGAGCTGTGGGTGTCCTGCCCGGCGTCGCCGTACGTCGGCCTGAGCGACCCGACCCGCTGGTCCGACGGCTGGCTGCACACCCGCGACGCCGGCACCGTCGATGAGGACACCGGCCTGGTCACGGTGCGCGGTCGACTCGACTCGCAGGTCTCCGTCGGCGGGATGAAGGTCGACCTGACCGAGGTGGAGGCCACCGTCGCCGAGCTGACCGGGGTTGCCGCCGCGGTGGTGGTCTGGGACGACGGCATCACCGCGTACGTCCAACCCGACGGCCCGCTGTCGGAGGAGACGCTGGACAAGCTCCTCGCCGAGCGGTTGGCCGGCTACAAACGGCCCCGGACGCTGCACCTGCTCGATCAGTTGCCCCGTACCACCACCGGCAAGCTGGTCCGCTCGACCGACGCGCTGCGCTCGGCGGTGACCCCTTGACCGGGCCGCTGCACCACCTCGACGTCGACCTGCGCGCTCGCCCGCACTGCGACCGCCAGGACGAGGTCCCCGCCCAGCCGTGGGTGACCGACCCGCAGGAGTTCGTCGCCGGGCACCGGCCGCAACGGCAGCCCCGGCGGCGGCATCAACCGGTGCAGCCCGCCGTCGCGCAACCCCCGCCCGAGCGCCTTGCCGACCGCCTCCTTGGCGGTCCACAGCCGCAGAAAGTCCGCCGTCCGGCCGGCCTCGGGCCGATCGCCCAACCAGGCCAGCTCGGCGGGCGGGAACCAGCGGTGGGCCAGCGCGAGCGCCGGCAGCGGGCGGATCCGCTCCACGTCCAACCCGACGGCGCCGGCCCGACGGGCGGCGACCGCCACCAGCCCGGCGGTGCGGCTGACGCTGACCGCCACCTCGACCGACCCGGTCACCTCGTCGACCCGGACGACCGGCCGTCCCTCGCGGTCGTGCGTCAGCACCAGCTCGGTCTCCGGGCGGCCGAGCAGCAGAGCACCCGCCCGCCGCACCAGCACAGCGGCCGGATCCGGCTGACCGCCGGTGTCGCGGCCGACCCACACGTAGGCGGTGTCCCGACCGGGCACCGTCAGCTGAGCCACGCAGAGAGGGTATCCATGAGAGCCGAGGTCCGCGCCTTCGTCGTCGAGCAGCTCGCCGACATGAACTACGACGTCGAGGGGCTCGACGACGACACCACGCTCGGCCCCTCCGGCGTCGACCTGGAGTCGCTCGCTCTGGCCGACCTGTCTGTGCGGGTCGAGGACCGGTACGGCGTGACGTTCGCCGACGACGAGTCGGAGCAGCTGGCCCTCATGACGGTCGGCGAGTTCACCACCATGGTCGCCAATCGCGTCACCGAGGCGACGAGCGACAAAGGCTGATGAGCGGTCAGCCCGATCTGGGGCGAGCTGACCTGATGACCATGCTCGCCGAACTCACCGCGAAACCGGCTGCCGAGGTGTCCGACCGGATCGGCTCGATGGAGCTTGCCTGGCTGGTGCACCTCGTCGAGCAGCGCTACGAACGCCGGCTGGACCTCACCGACGACGAACTGGCCGGCATCCGCACCGTCGACGACGCCCTGGTGGTGTTCCGGGCGTCGCTGACCGCCTCCGCAGATGGTTGAGGCGCGCGTCGCCCAGCTCACCGGCGTGTACGCGGTCAGCGCCCTGGGACGGGGCGCCGACGCGCAGCTCGCCGGTGTGCTGGCCGGGGTGCCGGCGTTCGGCCCGGTGGACCGATTCGACACCGCCGCCCGCCGGGTCACAGTGGCGGCCACATTGCCCGAGGTCGCTACCCTCCCCGACGAGTTGGCCGCCGCGATCGACGGGGCCTGCCGGGCGGCCGGCCTCGACCGCGCGCAGCGCGCCGGGTGCGCGCTGCTGCTCGCCGTGCACGGCGGCCCGACCCCGGGTCCGGCGCCAGCCGTGCTCGTCGGCCAGCTCGCCGCCCGTTGCGGCCTCTCGGGTCACACCCGGGTCTACACCAGCGCCTGCGTGTCCGCGAGCACGGCGGTGGCCGACGCCGCCGCCCGGATCACCCGGGGTGATGCCGAGCGTGTGGTGGTCGCGGCCGGCTACCTGGTGGAGCCGGACCAGTTCGCGCTCTTCGACGCCGGTCGCGCCCTCGCGGTCGACGGGGCGGTCCGCCCGTTCAGCGCCGGCCGCCGGGGGTTGCTGCTGGGCGACGGCGTGGCCGCGGTGGTGCTGGAATCGAGCACCGGCCGGCGACGCGGCGTCGACCCGGTGGCCACAGTGGTCGGTTGGGGGCGGGCCGGTGACGCGTTCCATCCCTGCCAGCCGGAGCCCGGCGGCACCGGGTTGGCCCGCGCGGTCGGCGGCGCGCTGCGCCGGGCCGGGCTGCCACCGCAGTCCGTCGGCTACGTCAACGCCAACGCCACCGGTACCGCGCAGAGCGACACCGCCGAGGCGGCAGCCCTGCGCCGGGCCCTCGGCGGGCATGCCGACCGGGTCCCGGTCAGCTCCACGAAGTCGGTGCACGGGCACGCGCTGGAGGCGTCCGGGTTGCTCGAACTGGTGGTCACCGCGCTCGCGCTGCGCCACGGCGAACTGCCGGTCAACGCCGGCTGGCTGGCCCAGGACGAGTCCTGCCCTCTGAACGTCGTCAAGGATGGCCCGCGAAGGACGACGGCAACCCACGCCCTGACCCTCAACGCCGCCTTCGGCGGCGCCAACACCGCTCTCCTGGTCGGCGTCGGATGACCGACCCCAACTCCCCGCGATCTTGCACTTCCTGTCCCGACGAATCTGACCAACCACGCGAAACGACGACCGAAACCGCAAGATCGCCGGGGGAGAGGGCCCGGGCCTGGTGGCCTGAGGGTGGGGACGTTGGGGACAGCGCGGCGGGGGTGCCGGGGTTCGTGCACTCGGACTTCGCGCCGGTGGTGGTGGCCGTCGCGGAACGGTGTCTGCGACGGGGGTACGGGTCGGCGGGAGTGCCCGCCGGGGTGCGGACGGGGATCGTGCTGGTCAGCGCCAGCGGTGATCTCGCCAGCGCCCAGCACGTACGGGCCACCGTCGAGGCCGGCGGGCGGATCGGCCCACTGTTCTTTTTCCAGTCCGTGCCCAACAGCGTCGCCGGGCACCTCGCGGCCCGCTGGGGCCTGCGTGGCCCGGTGGTCTGCCTCAGCCCGACCGGCGACCCGTACACCGACGGTGTCGCCGAGGCCGACCTGCTGCGCGACGACGGCGACGCCGACGAGGTGTTGCTGATCCTGATCGAACAGGCACCCGAGAAGCCGACCGAGGCGGTCGCGGTGCTGCTGGGGGGAGGAGCACGACCATGAGGACACGGGGACTGCGCGGCGCACTGGCCGCCGACACCGAGCTGGGTGCGGGCAACGTCCTGGCCCGGGTGCTGGCGCACGGCGCCGACCCGGACGGGCCTGGCCTGACCTTCGACACCGCCGTCGACGGGCACCCGGCCGAGACGCCGCTGACGCTGGGGCGGCTCGACGAGCGGGTCGCTGCCCGCGCCGCCTGGCTGCACGAGCAGGGGGTACGCCCCCGCGACCCGGTCGCCGTCTGGGCCTCCACCGCCGCCGACATGGTGCTCAGCTTCCTGGCGCTGGCCCGGCTCGGGGCGATCCCGGCGCTGATGAACGGCAAACTCCGCCCTGAGATCGCCGCCGAGTACATCCGTCGCCTACGGGGTGTCGGTGTGCTGGCCGACGACGCGCACACCGCGTCGCTGGCCGGGCACGACCTGGGCGTACCAGTGCTCGGTACCCCTGCGCAGGCCGGCACGGGTGACCCGGCCACGGCCCCGGCGCACTACCGGCACCACCCGGACGACCCGATCGTGATCACCCACACCTCCGGGACGACAGGGGTGCCCAAGGCGGTGCTCCACTCGCACGCCAGCCTCTTCGCGGCCACCCGGCACCTGCTCACCATGCCGCAGGCGCAGGGCACCACCCGGATCCTCAACGCGCTGCCCGCACCGCACACCGCAACGGTGCTGATGGTCAACCAGGCGCTGGGCAACCGCGCGCAGATATTCCTGCTCTCCGAGCAGGCCGGCGAGCGGGTGCTCGACGCCATCCAACGCTGGCGCCCCGACGGGGTGTTCGGTTTCTCGGTCACCTGGGCGGAGTTGGCCCGCTTCGACCTGTCCGGGTACGACCTGGACTCGGTGCGGCTGTGGTTCAACACCGGCGACGCCTCGCACGAGCCGCACATCCGTCGCCTCGTCGCGGTCGGTTGGCGCGACACCATCACCCGCGACGGGGTGGCAAAGGTGCCCGGCTCGGTCTTCATCGACGGGCTGGGCTCCAGCGAGATGGGGCACTCGATGTTCCACATCACCCACCGCGCCGACACCGACCGGTACGGCCGCTGCATCGGCCGCCCGTACCAGTTCGCCAAGGTCGCGGTGCTCGACGCCGACGGCGAGCCGGTGCCGGTCGGCGAGGTGGGTTTCCTGGGCATCGACTCGCCGTCGCTGTTCCGGGGTTACTGGAACGACTCGGTCACCACCTACCGCTTCCGCCAGCGCGGCTGGTACCTGACCGGTGACCTGGTCCGGGCCGACACCGACGGCCGCTACTACCACCTCGACCGGGCGGTGGACTCGGTCGACGCCGGTGACGGGCGGCGCTTCTACACAGCGCTGTCCGAGGAGCGCATCCTCGCCGCCTGCCCGGACGTCACCGACTGCACTGTGGTGATCGTCGCCGAGGCCGGCGCGGTCGTCACCGACGTGCTGCTGGAGTTGGCCGCCGGTGCCGAGGAGGCCGAGGACCGTACCGAGCGGGTCCGCGCCGCCCTCGGCCCGGACGTCGGCGCCACGCTGCGCCGGGTCGTGCCGGTGCGCTCCGCCGACATCCCGGTCACCGTGACCGGCAAGGTCCGCAAGGTGGTCCTGCGCGAGCGCTACCTCACCGAGGCCAGCTCGTGACCGCGTTGATCACGGGGATGGGTCTGCTCACCCCGGTCGGGCGGGGCGTCGAGGAGACCTTCGACGCGCTGACCACGGGCCGGTCCGGGCTGACCCGCCCGCCCGAGGGCCACCCGGTCAGCGAGTCGCTGGACGTAGCCGGCCTGCTGCCCGACATCGACCCGCGGGCGGTCGCGTCCGGGCCGGAGACCCGGGTGCTGGACCGGATCGTCGTCCTCGCCCTGCTCGCCGCCGCCGACGCTCTCGCCGACGCTGGCATCGAGGTGGGCCGCGACATCGACCCGGATCGGATCGGTGTGATCGTCGGTGGGGTCGGGGGGATGGCCACCCTCGAGTCGCAGGTGCTGGCCCGGGCGGCCCGGGGTCGGGCGGCGGTCAGCCCGTACCTGCTCACCGGGATCCTGCCGAACATGCCGGCGGCGCGGATCGCCATCGCGCACGGAATCCGCGGCTACAGCTCGTCGGTCGGCACCGCCTGCGCCTCCGGCGCCCAGGCGGTCGCCGACGGGGTGCGGCTCATCGCGACCGGAGAGGTCGACGTGGTGCTCTGCGGGGCCAGCGAGGCACCGCTCTTCCCGACCTTCGCCGACACGTTCGGCAACGCGCGGGCGTTGGCGCGCGCCGGCACCGACCCGGGCCGGGCGAGTCGCCCCTTCGACACCTCACGCAGCGGGTTCGTCCTGTCCGAGGGTGCCGCGCTGCTGGTGCTCGAACGCGCCGAGCACGCGGCGGCGCGCGGCGTCGCCGGGTACGCCGAGGTGGCCGGCCACGGCGCGACGACGGACGCTTACCACCCGACCGCCCCCCGCCCGGACGGCGCCGGCGCGGCGGCGTGCATCCGCCGGGCGCTGCGCAGTGCCGGTGTGCCGGCGGCGGCGGTCGGTTACGTCAACGCGCACGGCACCGGCACGAAGCTCGGTGACATCGCGGAGACCACCGCCCTGGCCGACGTCTTCGGCGTCGGCGGTGTGCCGGTCAGCTCCACCAAGGCGCTCACCGGTCACCTGCTCGGTGCCTCCGGGGTGCTGGAGGCGGCGGCCACCGCGTTGGCGCTCGGTCGGGGCCTGCTGCCGCCGACGTACCACCTCGACGATCCGGATCCGGCCTGCCCGGCGGACCACATCCGTGGCACGCCCCGCAAGGCCGACCTGGAGTACGCGGTCACCAACTCGTTCGGGTTCGGCGGCCAGAACGTGAGCCTGCTGCTGGCCCGCGTCGCCGAGCCGAGGGGGTGATCGAGGCGGCATCCCGGGCGGGGTGTGCCCGGACGGCAACACAGGGGGAATCGGGTGGGAAGGGTTTCAGGGGACATGGACATCCGTGGTATCGACCACATCGAACTCTACGTGGGGGACGCCCGACAGGCGGCCTTCTACTTCAGCACCGCCGTCGGCTTCGAGATATGTGGCCAGGGTGGTCCGGAGACCGGCCTGGCGGGGCAGCGCTCGCTGCTGCTCTGCCACGGCGACATCCGGTTGCTGCTCACCTCCGGGTTGAGCGCCGAGCATCCGGCGTCGCGGTACGTGCAACGCCACGGTGACGGCATCGCTGTCGTCGCTGTCGAGGTCGACGACGTGTCGGCCGCGTACGCCGAGTTGCTGGGTCGGGGCGCGACCGGGGTGACGCCGCCGACCACCCGCACCGGCGCGGACGCCGAGGTGGTGATCGCCGAGGTGGACGGCTTCGCCGACGTGCGGCACCGGCTGGTGCAGCGCCGCGGCGAGGGGGGCGCGTTTCTGCCCGGCGCCATCACCGCTGCGGTGTCCACGACGGACGGCCACCCGCCGGTGCTCGCCGAGATCGACCACCTGGCGGTCTGCGTGCCGCCCGGCCAGCTCGACGAGACGGTCCGGCACTTCGAGGCGCTGTTCGACTTCGCGCAGATCTTCGAGGAGTACATCGAGGTCGACGGGCAGGGAATGAACTCCAAGGTGGTGCAGAGTCCGTCCGGGCGGGTCACAGTGGTGCTGCTCGAACCGGACCGCACCCGGCGGCCCGGGCAGATCGACGCGTTCCTCGACCAGCACGCCGGCGGGGGAGTGCAGCACCTGGGGCTGCGCACCGACGACATCGTCGGCGCGGTCGAGGCGCTGGGCCGGCGCGGGGTGCGCTTCGCCGGCACCCCCGCCAGCTACTACGACGCCCTGGAGGCGCGGGTCGGTCGGATCGACGCCCCGCTGCACCGGCTGCGCGAGCTGGGTGTGCTCGTCGACTCCGACCACGACGGCCAGCTCTTGCAGATCTTCGCCGAGTCGATGCACGTGCGTCGCACGCTCTTCCTGGAGCTGATCGAGCGACGCGGCGCGCGGGGCTTCGGCAGCGGCAACATCAAGGCGCTCTACGAGGCCAAGGAACGGGAACTGGCCGCCGTGGCGGCCACACCACAGGGGGTGGGGGCGTGAGCGCGAGGAGTGAGCCGGATTTGCGAGCCCCGCAGTCGCGAACCAGAGGCACAGTGACCGCTACCGAGTTCGAACCCGCGCTGACCACCGAGGAGCAGGCGCTGCTGCCGTCCGACGACGACGTGCGGCACTACGCCGAGCACGGCTGGTACCTGTCGGGAAAGGTGTTCACCGACGACGAGGTGGACGCCCTCGCCGCCGCCACGCAGCGCTACTACGACGGGGAGCGGGACCGGCGGCTGCCGGTACGCCCACCGAAGCTGGCCTACTGGGAGCAGTCCTTGGGCCCGGTGCAGCGGCACAACGACTACGTCCACCACGAGCACGACGGGCTCGGCGCGATCCTGCGCAAGCCGCTGCTCGGCGCGGTCGCCGCCCGGCTCGCCCAGGCCGACGAGATCCGGGTCTTCCAGTCCACGCTGATCTACAAGCCGCCGATCTCCGGCGAGCCCAGCAACATCGTGCCCTGGCACTTCGACAAGCACTACTGGGCGTCCTCGTCGTCGGAGAAGATGCTCACCGCGTTCATCCCCTTCCACGACTGCGGGGAGGAGATGGGCACCATCACGATGGTCGACGGTTCGCACCGGTGGAAGGAGATCGGCGCCGACGACACAGTGGTGCGGCACTTCGCCGACCGGGACCGCAGCCAGCTGGAGGAGATGCTGGCCGAGAACGCCGCGTACAACGGCGCGGAGATCCGCAAGATCCCGATGGTGATCCCCAAGGGACACGTGAGCTTCCACCACTGCCGCACCTACCACGGCAGCGGCCCCAACGTCAGCGGTCGCCCCCGACAGGCGATCTCACTGCACCTGCAGGACGGCGACAACGCCTGGCGGGAGTTTCCGCTCTCCGACGGCACGCTCGCCGCGTACAACCACGACGTGCTGGTCCGCCGCACCCACGACGGGCGGCCGGACTACGCGGACCCCGAGTACTGCCCGGTCATCTGGCGCCACCGCGCCCAGCAGGGAGGCTGACATGTCACGGTACGACTGGGGTAAGACGCACCCGGGCATCGAACGGTTGGAGCAGGCGGTGACCGACCGGCGCGACGCCGTGGTCAAGCATCCGCTCTACGCCAACCTCGACACCCACGACGCGCTGGTCACCTTCATGCAGCACCACGTCTTCGCGGTCTGGGACTTCATGTCCCTGCTGAAGTCGCTGCAACGGCAACTGACCTGCGTCACAGTGCCGTGGATCCCGACCGGCCCGACAGGCAGCCGCCGCCTCATCAACGACATCGTCATGGTCGAGGAGAGCGACGAGCTGGGCGGCGGCTACATCAGCCACTTCGAGCTGTACGTGCAGGGCATGGCCGAGGCCGGCGCGGACACCACTGCGGTGAACACGCTGGTCGACCTGCTGCGCGCCGGCCGACCGGTCACCGAGGCGCTCGCCGAGGCCGGGGTGCCGGCCGCGTCGGCGAGGTTCGCCGCGACGACCTGGCACATCATCGAGTCCACCCCGGTGCACTGCCAGGCGGCGGCCTTCGCCTTCGGCCGGGAGGACCTGATCCCGGACATGTTCACCCAGGTCGTCACGGTCAACGAGCACAGCAACCGGCTGCACACCTTCGTCGACTACCTGCACCGGCACATCGAGGTCGACGGCGAACAGCACACCCCGATGGCCATGCAGATGCTCGCCGACCTGTGCGGCGACGACGACAGCAAGTGGCAGGAGTGTGCCGATACGGTCAACACCGCCCTCGCCGCCCGGGCCCGGCTCTGGGACGACATCCTGGCCGCCATCAAGGGGCCCGCGTGACCGACGCCGACCCGGTCCGGCTCTACCGCACGGTCCGGCTGATCCGCCGGTTCGAGGAACGGGCGGTGGAGCTGGTCCACGGCGGGCAGATCGTCGGCGGCATCCACCCGTACCTCGGTCAGGAGGGGATCGCCGCCGGCGTCTGCGCCGCGCTGGACGCCGACGACGTGCTTGCCGGCACCCACCGCGGTCACGGGCACGTCCTGGCCCGCGGGGCCGACCCGGCCCGGATGCTCGCCGAGCTGTGCGGCCGGGTCACCGGCCTCAACGCCGGCCGGGGCGGTTCGATGCACGCCGCCGACCTGAGCATCGGTGTGCTCGGTGCCAACGCGATCGTCGGCGCCTCCGGGGCGATCATCACGGGCGCGGTCTGGGCCCACCGCCGCCGGGGCCGCGACACCGTCGGGGTGAGCTTCTTCGGCGACGGAGCGGTCAACGAGGGGATGCTGCTGGAGGCGTTCAACCTGGCCGCCCTGTGGCGGGTGCCGGTGCTGTTCGTCTGTGAGAACAACGGTTATGCCACCACCATGCCGGTCGCCGGCGCGGTGGCCGGCAGCATCGCCGGCCGGGCCGCCGCGTTCGACATCCCGGCAGTCCAGGTCGACGGCCAGGACCCCGAGACGGTACGCGTCGCCGCGTGCGCCGCCGTCGACCGGATGCGCGCCGGCGGCGGTCCTGAGCTGATCGAGGCCCGGACCTACCGCTTCGACGTTCACCACACCTTCGAACACGCGGTACGCCTCGACGACTACCGCCCACCCGACGAGGTGAGCCGTGGTCGGGCCCGAGATCCGGTGCGCATCCAGGGCGATCGCCTCACCGACACCGACCGCGCCGCCGTGGACGCCGAGGTCGAGGCGACCCTCGACGAGGCGGTGCGGTTCGCCCTGAACAGCCCGGAACCCGACCCGGCCGACGCGTTGACCTACCTGTACGCCAGCGGCCTGGCCGCCCGCACCGGAGGTGGCTGAGGTGCCCCGACTGTCGTACCGCCGCGCACTGACCCGGGCCCTCGGCGACGAGTTGGCTCGCGACGATGCGGTGTTTCTTCTCGGCGAGGACGTCCAGGTCGGGGCGTCGCTGGTGACCACCGGCCTGGCCAAGCGGTTCGGCACCGAACGGGTCCGCGACACGCCCCTGTCCGAGCAGGCGTTCACCAGTTTCGCCACCGGGGCGGCGCTGGCCGGGCTGCGGCCGGTGATCGAGTTCCAGATCCCGTCGCTGCTGTTCCTGGTCTTCGAGCAGATCGTCAACCACGCGCACAAGTTCCCGTTGATGACCGGCGGGCAGTGCCGCGTTCCCGTCACCTACCTGGTGCCCGGCTCCGGTTCGCGTACCGGGTGGGCCGGGCAGCACTCCGACCACCCGTACAGCCTCTTCGCCCACGTCGGCGTGGTCACCGTCGTGCCGGCCACCCCGGCCGACGCGTACGGGCTGCTGGTCACCGCGATCCGCCACGACGACCCGGTGGTGGTGTTCGCGCCGGCCGGCGCGATGGACGTACGCGACGACGTCGACGACCTGGCACCGGTGCCGCTGGGCCGGGGACGGATCCACCGCTTCGGCGACGACGTGACAGTGGTCGCGATCGGGCACCTGGTGCACGACGCGCTCGCCGTCGCCGAGGAGTTGGCCGACCAGGTCTCTATGGAGGTGTTCGACCCGCGCACCCTGTACCCGTTCGACATCGACGGTCTGACCGAGTCGGTGGCCCGCACCGGACGCCTCGTGGTGCTCGACGACGCCAACCGTTCCTGCGGGATGGCCGCCGAGATCATCGCGAGCGTGGTGGAGCGGGTCCGGCTGCTCGCCCCGCCGCGCCGGGTCACCCGACCGGACGGGGCGGTGCTGCCGTTCGCCCCCGCACTGGACCGGGCCGTCCAGCCCGGCCGGGACCAGCTCGCCACCGCCATCCACCTGACCATGAAGGACGGATCATGATCGACCCGAACTATCAGTGGCCGGCGGCCGACCGGGCCTGGACAGACCTTCCGGAGCCGGCCCGTCGGGCCATGGTGGCCAGTGGGGCGGCGGCCTGGGAGCAGGTCTTCCACGGCCGGGCCACCTACAACAAGCAGTGGCGGTTGGCCCGCCCCCCGGTGCTCACCGCCGAAGCCTGGCGGGAACTCAACGAGGTCTGCGACCGGCTCGCCCAGCTCAACCTCGACGCCTGCCGCCGGCGGGCTGGCACTGCCGGTGAGCTGCGCCGGCTGCTCGGCGTACCGGCGGGGGAGACCCGGCTGCTGGACGAGGCCGAGCCGCTGACCGAGGCGTTGCTGGCCGCGTACCGCCCGGACGTGATCTTCTCTGCCGGGGTGCCGAAGTTCGTCGAGTACAACATCGACAGCAGCCTCGGCGGCGGGTTCGACGCCGACACCGTCATCCAGCGGTACGCGGGCCTCTACCGGGAGCACGGCATCCTCGACGACCTGCCGGTGCGGGCCGCGCCGTCGCTGCTGGACCAGCGGTTCGTGGCGATCCGCGAGGAACTGCGGCTGCCCGAGGGCGCCCGGGTGGCGCTGCTGATGGACTTCGACGGCGACTACCCGGGCCTCGACGACCCGCAGACGTTCATTCGGATCCTCGACCCCCTCGCCGTACGGGCCCGGGACTTCGGCATCGACCTGGTCATCGCCCCGGTCGCCACCGCCACTCTGGACGCCGACAACCGCCTGGTCGTCGACGGCGCCCCGGTCGACGCGCTGTTCCGGTTGTTCGTGCCCAACCGGGTCACCCCGACCGCCGGTCTGGACGCGGTGGCCGTGGCCCTCGCCGCCGGCACCCTCCCGATGTTCGTGTCGGCGGCGGCCTGGCTGCTCGGCAACAAGATCACGTTCGGCTGGTTGTGGGAGGACGTGGACGGGCTGCCCGCCGACGACCAGGCACTGATCCGCCGGCACGTGCCGTACACGGTGCCGTTGACCGCCGCGGTGCTCGACCGGGCCATCGCCGAGCAGGCCACGCTGGTGGCGAAGCCGGCCGACGGTTCGGCCGGGCACGGTGTGCTGCTCGGCCCGGAGCTGAGCGCGGCGGACTGGGCCGACGGTGTGCGGGCCGCAGTCGACCAGGGCGGCGCGATCCTCCAGGAGTACCTGCCGACCGACCGGGTGTCGATGGACTTCGTCCAGATCGAGACGGGTGAGACGGTCACCGCCGACGTCCCGTACTCCCTGGCCCCGTACCTGTTCGGCCGGCACGCCTCCGGCGGTCTGGCGAGGGTCGGCTACCCCGGCTGCGACGGAGTCCTCAACCTGGCCCACGGTGTCCTCCTAACCGGAATCCTCCTGACCGACTGACCGCGCCCGCCCCGGTGATCAAGAGGTTTCGGTCAGGACACGCCAGCTTCCTGACGCAAACCTCTTGATCACCGGGGTGGGGGGAGTCGGCGGGAGAGGGTGCGGAGGGTTTGGGCCGTTGCTATGGCGTCGCTGCGGGCGCTGCCGTGGCGGCCGTCGGTGCTGTAGAGGGTGGGGTCGGCCGTCAGGGGATGGTCGGTCAGGTGCACGTGGATCGTGTCCAGGCGCTCGGCCAGGCTTGCGGTGTGTGCCGACAGGCGGCGCATTCGTTCGCCCAGGCCGGGCCGGAGGTGCTCGGGCACCGCTGGGCTGTGCGAGACGTCGAACATGCCCACTGTGATCACGTCGGCGCCCACGTCGCGCAGCGCGGTGATCATCGCGGCCAGCTCGGCGTCCACCGCCTCCGCGTCGTACCCCGGGTGGAAGGCGTCGTTGCCGCCGCAGACGACCAGCGCCAGGTTCGGTGCGAAGGCCAGCGCCGGGGCGAGCTGGGTGGCCCGCACCTGGTGCGCGCGCAGCCCGCGTCGACCCAGATTCCGGTACGCCAGCTCGGGGCGCGCGGCGGTCAGCTCGGCGGCGACCCGGTCGACCCACTGCACGTCCGGGTAGCCCGGTGTCGGTTCACACATGCCCTCCACGACGCTGTCGCCGAGCGCCACGAACCGCCGCCACTGGTGCCCGTGCAGCAGTTCGGTGGCCTCTCCAGGGCGCAGACAGTACGGGTCCGTCGATTCGGTGAGCGTCGATGGCATGCCGGCACGCTAGCCGACCGTCGGGCTGCCGGGCCAGACTCAGCCGGTCAGGCTGACCTCGGCCAGGTAGACACAGGTCCGCCCCTCGTGCGACGAGTAGTAGCTCACCCGCAGCAGGTCGTCGTGCCAGACCAGGCCGGGGTAGCTGGTGTCGCCGCCGGACGGCAGCGCGACCAGCTCGGTCAGCTCGCCCCGGTCCGGGTCGACGACGCAGATCGCGGTGCGCACCTCGCCGTCGTGCAGCCGCACCCCGGCCAGCAGCAGCCCGTCCGGCAGTCGGAGCAGCGTCGGCCCGCCCACCTGGACACCCAGATCCGTCCAGGTCCAGTCCCGGTACGGCGGCACGGCAGTGCCGAGCTGGGCGCTCGCGGTGGCCGCGTCCCGCCGCAGCAGGCAGAGCGCGGTGCCGTCCGGGGCGAAGACCAGACCGGACTCGTTGGGGTACCCGTCCTCGAACAGCGTCGGCACCCACTGCCGCAGGTCCACACCGTCCGTGCTGCGGTAGAGCCGGGCGAACCTCGGCTCCCGGGTGGCGTAGCCGACGCCGTACATCGCGTTGTCGTGCCAGGCCGCCCGCCACACCCAGACGCCCGGCTCGCCCACCGGGGTCGGATCGCCCCAGGCGTGCCCGTCGGTGGAGAGCCAGGTCACCGTCTGGAACGTCTTGGTGGCCGCGCCGGTGGCGGCCGCCGCCAGCAGTGTTGCAGCCGCCCGTCGGGGCGCGCCACGAAGCGCGGGTCGCGCAGGTCGGTGCCGGCCTGCGCGATGACGGTCGCGGAGGTCCAGGACCGACCGTCGGTCGAGGTCAGCACCCGGAGCACGCCGTCGTCGCTGAGGTGGGTGCGGGCCTCCCGGAAGGCGCAGAACCAGCTTCCGGCGTACCGGATGAGGTCGGTGAACGCGCTGTGCGGCGCGCTGTCGCCGATCCGGTGTACGGCGGTGACCTCGGCGGTGCGGCGGCGGGTGGGTGACGACGTCATACGCGGCGGCCTCCAGGTGTGATGACGACGATCGACGCTAGCCAGCCCTTGCCGACGCCCGGGCGACCATCAACCGAACGTCCGACGAACAACGCACGGGCGCTGTCGGATTGGCGTCCTGGACGACGCGGCGTCGGCGCGCTGGGATGGGCTGTTGGCACCCAGCGCCCACGATGGGTGGTGGGCCGACGGCAGAATCCATCGGCGAGGGGAGTGACTGCATGCTCGGTTCGTTCCTTCAGGCCCTCGCGACGAAACTGGTCGAGGAGATCCTCAAGCTTCTTGTTCAGTGGCTGGCGCCGAAGGCGCTGCGGTCGGTGCCACACCGCGCCTCGCCGAACTGCCCGCGCTGCGGCGGGTACGGGGTCCGCCGCTGGGCGCCAGGCGGCATGTGGATGTTCCTGCCGTCCCTGCTGGCCTTCGCCTGGGGTTTCGGGTTCACAGTGCTCGGTGTGCCGGTGGTCGTGCTCACTGTGGTCGCCGTGCTGGTCTCCGACGGCGTCGGCGGAGTGCCGACAGCGCTGCTCGCGCCGCTCGGCCTGTTGATCCCCGCCGCGCTGATGATCGCGGGCGCGTTCGGCCTGGCGCACTACCACAGCTACCCGCCGAAGTGGTGCGCCCGCTGCCACGGCCGCTGGCCACGCCGGGAGCGCGACGAATACCTACGGGCGTCGGCCCCGGTGGTGACCTGCGGTTGCGGTCAGCGCCTCCGGGTGCCCCGGACGGCCGCAGGGGCGCGACTGCGCTGCCCACGCTGCCGTACCGAACACGCCACCCCGGCTGCCGCCGGGCGCTGACGGGCCTCAACCGGTACGGCTTCAGCGGGCCACGCCGTGCTCGGCGAGAAGTTCGCCGAGCACGCGCCCGGCCCACTCGGCCTTGGCCGGGTCCCCATTGTCCAGGGTGATCAGCGCCTTCCACAGGACCCAACCTCGTCCTCGGGCCCAGGCGGCGTCGTCGAGACCGAGCGCGGTGCGGAAGGCGGTCCGGCTAAGGCCGTGCAGCAGGGTCCAGGCGATCACGGTGTCGCATGCGGGGTCGCCCACGCCGGAGCAGCCGAAGTCGATGACGGCGGCGAGTCGGCCGTCGCGGACCAGCAGGTTGCCGTCCGCGACGTCGCCGTGGAACCAGACCGCCGGCCCGGTCCAGGTGGCGTCGAGGGCGGCCTGCCAGATGCCGGTGACGACGTCGACGGGTACCCGGTCACGATGCGTCCCGATCGCCGCCCGGGTCTCCGCGTCGTAGATGGACAGTGGGCCGCCCCGCCAGGCGCTGTGCGGGCCGGCCGCCGGGCCGTCGGTGGCGTCCACGCCGCGTAGGGCGCGCAGGAAGGCGGCGAGGTCGGTGGCGAACCGGGTCAGGTCGTCGATTCGCTCAGCGTGGGCGGTCCGCCCGTCGATCCACCGGTAGACCGACCACGGGTACGGGTATCCCGCCCCGGGCCGGCCGTGGCCGAGTGGGGTCGGCACCTCGACCGGCAACTGTGGCCCGAGCACCGGCAGCCAGCGCTGCTCCTTGGCGACCTGGAGGGCGTACCCGGCACCGCTGGGCAGCCGCACGCTCATCTCCTCGCCCAGGTGGAACGTGCGGTTGTCCCAGCCGTCGACCTCGACGGGGCGGACCGGCAGATCCGCCCACGGGGGGAACTGCTCGGCCACCAGCCGGCGAACCAGTGCCACGTCGATCCGGTCGGCCAGGGCATCGTTTGCCCCTGGGACGCCTGGCGGCGGTTGCGCGCTCATCCGTGCGAGCCTGCGGCAGCCGGGCAGGGCCTGCAACGGGTTTACCGGGTGGCGACGGGGGCGGGCCGCACCGGTGTCTCCGGGCCGGACGTCCGGTTCAGCAGCGGGTACGCGGTGATCACCAGGCACGCCGCGGCCATGGTCAGCAGGGCCGGGGTGAATCCCAGCGCGTCCACCGACCAGCCGCCGAGCAGCGCGCCGACCGGCAACCCGACGAACGCCAACGAACCGGCGATGCCGATCACCCGGGTCTGCAACTCCGGCGGCACCCGCTCGTAGAGCGCCACCCCGAGCAGCGGGTTGACCGCCGCGATGCCGATTCCGGACAGGAACGTCACCACGAGCACCACCGGCAGCTCGTCACTGATCGCCAGCGCCACCAGCCGGGGCGTGCCGGCGACCAGCGCGCCGACCAGGAACGTCAGCCCCCGGGGCAGCCGGGGCCCGAGCGCGGTGAACACCAGGTTGCCCAGCAGCGCGCCCGCCGAGAACGCCGCCAACACCAGGCCGAGACCGCTCGGGCCGGGCAGCTCCCGGGCGACCCAGACCGGGATGTAGACGGCCACGCTGGCGTTGGCGACCATGTTCAGCGCCGAGATGACGGCGAGCATGCCGAGCAGCGGACGGTCCCGGCCCAGGTAACTGAAGCCACCCCGCAGGGCGCGCAGGTAACTTTCCGGCTGGGTGGGTTGCGTCGGGACGGCCGGCGGACGGACCAGGACGCCGATGAGCAGCGCGCAGACCCCGAAGCTGGCCGCGTCGATGAGGATCGCCTCGGTCACCCCGAAGACGGCGATCAGCAGGCCGCCCACTGCGGCGCCGAACAAGGTCACCACCCGGCTGAGCCCGTCGTACGCGGAGGTCAGCCGGATCAGCGGCACTCCGGCGGCCTCCGCGGCTGGCCGGAACATCACGTGCTTCACCCGGTCCCCGATGCCCCGCAGCGCGCCGGCCACGGCGACGAGCGCCACCAGCGGGACGAAGCCCAACCACGGGGTCAGCGCCACGACGACCATCACCACCGCGCTGCCCGCGTCGCAGAGGATCGAGGTACGGCGCAGGCCGATCCGGTCCGCCCAGGGCGTGCCCAATGCGCTGGACAGCAGGTACGGCAGGGTCTCGGCGAACGCGACCAGGCCCATCTTGGTGGGGCTGCCGGTGGTGACCAGCACCAGCCACGGGATGGTCACCACCGAGATGCGGGTGCCGAGGTTGGAGATCAGGTCCGCGCTGACCAGGACGACCAGTTGCCGGCGGGGGGTCACGCCCCGACCGCCGCCGCCCGACGGGCCGCGTGCCGTGCCCGCAGCGCCCGCTTGTCCACCTTCATCGACCGGTTCACCGGCAGCCGGTCGAGGAACTCCACAGCGGCCGGTGCCCACATCTCGTTGAGTTCGGCGGTCACCAGGTCGATCAGTTCCGCCCCGGTGACCGTCGCGCCCGGCCCGAGCACCACGTACGCGTACGGCACCTCGCCGACCGTCTCGTCCGGCACGCCGATCACGGCGGCGGCCCGTACCTGGGGGTGCCCGACCAGCACGTCCTCGATGGGACGGCAGAAGATTGCCCAGTTCCGGCGATGCGTGACGATCATGTCGTGTGCCCGGTCGACGAGGTAGAGGTAGCCGTCGTCGTCGAGGTGGCCGATGTCGCGGGTCCGCACCCACCCGTCGACGAGCGTCTGCGCGGTCAGCTCGGGCTGACCGTGGTAGCCGGCGAAGCTCAGCCTGGTCCGCACCCACACCTCGCCGTCGCGGCCCGTCGGCAGGACCGCGCCGTCGTCGTCGCGGATCTCGACGCGGACGTCGCCGTAGGGCCGCCCGCAGGAGCGCAACCGTTCCGGGTGCTCCGGATCATCGGTCAGCCCGGGCAGCGCGGTGATCACGACCGCTTCGCTGAGGCCGTACACGATGCGCAGCACCGGACCGAACCGCGCGATGGCCTGGCGCAGCCGGGCGGGCGCGGCGGGCCCGGCGCCCACGTTGAACATGAACATGGCGGAGAAGTTCGCGCCGACCAGCGCCGGGTGGTCCAACACCTCGTAGAGCATCGGCGGGGTGACGAAGGTCGAGTTGATTCGCTCCCGTTGCACGGTGTCCACGAAGGCCACCGGGTCCCAGTCGTCGCGCAGGAACAGCACCCCGCCGGTGAACAGGTTGAACAGTGTGGTGATCTGCCCGCTGGCCAGCCACATCGGAGAGTGCGACAGGTGCCGCAGCAACGGGAACCCGGCGGCGCGGAAGTCGGCGGCCAGGGCGAGGATCTGGGCGTAGAAACTCTCCCGGTGGTGCACCAGCTTGGGGCTGCCGGTGGTGCCGCTGGTCTGCAGGAACGACTCGGGCGCCGGCACGGACGCCGGCAGCTCCGCCACGTCGGTGTCGGCGGTGAGGTCGGGGCCGGCGCCACCCGCGCCCAGACAGCAGACCGGTGTGCCGGGCAGCGAGGCGACCAGCTCCGGGCCCAGACTGGCCCGGTCCCGGGCGTCGTAGACCAGGGCGTCCGGACGGGCCACCCGGATGAACTCGTCGACCTCCCGGCGCGCGGTCACCGGGGCGACCCACATCGTCCGGCAGCCGAGCAGATGCAGGGCGAGTTGCAGCAGCGGACCCTCCACCGCGTTCGCGACGGTCACCAGCACCGCCGACCCGGGCCGTACGCCGTGCCGGGTCAACGTCGCGGCCATCGCCCGGACCCGCGCGGCGGCCTCGGTGTAGGTGAGTCGCCGATCGGCGCCGACCAACGCCTCCCGGTCGCCGAATTCGGCGAACAGGTCCAACACCCTGTGCACGTAGGTAGTGGTGTGCCCGGGTCCGTCAGTCATCCGGCAGCCCCCATCCGAGAAAGCGGCGGTCCCCGGGCAGCTCCCGGTGACGACGCGACGGTGGCGCGCTTGGGCGACCGCACCGCCGCCGCCTGGAAGCCTAGGCGGGAAACGGCTGGTCGGAACCGTGCCGACGGGCGGTCCGAGCGGCCCGCCGGACATTTGATCGCGTCGATCAGGTTGATTGACGCCCGTCAGCGGCGGCGGCTAGGTTTCTGGACCATCGTCCAGGCGGGCGCCGTCAGCGGACGGCCCTGGGCTGCCACACGATGGAGGTTCCATGGCAACGGCAACCCCGAAGAGATGGCCTGTCATCGCCGCTGCGGCCGCGCTGTTGATCGCCGGCGCACCCGCCGTCGTCGCCAGCGCCGGTCCGTCCGGCACCGCCGCCAGCCGACCCGACCGCGCCGAGTGGGCGGGCAGTTGGGCCGCCGCTGTCACCCGGGGCAACTCGGTCGGGTTGACCAACACCGGCCTCAACGACCAGAGCGTCCGGATGATCGTGCACGTGTCCGTGGGTGGCCCGGCGCTGCGGGTCCGCCTGAGCAACCTCTACGGCGAGCAGGCGGTCAGTGTCGGCCGCGCCACCGTCGCCCGGCCGAACACCGCGACCCCCGACGACCTCTCCGACATCGACGCCGCGTCGGTACGCCCGCTGACGTTCACCGGTGCCACCACGGTGACCATGAACCGGGGCGCCGAACTGCTCAGCGACCCGTTGGCCTTCCCTGTCGCGGACGACAGCGACCTGGTGGTCACAGTGCACTTCCCGACGCCGACCGGCCCGACCACGTTCCACGGGCAGTCCCAGCAGGCCAACTTCATCGGCGCCGGGGATCTGACCGGGACGGCCGAGGGCACCGGGTTCACCATCCGTCCGACCTGCTGCTGGTTCTTCCTCTCCGGAGTCGACGTGCAGCGCAAGGGCAGCCCCGGCGCGCTGGTCGTGCTCAGCGACTCCATCGGTGACGGCAACGGCAGCACCGTCAACGCCAACCGGCGCTGGCCCGACCTGCTCTCCGACCGGCTGCTCGCCGACCGGCCGGACAGGCGCACCCCGGGCGTGCTCAACCTGAGCCTGGCCGGAAACCGGCTCAACCACGAGGGCACCGAGCCGGGCGACGGCAACTACCCGGGCTACCACCAGCTCGGCCCGAACGCGGCGGCCCGGCTCAACGAGGACGTGTTCGGCCAGACCGGGGTGCGTACCGTCGTCACCCACCTGGGCATCAACGACATCTGGATGTCGAACGACACACCCGAGGCGATCATCGGCACGCTGCGGCAGATCAACCAGCAGCTCCAGCAGCGCGGGCTGACCAGCCTGGTGGCCACGCTGACGCCGTACGAGGGGCACGGCGCGCCGGGCGTGTGGACGCCGCAGAAGGAGGCCACCCGCCAGGCGGTGAACGCGTACCTGCGCGGCAGTCGGGAGTTCGACGGGCTGCTCGACTTCGACCGGGTGCTGCGCGACCCGGCACGGCCCAGCCAGCTGCTGCCCGCGTACGACTCGGGGGACCACATCCACCCGAACGACGCCGGCAACCAGGCACTGGCAAACGCCGTGCCGCTGCGGCTGCTCGACCTGTGACATGGGCCGGGGGCGGCGGGTGATCCCCGCTGCCCCCGGGTCACCGACATCCTGGGGAGGAGTTGGCCGTGGACGTGGACGAGATACTCACCGGCCTGTACAGCGAGGAGGGCAGACAGGACCCGTACCCGTGGTACGCGGACCTGCACCGGCTCGGCCCGATCAGCGCGGTGCCGGCGCGCGCCGAGCACCGGACGGTGGCCGCCGTCGCGGTCGGCTACGACCTCGTCGACGGGTTGCTGCGCGATCCGGAGTGGACGAAACAGCCGCCGCCGGGCTGGGAGGAGCAGGAGATCCTGCGGACCTTCCAGACCTCGATGATGTTCGTGAACCCGCCCGATCACACCCGGATGCGGCACGTCTTCTCCCGTACCTTCACGCCGCGCCGGCTCGGCGCGCTGGAACCGGTGATCCTGCGGGTAGTCGACGAGCTGCTGGACCGGATGGCGGACGCCGGGGAGGGCATTGTCGACTTCGTGGCCGACTTCGCGTACCCGATCCCGGCCCTGGTGATGGCCGAGTTCATCGGCATCCCGGCCGCCGAGTTGCCGTGGTACCGCGAGCGGGTGGAGTGGATCGACGAGTTCCTGGACGTGGCGGGGAAGACCCCGCAGCGGCTGGCCGCGGCCAACACCGCCGCGCGGGAGTTACGGGCCTTCTACCGGGAGTTGCTCGGGCACCGCCGCCGTGTGCCCGGGGACGACCTGCTCAGCGCGTTGGTCGAGGCGCTCGACTCCGGGGAGGTGGAGCTGACCGAGGAGGAGTTGGTCAGCAACCTGATCGTGCTGTTCAACGCCAGCTTCGTCACCACGGTCTACATGTTCAGCAACGGGCTGCCGTTGCTGCTGGCCCACCCGCAGACCGTCGCGGCGCTGCCCACCGACGCCACGCTGGCGCAGGGCTGCGTCGACGAGGTGCTGCGGTTGGCGAGCCCCGTGCACTTCCTGGCCCGCGCCGCGCCGGCCGACACCGTGCTGCACGGCGTGCCGGTCGCCACTGACGACAACGTACTGATCATGATCGGGGCGGCCAACCGGGACGCGGCCCGCTTCCCGGCCCCGGACACCTTCGACCCGACCCGTTCCGGCCCCCCGTCGCTGGCCTTCGGGGTGGGCCCGCACTTCTGCCTCGGCGCGGCGGTGTCGCGGTTGGAGGGTCGCCTCGCACTGCCCCGGCTGTTCGCCCGGTTCCCCGCGCTGACGGTCACCGAGACGCCGACGTACAGCGGCAGCCTGTTCCTGCGCGGCATCGACACGTTGCTGGTCAGCGCCGGTGGATAGGAGCGACATGGCAGTGCACCCGGAGGTGGCGGCCTACCGGGCGGCCCGTGCCGCGGCCGGCACCCCGCCGCTGTACGCACAGACCCTGTCCGAGGCGCGCGCCGCGGACCTGGCCGCGATCCGCGCCGGCAGCGGCGCGGTCGAGCCGGTGACCGAGGTACGCGACGAGCGGATCCCCGGCCCCGCCGGGGAGCTGCCGCTGCGGGTGTACCGACCGACCGGGTCGGATCCGCTGCCCACACTGCTGTACTTCTTCGGCGGCGGCTGGACGCTCGGCAGCATCGACACCGCCGACGGCATCTGCCGGCGCCTGGCCAACGCTGTGCCCTGTCAGGTGATCACCGTCGGCTACCGCCTCGCCCCGGAGCACCCCTTCCCGGCGGCGGTGCACGACTGCCACGCCGCCACCTCGTGGATCGCCCGGCACGCCGACGAGCTGGGTGTGGACCCGACCCGGCTGGCGGTGGGTGGGGACAGCGCCGGCGGGAACCTGGCCGCCGCGGTCACAGTGCTCAGCCGTACGGACGGTCCGCCGCTCGCCGCGCAGCTGTTGGTTTACCCGAACACCGACCAGAGCGGCGAACCGGCCGGGGACGACGACCCGGCGCTGTTCAACCGCCGTTCGGTCGCCTGGTACCGGACGCACTACCTGGCCGACCCGGCGCAGGCGAAGGATCCGCTGGCCTCGCCGCTGCTCGCCGACGACCTGTCCGGGTTGCCGCCGGCGTTCGTGATCACCGCCGAACTGGATCCCCTGTGCGCCGAGGGGCAGCGGTACGCCGAGCGGCTGCGCGACGCTGGTGTGTCCACCCGGTTGGAGCACTACCCGGGCATGATCCATGGGTTCTTCGCCATGCCCGGCACCTTCACCGACGGTCGGCGCGCGCAGGAAAGCGCGGCGGCCTTCCTCCGCGAGCGCTTCGGGCTGCCGGACGAGCCGGCCGAGCCGGATGCCGCGACGGGCCCGGGGTCGGGCGATGGGTGAGCGGGTGTTGGCCGACCTGCCGGCCGTGTCGCTCGCCGACTACGCCGAGCGGGCCCGGGCCGTGCTGCCGCCGGACGTGTGGGACTACCTGGCCGGCGGCAGCGCGTCGGAGGTGACCCTCGCCGCGAACCGTCGCGCGCTGGACCGGGTCGCGGTGCTGCCCCGGGTGCTGCGCGGGGTGGACACCGTCGATCTCGGCACCCACCTGCTCGGCCGTCGGTACGCCATGCCGGTCGGGGTGGCGCCGATGGCGTACCAGCGGCTGGTGCACCCGGACGGAGAGCTGGGTCTGGCGGCGGCAGCCGGCGCGGCCGGAATCCCGTACCTGGCCAGCACGCTGGGCAGCACCCCCATCGAACAGGTCACCGGGGCGGGCGCGGACGTCTGGTTCCAGCTCTACTGGCTGCGCGACCGGGCGCTCGTCCGCGACCTGCTGGACCGGGTCGTCGCGGCCGGGTGCCGGGCGCTGGTGGTCACCGTGGACGTCCCGGTGCTCGGCCGACGTCCCCGGGACCTGCGCAACGCGTTCCGGCTGCCGGCCGAGGTGGTCGCCGCGAACCTCCCCGACGGTCGCGACGCGTTGGCGCACTCCGGTGCCCCCGGGGTGTCCGCGATCGCCGCGCACACCGCCGCGTCGTTCGCGCCGGCGCTGCGCTGGGCGGACCTGGGGTGGCTGCGCGAGCAGGTTGACCTGCCGCTGGTGGTCAAGGGGCTGCTGGATCCGCGCGACGCGACCGAGGCGGTACGGGTCGGCGCGGACGCGGTGGTCGTCTCCAACCACGGCGGGCGGCAACTGGACGGCTCACCGGCGAGCGTCACCATGCTGCCGGAGGTCGTCGACGCGGTCGGGGGCGACTGCCAGGTGCTGCTGGACAGCGGCATCCGGTGCGGCACCGACGTGCTGCGGGCGCTGGCGTTGGGTGCGGCCGGGGTGCTGGTCGGCCGGCCGCTGCTCTGGGCGCTGGCCGCCGGTGGCGAACCGGCCGCCCGGGACGCGTTGGGGCTGCTCGTCGCCGAGCTGACCGACGCGCTCACCCTGGCCGGCTGCGCCGACGTGCTGTCGGCCGGCGAGCTGCGCACCCTCGGGGTGGGCTGAGGGGTGAGCGTCGCCGAACCGGTCGACCTGCTCGTCGCCGACCTGCACCCCGCGCTGGGCGATCCGGCGCTGACCTCGATGAACTTTCTCAACGAGGTGTCCGAGCGTTACCCGGCGGCGGTGTCCCTCGCTGCCGGCCGGCCGTACGAGGAGTTCTTCGACCTCGCGGCGGTGCACCGGCACCTGGACACCTTCCACCGGCACCTCGTCGACGACCTGGGGCACCGACCCGAGCAGGCCCGGCGGCTGCTGCTCCAGTACGGCCGGACCAAGGGCATCGTGCACCATCTGATCGCCCGCAACCTCCGGGTCGACGAGGGGATCACCGTCGACCCGGAGGACGTGGTGGTGACCGTCGGCTGCCAGGAGGCCATGTTCCTGGTGCTGCGGGCGTTGCGGGCCGGGCCGGCGGATGTGCTGCTCGCTGTCGCCCCGACCTACGTCGGGCTGACCGGGGCGGCCCGGCTGGTGGACCTGCCGGTGTGGCCGGTCGCCGGTGGGTCGGCCGGGGTCGACCTGGCCGACCTGACCGCCCAGGTGCACCGGGCCCGGGCTGCGGGGCTGCGGCCACGCGCCTGCTATCTGATGCCGGACTTCGCCAACCCCTCCGGGGTCAGCATCGACACCGCCCACCGGCAACGGTTGCTTGACCTGGCGGCGCGGGAGGATCTGCTGCTGCTGGAGGACAACCCGTACGGTCTGTTCCACAGCGACGACGGGCCGCGACCGCCCACCCTGAAGGCGTTGGACACCGGCCGGCGGGTCGTCTACCTCGGCTCGTTCGCCAAGACCGTGCTCCCCGGCGCACGGGTCGGGTACGTCGTCGCCGACCAGCGGGTGGCCGGCCCCGGCGGCCGGGTCGGCCCGCTCGCCGACCAACTCGCCATGATCAAGAGCATGGTCACTGTGAACACGTCGCCCATCGCGCAGGCGGTGATCGGCGGCCGGCTGCTGGAGCACGGATGCAGCCTGGTGGCCGCGAACACCCGGGAGCGGTCCGCGTACACCCGGAATCTGCGCCACCTGGTGGCGGGCCTCGCCCGGCGCTTCCCGGCTCTGCCGGACCAGCTGGACCAGGCCGGTCAGTCGGACCGGCCCGCGGTGCGTTGGACAGTGCCGGCCGGTGGGTTCTTCGTGGTGGTGACAGTGCCGTTCCCGGTCGACGACGCGTTGCTGGACCGCTCGGGGCGCGACTACGGGGTGCTGTGGACGCCGATGGCGCACTTCTACGACGACACCGCGCCGGTCCACGCGTTGCGGTTGTCGGTCAGCGCTGTCACACCGGAGCAGATCGACGTCGGGCTGGATCGCCTCGCGGCGCTGATCACCGACGAGGTGACGCGCCGGGCGGGTTGACACACCGCGTTCATGGGATGGCAATGCGCGACGACCCGCGTACCGCCGTCCTGGTTGGACGGTCATAATAAGCCGCATGGTTGCCTGGGAGTACGCCCTGCTCGTCCGTCGCTATCAGGGACAGGGCCGCAATTTTCACGTCTCGTTCGTCTGGTACGCGCCGGACGGGTCACGCAAGGACATCACCGCCTACGGCGACACCGCCATCGCGCACCTCAACCGCGCCGGCCGGGAGGGGTGGGAGTTGGTCTCCGCCGCCGAGGACGTCAACAACGTCCAGGGCAGCACCGAGGTCCACCGCTACCACCTGAAGCGCCCGATGGCCTGAGGGCCACCTGCCTGCGACGGTCCCGCCGCCGGTGGCACTCACCTCAGCGAGCGATATACCTCTGGGTCACAACCGTGACTCAGAGGTATATCGCTGGTTGGAGCAAGTGCCACGGGCGACGTTGCCGCCGCAGGCGCCGCCGCTCAGCTCAGGTCGATGCCGGGGTAGAGGGGGTACGTGGCCAGCAGATCGGTGGCCTGGCGGGCGATCTTGTCGGCCAGGCCGGCGTCCAGGTTGTACTTCGCCTTCGACGGGGTGCCGTCGGCGTTGGCACCGGCGGTGGTCTGGGTCAGCACGGTGTGGATCAACTCGGCGGTCTGGTCCATCTCGGCGGTGCCCAGGCCCCGGGTGGTCAGAGCCGGGGTGCCGATCCGGATGCCGGACGTGTACCAGGCGCCGTTCGGGTCCTGCGGGACCGAGTTGCGGTTGGTGACGATGCCCGAGTCGAGGAGGGCCTGCTCGGCCTGCCGGCCGGTGAGCCCGTAGCCGGACACGTCGATCAGCACCAGGTGGTTGTCGGTGCCGCCGGTGACCAGCGTCGCGCCCCGGCTCAGCAGCCCCTCGGCGAGCGCCTGCGCGTTGTCGACGATCCGCTGGGCGTAGTCGGCGAAGTCGGGCCGGCGGGCCTCGGCGAGCGCGACCGCCTTGGCTGCCATCACGTGCGGAAGCGGACCGCCGAGCACCATCGGGCAGCCCCGGTCCACCTGGTCGGCCAACTCCGGCTGGCAGAGCACCATGCCGCCGCGCGGGCCGCGCAACGACTTGTGCGTGGTGGTCGTGACGATGTGCGCGTGCGGCACCGGGTCGAAGTCGCCGGTGAACACCTTGCCGGCCACCAGGCCCGCGAAGTGCGCCATGTCGACCATGAAGGTGGCGCCGACCGAGTCGGCGATCTCGCGCAGGATCCGGAAGTTCACCTTCCGGGGGTACGCCGAGTAGCCGCCCACCAGGATCAGCGGCTTGAACTCGCGGGCGGCCTCGGCCACCCGGTCGTAGTCGATCAGGCCGGTCGCCGGGTCGGTGCCGTAGCTGCGCTGGTCGAACATCTTGCCGGAGATGTTCGGCCGGAAACCGTGGGTGAGGTGGCCGCCGGCGTCCAGCGACATGCCGAGCATCCGCTGGTTGCCCAGCTCGCGACGCAGCGCGAACCAGTCGGCCTCGGTGAGGTCGTTGACCTGGCGGACCTGGGCCTTCTTCAGGGCGGGGGACTCCACCCGGTCGGCCAGCACCGCCCAGAAGGCGACCAGGTTGGCGTCGATGCCCGAGTGCGGCTGCACGTACGCGTGCGCGGCGCCGAACAGCTCCCGGGCGTGCTCGGCGGCGAGCGCCTCGACGGTGTCGACGTTCTGGCAGCCGGCGTAGAAGCGGCGCCCGACGGTGCCCTCGGCGTACTTGTCGCTGAACCAGTTGCCCATGGCCAGCAGGGTCGCCGGGGAGGCGTAGTTCTCGCTGGCGATCAGCTTGAGCGACTCCCGCTGGTCGGTCAGTTCGGCGCCGATGGCGTCGGCGACCCGCGGCTCGACAGCCCGGATCACCTCAAGGGCACTCCGGAATGCGGTGGATTCGGCGTTGCGGGACATGCGACCTCCAACAGACGTGCGGGAAGGCCCAGGCGCTCGGCAAACGTCCACGTGACGAGGCCGCTCCCCGATGGTTCTCCATCCCCACGCGCCAGTAACGGCCCGGGAGGATCCTACCGGGCCGGAACCGGCCGTTCGGGCCGCCCTCCGGGAGGCGACCCCGCCGACGTGATTGGGCGATGCGTCGCGGGGCACACGGTAGGTGACCACCGCACCGTCACGGGTGCGGCCAGGGTTCGCACAGAAGGAGTCGAGAACATGACCACACCCACCTCCGACCGGCCGCTCGCCCTGGTGACTGGGGCCTCCAGCGGGATCGGGTACGAGCTGGCGGCGCAGTTCGTCGAGCACGGCTTCGACCTCGTCATCGCGGCCGAGGACGACGGCATCGAAGCGGCCGCGCAGAAGCTGCGCCGCGACGGCGGCCCGCAGATCTGGTCGGTCCGCGTCGACCTGGCCCGCGAGCAGGGCGTGACGGAACTGGTGGCCGCCGTCACCGCGACCGGACGGCCGCTGGACGCGCTGGCGCTCAACGCCGGTCGGGGCGCCGGTGGCGCCTTCGTCGGCGGCACCGACCTCGCTGACGAGTTGGAGATCGTCGACCTCAACGTGCGCTCGACGGTGCACCTGGCGAAGCGGCTGCTGCCCGGGATGGTCGAGCGGGGCACGGGTCGGGTCCTCTTCACCTCGTCGATCGCCTCCACCATGCCGGGGCCGTTCCAGGCGGTCTACAACGCGTCGAAGTCGTTCGTGCAGTCCTTCGCCGAGGCGCTGCGCAACGAGCTGAAGGACACCGGCGTCACTGTGACCTCGCTGATGCCCGGGCCGACCGACACGGAGTTCTTCGACCGGGCCGACATGGAGGACACCCGGGTGGGCTCGGGAAAGAAGGACGACCCGGCGAAGGTCGCCGAGCAGGGCTTCGAGGCGATGATGAGGGGTGATCAGACGATCACCGCCGGCTCGCTGATGAACAAGGTGCAGACCGCCGCCGGCAAGATCATTCCGGACAAGCTCAAGTCCGAGCAGCACCGCCGGATGGCCGAGCCGGGATCCGGCAGCTGACCCGTGGTGCACGACGAAGGGCCCGGCCTGATGCCGGGCCCTTCGGTGTGAGCGGGTGCCTCAGGCCGTCACCGCATCGAGCGCCTTCTTGATCGCCTTCGGCGCGGTGGGGGTACGCGGCGCGTCCGCGCGCAGCGCGATCATCTTCTCGCCGATCTCCTGGAGCTGCTTGCGGCCCAGCGCGTCGCGGACCTTGGGGAACCACTCCTGCTCTTCCTCCTCGACGTGGTGGGTGACGTTCTCGATCAGCACCGTCGTCTTGGCGTTGAACCGCTCGTCGTCGGCGTTCATGCTGGCCAGCTCGGCGCAGAGCACATCGGCGACGTGGTGCTCCTCGTACGACTCGAGGATGTCGTCCTCCAGGTCGGGCAGTAGCCGGCGGATCTCCGGATACATCACCTCGTTCTCCAGGTAGGTGTGCACGGTCAGTGCCTCCAGGATCTGGTCCACCAGCTTCTGCCGCTGGCTCGCCGGCCCCTCCTCGGCGTCCTGGAAGGCCTTGAACAGGCGACGCATTTCCTTGTGGTCCTCTTTGAGCAAGACGATGGCATCGGTCGACACCGGTATGACCTCCCTGAAAAGTCTCGGCTGGTGGGGTTCCGGTACCCCCACGTCGAATCCGGAAACAGGTGAAACCGCCTCAGACCATCGCCAGGGTGCGGGGGATCTCGTCGAGCAACTCCCGAGCCAGAAAGCCGATCCGGCCGTAGCGGGGGATCAGCCGCTGGCCGCTCACCGAGTGCGCGAACGAGCCCCAGCAGGCCGCCTGGGCAGGGTCGGCACCCCGGGACAGCAGCCCCGCCAACAACCCGGCGAGCACGTCCCCGCTGCCGGAGGTGCCCAGCCCGGCGTCGCCGCTCTCCTCCCGCCAACCCCGACCGTCCGGGGCGGCCACGTGCCCGTACAGCGACACGACCGCCTCGTACCGCGCGGCCAACTCGGCCGCCTCGGCGTCCAGGTCGTCGCCCGGGTCCCGACCGAGCAGGTGCCCGGCCTCGGTGACGTTGGGGGTGAGCACCACGGGCCGACCCGAGCCGACCAGCAGGTCCGGTGCGTGGCTGAGCGCACCGAGGGCGTACGCGTCGAGCACCAGCGACGTGTCCGGACGGGCGGCCTCCAGAACCAGGCTCAGCAGGCGGTTGGTCTCGTCGATCGCCTTCAGGCCGGGGCCGACCGCCACCACGTCGGCCTGCGCGACCAGGTCACCGAGCTGGCCGTCCCGGTCGGCGGCCACCGCGCCGTCGGCGGTCTCCGGCAGACCGATCACCAGCGCCTCGGGCACCTGGATGCTCAGCGCGGCCGCTGTGGACTCGGCGGCGGCGAGCTGGAGCACTCCGGCACCGGCGCGCAACGCGGCCACCCCGGCGAGCAGCACCGCGCCCGGCGTGAAGCGGGAACCGCCGGCCACCAGCACGGTGCCCCGGCTCTCCTTTCCACCGACCGGCACCGGCAGCGCCCAGTCCCGCAGCAACGCCGGGGTGATCACCTTCACCTCAGACCGGCTCGGCATGGATCTCGTCCTCCCTGGTCGGCTGGGCGCCCTGCTGACGCAGGTGCGCGACATCGTTGAAGGCGGTGAGGGCCAGGCGGTCGTCGCCGTCCGCCGACCACTCGGTGATCGAACAGTTGGCGATGACGTCCTGCCGGGTGAGCGCCATCAGTTCGTCCTCGGTCAACCCCTCCACCAGATAGCGAAGCAGGAAGACCAGCGCGTCGTGGCCGAAGAGCAGCACCCGGCAACCCTCGTGGTCGCGGCGCAGGTCGCCCAGCAGCGTCCGCAGCCGCAACGCCACGTCCGTCCAGGACTCCCCACCCGGCGGCCGGTAGTAGAACTTGCCCAACCGCTCCCGGCGCTCGGCCTCGTCCGGGTACCGCCGGCGCACCCCGTGCCCGGTCAGCCCGTCGAGGATGCCCAGCTCCCGGTCGCGCAGCCGCTCGTCGCGGTGGACGGGAATGTCGGTGCCGGCCAGCGCCAGGCGCGAGGTCTGCACCGCGCGCAGGTACGGCGAGACCACCGCCACGTCCGGGCGCTTCGCGTCCGGCAGCTCGGCCAGCCAACGGCCGGTCGCCCGAGCCTGCTCCTCGCCCGTCGCGGAGAGCGGCACGTCGGCGTCGCGGTGGGTGAGGTCGATCAGCTCCGCGCCCGACGCCTCGGCGTGCGTCGCCGCGACGTTCGCGGTGCTCTCGCCGTGCCGGACGATCCAGAGGGTTGCCAGTTCCGCCATGCGGCCCCCCTACCCGGGCACCGCCGACGGTAACCGTGTCCGGTCGGCGTCGCGCCGCCCCCACCGTAGAAGGGATTGACACAACTAATCGCCAGCCACAGTTGTCGGCTTCGGGGCAGCGCCACGACAGTTTGATGCGGAACAATGTGGGCGGGGCGACTGGTGGGGATGTGTCGACGATGACTATCGTGCGAGGTCTGCGGGAAGCGCTTCTGTTGTTCGTGATCGCCGGGGTGCTGGTCGCGGTCGCGGCAGGGATCTGGGTGGCGGTCGCCGGCGGCGAGTACACCACCCGGCTGGGCATCGCGTTGATAGTGGTAGGCGGGCTCCTCGGTGTGACGGGTGACCTGACGATGAGTCGGATCGGCATGCTGGGCCCGCGCGCCATCTTCGGCGCCGCAGCGGAGCGCGAGACTGCCGGCGGCGGGCGGGTGCTAACCGGGGTCGGCATCTTCCTCTTCGTCGGGCTGCCACTGATCGTGGTCGGCGTGCTGCTGATCGATTGATCGAGCGCGGCAGTCTCGCCGTCGACAGGCAGCTCCACCGGCGCCGCGCCACACCTGTGTCCGCTCGGTGGCAGTGCGGCGCGCCTGCGCGTCGTACCCTCGGTGGCGTGGCCACGGCGGCGGAGGAGATCCAGGTGGGGGAGCGGCTGGTCCGCGTCTCCAGCCCCGACAAGCCGTACTTTCCCGAGCGTGGGCTGACCAAGCTGGACGTGGTCCGCTACTTCCTGGCGGTGGGCGATGGCATCCTGCGGGCGCTGCGGGATCGGCCGACCATGCTGGAACGCTGGCCGCGCGGTGTCTTCGAGGGCGCGACGATCGCCACCCGGCAGACCAACCGGGGCGACGCGTTCTACCAGAAGCGGCTGCCGGCCGGCGCGCCCGAGTGGGTGCGGACCGCGCACATCACCTTCCCGAGTGGCCGTACCGCCGACGAGGTCGCGCCGAGTGAGTTGGCCGTGGTCATCTGGGCGGCCAACCTGGGCACCCTGCGGTTCCACCCGTGGCCGGTCACCGCCGCCGACGTGGAACGCCCCGACCAGCTGCGCATCGACCTGGACCCGATGCCCGGCGTCGGCTTCGAGCAGGTGGTGCCGGTGGCGCACGAGGTGCGGGCGTTCCTCGCCGAGCTGGGCATGACCGGCTATCCGAAGACCACCGGCGGTCGAGGGCTGCACGTCTACCTGTCGATCGAGCCGCGGTGGAGCTTCGGTGAATGCCGTCGGGCGGTGCTCGCGCTGGGTCGGGAGATGCAGCGCCGGCTGCCGGACCTGGTCACCACCACCTGGTGGCGCGAGCAACGGGACCGGCCGGTCTTCGTCGACTACAACCAGATGGCCCGCGACCACACGGTGACCTCGGCGTACTCGATCCGGCCGACGCCGGCCGCGCTGGTCTCCGCGCCGCTGGACTGGTCGGAGCTGGACCAGGTCCGTCCGGAGGACTTCGACGTGCTCAGCATGCCGGCCCGGTTCGCCGAGCGCGGCGACCCGCACGCCGGCCTGGACGGTGACCGGCACTCGCTGGAGCCGCTGCTGGAGCTGGCCGACCGCGACGGGCTGGAGGCCCCGCCGGAGCGCTGAGCCCGGCGGTCACGCCCAGGGGCTGCCAAGCCCGTCGAACTCCTCGAAGACCAGCCAGGTGCGGGTGGACAGCACCCCGGGAATGCTCTGCACCCGGCCCAGCACCACGTCGCGCAGCGCGGCGTTGTCCGGGGCGCGTACCAGCGCGAGCACGTCGTGGTCACCGCCGAGCAGCGCGGCGTGCTCGATGTAGCGCACCCGGGCCAGCTCGGCCGACACCTCCCGCCAGGTGTTCTGCTCGATGGTCAGGGCGATGTACGCCGAGGTGCCCAGCCCGGCCGCCTCGGGCGCCACCTGGGCCCGGAACCCGGTGATCACCCCGTCGCGCAGCAGCCGCTCCACCCGCGCGTACGCGTTGGTGCGGGAGATGTGGATCCGTTCGGCGAGGGTGCGCACCGACGTCCGACCGTCGCGGACCAGCTCGTCGAGGATCCGCCGGTCGACCTCGTCCAGGGCTCGGGCCGATCGTCCCGATCCCGCGCCCCGGCTCGCTTCGTCGGCGGTCTCCTGGCTCACTGATGGGTCCTCCGCATGCCAACCGTCCCGCCTTCTGTGTCGATCTTGAGTCAATCATCCACAAGCGGAAGCATAGGCTCACCACACGTCCCAGGAGGTTCCGCCGTGACGACCACTCCCCAGGCGGTCCGCAGGGCATCCCCGCGCACCCGTCGAACGGTCACCCCGCCCGACCCGGCGCGCTCGTTGCTGCCAGACGCCGAGCCGGTCCGCCTGCTCGCCGAGAACGGCACGCCGCTGCCCGCCCGCTCCGACTACCCCGAACCACCCGCCGAGGTGCTGCGCGAGCTGTACCGCCGGATGGTGCTCGGCCGCCGCTTCGACACCCAGGCGACCGCCCTGACCAAGCAGGGCCGGCTCGCCGTCTACCCGTCCTCGCGGGGCCAGGAGGCGTGCCAGGTCGGCGCGGTCCTCGCGGTCCGCGACACCGACTGGGTCTTCCCCACGTACCGCGAATCGATGGCGCTGGTTGCCCGAGGCATCGACCCGGTCGAGGTGCTCACCCTGCTGCGCGGCGACTGGCACTGCGGCTACGACCCGACCGAGGTTCACACCGCCCCGCAGTGCACGCCCCTCGCCACCCAGTGCGTGCACGCCGCCGGGCTGGCGCACGGCGAGGCGTACCAGGGTCGCGACACCGTGGCGTTGGCCTTCATCGGCGACGGCGCCACCAGCGAGGGCGACTTCCACGAGGGGATCAACTTCGCCGCCGTGTTCAAGGCGCCGGTGGTCTACTTCGTGCAGAACAACAAGTACGCGATCAGCGTCCCGCTGTCGCGGCAGACCGCCGCGCCGTCGCTGGCCTACAAGGGCGTCGGCTACGGCGTACCCAGCGAGCAGGTCGACGGCAACGACCCGGTCGCGGTGCTCGCCGTGCTCACCCGCGCGGTCGCCCACGCCCGGGCCGGCAAGGGGCCCTTCCTGGTCGAGGCGCACACCTACCGGATGGAGCCGCACACCAACGCCGACGACGCCACTCGCTACCGCGACGGCGCCGAGGTCGACGCCTGGCGCGACCGGGACCCGGTCGCCCGGCTGGAGACCTACCTGCGCGCCCGCGGTGTGCTCGACGACGCGGCGATTGCCGAGATCGCCGAGCAGGCCGAGGCGTACGCGGCGGACCTGCGGACCCGGATGAACGAGCAGCCCACCGTCGACCCGCTGAGCCTCTTCGACCACGTCTACGCCGAGCCCACCCCGCAACTGATCGAACAGCGTGAGCAGGTCCGCGCCGAGCTGGCCGCCGCCCACGCCGAGGAGGGTGACGCCTGATGGCCACCACCATGGCGAAGGCGCTCAACACCGCGCTCGCCGACGCGCTCGCCGCCGACGACCGGGTCGTCGTCTTCGGTGAGGACGTCGGCGCGCTCGGCGGCGTCTTCCGGATCACCGACGGCCTCCAGGCCCGCTTCGGCGAGAACCGCTGCTTCGACACCCCCCTCGCCGAAGCCGGCATCGTCGGCTTCGCCGTCGGCATGGCCATGTCCGGCCTGCGCCCGGTGGTCGAGATGCAGTTCGACGCGTTCGCGTACCCGGCGTTCGAGCAGATCGCCTCGCACGTGGCGAAGCTGCGCAACCGCACCCGGGGCGCGCTGAGCGTGCCGATCGTCATCCGCGTGCCGTACGCGGGCGGGATCGGCGGGGTCGAGCACCACTGCGACTCGTCCGAGGCGTACTACGCGCACACCCCCGGGCTGAAGGTGGTCACCCCGGCGACCGTCGACGACGCGTACTCGCTGCTGCGCGAGGCCATCGAGGACCCCGACCCGGTGGTCTTCATGGAGCCCAAGAAGCTCTACTTCGCCAGCGCCGAGGCGTCTCTGCCGACCCGCAACGAGCCGTTCGGCCGGGCCGTCGTTCGCCGGCCCGGACGCGACGCCACCCTTGTGGCGTACGGGCCGGCGGTGCCGGTCGCGTTGGAGGCCGCCGAGGCCGCCCGGGAGGAGGGGTGGGACCTGGAGGTCGTCGACGTGCGCACCATCGTGCCGTTCGACGACGAGACCATCACCGCCTCGGTCCGGCGTACCGGCCGGTGCGTGGTGATCCAGGAGGCGCCCGGCTTCGCGGGCGTCGGCGCGGAGATCGCCGCCCGGGTGCAGGAGCGCTGCTTCCACGCGCTGCACGCCCCGGTGCTGCGGGTCGCCGGACTGGACATCCCGTACCCGGCGCCGATGCTGGAGCACACCCACCTGCCCGGAGTGGACCGGGTGCTCGACGCGGTGGCCCGCCTCCAGTGGGACGACCAGCCGGACGCGCGTTGGGCGGCGGCATGACCACCGTCGAACGGACGCAGGTCTTCCTCCTGCCCGACCTGGGCGAGGGGCTGAGCGAGGCCGAGATCGTCGAGTGGCGGGTCGCCGTGGGTGACGTGGTCACCGTCGACCAGAGCGTGGTCGAGGTGGAAACCGCCAAGGCCGTCGTCGACGTGCCCTGCCCGTACGCCGGGCGGGTGGTCACCCTGCACGGCGCGGCCGGTGAGGTACGCCCGGTCGGCCAGCCGCTGATCACCATCGCGCCGCTGGACGGGGGCGACGAGCCCGCCGGGCACGCCACCTACCGCGAGGAGGAACGCGCCGGCTCCGGCAACGTGCTGATCGGGTACGGCACCGGCCACGGCACCGCCACCCGCCGGCGGCGTCGGCCCCGCCTGGCGGTGGCCCCCGAACCGGCCGACACCGGCCCGAACGGCCCGACCGGCGCGGCTGCCGGTGCCGCCTCCGGCGACCCGGCACCGCCTACCGCCGCCCTCGTCATCTCGCCGATCGTGCGGCGGCTGGCCCGCGAGCACGGCGTCGACCTCGACACGGTGCGGGGCACCGGACCGGGGGGTGTGATCCGACGTGCCGACGTGGAGGCAGCGCTGACCGCGCCCGCCGCCCGGCTCGCCGCCGTGCCGGACCCGCAGGTCGGGTCGTCCCCGGTCGGTGACGGTGACGGTGACGTCATCGTCCCGCTGACCGGCGTCCGCAAGGTGATCGCCGACAAGCTCTCCCGCAGCCGGCGGGAGATCCCGGAGGTGACCATCTGGGTCGACGTGGACGCCACCGGGCTGCTGGAGACCCGCGCCGCGATCAACGCCGCGACGCCCGACGCGCCGGTGAGCATCCTGGCCCTGCTGGCCCGGATCTGCCTCAGCGGGCTGCGCCGGTTCCCGCAGCTCAACGCCCGGGTCGACACCGAGGCGCAGCGCATCGTCCAGTCGGCCGGGGTGCACCTCGGCATCGCCGCGCAGACCGACCGGGGGCTCCTGGTGCCGGTGCTGCGCGACGCCCAGCGGCTCACCACCGCCGAGCTGGCGGCCGAACTGGCGGCGACCACCGCCGCCGCGCGGGCCGGCAGCCTGCCCCCGGCACGGCTGACCGGTGGCACCTTCACGCTGAACAACTACGGGGTGTTCGGCGTTGACGGTTCCACGCCGATCATCAACCACCCCGAGGCGGCCCTGCTCGGGGTCGGGCGGATCGTGGACAAGCCGTGGGTGGTCGACGGGCAGCTCGCCGTCCGCAAGGTGACCCAGCTCAGCCTCACCTTCGACCACCGGGTCTGCGACGGCGGGGTGGCCGGCGGCTTCCTGCGGCACGTCGCCGACTGCGTGGAGCGACCGGCGCTGCTGATCGCCGCCGTCTGACGCGTACCCCCCTCGGCCCCGGCGCCGCCCGTGCGGCGCCGGGGCCGGCGCACGTCTAAGGACTCCCGGCGGTGTCATCGAGCCGGAGCTCCCCGCGGTGTCATCGGGCCGGGGTTTCCCGGCGGCCTCACCGGGAAGTCGGCCCCGCCGGAGCGCACCGAACGCGTCGAAGGGAGCCCGCCCGTGGCCGTGGCGAACGAGCTGCTACTGAACTCGGTCCGGGTACGACGGCCCGCCTCGGCCGGCGCGCCGCTGTACTGCGACGCGCTGGAGTACGGGCTGACCGGCGACGGCGCGACCAACGACCAGCCGGCGCTGGCCGCCCTGGTGGACCGCCTCGGCGCCGGGTACGCCTCGGACGGACGGGCCCGGGTCATCTACTGCCCGCCGGGCATCTACTCGATCCGGGACGCGGGCACGGTGTGGCGCAGCGGTGTGTCGCTGATCGGGGCCGGCCCGGCGGCGACCCGGTTCATGCTCAGCAACGAGGGCAACCGGGCCGACCCCACCCCGTTGGCGTTCTGGACCACAGTGCAGCACGGTGCCGACCGGGACCGGCACATCGCCGACTGCACCTTCTCCGACTTCCAGATCGACGGCTCCGGCGTCGCCATGGCCGAGTACAACTACCTGGCCAAGGGCCTCGGCCTCCAGTACGTGGTGCGGGGAGTCTTCCGCAACCTCTACATCCACCACACCGCCGCCACCGGGCTGGGCTGCGACTTCCTCCAGGACTCCCTGATCGACGGCGTGGTGGTGGTCGGCTGTGGCCGACTGGACAACGGTGAGCAGATGGGCGGTGCCGGCATCGGGATCGGCATCGGCGGCTGGGGAGCGGTGGAGCGGCTGACCATCGCCAACTGCACCGCCCTGGCCAACGGAACCAACGGGATCTTCCTGGAGCTGCAGAAGGACTACTGGGAACCGCCCCGTGGTTACCGCATCGTCGGCTGCCACAGTCAGGGCAACCGGTTCGGCATCTCCGACTGGGGCGCCGACGGTCTGATCGTCTCGGCCTGCACGATGACCGGCAACCTGGAGGCCGGCTTCGACGTGTCGTCGCAGGGCACCTCGTCAGTGGCCGGCCGGGGTGGGCTGCTCACCGACTGCGTCATCGACGGCAACCTGCGCGACGGGGTCAGCATCGGCAACAGCCCCGGCCCGTACACCGTCCGGGGCAACCGGATCAGCGGCAACGGCCGGCACGGCTACCACTCGCACGACCTCGGGCGCGGCTACCGGGGCTCGATCCGGGACGTGGTGATCGAGAGCAACGAGTTCTGGGGCAACGGCCTCGACGCGATCCGCATCGACCACCAGATGACCGACGCGGTGCTGCTCAACAACCGGATCCGCAACAACGGACGACAGTACGGCGAGGGCACCGGCGGTACCGGCGACGCCGTCCACTACAGCGAGCGGTGCCTGGTGGACCGGTCGGCCAACTGGCCGCACGACGGGCACCGGGGAAAGGTCCTACGGGTCGGGAAGGCCGTGGCCACGGTGGCCTCCAACACCGGCGACGAACTCACCCTCGCCCCGGTCCGCCCGGACGCGTTCAGCGCGTGGAGCGGGGACGTGCCACCGCCGGGATGCGGGTACGAACTGGCCGCCGCGCCGAAGCTGCGGGCCGGCATCACCATCGACGCGCCGTTCGACTCGGCCACCATCCGGGGAAATCGGGTCTGGGACAACCACGACAACCCGACCCAGACGCACGGGCTGTGGATCACCGAGCGGGGCAGTTGCGTGGACTGCCGGGTCGAGGACAACGACCTGGCCGGCAACGCCGACGAGGGGATGCGACTGGACACCCCGCCGGTGGGCGGACGATGGCGGGACAACCACGTGGACAGCGACTGGAGCTGACCCGCCGCCGGCCGCCGTCTGGACGCCCGGGCGATGGTGCCAGCGAGATCTCGGAGCTCAACGAGGTGTGGCGGCGGCCGGAGTGATCCGGCCGCCGCCATTGTCGTGGTTGAACTGATCAGCCGGCCAGACCGGCCACCGGGGTCGGGTCCAGCACCACCGTCGCCGAAGCGGACTGCGGGGGTACGCCCGGGTCCGTCGGGGCGTCGGTGTACTCCGCGACGAACACCGCGGTCAGGTTGTCCGCGCCGCTGTGCCCACCGTCCAGGAAGGTGGGAATGGTCCCGGAGCAACCCGTCGAGGTGGAGAGCGGGTGCCCGTGCTCATCGTGCCCGAGCACGTAGGTGACCTTCACCCGGGAGCAGTCCACCGGCAGATCGTCGGTGACCTTCACCTCGTACGCGACCGTCTGCCCGAACTGGAACGGCTGCCCGGCCTCCGGTGCGACGAACTCGACGATCGGCGCGGTCGGCCCGACCACCAGCGGCAGGGACGCCGACGCGGACCGTCCGGTGCGGTCGGTGACCTTCAGCGTCGGCATGTACGAGCCGTTCTCCGGGAACGTCCAGCTCGCGTTCGGAGCGGTGCTGTCCACCGAGCCGTCCGCGTTGAAGTCCCACGCGTAGCTGAGCTTGTCACCGTCCGGGTCGGTCGTGCCGGCGCTGGAGAACGCGACGGTCAGTGGGGCCTGCCCGACGGTCGGGGTGCCACTGATCTTCGGAATCGGCGTCCGGTTGCCCCGGACAAAGTCGATCCGGGACAGTTGCGCGTCCGGGTTCTCGGCGAAGTAGCCGTCGCCGTACTCCAGCACGTAGAGCGCGCCGTCCGGGCCGAACTCCATGTCCATCGGGTTGTCCACCACCAGCGACGGCGCCACCGGACGGATGTCCGTCACGTCGCCGTCCTCGTCGAGGCGGAACTCCTTGATGTAGTCGCGGGACCACTCGTAGAACAGCGGCACCCCGTCGTAGTAGGCCGGCCAGCGGGTGCGCGACGTGCTGGTTCCGTCGTAGTCGTACGCCGGGCCACCCATCGGAGAGATGCCGCCGGTGCCCAGCTGCGGGAACTCGGCCGAGGGGGCGGCCGCGTACCAGACCTCCGGCTGCTCGACCGGCGGCAGCACGCGCTTGCCGGTATTGTGCGGTGAGTCGTTGACCGGGCGCTTGCAGTTGAACTTGGCGCCGGACTCGCCGGTGGCGAAGTCGTAGTCGCGGTAGGCGATCGTGGGCGTCACGCAGTACGGCCAGCCGTAGTTCGCTGGCTTGTCGACGAGCATCCACCGGCCGTGACCAGCCGGGCCGCGCTCCGGGTCCGGGCTGGAGGCGTCCGGCGAGTAGTCGCCGACGTACACGTTGTCGGTACGCCTGTCGACGGCGAACCGGAACGCGTTGCGCAGACCCATCGCGTAGATCTCCGGGCGGGTCTGCGCCGTGCCCTGCTTGAACAGGTTGCCGGCCGGCACCGTGTAACCACCACCGGCCTTCACCTTGATGCGCAGCAGCTTGCCGCGCAGGTCGTTGGTGTTGGCCGAGGTGCGCTGGGCGTCGTACGCCGGGTGGCGGTCGGCCCGCTCGTCGATGGGGATGTAGCCGTCGGAGGCGAACGGGTTGGTGTCGTCACCGGTCGACAGGTACAGGTTGCCCTTGCTGTCGAAGTCGATCTGGCCGCCGACGTGGCAGCAGATGCCCCGGTCGGTGGGCACGTCGATGATCTGCTGCTCGCTGGCGAGGTTGAGCTTCATCCCGTCCAGCTTGAAGCGGGACAGCCGCAGCGCGCCCTTGAACCGCTGCCAGTCCGCCTCGGTGCCGGTCTCCGGCGCGTCCCCCTCGTTGACACCGGGGGTCGCCGGGTCGTCCACCGGAGTGTCCATCGGCGGCGAGTAGTAGAGGTACACCCACTTGTTCTGGGCGAAGTTCGGGTCGATGGCGACCCCCTGCAACCCCTCCTCGTCGTGCTCGTACACCGGGATGTCGGCGGCGAGGGTGTTCAGCCCGGTGCGCGGGTCGTGGATGCGGACCTCACCGGTGCGGGAGGTGTGCAGCACCCGCAGGTCGGGCAGGACGGCGAGGCTCATCGGCTCGCCCGGGAAGTCGTTCAGTGTCACTTTCTGGAAGCTGCTGTCCGGCGGCGCGGCCGGCGCTGCGGACACTGCCGACGGTGGTACGGCCAGACCGGCCGTCACCAGCAGCAGGGCGGACGCGAATGCGGTCCTGTTCATCAGGTGAGTCCCCCGGGGTGGTTTCAGTACCGAAGTGAAGCGAGATAGTCGAAGCCGACGCGAGCGGTGTCCAGGGCGTCGGCGGGGGAGCGCGGCGCAGTGCCCGCGTCGTCACGCTCCACGATGTACTCCTCGATGCCGGCCTCCCGCTCGTGGGCGAAGATGCGGCCGAAGTCGATGACGCCGTCGCCGAGGTCGGCGAACCCACCCTCGACGTCGAGGTCCTTGACGTGCACCTGGCGGATCCGACCGCGGTTGGCCCGGATCACGTCGACCGGGTCGTGGGCGCCCCGCCAGGTCCAGTAGAGGTCGAGCTCGAAGTGGACCAGCCGGGAATCGGTCTGCGAGCTGAGGATGTCGAACCCGGTCGAACCGCCGGTCAGCGGAACGAACTCGAGCTGGTGGTTGTGGTAGCCGAAGTCGAGCCCCGCGCGTTCGGCGAGCCTGCCAGCGCGGTTCAGGTCCCGAGCCAGGGCCCGGTAGACCGCGGGGTCCCGGATCGGCTGGCCGCTCGCGTCCCGACCGAAGTACGGGTGGACGATCTTCTTGCAGCCCACCACGTTGGCGTCGGCGAGAGCCTGCTCCCAGGTGGCGGCGTCGAACGGCTGCGGGATGCCGACGTGCCCGGAGGTGGAACGCAGCCCGGCCTCGTCGAGCGCGGCCCGGAACTGCGCGGCGGTGCGTCCGACGAAACCGGCGTGCTCCACTCGCCGGTAGCCGATCCGACGCAGCGCGTCCAAGGTGCCGGGCAGGTCGGCGGCGAGCTGATCGCGCAGCGTGTAGAGCTGAATGCTGATCCGGTCCACCGGCACCCGGCGGCGGCCCTGGGCCTGCCCGGTGGATGCGGCGGGCGCGGCGACGGCGGTGCCGCCGAGCAGACCGGCGGCGCCGACAGCGGCCGCGGAGACGGTCGCGGCGCGCAGCACTCCACGCCGGCTGACCGGCTCGGACGCCGGCGTCGGCTCCGGTCGGTTGAGTTGTTGATCCATGGTGGTGGTCCCTTCCTGACGGCTGGTACGCCGTCGGCGGCGGTCGACCTGACTGCCGTCCGCCGGGCGCGCCGAACCGGCCGGAGGCGGGCTCCGGCTGGACGGTGAGGGACGGCGCGGGTGCGGCCCGGACCCATCGGGAGCGGAACGCGGCGACCCGGCAGAGGTGGCGGCAAGTTGATCGACGAATGGGCAACCCTCTATCTAGATCGAGACCTTACCCTTGCCCCCGGACGAAGGCAAAGCTTTGTCGCGTTCGCCGGAAGTTTCGCTTCAACTGACAAAAGTCCGCCCACGAGGTGCGCCACCCGGCCTGACCTTCTACTTCCCGTCCTCATCACGCCGCCCGATCCGCCCGGCCCGACTCGGGGTGATCCACTCGGTTCATGGAAGTCGCGGTTTTAGGGCGACCCGGATGCCGCGACTTCCTTGAAGTCGAGTCGATCATGGAGCGGGTCCTCCCACGCGGCCGACGCCCTGTGTCGGTGCGCGCCGAGCCCACCCCAGATGCCACCACCCGCCATTCGGACAGTCGACGTTGCGTCGCTCAAGCGGAGCAAAACACATGACAAGGGTCCGTTGAACCCCTGTTCCGGCCAAGCGGAGCATTGTCGGAAAGTGCGTCGATAAATGCGCCGCCGATTATTTCCGAATGCCGCGAATGGTCCCCTCAAGCGGGCAAGAATATGGCGGAGGGAAGTCGAAAACGGGGGGACTGAAACATGACGTCTAGGCGGCGATTGACGCTGTTGGCGGTAACCATCGCAGCCGCACCACTCGTCCTGGGTGCGTGCACCGCCGACCGGGGTTCGGCGACCGGCTCGGCCAAGAAGCACGCCGCCCCACCGGAACTCGCTGTGACGCCGGGTGACAAGGCCCGGGACGTCCCGGTCAGCGCCGAGGTGGGCACCGTGGTAAAGGGCGGGCGGGTCACCGGCGTACGCCTCACCGACGACAAGGGCAAGCAGGTCAACGCCGAGCCGCGCGAGGACGGCTCCGGCTGGGTGCCGAGCGCCCCGCTGCAACCACGACGGACCTACACCGCCGAGGTGACCGCGACCGGTGACTCCGGTGCCACCACCACCCGCACCACCACCTTCACGACGATGGCCAAATCGACCAAGCCGCAGATCACCAGCACACTCTATTTCAACGGCAATCGGACGTACGGCACGGCGATGCCGGTAACGGTGGCTTTCGACCCAGGAATTCCGAAAGAGGCCAGGGCGGATGTCCAGCGGCGGTTGTTCGTAAAGACCAATCCACCGCAACCGGGCACCTGGTCGTGGCTTGAGGATGGAAGTCAGGTCTATTACCGGGCTCCCGATTTCTGGAAGCCGGGGACCACCATCAGTGTCCGGGCCGGTCTCGAGGGTCTGCCGATCGGAAAGAAACTGGTCGGCGACGCCGAGCGGACCGCGACCTCCAAGATCGGACGGCAGGTCTCGCTGGAGATCGACAACGCCACGAAGCAGATGACCGTGCTGCGCGACGGCAAGCAGGTCCGCCGGATCCCGGTCAGCCTGGGCAAGCCGAGCACGCCGAGTTCGAGCGGCAAGATGGTGATCATGGAGAAGCACGAGCGGGTCACCTTCGACACCCGGGGTGAGCCGGACGGCGGCTACGTGGTCGACGTCGACGACGCCCAGCGCTACACCTGGGGCGGCGAGTTCATCCACTCCGCCCCCTGGTCGGAGGGGGACCAGGGCAACACCAACGTCTCGCACGGTTGCGCGAACGTCTCCGCCACCGCCGCCAACTGGTTGATGGGGGTGACGCAGGTTGGCGACCTGGTCACCGTCAAGGGCACCGAGGTGGAGCTACAGCCGGGCAACGGCTGGACCGCGTGGAACGTGAGCTGGGACGAGTTCGCCCGGGGCAGCGCCCTGCCGGTGCCGCCCGGGCTCAAGCCCGCGCCGGTAGCCCCGGCGCACCCGGGCGCGGTGGCCGGCGGATCGCCCGCGCCGGCGCCCTCGGTCAGCGGCCGCTGAGACACCACTGACGGCAGGACAGGGTCGGCCCGCCACCACGGCGGACCGGCCCTGTCGCCGCCCGCGGCCATCACGCCATCACCCCAGGGGTACGCGGGCCACCCCGGACCCGGTCAGGCTGCCCAGCCAGAGGTGGTCGCCGTGCTGGCGTACCCCGGTGATCATCGAGTAGTGCCCGTTCGGACCGTGCAGTGTCCGGCGGACCGTTCCCGCGTCGTCGACCAGCGCGACCAGCCCGTAGCGGCGTGGCTGCGGCTGCATCGCGTCGGGCAGCAGGGCGGCGATCTGGCGCAGCCGCGGATGGGGCAGCAGCCGTTCGGCGATCGGCACCCGGGGGCTGGGCAGCGCGATCCAGTAGGTCCCGTCGCCCACCGAGGCGAGATTGTCCGGGTACGCGGGCAGGTCGGCGAGGACCCGCACGCCGCCGCTGAGCTCGACCCGCAGCAGCCGGTGGGTGCTGGTCTCCACCAGCATCAGCGCCGACTCGTCCGGGGTCAGCGCGATCCCGTTGGGGAAGTACAGCCCGTCGGTCACCACCTCGGTGCGGCCGCTGCCCGGATGGTGGGCCAGCACTCGACCGTTGGGACGGTGCTCCAGCAGGTCCCGCTTCCAGTGTGAGACCGGAAACCGGTCGGAGCTGTCGGTGAAGTAGATGGTGCCGTCCCGGCCCACCGTCGCGTTGTTGGCCAGGTGCACCGGGGGTGCCGTTCCGGTCAGTTCGCGTACCGCGCCGTCCGGGGTGACCCGCAGCAACCCGCGGTACGCGTCGCAGACCACCAGGGCCTCGCCGGACGGGTCCAGCTCGATGCCGAGCGGACGGCCCCCGGTCTCGGCCAGCAGTCGGGGTGGGGTGCCGGCCAGCGCGTCGACCGGCCACCACCAGAGCCGACCGTCCTCGTCGCCACTGATCACCCGCCCGGAGCGGTCGACCAGCACGTCCTCGGGGCCGACGGCGCCCGCGGGGAGGGGTAGCAACTCGGCCTCGTCGAGCCGGCGGTCGGTGGGGGCCCATGCCCCGGCCAGCGCCGGAGGGCTTGTCGCCGGCTCGCGGACGGGGCGGATCAGCCGGGGCGGCCGGGGCCGAGGGATCAGCATCGACCTATTCTCCACCCGAATGCCGGCCGACCCCCGGGTTCCGAGCGCGCGCGGCGCGCCGCGCGGGCCCCTGACTCCACCCCGAGAGGGAGGTGGAGCGCCTCGGGGTATGCCCCTGGGCGTACCCGGAATCACTCCGCGGAGGGGCGAAAGTGTCGGTGGTGGCGGCTAGATTTCTGGGCATGGAAGAGCACAGCGACCGGCTGGACGTGCAGGTCAGCGTGGGTGACCAGATGGTCCTCGTGCGGGTGGCCGGCGAGGTCGACATCGCCACGGTGGCCGCGTTCCGGTCCGCGCTGTGGTCCGCGCCGGCCCGCCCGGTGCTTCAACTCGAGATGTCCGGGTTGCGGCTGCTCTCCGCCGCTGGCGTTCGCACGCTGCTCGCGGCGCATCTGCGCGTGCGGGCCTGCGGTGGCGAGTTGGTCCTGGTCGACCCGAGCCCGGTGGTGGTGCGGGTGCTGCGCGTCAGCGGGCTGCACCGCGTGATGCCGATTCTGGAGCTGACCTCGCCGATCGAGGCCGCGCGTCGCCCGGTGGTCGCGACCACCGACCTGCAACTGGCCGCCTGACCCCTGTCGACGAGGCGGACTCCCACCCTCACACCCGGACGCGGGGCCGCCGGCGTGGGCCGGCGACCCCCACAATCGGTCAGCTCACGCCGAGCAGGTCCACGACGAAGACCAGCGTCTCGCCCGGCTTGATGACGCCGCCGGCGCCCCGGTCGCCGTACCCCAGGTGCGGCGGGATGATCAGGCGACGGCGACCGCCGACGCGCATGCCGACGACGCCCTGGTCCCAGCCGGCGATGACCTGGCCGCCGCCGAGCGGAAAGTCGAACGCCTCGCCCCGGTTCCACGACGAGTCGAACTCGCCGCCCGTGGAGTGCGACACGCCGACGTAGTGCACGCTGACCAACTGGCCCGGCTCGGCCTGCGGGCCGTCGCCCACGGTGATGTCCTCGATCACGAGGTCGGCCGGCGGTGCACCCTCGATCGGACCAACCTCGGGCTTGCCCGACTGGGCGCCTGCTGCCTGGGTCATGCGGGGATCTCCTGCCGTGTTGGGTGATGTGTCCGGTCACCGTCGATCCTGCCGGATCACCCCTCACCGATGTGCGGCGGACCCGCAACCTGCTCCGCGGCCCCATCCGCCGATCGTGCGCCGACGGTCCCGGTGGCGCTGTGAGCCCGGGCGGTGGGACGACGACGCGGCGGGCGTCACCGTTGCTGGTGACGCCCGCCGCGGGGGTGTGCGGTGTTCACCGCAGCCAGGGCATCCGCCGGACGATCGGCAGCCTCGCCCACACCCGGCCGAGACCCCAGGTGTCGCCGGCGTTGACCAGCGCCAGGACCGCCAGCACCGCCGCGTAGATCAGGTGGTCGTCCATGAAGGGGTTGTTCTCCGGAGGCAGGACGGCGGTCCACATCATGACCAGCAGCAGCCCACCGGCAACGGCGGCGACCCGCATGCCGATGCCGAGCAGCAGCGCGACACCGATCCCGGCCAGGCCGATCATGAAGAGCCAGTCCGCCCAGGCGGCACCGGCGATCCCGGCGTAAAGATCCTTGAACGGGCCGGTCACGCCGAAGGTCAGGAATCCCTTGGTGGGGCTGCCCCCGTTGATCCAGGCGTTCTTCGACTCGGTGGCCATCCCGAAGCCGAACATCTTGTCGATGAAGGCCCAGAGGAAGATCCAGCCAAGTGCCAGCCGGGTGCCGGCCAGGATGTACCGGACGGCCCGCTCGTGAGCGGTGCCGGCCTTGGCAGCGGTGTTCTCGGCGGTGACCCGCTCGATCGTCGCGATCATGGTCTCCACGTCCCTTCTCAGCTTCGCACCGCGCTTCCCGGTGGCATCTCCATTGGACGCCCACGGCGTTCTCGACGGCAGGGCCGACAGACCGCACCTGCTCGGGACGTTCGACCCCCTCCGGTCCGGTCCGGCGGCCCTGACGACCGTCGGCGCTCGGTCGTAGCGTCCGAGATGGACCAGGAGAGGGAGGCCGTGATGAGGACCTGGCAGGTGGGTGACGTGATGACCCGGGAGGTCGAGACCGTGGTGGCCGAGACCCCGTACCGGGAGATCGTCGATGTGCTGTTGCGCCGCGGTGTCAGCGCGGTGCCGGTGATCGACGACTTCCGCCGGGTGCTGGGGGTGGTGTCCGAGGCTGATCTGCTGCACCGGGTCGAGCGCGCCGGTGATCCGGCGCTGCGACGGGTCTTCGAGAGCCGCCGTCGGCGCGGTGCCCGTGGCAAGAGTGCCGCCCTGCTGGCCGGCGACCTGATGACCGCGCCGGCGGTCACCACCGACCCGGAGGCGATGCTGTCCGCCGCTGCCCGGCTGATGGACCGCGAGCAGGTCAAACGGCTGCCCGTGCTGGACGACCTGGGTCGGCTGGTCGGGATCGTCAGTCGTGCCGACCTGCTGCGGGTGCACCTGCGGTCGGACGCCGAGATTCGGGAGGACGTGGTCCAGGAGGTGCTTCGCCGGGTGCTCGCCGTGCGGGATGGACTGGTAACGGTCGAGGTCCGCCACGGTGACGTGACTCTGGCCGGTCGGCTGGACCGCCGCTCCGCCGTCGACCTCGCCGGTCGACTCGCGGGGCAGGTCAGTGGAGTCGTGCGGGTGACCAACGCGATCGCCTACGACGCCGACGACACGATCTCCGACCCCTGCCAGGTGATGCCGGTCGCGTGAGCAGGGGCGGCGCCCGCACAGAGCCTCAGCCGTTGCCCCTGGAGACCGCCAGGTCGCCGTAGTGGTGCCCGACCCGACTTCGGTGGACCGTCCGATGCCGGGTCGGGCGTTCACCTAGGCTCGGAAAGGGGCCGGCCGGCCTGGTTGACGGGCGGTGCGCGGTGGTCGATGCGGAGGGCGTCGGTGGCTGAGGCGACGGTCGCCGTCCCGCTGTGGGCATGGGCGGCGGTCGGCGCGGTGATCGCGGTGCTGCTCGCCGTGGATGTGCTCCTGCACCGGGACAACCATGTCATCGAGCTCCGCGAGGCGCTGTTGTGGAGCGCCGTCTGGATCGGCGCGGGTCTGCTGTTCGGGTTGGTCGTCTGGTGGGGCCTCGGCGGTGACCCGGCCATCGCCTACTTCTCCGGCTACCTGCTGGAGAAGGCGCTCTCGGTGGACAACGTGTTCGTCTTCGCGCTGCTCTTCGGCTACTTCCAGGTGCCGCCGGGCTACCAGCACAAGGTGCTGTTCTGGGGTGTCGTGGGGGCACTCGTCTTCCGGCTGCTGTTCATCTTCGCCGGTGCCGAGCTGCTGGACCGGCTCGCCTGGGCCGGGTTCGTGCTGGGCGCGTTCCTGATCTGGACCGGCTGGCGGCTGGCCGTACGCGGGAAGCCGGACGTCGACCCGGAGCGCAACGTCGTGGTCCGGCTGTTCCGGCGGCTGGTGCCCACCGACGCCCGCTACCACGGCGACCGGTTCACCGCCCGGGTGGCCGGCCGGCGGGTGGCGACGTTGCTGCTGGTCGCGCTCGTCGCCATCGAGGCCACCGACGTGGTCTTCGCCATCGACTCGGTGGCGGCGATCCTTGCCATCACCACCAACACGTTCCTGGTCTGGACGGCCACCGCGTTCGCCGTCCTCGGGCTGCGCAGCCTCTACTTCTGCCTCGCCGGTCTGCTGCGCCACTTCGGCTACCTGCGGTACGGGTTGGCGCTGCTACTGGCCTTCGCCGGGCTGAAGCTGATTCTCGCCGAGACGCCGGTGGGCAAGCTGCCGGTCTGGTTGACCCTGGCCGTTGTGCTGCTGACCCTGACGGTCTCCATCGGCGCCAGCACCCTGGCCGCCCGCCGCCGAACCGACGGCTGAGCCCGCCGGGCCGTTGGCTGAGCCCCCGGGCCCCTGGTTGAGCCGCCGGCCCCTGGTTGAGCCGCCGGGCCGCGTACCGAGCGCGGGCGGCGGGCGGGGTCAGCCGACCAGCAGCGGCCGGGACAGCTGGTCGGCGAGCAGCGCGGGCGCCTCGGCCAGGGACGGGCCGTACCAGGTGAGGTGCCGCCCGGAGAGCAGGGCGCACGGTACGCCAGGAAAGGCTTCCGGCCCGTCGTCAGCGGTGAACCGGTACGGCTCGTCGGGCAGCACCACCAGGTCGGGCTCTCGTTCGCGTAGTTCGGTGAGAGTCGGGCGCGGATAGCGTTCGGGGTGCTCGTCGTAGGCGTTGACCACGCCGAGGCGGCGCAGCACGTCACCGGCGAACGTGTCGCCGCCGAGCACCACCCACGGCCGACGCCAGACCGGCACCACCGCGCGGCGGGTCGTCGTCAGCCGGGGTGGTGTGGCCCACGCCCGTCGGGCGGCCCGCAGCCAGTCCGGCTCCGTCGGCGCACCCAGTTCGGTCAGCAGGTCGCCCAGCTCGGTCAACGCGCCGGGAACGGTCCGCGGATAGGTGACCCGCACCGGTACGTCGGCCGCCCGCAGCGCCTCCGCGTCGGCCCGGCGGTTCTCCTCAACGTTCAGCAGCACCACGTCCGGACGCAGCGCGCGCACCCGGTCCAGATCGGGGTACTTGCTGCCGCCGACCCGGGCCACGTCGAGCCCGGCCGGGTGGCTGCACCAGTCGGTGGCCCCGACCAGCGCTCCCGGCAGGGTCAGCGCCACCGCCTCGGTCAGGGACGGCACCAGCGACACCACCCGCACCCGCGTACCTCCGTTCGCCGCCGACACCGATCATGCCCTGCGGGTCGGCGTCGGGTCAGGGGTGGCCGGGCTCGATGCGCGCGGTCACGTCGAGGTGCGCGGGCTGGCAGTCGGTCGTCGCCGCGAAGCGGCGTACCGCGGCGCGAACGTGCTCGCGTACGCCGGCGGTCGGCGCGTCGGCGGTGAGGTCCACCCGGATCCACACGTCGGGGTGCGGTGGCGCGCCGGTGAGCACCACCCGGGCCCGGCGTACCCCGGGGTTGCCGGTCAGGTCGCGTACCAGCGCGTCGGCGAGAACGTCGGTGGCCAGCCGGGTCCGGCCCGGCCGACGTCCGGGGTGGCTCAGGGTGCCGCGCAGCGTGCCGTCCGGGCCCCGCAGCTCCCGGGTCAGCAGGCGTTGTCCAGCCAGTGCGAACAGCGCTCCGGCGACGGCGGCGGCCAGGGTGCTCCACGGAGCGGCCCTGCGCCAGCGGTCGACCAGTTCGGCGCTGAGCAGCACCGCCGCCGGGTCGGCACCGGGCAACGTGCCGAGGCTGGCCGTCAGCGCCGCCGCGCCGCCCGCTACCAGCAGCAGCGCGATGATGGTCCACAGCAGTCGGTGCCCGGCGTTGGTCACGCCGGTCGTCGCCGAGGCAGCAGCCGGACGTCGATCCGGGCGGGGCGGGGTGCGGTGAGGTGGCGCAACTCCTGGTGTACGGCGAGCTCGATCTCCGCCCGCGCCGCCGGGTCGCCGGTCGCGCGGACCCGGGGGCGCCACTGGCCGCCGCGCCGTCGGACCCGGACTCGGGCGCGGCGGACGCCCGGCACCGCGCTGGCGGCGTCAGCGAGCCGCCGTTCCACACAGCGCCGGTGCAGGTACCAGCCGTCTCCCTCGTCGGCGCGAAGGCGGACCGGTGTCCAGCGGCTCAGCTGGGCGACGAGGATGGCCAGGCCCAGCAGGAGAGCCCCGCCGGCCACGGCCCGGACGGTCGGGTCGCGCCACCGAGTGGCGCTCAGCGCGTCGAGCCAGCCGCTGGTGTCGAGCGGTGTCGGTCGGTGCACTGTGAGCAGCAACGCCTGGACGGCCGCCGCAGCACCACCGAGGAGCAGCGCGGTGGCCAGCAGCAACGAGGCGACCCGGTTGGCGGTGCGCATCTCAGCCGTCCTCCGGTGTGGTGGTGCCGACGCCGGAGGAGTCGACGCCGGGGACGAGCAGGTCATCGACGGTGACGGTCACCACCGCCACGCTGAGCCCGGTCTGGGCGGCCACCCGGTCGGTGACCACCGCCCGGACCGTCTCGGCGATCGTCGGCACGCTGTGCCCGTACCAGGTGATCAGGTGCAGGTCGAGTCCGACGGACCGGTCATCCAGGCGGACAGCCGCCGGGCGGACGACGGACACGCCCGGCACGAGGCTGGCAGCCTGCACCGCGATCCGGGCGACGTCCGAGGTGTCGCCCGGGCGGCGCTCCGGACCGGTCGTCCCGGCGGCCAGTCCGGTGCCGGGGTTCGTCCCGGTGGACGGGCGGGTGGTCATCGGCGCCGCCGAGCGTCGGCACGGCGGTCGCCGAGACCGGTCGCCGCGAGGTCGCCGTCGAGCACCCGGACGACCAGCCAGCCGAGTAGGCCGGCGAGCACGGCGAGGGCGGCCACGCCGACGCCGGCGAGCGCCCAGACCGCCACGGCGAGGAACCCGGCGAGGAAGCCGAACTGCTGTCGCGACATGGTCACCTCCGGGCCGGTCCGGTACCGGCGGTCGCTGGATACACCCGGCGGCCATTGCTGGAACGTCCGCGCTGCTGTGATCCGCGTCACATGAGAAGTCGGTGGCCCATGATCGACCACCTAGACTCGGCCCGGCTCGACCGACCGGCGGATGGATCAGGCAGATGACGAGCATCGGGCGCGACGACCGCGGTTGGCTGCGGGCGATGCCCGCCGAGGCGGGGCGTGACGCGCTGCTCAGCCGCGCCGGCCATCGGGTCCTGGCGGCACGCCGGCTCACTGACCTGGTCCAGGGCCGCCCACCCGGTGTCACTGGCAGCCAGTGGACCTCGGCGAGCCGCGCCAGCTTCGACTTCGTGGTCCACGCCGCCGACACCGGCCTTCCGGTCGTCGCCGTGCAGATCGGCCCGCTGCCGTCTCCCGGCTCTGCGGAGCAACGCGTGGAGCGACTCACGGACGCGGTGAGCGCGGCCGCAGGCCTGCCCGTTCTGCGGATCGGTTCGCCCACGTTGAGCGCCGCCGAGCATGGCCGCCGCCTGGTCGAGTACGTGATCGACGCGCGCGCCTACGCCGCGGGCGGGGCCACCGCCGCCGGGACCGAACCGGCGCCGGTTGGCTTCCGGGACATCCTGGGCCGGCTGCCGGACGGGCGTACCGGGCCGGTCAACGACCTCGGCGCGCTGACCCGCGCTGCGGCGGTCGAGGCGTACGTGGCCGGGCAGGTGGCCGACCCGATCGTGCGAGGGCTGCACGTCCGCTGGGTCGACGGGCCGGCGCAGGGGTGGAGCTGGGTGCAGGTGCGACCCGACGCGTGCCTCATCGAGCAGGTCTCAGTGACCGAACACCGTTTCTCCTGCGGTATCGACGCGGCCCGGCTGGCCGAGGATCTCGCCACCGTCGCCGTGGGGGAACGACTGCGGGAGAACACCGTCGCCGACCTGCTCCCGCGCGCCGAGTGGACCGCGCGGATCGCCGCGCTGAGCCAGCGCCGCCACGAACTGGTCGGCGGTTTCGGCTTCGACCACCTCTGCGCCGACTGACCAGCGCCCGTTTCACCTGCTGATCCCAGCTCCGCACCGGCTCCGTGTCCGGCCGCGGCAATTTCCTGTGCGTCTGTTGAACCTTCCCGGCCGCGGCCCCGTACTCCTGCGCGAATGAACAGGATCTCCCCATCCGCGTCCACCGGGCGCGGGAGACGGTGCGGAAAGGGCATCGTCGGCCATCGACGCATTACCGGGTAGGTCACGGTGGGTCGCCACCGCGGCGTGCCACCTCACATCCGTCGGTCCGCCGAGGGCAGAAATCCACTACCGGATCGAGAAGGAGAGCAATTCGATGCGCAGGTCCACTCGGGCGCGCCGGCCTTCCGGCAACGCGCGGAGCAAGCGTCTGCTGGCAGTTGTCGGCACGCTCGCGGTCTTCGGCGGAGTTGTCGCCGTGACTCAGATTTCGTCGGCCCAGGACCGGCGGACAAATAAGCCACGTCCGGCTGCCGGGCAGTGCGTGGAGCCGAGCCCGGGCGCTACCGCGCCGACCGGCGGCGGCTCGACCACCCGGACCTGGCAGAACGGTCGGTGGGTGCGTAATCACTGGGGTGACGGACAGCAGTCGGTCCCCGAGTGCGAGGACGGCAAGGACGGCACGGTGGGCACCGGCACGGCTGTCGCCTGTCCGGATGTGGCGGCCAAACTGCCGCAGGTGCCGAACCGGGCGCGAGCCGAGGTGGACCGCAACCTCGCCCAGTTGCAGACCCAGATCGCCGAGGCGGACCGCCGGCTCGCCGCCGAGGGCAACAAGGGTGAGGCGTTCATCCGCAGCGCGATCCTCCAGCCGTTGGCCGGCAAGCGCCGCGCCGTGCTGGACCGGATCACGACCGCCATCGACCGGGTCGGTCCCCGGCCGCAGGGCCTCGCGCAGCTCGCCGAGTGCCAGGTGCAGCCCACCGGCGGCACGGGCGGCAACAATGGCGGTGGCACCACCCCCACCACCACCCCGGGTGGCGGCAACAACGGCGGTGGCAACAACGGTGGCGGGAACAACGGCGGTGGTACCGCGCCCGGCGCCGGGCTCGGTGTGCTCGCCAACGACTGCGACGAGAGCCGCCTCCAGCCGCACGACGGTTTCCAGAACGGCAACCGCTGCGTGAGCACCGAGTTCGGTGAGGTCGGCGCGGCGGCCAACAACCCGTCGCTGCTGATCACCCAGTTCCCCGAGCAGGTCGGGCAGAACCAGCCCTTCACCCTGCGGGTCAGCACCCGCAACCTGGTCCGGGACCGTTTCCTGGCCGCCGGTCAGGGTGGCTACTACGTGGAGAGCTCGCTCCTCAACGACCAGGGCCTGGTCCGCGGTCACTTCCACACCGCCTGCCGGATGCTGGACAGCCTGACCGCTCCGCCGGAGCCGCAGGAGGTGCCCGCGTTCTTCGTCGCGACCGAGGACGGTCGCGGTGGCGCCCAGCCCGACGAGGTGACGATCCAGATTCCGGGCCTGCCGGAGTCCGGTACCGCCCAGTGCTCCGTCTGGGCCGGTGACGGCTCGCACCGCCTGCCGATGATGGAGCGGGCCAACCAGACCCCCGCCTTCGACTCGGTGCGCATCGACGTCAACTGAGCTGACGTACCAACGGCGGCCGGCCACCCGGGGCGACAACCCGGGGTGGCCGGCCGCCGCTTCGTTTCCAGCGCCCGGACAAACGACGGGGCCCCGCCGTTTCCGGCGGGGCCCCGTCGAGTCGCGTCAGCGGCTCTTGTACGCCTCGACGACCTCAACCGGGATCCGGCCCCGCTCGGAAATCTTGTAGCCGTTCTTGACGGCCCATTCCCGGATGGCCCGGTTCTGCTCCCGATCCATTCCCGCGCCGGCCGGTCGCCCCGGTCGCCGGACTGAACGGGTGCTCTCCACCGGGCCGCGCCCGATCCGCCGACCCGCATTGATGTACGGATCGAGCGCCTTGCGCAGGACGCCGGCATTCTCGTCGGAGACATCGATCGTGTAGGCCACGCCGTCGAGACTGAACTCAACCGTCCGGTCGGCCTTCCCACCGTCGAGGTCGTCGGTCAGGACCGTGATTACTTTTCTCGCCATTGCCGATTACTCCCTGTGTGCGGCGGGATGTGTCCAAAGTCTGACCTACCACCCCGGTAATCCGCAACAATATGCCTTCCATTCATTCGGCGCGTCGCGATTCCGTTGCAGAGCAAAACCGTGAATCGGTTCGGTGCCGAGGCTTCATTCCCCGAGGATGCCGCTGTGGCCGGCGACGGCAGCCGCCTCGGCCCGGTTCGAGACCCGCAACTTGCGCAGCAACGCGGCGGTCATCCGTTTCACGGTCCGTTCGGAGACGTGCAGTTCTTCGGCGATGTCGACGGTGCTGCGGCCGGCGGCGATCGCTCGTAGCAGTCGCCGTTCCTCGCCGTCCAGGTCGACTGACGCGGAGCGCGTGGGTCGCAGCATGGCGCGCAGCAGTTCGGCCGGCAGCACCGCCCAGCCGTCGAGGATCGCCAGCAGCGGGGGCAGCAGCTCCTCCGGTTCGCTGGTCTTGGGCAGGAACCCTTCGGCGCCGGCCCGCAGCGCCTCCACCGCTGGGCCGGGCTCGGCGGAACCGGACATCGCGACCACCCGTACCCGTGGGGTGGTCCGCCGGATCGCGGCCACCGCCCGGATGCCGCCGGGCGGCGGCATGTGCAGGTCGACCAGGGCCAGGTCGGGGCAGTAGTTGCTGACCAGGGCCGCCGCCGCGGCCGCGTCGCCGGTCGAGGCGACCACCTCGGCCCGGCCGTTGGTGGTGATCGGGAGCAGCAACTCCAGGCCGCGGACGAAAAGGGGGTGATCGTCCACGACGACGAGTCGCAAGGTGGAGGCTCCCGGCATGTCTGCGCCGTTCCCCAGCGGGTACCGATCATGCGGGTTCGCACCGAACGAGGGGAGTCGGGTGGATGCGCGTACGGCATGGTTTGCGGGACCTGCTGCGAGGGTTGCGCCCCATTGAGCCGACACCCGGCGAGAGACGACCGACGGCGGCCGATTCGGAGTTGCTGCTGCGGGTGCTGTGCCACGAGTTCCGGACACCGATCAGCACACTGACCTCACTGACCCGCGCGCTGGCCGACGAGCGTCGGGAGCTGACCGGGGACGACCGGCGGGCACTCAGTGAGCTGGCCCGCGACCAGGCCGCCCACCTGCAGAGCCTGCTCCGCGACGCGACCGCCGGCACCGGCGTGCTGACGTCGACTGCGCAGCCGGAGCCGGCCGTCGCGCTGGCGGGCATCCTGCGGGAGGCCGCCGCGTTGGTGCCGGTGGGCCGTCGGCGGGCGCGGGCCACCCGGGTGGCGGCCTCCTGCCCGGTGCCGGCCGGACGAACCCGACAGGTACTGGTCAACCTGGTGCAGAACGCGTTGCTTCACGGGCCGCCGGACGGCCAGGTCGGGCTCTACGCCACTCTGCGCGGCTCCAGCCTGAGCATCCTGGTCACCGACGAGGGCCGGGTCGACGATGCGCTGCTGGTCGCGCTGCGGCGTCCGGCGCCGGCCGTCGGGATGTCCGGTCTGGGCCTGTGGATCGCGCGACAGCTCGTCGCGACGGACGGGGGAGCGTTGCGGGCGCACCGGCTACGGCCCCGTGGAGTGGCGCTGGAGGTGCTGCTGCCGATGGTTCGCCCGGTGCGCTGACCCGGGCGGGACACCGGTTGGCCCGCTCGGGTCAGCGCGGCGGGAACGGCCTCGCTACCTATTTCCGGTACCGAGGAGGTTGGATGTTCAGCCACGTCAAGGATCTGCAGTTCGAAGCCAAGCCGGACGGCCCGGATGCGGCGTTCGCCCGCCGGTTGCAGGAGGTGTTGGGCGGCAAGTGGGGCGAGATGACGGTCGCCAACCAGTATCTCTTCCAGGGTTGGAACTGCCGACTGCCCGGCAAGTACAAGGACCTGCTGCTCGACGTCGGCACGGAGGAGATGGGCCACGTCGAGATGATCGTCACGATGATCACCCGGCTGTTGGACAACGCGCCGCTGTCGCTGACCGAGGGGATCGCGGAGGACCCCGGAGGCGCCGCGACGTACGCCGGTGAGAACCCGGCGCACTTCATCCACGGCGGTGGCGGCGCCCTGCCCGCCGACTCCAACGGGGTGCCCTGGAACGGCGCGTTCATCACCGCCAGCGGCAACCTGTTGGCCGATTTCCAGCTCAACGTCACCGCCGAGGCGCAGGGTCGGCTCCAGGTCGCCCGGTTGTTCCACATGACCGACGATCCGGGCGTCAAGCAGATGCTGCGCTTCCTGCTGGCTCGCGACACGATGCACCAGAACATGTGGCTGGCGGCGATCGAGCAGCTCAAGGAGGACGGGCTGGAGGAGATGCCGGTGCCGGAGGCCTTCCCGGACTCGGGCGAGCTCACTGAGGAGTACGGCTACACCTACCTGGGTTTCTCCTCGGGCACCGACGCCGCCCAGGGGCGCTGGGCGTCCGGGCCTTCGCCGGACGGCAAGGGCGAGTTCCGGTACGACGACAACCCGCGGGCGAACGCGCCGGAACCGGTGCTGCCCCCGGGTGACCCTCGCCTGTACGGCACCAACCCGGGGGTGGCCGGCTCGGTGAAGAACACGGTGAAGAGCAAGCTCACCTGAGGTATCGCGTCGGGTCGTCCGCCGGTCCCGGGCGACCCGACGGACCGGGTGGAAGAGTGGTCTGGGTCACACACCGGAACAAGGGGAACGCTTTGTTACTTGAGTGAGACACGCTCAACTCAACGCGATAGCAGGTGTTCGATGGCAACTCTTCCGGTACTTCCCCTGACCGACGCCGTGCTGCTGCCCGGCATGGTCATCCCGGTGACCCTCGACCCCACCACCCAGGCCGCGATCGACGCGGCGCGTGCGACCGGCGACCGCAAGCTGCTGGCCGTGCCGCGCATCGACGGCGAGTACGGCCCGGTGGGCGTGGTCGCCACCATCGAGAAGGTCGGCCGGCTGCCCGAGGGTGAGCCCGCCGCCGTCATCCGTGGCCTGTCCCGGGCCCGGATCGGCTCCGGCGTGCCCGGCCCCGGTGCCGCCCTCTGGGTCGAGGCGACCGAGCTCGACGAACCCGCCTACGCCGGTCGGGCCCGGGAACTCGCCCGCGAGTACCGCGCCCTGGTGACCTCCGTGCTTCAGCAGCGGGGCGCCTGGCAGGTCATCGACGCGGTGGAGCGGATGACCGACCTCTCCGAGCTGGCCGACTCGGCCGGCTACGCGCCCTGGCTGACGCTGGAGCAGAAGACCGAGCTGCTCGCCGCGCCGGACGTCACCGCCCGGCTGGAGCTGCTGGTCGGCTGGGTGAAGGACTACCTGGCCGAGCAGGAGGTCACCGAGCAGATCAACAGTGACGTCCGCGAGGGGCTGGAGAAGTCCCAGCGCGAATTCCTGCTGCGCCAGCAGCTCGCCGCGATCCGCAAGGAACTGGGCGAGGACGAGCCCGACGGCTCCGCCGACTACCGGTCCCGCGTCGAGTCCGCCGAGCTGCCGGAGAAGGTACGCGAGGCGGCCATGCGCGAGGTCGGCAAGCTGGAGCGGGCCAGCGACGCCTCCCCGGAGGCGGGCTGGATCCGTACCTGGCTGGACACCGTGCTCGAGATGCCGTGGGGCACGCGTACCGAGGACAACACCGACCTGGCCGCGGCCCGGGCGGTGCTCGACGCCGACCACGCCGGCCTGTCCGACGTGAAGGACCGCATCCTGGAGTACCTGGCGGTGCGCAACCGGCGTGCCGAGCGCAACCTCGGTGTGGTCGGCGGTCGTGGCTCCGGCGCGGTGCTCGCCCTCGCCGGTCCTCCCGGGGTGGGTAAGACCAGCCTCGGCGAGTCCGTGGCGCGGGCGCTCGGGCGTAACTTCGTCCGGGTCTCGCTCGGCGGCGTCCGCGACGAGGCGGAGATCCGCGGGCACCGGCGCACCTACGTGGGGGCGCTGCCCGGTCGGATCGTCCGCGCGCTGCGCGAGGCCGGTTCGATGAACCCGGTCGTGCTCCTCGACGAGGTGGACAAGCTGGCCGCCGGCTACGCCGGTGACCCGGCCGCCGCCTTGCTGGAGGTGCTCGACCCGGCCCAGAACCACACCTTCCGGGATCACTACCTGGAGGTCGACCTCGACCTGTCCGACGTGCTCTTCCTGGCCACCGCCAACGTGGTGGAGTCCATCCCCGGCCCCCTGCTGGACCGGATGGAGCTGGTCACCCTGGACGGGTACACCGAGGACGAGAAGGTCGCCATCGCCCGCGACCACCTGCTGCCCCGGCAGCGGGAGCGGGCCGGGCTGACCGTCGACGAGGTCAGCGTCGCCGATGAGGCTCTCGCGCTGATCGCGGGGGAGTACACCCGGGAGGCCGGCGTCCGGCAGCTCGAGCGCGCCCTGGCCAAGATCCTGCGCAAGGTGGCGGTGACGCTGGCGACGGATCCGACGCCGGCACGCGTGGGCGCCGACAACCTCACCGGTTACCTGGGTCGGCCGAAGTTCACCCCGGAATCGGCCGAGCGTACCGCCGTGCCGGGCGTGGCCACCGGTCTGGCCGTGACGGGCGCCGGTGGGGACGTGCTCTTCATCGAGGCGACCAGCATGGAGGGCGAGCCGGGGCTGACCCTGACCGGCCAGCTCGGTGACGTGATGAAGGAGTCGGCGCAAATCGCGCTCTCCTACCTGCGATCCAACGGGCGGCGGTTCGGCATCGACCCGAACGCTCTCGCCGGACGTCGGATCCACGTCCACTTCCCGGCGGGCGCGGTGCCCAAGGACGGTCCGAGCGCCGGCATCACCATGGTCACGGCCCTGGCGTCGCTGGTCACCGGTCGCCCGGTCCGCCCCGAGTTCGGGATGACCGGTGAGGTGACGCTCTCCGGCCGGGTGCTGCCGATCGGTGGGGTGAAGCAGAAGCTGCTCGCCGCGCACCGGGCCGGCCTCACCGAGGTGATCATCCCGGCGCGCAACGAGCCCGACCTGGACGACCTGCCGACCGAGGTGCGCGAGGCGCTGACCGTGCACACCCTGGCCGACGTGGCCGACGTGCTCGCCCTGGCGCTGCGCCCGGCCGACGTGAAGACGCTGGACGGTCCGGCGCTCTTCGCGGTCTGACGCTCCGCTCCGACCATCGGGCCCCCGCCGTCTTCCGACGGCGGGGGCCCTTTCGGTACGCGGGGGAGGTCTACTGTCTCGTCTGCACCGTCAACCACCTCTCCGCCATGAGGCGGCCCCTGGAGGAACCCCCGTGAACGTGGTGCTCTGGATCATTCAGATCCTGCTCGCCGCCGTCTTCGCCGGCGTCGGACTGGCCAAGCTGAGCCAGCCGAAGGAGAAGTTGCGCGACGTGATGCGGTGGGTGGACCCGGTGCCGCCGTCGCAGGTCAAGTCGCTCGGCGCGGTCGAGTTGCTGGCCGCCGCCGGGCTCGTGCTGCCCGCCGCCACCGGCATCGCCGCAGTGCTCACCCCGCTCGCCGCCGTCGGACTGGTCATCGTCATGATCGGCGGCATCCTCGTGCACCTGCGTGCCCGCGAGCAGCAGACCACCCGGGACGGGCGTCGCACCGAGATTCAGGGTGCTGTCGCCTGCGCTGTGCTGCTCGTCCTCGCCGCCGTGGTGGCCTGGGGCCGTTTCGGCCCGTACGCCCTCTGATCCGCGTCGGCCAGCACGCGACAATGCACAGTAGAGTCTGCCCGCCGCTCGAGGTGGCACTCAACGGGGGAGAGGTATGGAACCGATCGTGAGCGCACCTGGTGCGGTACCACCGGCGGTGCCACAACGGTCAGATCCAACGGGCCGACGGTTGGGACGTCGGGTGCTCTTCGCCGGTGGCGCGGGCGCCGCGGTGGCGACGACGGTGGCCACCCTTGCCGGTGCGGAACAGGCGGGAGCGCCGCCCGTCACGACCGTGCGGGAGGCCCCGCTCAGCCTCCGGGACCCGCGGGTCGGCTGCCGGCTCGACGGCAGTGACGAGTCGGACAAGGTCACCACCGCGCTGAACCTGCTGCCGGCCGGTGGCGGCGAGATCTTCCACCCGGTGGGCGCACTCGGTCTCGGAGCGGAGGTCCGCTTCCCGACGAGTGTGACCTGGACCGGCGAGAACATCGGCGCGGCGATCATCCAGCCGGCCCCGGGCTACACCGGTCGTCTGGTCTCGAGCGGTAAGTACAACCAGATCTCCAACGTGCACTTCTACGGTATGCGGACCTCCAACGTGCTGTTGACCATCCGTGGCCCCCGGTCGACCTTCCACCACCTGCACTTCGGCAACTCGGGCAGCCACGCCATCGAGTTCCTCGGCAAGGACGCGGACACCAGCGCCCACGCCAACAAGATCACCGATATCAACATCGAGGACTGCCTCGGCGTCGGCATCCTCGTCAACAAGGTCGCGTACGACAACGAGTTCCTCAACGTCTGGGTCGGTGAGTGCCAGACCGGGATACGGCTGCTGGACAGCGCCTGCTTCTTCGACAACCTGCATGTCTGGGGATGCCGGGGCAACGGCGTGGAGCTGCGCGAACCCGCCCATCGAAACATCTTCCAGAACGTCTACCTGGAGTCGAACGGCACGAGTGGCACCGGCAGCGGCGCCGACCTGCGGCAGGTCTGGGGGACCCAGTTCATCGGCGGCCGGCTGTGGCGCAACGCCACCAACGGCATCGAGGTCTCCTCAGCCGGACGTACCCGGATCATGGGGCTCGACATCCACGACAACGGCGCGAACGGGATCCTCGGCCGTGACGCCGACATGTGCCAGGTGATCGGCAACCAGTTCTACGACGACGCGACGCCCCGCCACCAGGACCGACCTATCATCACGGTCGGCACCAGCAACAACTGGATCGTCACCAACAACGTGATGCGGGCGTTCGACCACCGGTCCGGTGGCGCGTCGCTGGTCGGGGCCAACAACGTGGTCAACGGAAACATCGGCTAGCACCGGCGGGCGGCCGATGCTCACGTTTCGCCCGCCGCTCGCCGGGCAGTGGCGCGTCGGCGACCGTCGTACACCGGCGGTCGCCGACGGCGTGCTCAGCGCTCGTCGCCGCCGCGGTCGCGGCGCACTGTGGCCTTGCGGCCCTTGATCGTGCTGGAGCGCAACCCGGAGATGACCTCGTCGGCGACCCCCTGCGGCACCTCCACCAGTGAGAACCGGTCAGCGATCTCGATCGAGCCGATGTCCCGGCCGCGGATGCCCGTCTCTCCGGTGATCGCGCCGACCAGATCCTGCGGGCGCACCCCGGCGCGTCGGCCCAGGCCGACGAAGACCTGGACGGTGTTGCCGCCGCCGGAGCGTGGCCGGCCCCCGCCCCGCCGGTCGCCGCCCCGGCCACCGGCCTCCGGTCGACCCTCGCGCGGTCCACGGACCGGAACCTGCGGGATCTCCTCCTCGTCGTCGGAGCCCGGCGACGTCACCTCGTGGGCCAGCTTCACGGCGGCGAGGGCGACCTCCATCAGGTCGAACTCGTCGGTCAGCGTCTCCACGATCACCCGGAACGGGTCGAGGTCGTCCTCCAGCAGGCTCTCCCGCAGGGCCGCCTGGGTCAGCTCCAGCCGCCGGGTACGCATGTCGGCCACGGTGGGGATCTTGTCGATGGTGATCCGCTGGCCGGTCACCCGCTCGATGGTCTTGAGCATCCGGTGCTCACGCGGCTCGGCGAGAGTGATCGCCACGCCCTCGCGGCCAGCCCGACCCACCCGACCGATCCGGTGCACGTACGACTCGGGGGCGGACGGCACATCGTAGTTGACCACGTGGGTCAGCTGCTCGACGTCCAGCCCACGGGCCGCCACGTCGGTGGCCACCAGCAGGTCGGCGGTGCCCGCCCGCAGCCGGCCCATGACCCGGTCGCGCTGCTCCTGGCTCATGCCACCGTGCAGCGCCTCGGAGCGGTAGCCCCGACCGTTCATCGTCTCGGTCAACCGGTCGACCTCTTCCCGGCTGCGGCAGAACACGATCGCCGCGGTCGGGGACTCCACGTCCAACACCCGACCCAGCGCGGCCGGCTTGTGCGCCCTGGTCACGATGTACGCGCTCTGCCGCACCCGGGGCGCCTCACCCGCGACCTGCTGCTCCCGGCCGATCTCGATCCGCACCGGTTCGCGCAGGTGCTGGCGGGCCATCCCGTCGATGCGCGACGGCATGGTGGCCGAGAAGAGCACCGTCTGACGCTGCGCCGGAGCGTGCTCCAGGATCGCCTCAATGTCCTCGGCGAAGCCCATGTCGAGCATCTCGTCGGCCTCGTCGAGCACCACCGTGGCCAACCCACCGAGGCGCAGGGTGCCCCGGGCGATGTGATCGAGGGCCCGGCCCGGGGTGGCCACCACCACGTCGACACCGCTGTCCAGTGCCCGCAACTGTCGCCCGATCGGCTGCCCACCGTAGATCGGCAACACCCGCGCGCCCAGGTCCTTGCCGTAGCGGTGGAACGCCTCGGAGACCTGTACCGCCAGCTCCCGGGTCGGCACCAGCACCAGCGCCACCGGGTCGCCGCCCTGGCGGTGTGCCGCCATGAGGTTCAGCAGCGGCAGCGCGAACGCAGCCGTCTTGCCGGTGCCGGTGGCCGCCTGACCCAGCAGGTCCCGACCCTCCAGCAGCGGTGGGATAGCCTCGCGCTGGATGGGGGTCGGCTCCTCGTACCCGAGGGCGGCGAGCGCGCCCAGCAGCTCGGCGCGGAGGCCGAGCTCGGTGAAGGCGCTCACCTCGTCGGTGCCGTCGGGGATGGCGTCAATCGGTGCGTCAATCGGTGCGTCGTGCTGTGCAGGTGCGGAACTCATGTGCCAAGCCTTTCATTACGCCGTCCGAGCCGCTGCGCCGACCGCCACAAGAGCTGTCCCCCGGCCCGTGCTGCGGCTGTCCCGCGACCCCGACGGCGGCCTCGATCAGGCGTCGGTGGTCAGGATGGCCAGCACCATCACCGCCGCCAGGGCCACATCGAGCACCACGCAGAACTCGGCGTAGCCGCGCGGCACCACCCGGCCGTCGCGGTGCGCCAGGTCCCAGCCGGCGTGCGCCAACCACCCGAACGCCACCAGCCAGGCAGCGGTCCGCCCGCCGGCCAGCACCGCGACCAGCGTCAGGGCGACCCAGCCGGCCAGACCGGCGAGTTGGGTGGCGAGCACGCCCCGCCCGCCCAGCGTGCGGCGGGCCACGCCGATCACCAGGTAGCCGCCGGGCAGCACCAGCATCGTCCACGGGCTGAGCACCCCCGGGTCGAACCACATGTCCACGGTCATCAGCAGCGCCAACCCGGCCGGCCAGCGGTGGGCGAGCGCCACCACGACCCGGTTTCGGCGTACCGGCGCCGACGCCTCGTGCCGGTGTCGGAGAGCCACCAGCACCATCGCGGGGATCATCAGCAGGTGACCGCCGAGCATCAGCGCGTCGGCGTCGATCAGGCCGGCCCAGAACGGCACGAGCAACAGCAGAAACGGGACGTACATCGCGGCGGCCATCTCGCCGACCGCCTGCCAGCGGTGCGCCCGGTAGCGCATCCCCACCGTCATCCCGACGGTCATGTTCGTGGCCATCACCAGTGCGGCGACCTCCGGCCGGGCCAGCGCGTCGCCGACGCCCAGAGCGGTGCCGGCCAGCTCCCACAACGGCCCGAGCAGCAGCATCCCGGCGACCATCGCCACTGCCATCTCGCCGAGATGCCACAGCAGCCGCTGTCTGCTGCTGGCCGGTGCCGCGGCGGTCGGTGCCGCGCTGGTCGGTGTCGGGGCCGAGGGGGTCGGCTCGTCGGTGGGCAGGGGCGCGGACGACGGTACGGCGGTGAGACTGTCCGCGTACATCCGGGTGTTTTCCATGCCTCGACCCTGCCGGTGACCCCGGTGTGGGCGGCAGACCCGTTCGTCACGGGAAAACGGTGCGCACCGCACGGCCCGACCATGACAGTTCGCATGGGTGGACCGTGCGCTGGGCGGTCCTAGGATCGGTGCGTGGCGAGCGAGGCGGTGACTCCCCGGGCGGACCGCCGGCTGCGTGGCGCCCGGCGGGCGACGCTGGTGTCGCTGGCCACCGGCGTCTGGGCGAGCGTCCTGCTACCAGCGGTCGGCCTGACCCGCGAGCCCGACCCGGGCCGGGTGACACTCGGCGCGGTCGGCATCCTCGCCTTCGTGATCGCCCAGACCGTCGTGCTGTACGCGGCCGTCACGCCGTGGCTCGAGCCGCGCTGGCGGCGTCGGGCCGAGCTGAGTCTGGTCGGGGTGGCGGTGCTGACCGTTCCGCTGGTGGGTCCGGTGGCGGCCGGCAGGTGGCCGACCTGGGCCTGGCTCGGTGCGGCGCTGATCGGCATGACGCCGCTGCTGGTGCGGTGGCGGGCCGGGCTGGCGGTCGCGGTCGGCGTCCTGGCGGTGGCGGTCGCGGTGGCCTGGTGGACCGGCGGTTCCGTTCCGCGCCACCTCGCCGTGACCGGTGGGATCGGCGCGGCAGTGGCCGCCGTCAACGGGTTCCAGGTCTGGTTCTGGGACCTGCTCGTGGAAGCCCGGCAGGGCCAGGCCGCCCAGGCGCGGCTGGCCGCCGCCGAGGAGCGGCTGCGCTTCGCCCGCGACGTGCACGATGTCCTGGGGCACCGCCTCACGGTGATCGCGTTGAAGGCCGAACTCGCCGCCCGGCTGGCCCCGGTCGACCCGGAACGGGCCGGGAGGGAGGCCGCCGAGGTGCAACGCCTGGCCGCCTCCGCGCTGAGCGAGGTACGGGAGACCGTGCACGGCTATCGGGCCGTCGACCTCGACGAACAGCTCACCGCGGTGGTGGGGGTGCTGCGCTCCTGCGGGGTGCGGTGCACGGTTCTGCCGCTGCCGGCGGACCTGCCGCAGTCCGCCGCCATCGAGCTGGCGGCGGTGCTGCGCGAGGCGAGCACCAACGTGCTGCGGCACAGCCGGGCCGACTGGTGCCGGATCCGCATTGATCGGGAGGATGACGTGGCCAGGATGACGGTGGCCAACGACGGCGCCGACGACCACGGCCCGGACGCGCACAGCCACGGCCTGCGCGGGCTGGCCGACCGGCTCGCCGCTGCCGGGGGCGAGTTGCGGGTACGCCGGGAGGACGCGATCTTCACCCTCGAAGCCACAGTGCCGGCGCCGTCGTGATCCGCGTCCTGCTCGCCGACGACGAGGACCTGATCCGGGTAGCCGTCGCCGCGCTGCTCGCCCTGGAACCGGACATCGAGGTGGTGGCACACGCCGCCGACGGGAAGGCAGCCGTCACCGCGGCGCTGGCACACCGCCCGGACGTGGCCGTGGTGGACCTGGAGATGCCCGGCCTGGACGGCATCGCGGTAGCCGCCGAGCTGACCCGGGTCCGACCCGACTGCGCGGTGGTCGTGCTGACCGGCCACGGTCGTCCCGGGCACCTGCGCCAGGCGCTGACCGCCGGCGCCCGGGGGTTCCTGCCCAAGGGCTCGCCGGGTGGGGCGCTCGCCGACGTGATCCGCCGGGTGCACGCCGGAGGGCGCTACGTCGACCCGTCGCTGGCCGCCGACGCGTTGACCCTGCCCCCGTGCCCGCTGACCCCTCGGGAACTGGAGACGCTACGTCTGGTGGAGGTCGGTGCCCCGGTCGCGGTGATCGCCCGCCGGGTGCACCTGTCCACCGGAACCGTGCGCAACCACCTCTCCGCCGCCGTGCAGAAGCTCGGTGCCGCCGATCGGGCCGAGGCGGTGCGCACCGCCCGGGACAACGGCTGGCTCTGACCGTCGGCGCGCCTCGCTGACGACCCGAAGCGTGAGTGGACGGACGCTGATCAAGAAGGGCAGTCGAGGCCTCGCCTCCCAGCCGGCTGCGAAGATGGACAAATGCCCAGGAAAGTCGCGGCGGGCCCGATCGACCCGGTGCGGTCCAGTGCCGTCGAGCTGTTCTTCGACCTCGTCTTCATCTTCACCCTCGGTCGCTTGTCGGCGACTCTGGTCGAGGAGCCCAGCCTGCTCGCCGACGCGCAGGCCGTGATCTTCCTGCTGGCCTTCTGGTGGATCTGGTACAACACCAATCTGGCCACCGACAGCCTCGACTGCGAACGACCCACAGTGCAGATCCTGATCATCTGCGTGATGCTCGGCAGTCTGCTGATGTCCATCAACGTTCCGGACGCGTTCGGTGACCAGGGCTTTGTCTTCGTGAGCGCGTACCTCGGGATCCACCTCGGCCGGACCCTGGTCATGGCCCTCTACCTGCGCGGCACCCCGGCCTGGCGTCGGCCGGTACGGGGAATCGTCTGGTATCTGCTGTCCGCGACGGTCTGGTTCGCCGGGGCGGCGGCCAGCGGCGGCGAAGCCCGAGTCCTGCTGTGGGCATGCGCGCTGGCGATCGACTACTCGGGGCCGGTCCTGGGATGGCCGGTGCCGTGGCTCGGCCGGGCGCGGGCCAACGAGTGGCACCTCTCGGGCGAACACCTCAACGAGCGGTACCGGCAGTTCATCATCCTGGCCCTCGGCGAGACGATTCTGGCCACCGGCAACTTCTACCGGCTGTCGACGCGGGACCTGGCGGACACCACAGCATTTCTGCTCACCTTCTGGACCGTGGTCTTCCTCTGGTGGACCTACTTCTATCGCACCACGAGCAGCCTCGCCGTGAAGATCGACACCGCGGTGGACCCGTACCGGCTCAACCTGCGGGCGAGCTACACCCACCTGGTGATGGTGGCGGGCATCCTGCTCACCGGCATCGGAGGCGAACTGATGCTGAAGGAGCCCGACGCGCAGCGGTCGGCCGGCAACGTCGTGGCGATCCTGGTCGGGCCGCTGACCTTCCTCATCGGGCGGATGATCTTCGAGATCTGGGTGTTCGGCCGCCTGACGAGGCACTGCCTCGCGGCCGTGGTGGCGTGCCTGATCCTCAGTCCGGTCGCGGCGCGACTCCCGCCGCTGGCGGTGGGCCTGCTGGGCGCGGCCACCATCACCGTCGTCGCCATCTTCGACCTGACCCACCGCGCCCGGATCGCGGGTGAGGTCAACCCGGCGTCGGCCGAGGGCGCTCACCGCCGCCACCCGGCCTGAAGGGTGTGGCTCGGTTCCGATCCGTGAGGGTGGCGTGGGCCGTCCGGCTAGCGTGGGCGCGTGCGTACCGTTGAACTGGTCTGCTCGCCCGGCCTGGAGGTCGCCGTCCGGGCGGTCTGGGGCCGGCTGGCCGCCGCCGGGTTGCCCAGCCTGGCCCGCAACATCCACCCGACCAACCGGCCGCACCTCACTCTCGCCGCCGTCGACGAGTTTGCGCCGGGGGTCGAGCACCGCCTGACCGACCTGTTCGACGCCGCGCTCCCGGTGCCGGTGACGCTCGACCGGGTCGTCGTCCTCGACGGCAGCGCCCCACTGGTCTGGCTCGTCCGACCCACTCCGGCGCTGACCGCGCTGCACGCCGCCGTCTGGGACGTTCTCGCCGAGGCCGACGGACACCGCCCGTGGCATGCGCCCGAGGTGTGGGTGCCGCACCTGAGCCTGGCCCTGCGGTTCCGCAACGCGGACCTGCGGTTGGCCCGTGCCGTCGCTGGTGGACAGCGCCCGACGGGCGACTTCGACGCCGCCCGCAGCTACGACGGCACGGACCGCTCGGTGACCCCGCTGACCGGCCGCGGCTGAGGTGGTCACGCGTGTTCCGCAACCTCAGTTGCTGCCCCCACCGCCACCGCCACCGCCGTCGCCGCCTCCGCCATCGACCCCGCCGCTGAGATCGCCGCCGCCACCGCCACCCGCACCGCCGGCGTAGCCGTGGCGGCCGTCGAGGAAGGGCAGGTCGCCTCGAATGCCGGGTGGTTTGGGCCGCTTGCCCGGCCCGGCGAGGTGTTGCAGGCAGACCCGGCCGGAGACCGGGAAGCATTCACCACGGCCTCCGCAGTCGGCCAGGTAGCGGTTGCCATCGTGAATGTGCAGTTCCTGGTCCACCCGGAACAACAGGGGAAGCCCGGTTGGGCCGCACCCCTCGTCCCGCCGGCCGTGGCCCAGCGTGGCGAGCAGGAGAGGCCCGCGATTGGAGTCGGTCGTGTCGCCGCTCGCCGACGTCGGTCGGTGGTGCGTAGAGCGCCCGAACGCGGCGTCGCAGAAGGTGGCGTAGTCCCGCGCATGGAGGGTCAGCTCCTGCCACAGGTCGTCCACGACCACCGAGGGCATGGACAGCTTCGCGCTGGGCTGGCGGGCGATGATCCGGAACCACTGCCGGGTCGCGGTCTCGACGAGAACGAGGTCGTCGTCGCTGAGATGGGGATACCGATTTCGTAGGTGTTGACGTCCGCTGGCAGGAAACCGCAGGTCGGACACGGCGCGGAGTCGGCGAGGGGTGCGGTCGCTTCTGAACTTCGTCCAGATCATCCGGTTACTTCTATCCGCCCGGCGGTGCGGGCGCTAAGGCCCCGACTTGCCGAAGTGGCGTCGCGGCCCCTTCAGAGTAGGTGCAGTGGGCAAGCTGAGGCGGCCGCCGGGGCGTGTCGCCCCGACGGCCGCCGGCTCGATCCTGGTCAGTTGTCGCGCGGCTGCGGAATCTCCTGCCTGGTGAACGAGATGCCCGCGGCTGGGGCGGCCCGAGTGGCGAGCGAGGCAGCCGACTCGTCCGTGTCGTAGAGCCGAACCGAACCGTTGGCGGTCCGACTCACGAACCCGAGTCGGATTCCACTGGAGTTCTGGAAGACGAATGCCGTGGGGTCGGTCGGATAGGTCTCGTCCGGAATGGTCGCGGTCGCCCAGTTGCCCCAGGCGGTGGAGCCCGCGGCGGTCTGTCGGCTGTGCTGGATGGTGTCGTCGGCCGTCCGGGTGAACACCGAGACGCGGCCGGTGTTGGGGCTCAGGACCGCGGTAGGGGAGCCGGCCGGCGTGATACCGCTGTCTCCCACCGCGTTCCAGGTGCCGGGCCAGGTGCCGTCGAGGTTCTGCAACTGGCTCTTCACCACTCCGTCGGTGTGCCGGGCGAACACCATCAGGCGACGGCCGGGCAGTGTCACCACGCTCGGCGTGTCCACGAAGCCCGTGCCACCCAGCCCCGTCCAAGCGGAGGTCAGCGCGCCACCCTTGTACGTGGCCGTCTGCAGGGTGCCGGCCGCGTTGGCCACCAGGAGTGCGGCCGTGCCGTCCGCGCCCGGCACGGCGACCGGCGTACCGGTCAGGCCGGTGCCACCGAGCGGCGTCCACGGAAGCAGATCCCCGGCCGTGCCGTCCTGCCGGCGGTGCCACAGTGCACCCTCGGCGTCCAGCGCGAAGACCGCGCGGGTGTCGTCGGAGAGCCGGACGGCCGTCGGCTCCGAGCGCATCGCCCCACCGAGGGCGAGCCACGGGTTCCAGTCCGGCATGGCCGGCGTCTTCTGGGTCAACGAACCCACGTTGCTGGTGGTCTCGTGGGCAACGATGGTGACCCGGCTCTGGGCGTCCGAGACCAGCGACGGCTTGCCGGTGTACGCCTCGGTGCCGGGCACCGGTGACCACTGGACCGAAAACAGTGAGTCCGGGTTCGCGCGTCCGTGCCGCAGTTGACCGATGGTGTCGGTGTAGGCGATCTCCAGACTGCCGAGCGCGGTGCCGGCGGGCGGGGCCTGCACGACTGCCAGCGGGGCGTTCTGCCGCGCCGGGGTGGCGGGCAGCGCGGGGCTGGTGATCGCCCCCTGCCGGCAGGTGTTGGTGGTGGTGAAGACGTTCGGGAAGCCCTCCCAGCCGGTGCCGATCTTGTCACCGGCCAGCGACCAGGACCCGTTGTCCTCGCGGAAGCGGTACTGGAGCAGATTGCCGGCGCTGTCGATGCCGAAGAGCGTATCGCCGCCGGCGGAGAAGATCCCCTTGGTGAATGTCTGCCAGCCACTCGGACCAACCAGGCTGTCACGGAGAATCCACCGCTGACTCGCCGGGTCGAACCGGTGTCGGTAGAGCTTGCCGTCGGACGTCCGGCCGTAGAGGGTGCCGGGGGCCCCGGCCACGATCAGGTTGTACCGGTCCCATCCGGTGTCGATGACGCGCGCGTCGATGGTCCATTTCCGCGTCGACTCGTCGAACCGGTACCAGCGCAGTTTGCCCTGGGCGTCGACGGCGTAGAAGTCGCCGATCTGGTCCACAGTGATCTTGTTGCGGTAGGCGGCTGTCGCGTAGTTCGTAAAGCTCGTACTGATGATCCAGCTCTGCTTGCCGTCGACGGGCTCCCAGCCGCTGCCCGTCCATCGGTAGCGGTTGAGCCCGGTCGAGTTGATGCCGTAGACCCGACCGTCCGGCCCACCCAGCAGGCGGCCGAACGTCTGCCAGCCGGCAGGCCCGACGGTGGTGGCGGCGGTGAAGACGCCGCCGTCCCGGCCCGGGGTGCTGTACTGGCGGCGGACGAGCGTGCCGGTCGTTGTCGAGTTGAAGAACGCCGCCGCTCCGGTGCAGCTGAAGGCGTCGCTCGCCGCCTGTGCGGGAGACGCCGGCAGCGGTGCGACGAGGCCGGCGGCGCCGATGAGCGCTGCGGCGGTCAACGCCAGCGATCGACGCCGAGAAGACGTCAGTGGTGTGGATTCTTTGGTCAACTGGGACACGTTTGTGTCATCCTCCCCCGAGAATAATAAAACGACCGTAGTGAATTACTCGCCGTGCAATCTCAGCAAATTCACGATGAACTTACGGTGCTCGGCGTCTGATTCATCCGCCACGGTCGCGGCCCATCATGCACGACAGTGGGTCGCCTGCCAAGCGCCGAAGCTCGGTCCGGCTCGTGGGCTCCGGGAGCATCCACGATGGACGGCCGGGGGCGGATCCGAGGAAGTAGCAAACGGACTTAAGCCTTCAAATGCCCGAACTCTTGACGGAAAGTAATCGTCCCAGGTCGTATCGCAGATGACGAAGCCCGCCGCCACTGTGGCTTGACAGCCGATCGAGCGTGCTGCAACCTACAGCGGCATATCGATGAGTAGCAGCACACGGGGGTGTGAAGCTGTGACCGCTGACCTGGCGGCATTCTGCCGTGCCGAGGCAATATTGGTTCTGTTGGGCGATCCGCTCCGGCGTGAATTCCGTCCACCCGAGTCGCCTCTTCGCATCTCCTGAATTTCCGTCGACCGATGGGTCGACGCCGTAACGCCGTGCCCGTGCAGAGGTAACGGCGACCACACACCCGGCTTGTGGGGCCTTCGCAGGTCCTGCGGCCCTCGCTCGCCTCTCTCCGCCTCTCAGCCCGTCCTCTCCTCAGGGGTGACCATGTCCTTCAGCATTCGGCGTCTGCCCGACCCGCGCGGTCGGCTGACCGATCTGCGTGGTCGGTTACCCCGGCAACGCTCGGTGTTCGGCTCCGGCGCCACCCGGTCGGTCCTGGCGGCCGCCCTGGCCGGTGTGCTGATGCTCAACCTGGGTGGCAGTGGAGTGACCGCGCTGCCGGCGGGCGGTGCCCGGGACCGCGACGGTGTCGGCTCCACCAGTCGGGGTGGCGGCGGCGCGAAGCCGAACCAGGCATGGGGCTCGGCGGCGGGCAAGGCACACGTGACGCCCGGACGACCCAACCGTGACCTGCCGAAGTCTCAGCGCGGGCAGTACCCGCTGCACAAGCTCGCCGACAAGCCCGCCCCGGGGCGCAACAGGGCGTCCGTCGCGACCGCACCCGTCGACGACACCCGCGGCTTCGACAAGCGGACCAGCCGGGAACGGCCGGCCGAGCGCGACGTCAACCAGCGCGTGTTCGACAACGCCGACGGCACCCAGACCACCGAGTTCTCCTCCGCCCCGGTCAACTACCGCAAGCCGGACGGCACCTGGGCACCCATCGACCACACTCTGGTGGCGGCCGCCGACGGGTGGGGGACCGCCGCCGACTCGGTCGGTCTGCACCTCGCCGGCAACGGCGCAGCGAGTCAGTTGGCCCGGCTGAGCTTCGACGCTGACACCGAGTTCGGGTTCGGCCTGGCCGAGGCGTCCAACGCGCCGGGCCGGGTGGACGGCAACGCCGTCACCTACCCGGGCGTACGCCCCGACGTCGACCTGCGCCTGGAGCCCCGGGCCGGTGGCGTGAAGGAAACCCTGGTCCTGCACTCGGCCAAGGCGCCCACGTCGTACGTGTTCCCGCTGAATCTGCGCAACCTCACCGCGAAGCTGGTCGACGGTCAGGTCGTCCTCAGTGACCGGGACGGGCGCCAGCGCGGGGTCATCCCGGCGGGTTACATGGTGGACGCAGACTCCGACACGGCCGGTCCCGCCACCTCCACCAAGGTCGCGTACGAGCTGGTCACCACGGGTGGGCAGACCGCGCTGAAGGTGACCCCCGACCGGGCCTGGCTGACCGACCCGGCCCGGCGCTACCCGGTCGAGGTCGACCCGACCGTCGGCCCGCCGGTCGCTGCGATCAACGCCGACAGCAGCATGTACGTGCACGGGGATCGCTCCATCGAGGGTAAGGACGAGTTGCTCGTCGGTCGCTCCGCCAATGACAACGCGGCGGCCTACCTCAAGTTCGGCAACCTGGTCAGCCGACTCCAGAACCACACCATCCACGGTGCGGCGCTCTCCGCGGTCAACTTCGACGCGGGCTCCTGCAAGGCGCGCGCGGTCACCGTCCACCCGGTTACCGGGTCGTGGTCGGCCGGCGCCGGCTACTCGTACCCGGGGCCGTCAGTGGGTGGCGCGCTGGTCAGCCGCTCGTTCGCCCACGGGTACATCGCTCTCGGCCAGTCGAAATCCGCGTGCCCGGCGGCCGGGGAGATGTTCGACCTCGGTGTCGGCGGCCGCAACCTGGTGCAGCGCTGGGTCAACGGCCAGCAGGCCAACAACGGTCTCTCGCTGCGCGCGTCGACCACCGACACCTTGGCGTGGAAGAAGTTCGCCGGCACCGGCACGGCCAACCCGCCGGCGCTCTACGTCACGCACAGCCCGTACAACGCCGGGTACGCGATCCCGAAGCCCACCCCGGAGCCGGCCGTCCTGCGTAACCAGGACGGCAAGGTGAAGGTGACAGTCACCAACCTCGGCGCCGAGGCGTGGACGCCGGCCAACTACTACCTCGCCTACCGGGTCTACAACGCGCAGACCGGCGCGGCGGTGACCCAGCAGCGGGCGGCCAGTCTGCCCACCACCCTGGCCCGTGGCGCGAAAGTGACCCTCGACGCGACCGTCAAGCGGTTGGAGCCCGGCTCCTACTTCCTCGACTTCACCATGGTGCGTACCGGCGGCGCGGTCTTCACCGACCACCAGGTGCCACCCGGTCGGATCGTGCTCCAGGTGTTCGACGTTCCGCCGGTGGTGCAGGAGCTCTACCCGGAAAACGGCTACCAGGCCCCCACGCTCACCCCGTTGCTCTGGGCCCGGGCCGTGGACACCGACGCCGCACCCGGCGCCACTTTGTCGTTCAAGTTCGAGATCTGCGACCGCACCGACGCCGGTGCGGCGACCAACTGCACCAACTCCGGCTACCAGGCCAAGCAGTCCTGGGTGGTGCCCGCCGGCCGGATGGTCTGGGGCAAGAGCTACCTGTGGCGCTCCTTCGTCAAGGACAGCGCCAACGAGGTCATCTCGCCGTACTCGACCATGCTCAGCTCGGTGCCACAACCGGACCTGCTGTCCCGGATCGCCACCTCGCCCAACGCCGAGCAGGGCCGCGAGTTCGACGCCCAGACCGGCAACTTCGCCACCTCCGCTGTGGACGCCACAGTGGTGACCGTCGGGCCGGAGCTGAACCTGGTCCGCACCTACAACAGCCTCGACCCCCGCACGACCGGCGTCTTCGGCGCCGGCTGGTCCAGCCGGTACGACATGACGCTGGTTCCCGACAACGACGGCTCCGGCAACGTGGTGGTCCGCTACCCGGACGGTCAGGAGGTGCGGTTCGGAAAGAACCCGGACGGCACGTACGCACCGCCGCCGGGCCGGGTCGCGAAGCTCAGCGTCGACAGCAGCAGCTGGAAACTTGTCGACCGCACCGGCAGCACCTACCAGTTCTCCCTGCTCTACAAACTCCAGAAGATCACCGACAACTCCGGGCACTCGGTCAACCTGACCCTCGACCCGATGACCGGCAAGCTAGCCCGCGCCCAGGTCTCCAACAGCCAGACCAACACGGCCGGCCGTTCGCTGACCTTCACGTGGAACGGCAACCGCATCGCCACGGTCAGCACCGACCAGGTCAACGGCGCGAAGCTGACCTGGAACTACACCTACAACGGTGACCTGCTGACCAAGGTCTGCGGCCCGGAGTCCGCCTGCACCAACTACGCCTACGCGGCCGGTTCGCACTACCGCACCGCCGTTCTCGACGCCAAGCCCGACTCGTACTACCACCTCGGCGAGGCCGAGGGCACCGGTGCGGCCAGCGACGTGGCGATCAACCTGGGCAAGGACGCCGGCACGTACCGCAACAACGTCACGTTGGGTCAGCCCGGCGTGCTGGAGGGCACCAACGGCACCGCCGCCGCCTTCAACGGCACCTCGGCCTATCTCGAACTGCCCAAGGGTCTGGTCAAGAAGAGCCGCGACGTCTCCGTCGAGCTGTGGTTCAAGATCGGCCTGACCCAGACCGGCGGCCCGCTCATCGGCTACCAGGACAAGGCCGTCGGCACCGCCGCCACCAGCGGCGTCCCGCTGCTCTACACCGGCACCGACGGCAAGCTGCGCGGCCAGTTCGCCACCGGCACGATCGCACCGATCACCTCGGGCATCACGGTCAATGACAACAAGTGGCACCACGTGGTGCTCTCCGCGATGGCCAACACCCAGACCATGTACCTCGACGGGGTCAAGGTCGGTGACCTGACCGGGCAACCGATCGAGCACTCGCTGCTGACCTTCAACCAGGTCGGCCTCGCCTCGGCGACCACGCCCAATTCCTGGCCGGCCTGGGGCGGCACCGCCCAGCGTTACTTCGCCGGCACGATCGACGAGGTCGCCGTCTACTCGCGCCCGATCGGCCCGGACACGGCCAAGGCGCACTTCCAGTACGCGAAGCCGGCCGCCCAGCAGCTGACCCGGGTCACCCTGCCCAGCGGCCGGGTCGCCACCGAGGTCGAGTACGACACGGCCACCGACCGGGTCAAGGAGTACACCGACGACAACGGCGGCACCTGGAAGGTGGGCCAGCCGACCGTCTACGGCGGCGACACCGACCTGCGGCGCAGCGTCCAGGTCCTCGACCCGGCCAACCGCCCCTACCTGTACGAGTACGACGCGCTCGCCGGTCGACTGTTGCGCTCCGGCACCCCGCTTGGACTGGAGACCCGCGAGGAGGACCGACCCGGGCAGACCAGCCCGCCGCCGAACCCACCGCCCACCGAGGTCTGCACCCAGCCCGACCCGAATGACCCGGCCTTCTGCACGGTGATCCCCGGCGACGCCGGTGGGCCGATCTTCGTGCGGCACCCGTTGGACGGCATGGCCATCCGCTCGTTCTCCTACAACGAGGACGGTCAGCAGAGCAAGGTCACCAATGAGAACGGTGACACGGTGGAGATGACGTACGACAGCAGGGGTCGTCTCGCCACCCGCAAGAGCTGCCGTACGTCCACCCAGTGCTTCACGAACTACTACACGTACCCGGCCTCCATCACCGATCCGTTCGACCCGCGCATCGACCTGGCGGTGGAGCAGCGCGACGGCCGCTCCAGCGGCCCGACCGACAACGGGTTCCTGACCACCTTCACGTACCGAGAGCGCACCGGACAGCCCCTCACCCAGACCAACCCGGACCTCAGCAAGGTCACCCACACCTACACCAGCGGCGGCGAGGCCGGTGTCAACGGCATTCCCCCGTCCGGGTTGCTGGCCAGCAGCATCACCAACGGGCAGAGCAAGCCCACCACCTACGCGTACTACGCCAACGGTGACCTGTACAAGGTGACCGAGCCGTCCGGGCTGGTGACCGAGTACACCTACGACGCGCTCGGCCGACGGATCACCGAGAAGGAAATCTCCGACACCTATCCCGCGGGCGTCACCACCACGATCACCTACGACGGGCACTCACGGGTCGCCACTGTCACCGGCCCGGTCACCACCGACGCCGTCACCGGCAAGCAGCACCAGAGCCGGACCGTCAACGAGTACGACGCCGACGGCAACCCCACCAAGGTCACCGTCTCCGACCTGCTCGGCGGTGACCCCGAGCGGGTCACCAGCACCGAGTACGACGACGAGGGACGGCCGGTCCGGGTCGTCGACCCGGAGGGCAACGAAACCAGCTACGGGTACGACAGGTTCGGCAACAAGACGACCATGACCGACGCCAACGGCAACCGCTACGACTGGGCGTACACCGCCCAGAACAAGGTGGCCGAGGTGCGGCTGCGGGACTGGCGCAGCGACCCGGCCGGCACCCCCGGCGCCGGCACCGGCGACTACCTGGTCCTGCACTCCTACTCGTACGACTTCGCCGGGCGGCTGGCCAGCGACACCGACGCCATGGGACGGCGACTGGAGTACAAGTACTACCGCGACGACCTGTTGGAGAAGATCACCCTCAAGGACTTCCGCAACCCGGACGGCTCCAAGCGGGACTACGTCGTGGAGCAGAACACCTACGACGGGGCCGGCAACGTCACCCGCAAGGTCGGGGCCAACGGCACCCAGATCACCGACCACATGCCGGACAAGGCCGGCAAGGTGGCGAGCACCGTGCTGGACCCGACGGGGGTGCGCCGGACCAACACCTTCACCTACGACTACAACGGCAACGTCAAGCAGACCGTCCGGACCGGCAACCCGTCGAACCTGAACTGGGAGGTGCTGGCCACCTCCGAGGTCGTCGACTACACCTACGACGACGCCGGCAACGTGCTCACCGAGAAGGTCACCGCCGGCAGCAGCACCCGAGTGACCAGCTACACGTACGACAGGCGCGGCCTGCGCACCTCGGTCACCGACCCGCGTGGCAATGTGAGCGGCGCCGACAAGGCGAAGTACACCGACACCTTCCGCTACGACGAACTCGGCCGTCAGATCGGGCAGAGCGGCCCGACCGTCCTTGCCGAGAGCGACGGCAACGCTGCCGTCTCCACCAACCCGAGCAGCTCGGTGGGCTACAACACCTTCGGCGAGCAGGTCGCGGTCAAGGACCCGCTCGGACGGGTCTCCACCTCGGAGTACGACAAGCTGGGCCGGGTGGTGCGCAGCCTCGCGCCGACGTACCAGGCGCCCGGGGCGACCCAGCCGGTCACCCCTGAGCACAAGCGCCGCTACGACGCCCTGGGCAACGTGCTGGAGGAGACCGACCCGGCCGGCACCACCAACTACACGTACGACCAGCTCAACCGGTTGACCGTGCGGGACGAACCGTCGAAGACCAACGACGACCGGGCGCTCACCCGCTACACCTACACCCGCACCGGTGAGGTCCTGTCGATCACCGGCCCGACCGGCGCCCGGGTGGAGTCGACCTACGACGATCTCGACCGGCAGGTCACCCAGACCGTCGTCGAGCGCCGGCCGACCACCCGCAACCTGGTCAGCAAGCTCGCCTACGACGACGCGGGCAACCTGACCTCGTCGTCGTCCCCGACCGGGGCGACGACTGTCAACACCTTCAACGGGGCCGGCGACATCACCCGCAGCACCGCGCCGACCGGCGAGGCCATGATCTTCGGGTACGACTTCGCGGGCCGCCAGGTCCGGGTCTCCGACGGGCTCGGCCGCACCACCCGGGTCGGGTACGACCAGTTCGGCAACCGGTTCAGCACCATGAACCTCAAGGCCGACGGCACGGTCCTGCGCACCCAGAGCTACGGCTACGACGTGGCCGGCAACATGACCTCGTCGAAGGACCCCTACAACACCGTCACCACCTACGAGTACGACGCCGCGGACCAGCTCGTCAAGCAGATCGAGCCGACCGACGCCGACCCGATCACCACCACGTTCGGGTACGACGCCGCCGGCAACCGGACCCGCTACACCGACGGCCGCAACAACTCCACCATCTACACGTACAACACGCTGGGTCTGCCGGAGTCGGCGATCGAGCCGTCCACGGCGAGCCACCCGACCGCAGCGGACCGGACCTGGACCGTCGCGTACGACGCCGACGGCAACGCTGTGCGGCTCAGCGCCCCGGGTGGGGTGAGCCGCACGCGGACCTACGACGCAGCCGGCCGGCTGACAGTGGAGACCGGTTCCGGGGGTGACACCCCGACCGCGACCCGAACCCTGGACTACGACCAGGACGGCCGGCTGACCAGCGTCAACGCCCCCGGTGGCAGCAACACGTACAACTGGAACGACAGGGGTGGACTGTTGTCCACCGCCGGCCCGTCCGGCACGGCGAGCTTCGACTACAACGACGACGGCCGGGTGACCAGCCGCACCGACCTGACCGGCACGGCCAGCTTCGGCTACGTCAAGGGTCGCCTCGACACGCTCACCGACAGCATCACCGGCCAGCAGCAGAAGCTCGGCTACGACGCCGCCGGTGACGTCAAGACCGTCGACTACGGCGCCGGCCGTGTCCGCACCTTCGGGTACGACGACTACGGGCGGGTCGCCAGCGACGTATTGCGCAACGCGGGTGGCCAGACGGTGGCATCGGTCACCTACGGCTTCGACCTGAACGGCCACCTCACCAGCAAGAACACCACCGGCACCGCCGGCGCCGGCGCCAACACCTACGACTACGACAAGGCCGGCCGGCTGATCTCCTGGACCAGTCCGGCCGGAACCGTCACGTACGCCTGGGACGCCAGCGGCAACCGGGTTCGGGCCGGGTCCAAGACCGCGACCTTCGACGAACGCAACCGTCTGCTCTCCGACGGCGACTACACCTACTCCTACACCCCGCGGGGCACGCTGCGGACCCGCACCAGCTCCGGCATGGCCGAACAGTTCTCGTTCGACGCCTTCGACCGGCTCACCGGGGCGCAGGACCAGACCTACACCTACGACGGCCTGGACCGGGTGGCGTCTCGCACCGGCAACTCCTTCGTCTACGCCGGTCTGGGCGACGAAGTGGTGCACGACGGGTACGAGTACTACGGCCGGGGCCCGAACGACGAGCTGCTCGCCACCGTCCAGGGCGCCAACAAGCGGCTGTCGCTGACCGACGCCCACGGTGACGTGGTGGCGGCCATCAACCCGGCCGACACCCAACTGTCCACGCTGAACGACTCCACCGCGTACGACCCGTTCGGCAAGAAGGTGACAAGCACCGGCAGCACCGGCCGACTGGGATTCCAGGGGGACTGGACCGACCCGGACACCGGGCAGGTCGACATGGGCGCCCGCTGGTATCAGCCCGGCACCGGCACGTTCACCTCGCGGGACAGCGTCAACTACACCTCCGGCGACTCGATCCTGGCCAACCGCTACACCTACGGTGCTGGCGCCCCGCTGGACTTCGACGACCCGGACGGCCACTGGCCGCGCTGGATGAAGCGTGCCGCGAGCGTGGTGAGCAACACCGTCTCCAACGTCGTCAGTGGCGCGTCCATGGCGTACAACTACGCCAGGAACTTCGTGTCCACCGTCGCTCACTACGCCTGGTCCGGGATCAAAGCGGTCGGCCGAGCGATCTCCAGTAGCGCGAAGTGGCTCGGCGAGAAGACGATGAACGCCGTCCGGTATGTCGGCAACAAGATCCAGTCCGGGCTCAACCAGGTCGCCCGCGCCGCCGACTGGGCCAAACAACAGGCCAAGATGGTCGCGCAACGCGTCTACCAGGCAAAGGTCGCGGTGACAGCCGCCGCGAAGTCGGCCATCAAACAAGCTGTCAAGTTCACCAAGCTGGCGGTGATTCCTGCCCTGACGAAGCCGCTCATCACGCTCGGCAAGGTGGTGTCCACCGGCCTCAAGATGGCGGCGAGCGTCGTCGCGGTCACCACAATGGCCATTCAGGATCCACAGAAGTTCAAACAGAACCTCTGGCTGGCGGCCGCCCAGAAGTTGACGCCGCTCGTCGAGGGCGCCGAGAAGATGTGGGACAAGGCGACCCAGTTCGTCGAGGACCATGCGGCCGAGATCGCCGGCTTCGCCGTCGGTGCCGTCGTCGGCCTGGGCTGCGGTGCGGCGATCGGCTGGACTGGTGTCGGGGCGGTGGCCTGCGGGGCGCTCGCCGGCGCGGTCGGCTCGGCGGTCACCGGCTACATGGACGGCAAGCGCGGCTGGGACCTCGCCGGAGCCACCGCCATGGGCGGCCTCACCGGCGCCCTCGGTGGTGCGCTCGGCTCCATCGGCGGCCAGGCGCTGGGTGCGGGCATCCGCGGGCTGAGCGGCGGGCTCCGGTCGGCCGGCAGTAAGGCGCTGAACGCGGGCATCGGCGAGGCCCGGGCGATCGGCAGCGGCATGCAGAACGTCGGCAAGAAGCTTCTTGGAGGGTGCCCCAATAGCTTCACGGGCGAGACCCGCGTGCTGATGGCGGATGGCAGCTCCAAGCGAATCGACGAGGTGCAGGTCGGCGAGAAGGTTTTGGCAACCGACCCGACCACTGGGCGCACCGAGGAACGCGCGGTCACCGCGCTCATCGTCGGCGCGGGCAGCAAGGACCTTGTCGAGATTACTGTCGACAGTGACGGTAAGCAGGGCGACCGGACGGAGAAGCTGACCGCTACGGCCGGCCACCCGTTCTGGATTGCTGATCAGAACCGTTGGGTCGAGGCGAAGGATCTGGCGAACGGCTACGTCTTCGAGACGGCGGATCACCGACCGGCGTCCGTCGTGGCCACCCGAAAGTGGACGGAATATCGCCAGGTCCACAACCTGACCGTCGACGCGCTTCATACGTACTTCGTCGCGGCAGGCGACACCTCCGTGTTGGTGCACAACTGCGAGGAGTTCATTGCTGGGCCAATTTTGGGGTCTCTCCGAGTCTCGGCGGCGAATCCATCCGCATCCGAGATTGCAGCGGCCCAGCATATGGCGGCTCGCGGGGCGAAGGTTCTTCTTCGTGATCCCATTGGCAGAAGGTCCGGAGGAATGACGAGCGACTTGTTGGTGGATGGAGTTGCTTGGGATGTGTATTCGCCAACAAGTCAAACCGTCAAACACATCCTGACCAGCGTTGCCAAGAAGCACTCCCAGGTGAACGGCGGCGGCGTGGTTGTTGACCTCGGAGGCACAGGGCTTGCTATGAGCGAATTTGGCAACGCGTTAGGGCGAGTCAATGGGATGATTAACAGCTGGGGCAAGCAGCCCATCAGTGGTTTGGAATTCATAGGCGGGTAGCGGTGTCCAAGATGATTTGCGTGTGCGGGACGGTTCTCAGGGACGATGATCCTGATAGCGGCTTACTCTTGCTGTCTCGTCGTGAATTCAATGTGGATCTCGACGCTGCAGACCTGTTCGGGTTGGCGAGAATCGTTCTACATTGTCCGACGTGCAAGAGGCTGTGGGTTTTCTGGGAAGACGGAGGTAGTCCGACGGAATATTTACCATCGGCGGAGTTGCCCTATGACGCACCTTGAATACGTATATGGGCAATCGATCGAGGAAGCGCTGCAGGTGTAATCGACCTGGATTTTCGAGACCTGTCGACACGGTGCAAACTCGCTTTAAACACATAATGTAGGCACTGGCTTGTTAATAAGGAATGACGTGCTCTCGCTGAAACTGACTGAACGGCCGATGGTTCGGGCCTTCATGGTAATGCTGCTTGCACTTCTATCGACCGGAACGTCGCTGGTCAAAATGGATTCATCGGCACACGCGGACGCCGCCGGTAGGGGTGGTGACTTCGTGCCGATCGACAGCGTCCCCCTTCTGGACACGCGGGACGGCACCGGCGGCACCACCGGTGTTCGGGGCGCCAAGTCCGTCACCACGTTCAACGCCGTCGGCATCGCCGGTATCCCGACCAGCGGGGTCAGCGCGTTGATGGTGGACGTGACGGCGATCTACCCGACCGCCAACACGTTCCTGACCATTTACTCAGACCTGACGGACCCGAAGGCTTCGGCCATGAACGCCTCGGTCGGTGAGGTCATGACCAACTCGGCGGTGGTCAAGCCCGGTACGAACGGCAAGCTCGCGGTGCGCAACGCGGGTGGAAACGTCCACATCAGAGTGGACGTGGTGGGCTACTTCACCACCGCCACCGGCAGCACCGGTTCCGGTTTCGTGCCGGTGGACCACACCCGGGTGGTCGACAGCCGGACCGGACAGGGGATCACCGCCGGCACCATGCCCACCCGTGGAACGCGTACCGCCAACATCTACGGCGGTGGGCTGGTGCCCAGTTCCGCGACGGCGGTCATGCTGGACGTCGTGGTGATCGGCGCGACCGGCAACGGCTGGATGACCGTCGGGTCGAGCACGGCCGCGGAGACCGGCATCGACTACGCCAAGGGCGCCACCTCGTTGGGGATGGTCGTCAAACTGAACCCCGGTGCCAGCTCTGTGACGTTGGAAAATCGCGGTTCGACCGTGCACGTCGCCATCACCGTCCAGGGCTACTGGACCGGCAGCCCGACCACCGGCGCCGGCCTGCGCACGGTTCCGGCGACCACCCTGTACGACAGCCGTTTCCCCAGTGGCGCCCAGCCGGTGCCCGCCTTCGGTGCCGTCGATGTCGCTGTCGCGGGCACCAACGGCCTGCCGACCCGTGGCATCGCCGCGGCCGTCCTCAATGTGCACGCGGTCGCCTCGACGGTGGACGGGTTCTTCAACGTCACGCCCTTGGGCGGCGTCGAGAACACCGCGTCGACGACGAACTTCCCCGCCGGGCACGTCGCCCGGTCCAGCATCGTGGTGACCAAGCTGGGCACCGAGGGGAAGGTCCGGATCAAGAACAGCAGCGGCGGTACCGTGCACATCGTCGTCGACCTGCAGGGCTGGTACGCCGACCCGATGCCGTTCCTGCCGACCGAGTCCTTCTCCCGCTCGACGGCATTGCAGGGGGAGCCGAGCGACGGCAGCTCGCTCGGGGTCATCGTCTACGCGCACACCGACAACACCGGGCAGGTGCGGGTCGTCCATCAGCAGAACCCGGACGATTTCAGCAGCGTCCAGCACATCCCCCAGTTCGGCGCGGAGGCGTTCACCGGGCAACCTTCCTTGAACGTGCAGAGCGGCACCAAGCAGGTGCAGATCAGCGCCCTACACACCACCGGCACCGTGTGGACCGGTGCCCAGACGGCGGCGAACGCGGCGACCTGGGCAACGACCGGGGACCTTGGCGGCACCATGGTGGGCCGGCCCGTCACGGTCACCCTCGCCGACGGCACCAGCGTGGTCTTCGCCGTGGATGTCGACGGTCGCCTGTGGCACTACCGCCAGGCCGGGACGAGTGCGTGGAAGAGCCTCGGTGACGTCGACCTCACCGGCGGAATCACTCTGGTGAATGTTGACGCCGCCGGTGTCCGACTGGTTGCCACCACCATGACCGGCACGATCAAGACCGCGCTCTACTCCACCGACGGCACCCTCAGCGCCTGGGTCGACCTGGGCGGGAACGTGACCGGGGTGCCGGCCGCCTTTATCAACCAGGGCTACCGTACGGCCGTGGTGGCCCGTGCCGCCGACGGTTCGCTGGTGATGAAGAAGCAGGAACTGGGTGGGGCCTGGCCGGCCACCTGGCAGACGGTGGGTACGTTCACCGCCGCCGGTTCCCCGGCCGCGATCGTCGACCCGGCGTTGGGCCGGATCGCTGTTGTCGCCCGTGGGCCCGACAACGAGATGTACCGGGTGTACGAGACCGAGCAGGGCTCGGGCACCTGGGGTGAGTGGTTGCGCCTGTACGAGAACCCTGGCGACCCGACCGCTGCCACGGCCGCCACCGATCCCACGATCGCGCCGATCAAGAACTCCGGCGGAACCGGCTTCGTGGTGGTCTACCGCAACCGGAACAACACCACCATCGCGCTGGACCGGCGGTTCGCCGCCCCCGGCGGGATGGCGGCAGCGAAGGTGAGCCCGTCGGCGGTCAGCTTCACCGCGCACCTCATCCCGACGCCGCCGGCCTGATTCTCGGCACCACCAGCCCGGGGGCCTTCGACCACGTGACGGAGGCCCCCGAGCGTCCCAGTTGCTTCCTCTAGAAGGAATTTGCATGAACGAATTATTGACCTCACGTTTGCGCGCCCGTGTCGGTAGTGGATTAGCTGCCCTTGGTGTCGTGCTGGCAATGGTTGTCTCGCCGACGCCAGCCCACGCCGACGCCGCGGGCAGGGGTGGTGACTACGTACCGATCGACAGCGTGACCCTGTTGGACACCCGTAACGGCACCGGCGGCACCACCGGTGTTCGGGGCGCCAAGTCCGTCACCACGTTCAACGCCGTCGGCATCGGCGGTATCCCGTCCAGCGGCGTCAGCGCGTTGATGGTGGACGTGACGGCGATCAACCCGACCGCCAACACGTTTCTGTCCGTCTACCCCGACCAGACGAGCCGGACGACCTCGGAGCTGAATGCCGCGGTCGGCGAGACGATCACCAACTCGTCAGTGGTCAAGCCGGGCGCGAACGGCAAGATTGCGGTTTACAACCTGACCGGCAGTCTGCACATCAAAGTGGACGTGGCGGGCTACTACACCACCGCCACGGGCAGCGTCGGCTCTGGCTTCGTACCGGTGAACCACACGCGGGTGGTCGACAGCCGAGTAGGGCTGGGGATCGCCACCGGCACCCTACCCACGAGCGGGACCCGCACTGCCAACCTTTCCGGTGGCGGGTTGGTGCCCAGCACCGCGAAGGCGGTCATGCTCGACGTGGTGGTGACGGGTTCGACCGGCAACGGTTGGGTGACGGTCGGGTCGAGCGCGACCGCGAAGGTCGGCATCGACTACGTCAAGGCCACCACGTCTATGGGGATGGCGATCAAGCTCAGCTCCGATGGCAGCCGTAACGTGCAACTGGAGGCTCGCGGGCCCGCCGTGCACGTCGCCATCACGGTCCAGGGGTACTGGACCAGCAGCCCGACCACCGGCGCGGGTCTGCGTCCGATCCCGGCGACAAGGCTGTACGACAGCCGCTTGCCCACCGGCGCCCAGGCGGTGCCCGCGGGCGGCTCCGTCGACGTCGCGGTTGGCGGCACCAACGGCCTGCCGACTCGCGGCATCGCCGCCGCCGTCCTCAACGTGCACGTGGTCGGTCCCGCGGCCGCCGGTTATCTCACCGTCACGCCGCTCGACGGCACTCCGAACTCCGCCTCGACTGCCGACTTCCCCGCCGGGCTCAACAACACACGATCGAGCCTCGTGGTGACCAAGCTGGGCACCGAGGGGAAGGTTCGGATCAAGAACGTCAGCGGCGGTACTGCGCACATCCTGGTCGACCTGCAGGGTTGGTTCGCCGACCCGATGCCGTTCCTGCCGGTGCAATCCTTCTCTCGGTCGGTGGCGAGGCAGGGAGAGCCGAGCGACGGCAGCGCGCTCGGGACCATCGTTTACGCGCACACTGACAACACCGGTCAGGTGCGGGTCGTCCACCAGGCGAACCCCGACGACTTCGGCAGCGTCCAGCACACCCCCCTCTTCGGCGCGGAGGCGTTCACCGGACAGCCCGCACTCAACGTGCTGGGCGCCAGCAAGCAGATGCAGATCAGCGCCCTGCACACCACGGGTACGGTCTGGGCCGGTGCCCAGACGGTGGCGAACGCCGCGACCTGGGGCACCACCGGGAACTACGGCGGAACCATGGCAGCCCCGCCCGTCGCGGTCACTCTCGCCAACGGCAGCAGCGTGATCTTCGCGGTGGACGCCGACGGTCGCCTGTGGCACTACCGTCAGACCGGGACGGGTGCGTCGTGGAAGAGCCTCGGTGACGTCGACCTCTCCGGTGGCCTCGCCACGCTCGCGCTTGACACCGGGATTCAGTTGGTCGCCACGACCAGCACCGGCACCATCAAGACCGCGTTCTACTCGACCGATGGGGCACTCACCGGCTGGACCGACCTGGGCGGAAACGTGACCGGCGTGCCGGCTGCCTTCCTCATCCAGGGTCCCCGCACCGCGGTGGTGGCGCGTGCGGCCGACGGTTCGCTGGTCATGAAGAAGCAGGAGTTGGGTGGGGCCTGGCCGACCACCTGGCAGACGGTGGGAACCTTCACCGCTGCCGGTTCCCCGGCCGCGATTGTCGACCCGGCGTTGGGCCGGATCGCCGTTGTCGCCCGTGGGCCTGACAACGAGGTCTACCGGGTGTACGAGACCGAGCAGGGCTCGGGCGCCTTTGGTGAGTGGCTGCGCCTGTACGAGAACCCCAGCGACCCGACCGCTGCCACCGCCGCCACCGATCCCACCATCGCGCCGATCCAGAACTCCGGCGGGCCCGGGTTCGTGGTGGTCTACCGTAATCGGAACAACACCACCATCGCGCTCGACCGTCGATTCGCCGCGCCCGGAGGGATGGCGGCAGCGAAGGTGAGCCCGTCGGCGGTCAGCTTCACCCCGCACCTCATCCCGACGCCGCCGGCCTGATCCTCGGCGCCATCAGCCCCGGGGGTCTTCGTCCACATGACGGAGGCCCCCGGGTCGCTGTTCACCGGTGCGCGCCTGCCTTCCTAGACTGAAGCGATGAGCATTGGCACCGACGGTCGGGGGATGGCCGAGCTGGCGGCTCTGCTGGCCGACGGCACCCGCGCCGGAATGTGCCTGGCGCTGCTCGACGGGCGGGCGTGGACCGCCGGTGAGCTGGCCCGGCGCGCCGGTGTCGCCCCCTCGACGGCCAGCGACCACCTCACCCGACTCGTCCGCGGTGGGCTGCTCGTCGAGGAACGGCAGGGCCGGCACCGCTACCTGCGGTTGGCCGGGCCGTCGGTGGCCCAGCTGATCGAGGACCTGGCCGGGCACGCTCCGGCCGCGCCCGCACCGACCGGGTCGTTGCGCGCGGTGACCGCCAGCGCCTCCCTGGCGTACGCCAGGACCTGCTACGACCACCTTGCCGGACGGTTGGGCGTGCTGATGTACGACGCGCTGCTCACCGAGCGTCGGCTCGACCGGTCCAGCGGGTTGGCGCTGACATCCGACGGCTGGGCCTGGGCGGCCGGGTTGGGCGTACCCGTGGACGTGCTGCGCGCGGCCCGCCGCCCGGTGGTCCGCGACTGCCTGGACTGGACCGAACGCCGCCCGCACCTGGCCGGGTCGCTCGGCGCGGCGCTCTGCCGCCGCTTCACCGACCTGGGCTGGATCAGCCAGGGCGCCGGCCGTGCCGTCCGTCTCACTCCCACCGGTCGCCTCGGGCTGGCCGCGGCCCTGTCCATCCCCGAACACACCCTCGACCCGCCGTTAGCCCCGCCGCCCACGAGCGGCCGCGCCTGACCGGCGAGCAGCGGGTGACCGTGGCGGGATCGTTCGGTGTGGGGCGAACGGTTCGCGCCCTACGGTCGGGCGGTGACTGACAACTGGCCGCACATTGCGCCCGCCCCGGGAACACCGGCGTGTGGGACGCCCTCGTTTGAACCGGAACGCGGTTGGTGGGTGACCCGGCACGCCGACGTGAGCGCGGCGCTGACCGACCCGGCATTCCAGGTACCGGCCGTCGACACGGGTTCGCCCGGCACCCTCGCCTGGCTGCGCGCCACGGTCAGCCGGTTCAGTCCACCGCGACGGCACGCCGACCGTCGGGCGGTCGCGGTGAGCGCGCTGGCCTCGCTGGACCCGGACGACCTGCGACACGACGCGGCGCGGCTGACCGTTGCCGTTCTCGACCGCGCCGGCGACCGCGTCGACGTGATGCGGGAACTGGCCCGGCCGGTTCCGCTGCGGGCGTTGGCCGACCGCCTCGGTTTCGCTGATCCGGCAGCCGCCGGGACGGCGGTCGCGGTCGTCGCGGCGGCGTACCACCCGGGGGTGGACCCGGCCCTGACCGCGCGGGCCGACCGGGCGGTGACGGCGCTGCTGGCACTCACGCCGCCGGGTCCGCCGGAGGTACGGGCGAACCTGATCGGTCTGCTGGTCCAGGCATGCGACGCGACCGCCGGCCTGATCGGCGCCGCCGCCCATCACCTGCTGCCCCCGGCTGGCCCGCGAGCGGCGGCCACGGCACGAACCACCGACCTGCTGGCCGAGGTGCTGCGCCTCGACCCACCGGTCCGGGCCACCCGACGGGTCACCGTCGACGAGGTACGGCTGGGCGGGCAGGATCTGCCGGCCGGAAGTCCAGTGCTGCTGCGCTTCGACGCGGCCAACCGTGACCCGCAGGCGTTCACCGAGCCCGCGACGTTCCAGCCCGGTCGACCCGGTGCCCGGCTGTTGACCTTCGGGGCGGGGGAGCGGGGTTGCCCCGGCGACCGGCACGCCCTGGCGCTGGTCTGCGGGGTGCTCGACGTGCTGCGGGAACGCTGCCGGCGCGGCCCGACCTCGGTGCGTTACGAACCGCACCCGACCCTGCGGGTGCCGACAACTCTGGAGGTGAGCGTCCGATGAGCGAACGTCGTGCCGCGTTCCAAGCCCTGCACCGTGCCGGTCGTCCCCTGCTGCTGCCCAACGCGTGGGACCACGCCTCGGCGGCGGCGCTCGCCGCGCGTGGGCATCCGGCCGTCGGCACCACCAGCCTCGGGGTCGCCGCGACCGCCGGCCTTCCCGACGGCGTCGCGGCCACCGCGGCGGAGACCCTCGCCCTGGCCCGCCGGCTGGCTCCGCTGCCGGTGCTGCTCAGCGTGGACGTGGAAGGTGGCTTCAGCGACGACCCGGCGGAGGTCGCCGAGTACGTGGCGGAGTTGGCCGGGTTCGGCGTGGTCGGGATCAACCTGGAGGACGGGCGGGCCGATGGCACCCTCGCAGACACCGAGGTCGCCGCTGCCAAGATTGTGGCAGTGAAGGCGGCGGTGCCGGAGCTGTTCGTCAACGCCCGCACCGACACCTGGTGGCTCGGAGTGGACGACCCACTGCCGCAGACCCTCGCTCGTGCTCGCGCCTACCGGGTGGCCGGTGCCGACGGGATCTTCGTGCCCGGGACCGTCGACCTGGCCACCCTGCGCGTCCTCACCGAGCGGATCGACGCTCCGGTGAACGCGCTGTACCAGCCGGGCGGGCCGGGGCTGGCTGAGTTGGGAGGGGCCGGGGTGGCCCGGGTCAGCACCGGATCGCTGCTGTTCCGGGCCGCGCTGGGTGCCGCGCTCGCCGCCGCCGACGCCGTCCGCGACGGCGGGCCCACCACACCGGCGGGACTGCCGTCGTACGCCGAGGTGCAGGCCCTGGTGCCGACGGACGGCGACTGACGGTGGCTGCCGGCGCTCCGGCGGTGGTTGCCGGGCCGGCTCTGGCCCGCGCCAGGCGGCCCGTCGGTGGGTGCCGTGCTCGGCCCGCTCGATATGGCCCGGCCGGCCGCCGGCCGCCGGCCGCCGGCTGGGTTCGGGCGTCGGTGGTTTGTGTGTTGGTTGCTGCCTTCGGAGCTGAATCGTTTGTGGCATCACGCGGCCGCCCTGTGCGGCATCACGGCCCGCCTGTGTGAGATCAGGGCCCGCCCTGTGTGACATCAGGGCCCGCTTGTTGTGGACATCAGGACCCGCTTGCGAAGCCGGCGGCGTTGATTCGTTGGCGACATCAGCTCCAAAGCGCCAAACCAAGGATCATCCCGGTGCGTCGTCCACGCTCCGTTAGAGGGGAAATAGGAGGATTGTTCGGTCCGTTCCGCTCCCGATGATTACGGTGTGTTTCAGGGCGAACCACCCAGTGCCGTGACCGGAGAGAGGGACCCGTCATGCGAGTGCCCAGCCGTAGCCCGGGACAGCAACCCGGCTCGCCTCCGTCGCCCACCGCTCCGGCCCGCCGCCGACCCTCCGGTGCGACCTCCCGCCGCGTTCCCGCTCCTGCCCCCGACCTGCCCGCTTATCGGGCCGCCGTCGCCGAACTGCTGGTCGAGGTCGGTGCCCTGGCCGACGCGGCGAGCACCCGGGCCCGGCAGGTGCTCATCGACGAGCGGCTGCGGGAGCCGGCGCTCGCCGCGGTCCTCGACGCCACCCCGCAGGGGCTGATCGGCGCGCGCGAGACGTTGCTGCTGGAGATGGCCCGCTACCAACCGAACGACCGCACCTCGGCGACTGACCTCAGCGCACTGGTCCGGATCTACCTGCTCTCCCGCATCGACGTGCTGTGGTGGCAGGACGCGCCGACCTTCGTCACCGACGACCAGGTCAACGGCAGCCCCGAGCTGGTCGACCTGGAGTGGCTGCGCCGCCGCGACCTGCTGCGGTTCCGCTACCAGGAGCAGCCCGCCACGACCCTGGGCCGGGCCGCCCGCGGGCTGCGTCGCCGGCTGCGACCCGATGCCACCCCGCGCACCGCGGGGCTGCTGTTCCGCCGCGCCCGGCGCGAGGTGGTGGCGCTGCTCAACGACATCGGACGGGAGTTCACCGCCGTCGCGCCGCCGGCCACCCCGCCGCTCTGGGTGACCAGCCTGGTCCGCAGCGCCGAGCACCAGTACCGGCTGCGCCGCCTGGGCTACGCGGCGATGCTGCCCAGCGGGCACTGCCTCGGCTACTCGGCCGACGTCGAGCTGGCCTGGTTCGACCGGTTCGGAGCGCGCGAGGCCCTGGCGGAGCTGCTGCTGAGCCGGCAGGAGGCCGGTGAGCTGAACCTGATCGACGAGGGGCAGGCCTGGCACCTGTGTCTCGCGCCGACCGCCCGGCGTCGCCTACGCCGGGCGTACGAGGCCGAGATGGGGGTCTGAGCCGGTGTGCGGCATCGCGTTGAGCATCGGCCCCGAGGCCGACCCGGCGACCTTCCGGCGGATGCTCGCCGCCCTGGCCCCGCGCGGTGAGGTCACCGAGACCCGGTCCGAGAGCGGGCTGCTCGCTGGCACCCGCCGCCTGCGGATCGTCGACCGGGACCGGGCGGTGCAACCGTGGACGTCGACCGACGAGCGTTGGCTGCTCTGCTTCAACGGCGAGATCTTCAACTACCGGGAGTTGCGGGCGCAGCTGACTCGCCTGGGGCAGGCCTTCCGCACCGAGAGCGACACCGAGGTGCTGCTCGCCGCCTTCCAGCAGTGGGGCGAGGCGGCGGTGACCCGACTCCGCGGCGAGTACGCCTTCGCGGTCGTCGAACGGGCCACCGGCAGGGCGTACCTGGCCCGCGACCCGCTCGGGGTCAAGCCGCTGTACTGGTCCCGTCGACCCGGCTGCCTGCACCTCGCCTCCGAGGTCAAGGCCCTCGTCGGGCACGGTGCCCCGATCGCCGAGGTGCCGCCCGGGCACCACGGCTGGGCGGAGGCGGACGGGCACGTGCGACTGAGCCCGTACGTCGACCTGCTCACCATCGGCGACGGCCTGCCGGTCATCGACGACCCGGACGAGGCCGCGCTGCTGGTACGCGCCGCGCTCAGCGACGCGATCCGGATGCGGGTGGAGACCGACCTGACCGTCGGGGTGGTGCTCTCCGGTGGGCTGGACAGCTCGTTGACCCTGCGGCAGGTGCGCGACATCCACCCGGACTGCGTCGCGGTGACCGTGGGCGTCGCCGACAGCCCCGACGTGGCGTACGCCCGGCGGCTCGCCGCCGACCTCGACGTGCCGCACGTGGTGGTCGAGCTGCGACCGCGTGACATCCGGCTCGCCGACGTCCGCGAGGCCATCCGGATCTCCGAGCTGACCGAGTACGGCGACATCATCAACGCGGTCGTCTCGGTGCCGATCTTCCGGCGGCTGCGCGACCTGGGCATCAAGGTGGTGCTGACCGGCGACGGCTCCGACGAGCTGTTCGGCGGGTACCCGATGTACCACCAGGTCGCCCCGGCGGCGGCCCGCCGACTGTTCCTGCACCGGATCCGCAACCTGTGCCGCACCGAGTTGCAGCGGGTCGACCGGGCCGCCATGGCATACGGCGTGGAGGCCCGGGTGCCCTTCCTCGACCTCAGCGTGGTGGAGCTGGCGATGCGGTTGCCGGTGGATCTGAAGCTGCGCCACGGGCAGGAGAAGTGGATCGTCCGGCGGGCGTTCGCCGACGTGCTGCCGGACTACATCCTCCGCCGTCGGAAGAACCCGATGTCGTACTCGTCGGGGTTGCACGAGCGGGTCCGGCTGTACAAGCCGCTCTTCGCCCGGCTGCACCGCTCCTTCGGCTACGACCTGCAGGAGCCGGTCCGTCGGGACTTCGACACCGTGCTGAGCCGCTGCGGCAACGACCTGGACCGGGCCATCGCCGACGGGCTGACCCGGCCCGACTACACGGTTCTGGAGCACGCCCGCGACCTGGTCGGCGCGGCCAAGTGGAACGCCGCTCCGGTGGTCCGCCGGCTGGTCGGCCCGCGCCCCGCCCGCCAGTGACGGCCGCCCCGCACGCCACGCTTGACTCTGACACGGTGTCAGGGACGAGTGTGAGGGGACCATGTTCACCATCGGAGAATTCGCCAGACTCGGCCGGGTGTCGGTGCGGATGCTGCGCCACTACGACAGCATCGGTCTGCTGCCCCCCGCCAGCGTCGACCCGCACACCGGCTACCGCTTCTACCGGGCCGACCAGCTGCGCCGGCTCAACCGGGTGATCGCCCTCAAGGAGTTGGGCCTCACCCTCGAACAGGTGGGCGCGATCGTCGACGACGCCGTCGACGTGGCCGAGCTGCGTGGCATGCTGCGGCTGCGCCGGAGCCAGTTGGCGGAACAGTTGGCCGCCGACACGGCCCGGCTCACGGCCGTCGAGGCGAGGCTCCGAATGATCGAGTCGGAGGGTCGGATGACCACCCAGGACGTCGTCCTCAAGGAGATCGCGCCGGTTCGCGTCGCGGAGCTGACCGCCGTCGCGCCCAGCTACCAGGGCGAGGACATCGGCCCGGTGATCCAGCCGCTCTACCCGGAGTTGTTCCGTCGGCTGGCCGCCGCCGGGATCACACCCACAGGGCCGGCCATCGCCTGGTACGAGCCCGCGGACCCGGGCGGCGACGCTGTCGTCGTACACGCCGGTGTGCTCGTCGACGCCGAGCCGTCCGCGGCGCCCGACGTCACGGTCCGCGACCTGCCGGAGCTGCGCAACGCTGCGACGATCATCCATCACGGTGCGATGGACGACGTCGAGCCGAGCATGCAGGCGCTCGCCCGGTGGATCGAGGAGAACGGCTACCGCACCGACGGCTTCGCCCGGGAGGTATACCTCGACTACTGCCCGGACACCCCGGAGAAGGGCGTCACCGAACTTCAGGTCGCCGTGTACCGCGACTGAGCGCTCAGGTCACCAGCAGCGCGCCGACCGCGGCGAGCGTCGCGGTGACCGCGAGCAGGGTGCTGGTCAGCACGAACCGGGTCAGCGGCACCGCCACTCCGGCCGCCCGGCAGCGCTCGAACCACAGCAGGGTGGCCAGTGACGCCCAGGGGGCGGCCAGCGAACCGACGTTGGTGCCGATCAGCAGGGCCAGCAGGCGGGTGTGGTCACCGGTCGGCAGTACCGACTCGCCGGCCAGGTAGGCGGGCAGGTTGTTCACCGCGTTGGCGAGCAGCGCTCCGGTGCCACCGGCGCGCAGGGCACCCAGCGCACCACCGTCGGCGCCGACCAGGGTGCCGACCAGGTCGTCCAGCCCGTGCCGGCCGAGGGTCTGCACCACCAGGAACAGGCCGGTGACGAAGAACAGCAGGCGCACCGGGACCAGACCCGGGCGCAGCGTGTCGGGGGAGCGGACCAGGAACCCGACCAGCACCAGGGCGAGCCCGACGGTGGAGGCGATCTCGATCTCCACGCCGGCGAGGATGCCGGCGACGAAGATCAGGCAACCGGCGAGCGCCGTACGGTGCAGCACCGGGTCGGCCGGCACGTGCCGGGTCGGCGGGACGAAGCGCCCACCGGCGGGCCGCTCCCGCCGCCACCACCCGAACCACAGCACTGCCATGGTGACCGCCACGGCGGCGAGCTGCGGCAACGCCATCCGAGCCGCGTACGCCAGGGGTGCCAGCCCGACCCGGTCGGCGGCGAGCAGGTTGGTCAGGTTGGACACCGGCAGCAGCAGACTCGCGGTGTTCGCCAGCCAGACCGTGGTGACGGCGAGCGGGGCGGCGGGGATCCGCAGGTTCCGGGCCAGCGCGAGCAGCACCGGGGTGAGCAGCACGGCGGTGGTGTCGAGGTTGAGCACGAGGGTGGTCAGCGTGGCGAGACCGCCGCAGAGCAGGAAGAGTACGGCCCACCTGCCCCGGGAGGCGATGGCCAGTCGGCTGGCCAGCACGTCGAAGACACCGGCCACGGCGGTCAGCTCGGCGAGCACGATCACGGTGCCGAGGAACAGCAGCAGCGGCAGGATCCGGTGCAGGGTGGCGGTGGTGTCCGCGCGGGGGAGCAGCCCGCTCAGCGCGCAGGCCGCTCCGACCACGGCGAGGACGGCTGCCACCAGGTCCAGGGGGTGGGGCCGCCGACGCGTGGCCGGTTCGGGCGGGGCGGCAACTGTCACGTCTGTTCACGTTGGCACAGCGCCTGGCCAGCCGGTTCGCAACCCCCGTCCTGGTGACGGGCCCCACCGTGCCCGCCCTCGAACGGCCCTGGCGTCGCAACGCGCCGGGCCCGGCCCCGAAGATCGGAGGCCGGGCCCGGTGTGGTGCGTGGTGCCTACCAGCCCAGGTAGCTGGGCTGGGTCTGCACGTTGAGCTCCTGGTAGCGGGTCAGCTTGGCCGACCAGGTACGCCAGTCGTTCAGCTCCAGGACGTCCAGGCCCTTCACCATGTCGTTGGAGTAGATGTGGCCGTTGTAGTAGTACGCGGACCAGGTGCCGCCGCCGACGAACGTGTCGGCCGAGAGCGGGCCGCGCTCCCAGAAGGCGATCTCCTTCGGGTTGGCCGAGTCGGTGAAGTCGAACACCGAGATGCCACCCTGGTACCACGCCTGGACCATGATGTCCTTGCCGAGCACTGGGATCAGCGAGCCGTTGTGCGCCACGCAGTTCTCGGTGTTGGCGTTCGCCCGGGGGATCTTGTAGTAGCTGCGGAAGGTCATCGTCCGGGCGTTGCCCCGGCCGGCGATGTCGTAGATGGCGTCCGCGCCGCGGTTCGGGCCGACGGTCTCGTTGCAGGTCGCCGCCCCGCCACCACCCAGCTCGTCGGTGAAGATCACCTTGGTGCCGGAGTTGTTGAAGGTGGCCGAGTGCCAGAACGCGAAGTTGACCTCGTCCCGGACCCGGTTGATGACCCGTGGGGCCTCGCGGTTCTTGATGTCGAGCAGGATGCCGTCACCCATGCAGGCGCCGGCGGCCAGGTCCTTCGACGGGTAGGCGGTGATGTCGTGGCAACCGGTGGTCGCCGAGCCGGTCTGGCTGCCGGGGAAGCCGCCGTCCGGGAAGAGGTTCGGCGTCGCGACCACTGCCGCGTCGGTCGGCTTCTTCACCGGCACCTTGATGATGGAGATGGAGTCGTGCGGCGGCTGGCAGTCCGGGAATTCGGCCCGCGGGCTGTACGACGAGACGTACAGGTAGATGGCCTTGCGGTCCTTGCCCGGCACCAGGGTGTGGGTGTGGGAGCCGCAGGCCGTCTCGACGGACTTGATGTAGCGCGGGTTGGCCTTGTCCTTGATGTCGAAGACCTTGATGCCCTCCCACGAGCCCTTCACGTCCGCTCCCTGCGTGGTGCTGTTGCAGGAGTCGTCGCTGCGCGACGAGTCGGTGGAGAGGAAGAGCAGGTCACCGTGGACGGAGATGTCGTTCTGCGACCCCGGGCAGAGCACCCGGGCCTTGACCGTCGGCGCGCTGGGCCGCGAGATGTCGTAGATGACGAAGCCGTTGTAGTTGCCGGCGAACGCGTACTTGCCCTGGAAGGCGATGTCGCTGTTCGTCGCGTCCAGTGGGGCGACCTTGGGCAGGTTGGCGATCTGGCGCAGGTTGGGGCTGCTCACGATCTCGTCGACGCCGGGGATCGTGTTGGTGAGCGCGGGGGCCTTGGCCGCCTGCGGCACCGTCTGGGCGTTGCTCGCCGGGGCGACGAGGGCGCTGGCGACGAGAAGGCCGGTCGTGGCGAGCGCCACGACACGCAGTTGTCGTAACCGTGGCTTGTGGAATCTGATCATCGGCGGGGGCCCTTCGCAAGGGGGAGACGATGGTTGACACGTTACCGTCCGACGAAGAACGTCGATGTGAGCTGGATCACATGAAAGCGGGTTCTTCAATGGATAACATCGCGGTGACCTCGACTGCAGGGAGTGGCCCATGACCAACCGGCGCGCACGCATCCTGGCGGTCGTCACACTGGCTCTCGTGTTGCCGCTGGTGGTGTTCATGGTGATCCGCCTCGACGGCGACACCGGTACGAGCGCACCGCAGCCGGTCTCCGCGCCCGCCACCTCCGCCGCGTCGCCGACGGCCAGCCCCGTCCCCACCGACCTGACCGTCATCGCGCCCGGCCGTCCGGGCGAGACGGCGGCCACCCGCCCGGCGCACGAGGTCCGCGACGCCGGTCCCGCCCCGCACAACTCGCTGGACGTCTTGTTCGTCCGGATGATGATCCCGCACCACGCGCAGGCCCTGGCGATGGCGGAGCTCGCCCCCGACCGGGCCGCCGACCCCGACGTCCGGGCCATCGCCGAGCGCATCCGCGCCAGCCAGGGGCCGGAGATGGGCATGATGCGCGGCTGGCTGCAGACCCGTGGCCTCCCGACGGAGGTGCAGGGGCACGACCACGGCACCATGCGCGGCATGCAGTCGCCAGAGGCGATGCGGCAACTCGCCGCAACCCGGGGCGCGGACTTCGACCGGCTCTTCGTCCGGATGATGACCGAGCACCACCAGGGCGCCATCGAGATGGCCACCAACCTGCTCACCGTCGGCTCCGACCTGACCCTCAACGAGTTCGCCACCTCCGTTGCCACCGAGCAGACCGTCGAGATCGACCGCATGCGCGAGGTCCTCGGCGGCTGAGCCCGGGCGCGGGGCGCGAGGGCCGAGCGTCCCGGCACGTACGCTGGGTGACCGTGAGACGCACCCTGTTCGGTCGCCCGCTGCGCGGCGTCGCCTTCGACGTGGCCGTCGCTCTGCTGGTGGTCCTCGTCTCCCTGGCCGCGGCGGTGAACCAGCCGGGCGGTTGGGCGGCCACGGCGGTCGGCGTGGGGATGGCGGTGGCGCTGCTGTTCCGTCGCACCCACCCGAGCGCGGTGACGGTGGCGGTCGCGGTGCTCGCCCTGATCCAGGTGATCGCCCGCTGGGGTCCGCTCATCTACGACGTGGCCGTCCTGATCGCGCTCTACAGCGTGGTGAAGTACGGCCGGCGGCTGCGCGACGGTGTACTGGCCGGTGCGGTCGCGGCCGTCGGCGTGCTGCTGGCCGCAGCGCAGACCCCCAACGTCATCCAGTGGTGGGTGACCGCGCTGTGGTACGCGCTGGTCACCGGGGCGGTGTGGCTGGTCGCGCTGAACGTGCGGACCCGCCGGCTCTACGTGCTCAGCCTGGAGGAGCGGGCCACCACCCTGGAACGCGAGCGGGAGGCCGAGTCCCGGGCGGCGGTCGCCGAGGAGCGCACCCGAATCGCCCGTGAGCTGCACGACGTGGTCGCCCACAGCATGGCCGTGATGATCGTCCAGGCGGACGGGGCCCGGTTCATGCTCGACCGTGACCCCGCCCAGGCGCGCACCGCCGTGAAGGTGGTCGCGGACACCGGCCGGCAGGCACTGGAGGAGATGCGCCGCCTGGTCGGCGTTCTGCGCGACGCCGGCCCGGCCGGTGCGGACGGTGCCGACGGGCTGGCGGTGGCGGCCGACCCCGAGCACCGGCGCCTCGCGCTGGCCGAGCTGCCCGACCTGCTGGCCCGGTTCGACGACGCCGGTCTGCACGTTCGCAGCACCGTCACCGGTGCGTTACCGGCCCTGCCGCCGGGCCTGGAGCTGACCGTCTACCGGGTGGTGCAGGAAGCGTTGACCAACGCGCTCAAGCACGCCGGCGTCGGCGCCGGCGTCGAGGTCGTCCTGTCGTACACCGCCGAGGCCGTCATGGTCCGGGTGGTCGACGACGGCCGCGGCCGCCCGCTGGTCAGCCCGGCGCCGTCCGGCGGTCACGGTTTGCTCGGCATGCGGGAGCGGGTGACGGTGTACGACGGCAGCCTCACCGCCGGTCCCCGCCTGACCGGGGGCTGGCAGGTCGAGGTTCGGCTGCCGCTACCGTCAGAGCCGGCAACGGAGGTGATCGCGGCATGACGGTCCGGGTAGTGATCGTGGACGACCAGGCGCTGGTCCGCGCCGGTTTCCGGATGGTGCTGGAATCCCAGCCCGACCTGGAGGTCGTCGGCGAGGCGATCGACGGCGCGGACGCCCTGCGGGTGCTCGCCCGCACCGAGGCCGACGTGGTCGTGATGGACATCCGGATGCCCACCATGGACGGGGTGGAGGCGACCCGTCGACTCTGCGCCGAGCGGCCCGAGGGTGGCCCTCGGGTGCTGGTGCTGACCACCTTCGACACCGAGGCGGACGCGTTCGCGGCGTTGCAGGCCGGGGCGAGTGGTTTCCTGCTCAAGAACGTCCCGCCGGAGGAACTGCTGGCCGCGATCCGGGTGGTGGCCCAGGGCGACTCGGTGGTGGCTCCGTCGATCACCCGACGCCTGCTGGACCGGTTCGCCGGGCAGCTCGGCGCCGCCCCGAGCGCCGACCCCCGACTCGCGCAGCTCACCGAACGGGAACGGGAGGTGCTGCTGCTGGTCGCCCAGGGGCTGTCCAACGCGGAGATCGCCGCCCGGGTGCATGTGGCCGAGGCGACGGTGAAGACCCACGTCGGGCGGATCCTGGCGAAACTCCAGCTGCGCGACCGGGTCCAGGCGGTGGTCCTGGCGTACGAGAGCGGGCTGGTCACGCCCGGCGGATGACACCGTGTACGACCTGGGTCGTAGCGGCCGGAGGGCGCACCGCGACCCGGGGCGCACGCAGGTCGAGCGCGCAGGTGGAGATCGACAGACCGGTGCCGGCCATAGCGTCGGAGGGGTCCGATCCGCCACCTGCACCGGGAGCCCCGCATGATCCGCCTGACCCTGCGTTCGCTGCGCGCCGAGGCGCTGCGCATGCTGCTCTCGGCGCTCGCCGTCATGCTCGGCGTCGCGTTCGTCGCCGGCACGATGATCTTCGTGGACGGGATGCGGGCCGGGGCGTACGAGCGGGCCGGCACCTTCGACCGCCACACCGACCTGGGGGTCTACTCGGCCGGCCGAGAGGTGTTGCCCCCGGCACTGGTCGACCAAGTGCGGGCGGTCGACGGGGTGGCCGCCGCCGCCGGTGAGCTGACCAACACCGCCGGGATCGTCGGAGCCGACGGTCGGCCGGTGCTCGGCTTCACCATGCTCGTCGCCATCCCCACCGAGGACGCGCTGCGCTCGTACGACGTGGTGGCCGGCCGGTTGCCCGACCGGGCCGGAGAGGTGGTGCTCGACGCGCCGACGGCGGCAGAGCAGGGCTTCGGACTCGGCGCGGCGGTCCGGATCGGCGCCACCGGCGGGGCGGCCCGCCCGTACACCCTGGTGGGCACCGTCGACGTGGCGGGCACCGCCCGCGACGTCGGCGGTCCGTTCGTCGGCCTGGTCGGGCCGGACGCCTTGGCCCTCAGCGGCGAGCGCGGCTACGGCCGGATCATGGTGGCGGCCCGACCGGGCGCCGACGTCGCGGCGCTGACCGAGAAGGTACGGGCCGCGTCCGGCGCCGAAGCCACAGTGAAGAGTCGCCAGCAGATCCTCGACGAGGCCGTGGAGGACGCGGTCCGCAACGTGGAACAGTTCCGCATGCTGCTGTTGATCTTCGTGGGGGTCGCGATCGTGGTGGCCGGCTTCGTGATCGCCAACACCTTCGCGATCGTGCTGGCCCAGCGCACCCGACGGACCGCGCTGCTGCGCCTGATCGGCGCCACCCGGGGACAGGTCTTCCGGTCCACGCTGCTGGAGTCGGCGGTGCTGGGGCTTGTCGCCTCCGCGCTCGGGGTGCTGCTCGGGGTGGCCCTCGCCGCCGGATTGCGGCTGCTGCTGTCCCGACTGGACGTGCCGGTCACCGGTGGGCTGACCGTGAACGGTTCGACAGTGCTCACCGGCCTGCTGCTGGGCACCGGGCTCACCGTGTGCGCCGCCCTGCTGCCGGCCTGGCGGGGGACGCGGATCGCCCCGGTGGCCGCGCTCACCGACGCCGCGGTGCAGCCCAGCCAGGGTGCCGGTCGGGTTCGGTTGAGCATCGGCGCGGTGGTCCTCGCCGTCGGTGTGGCCGCGCTGGCCGGCGCCGCCAGCGCCGGTCAGCTGCTACTGGTGGCGGTCGGTGGGGTGCTCACCTTCTTCGGGATCGTGCTGTTCGGGCCGGTGCTCGTCCCCGCGCTGGCCCGGGTGTTCGGCTGGCCGGTCCGACGAGTGCTCGGCACCATCGGTGAACTGGCGGTCAGCAACACGGTGCGCAATCCGCGGCGGGTCGCCGCGACCGCCACCGCGCTGGTGATCGGTATCGGACTGGTCTCGGCGTTCATGGTCGGCGCGCGCAGCACCAAGGACGGCATCGAGCGCAGCGTGGACGCCCAGATCGGGACGGACTTCGTGGTCAGCGGAATCGGTCAGGACCTGCCGGCCGCGCTCGTCGGTGAGCTCGCCTCCCGTCCCGAGCTGGGTGTGGTGCACGAGCAGCGCAGCACGGTCGTCGACGACGTCGAGATCCGCGCGGCACACCCGGCGCTGGTCGGCCGGACGCTGAGCGGGGTGCTGTCCGGCGACGCCGAGCGGGTCGGGCCGGGGCAGATGCTGGTGCACCGCGAGTTGGCGCGGGCCCGCGGTTGGCAGGTCGGCGCCCCGGTTACCGTCGGGGGGAGGTCGTTCCGGGTGGCCGCCGTGGTGACCGACGACAGCCCCAGCGGTGAGGTGCCAGCGGGTCACGTCATCGACCTGTCCGACCAGGACTTCACCGCGCTCTTCCCCGCCCGGCGAGGCTACCTGGCCGAGATCGACCCCGCCGCCGGGGTGGGCCCCGCGCGCGCCCGCGACGCGATCACCGCGGTGCTGGGCCGCTACCCGACGGTGAACCTGATGGACCAGGGCGCCTACAAGAAGATGCTCACCGGCACTGTGGACATGCTGCTCGCCTTCGTCACCGCGCTGCTCGGTCTGGCCGTGGTGATCGCCCTGGTCGGCGTGGCGAACACCCTGAGCCTGTCGGTGGTCGAACGGACCAGGGAGAACGCCGTGCTGCGGGCGGTCGGGCTCACCCGAGGGCGGATGCGGGCGGTGCTGGCCGTCGAGGCGGTGCTGATGGCGCTGGTCGGCGCGGTGCTCGGGGTCGGGCTCGGCACCGGAGTCAGCGCGTCCACGATGGCTCTGCTGGACCGCCTCGGCGGCGACTTCCACGTGGTGCTGCCGCTCGGCCAGCTCGGGCTGATCCTCGGTGTCGCGGTGCTCGCCGCCCTGCTCGCCTCGGTGCTGCCGGCCCGCCGAGCGCTGTCCCGCCCGGTCGTCGAGGCGCTCGCCGACCAGTGAGCCGGTCGCGGTCCGGACCGGTCGGGTCTCCCCCCGGTGACCGGACGGACATCCGCCGGCCGGCCCCGCCATCTTCCCCGGCGGCGGGACCGGCCAGCGGTGCCGGGTCTACAGGCGCTCGACCATCGGGCCGACGCACCGGTTACGGGTGTCGAAGATGTAGCGGGCGTGCCTGACCACGAGGTCGTAGTCGAAGGTGTCATGGTCGGTGACCACCACCACCGCGTCGGCCGCACGCACCTCACGCTCGCTGAGCCCGACCACTGTGACCCCGGCGGGGATCTGGTGCGCCTCGGCGTACGGCTCGACGGCGTGCACCTCGGCGCCGAGGGCCTGCAACCGACGGGCCACGTCCACGGCGGGGGAGTCGCGCATGTCACCGGTGTTCTTCTTGTACGCCAGACCGAGCAGCAGTAGCCGGGCACCGCTGACGGCACGACCGTCCCGGTTCAGCCCTCCCATGATCCGCTGCGCGACGTGTTCGGGCATCTCGTGGTTGACGTCGTTGGCCAGCTCGATGAACCGGAACTGCCGACCGAGGCGGCGCTTGACCTGCCAGGACAGGTAGCACGGGTCGATCGGCAGGCAGTGCCCGCCGACGCCGGGGCCGGGCCGGAACGGCATGAAGCCGAACGGTTTGGTCGAGGCGGCGTCGATCGCCTGCCAGACGTCGATGTCGAGGTGGTGCGAGAGCATGGTCAGCTCGTTGATCAGCGCGATGTTGACCTGGCGGAAGGTGTTCTCGATCAGCTTGGTCAGCTCGGCGACGCGGGTGGAGTCCACCGGTACGGTGCGTTCCACGAGGCGCTGGTAGAACTCGTCCACCCGGGCCAACGCCGCCGGGTCCACACCGGAGACGACCTTCGGGGTGTTCTCCAGTCGCCACGTCGGGTTGCCGGGGTCGATCCGCTCGGGGCTGTAGCCGAGGTGGAAGTCACCGGGGCTGGTCAAACCGCTGGCCGACTCCAACAGCGGGCGCAGCAGCTCCTCAGTGGTGCCCGGGTAGGTGGTCGATTCCAGGATCACCGTGCAGCCCGGGCGTACGTATGGGCCGATACCGATTCCGGCCTGCTCGACGAAGCTCAGGTCCGGGGTCCCGTCGCGCAGCGGGGTCGGCACAGTGATGACGCAGATGTCGAACCCGTCAGCGTCGCTGTACTCCGTGCTGGGGTGGTAGCGGCCGCTGCCCAACGCGCGGCCCAGCTGGTCGGCCCGAATGTCCTCGACGAACGACTCGCCGGAGGCGAGACGCTTCACCCGGTCGGCGTCGACGTCGAGACCGACCACGTCGAGCCCCGCCTCGACGGCCCGCATGGCCAGCGGAAGTCCGACGTACCCCTGACCGATAACGACCAGCTTTTCAGCGCTCACCCAGGCTCCCGCAGCAGATGGTGTAAATAGCCTGCTGAGAGCCTAGAGGCGTCTTCGGCGTCGTAAGTCCGTTTTGGGGATATCGGTGCTGGTGGGACTGACGGGGGTCGGCCACAGCGCGCGGCTCAACCTTCCGCCGGCACCTCGGGATCGACAGGCGGGCTGGAGGTGGCGGGTGGATCAGGAGGCGCGCTGGTCGTCGGCGGCGCGGCCGTGGTGGGCGCCGCGCTGGTGGGCGGCGCCGTGGTGACGCCCGCCGTTGGCGTCGGCGAGTTGGCGGTCTGGCTCGGCTGCAGGCTCGGCGTGGCGGAGACCGACGCGGACGGGGAGTTGCCGGGGACGTGCGGCAGCCGGTCCGGCCGGCCCGGCTCGACGCTGGTGATCTGCTCGTTCGCCGCGGGCAGGTCGACGGGGCCGCTCGGCGCCACCGTCGGCGAGGTGGCCGGCAGATTGACCGCCGGGTCGTCGCCGACGTTACGCGTCGCGGCCAGCGCCGCGCCGAGCCCGACCAGCGCGACCAGCATGGCCGCCGCCGCGCCAACGAGCGGACCCCGCCGTCGCTGGCGCCCGTCCGCCACCGCCGCGCCGGCCGGCACGTCCGTGCGGGTGCCCGGCCCAGCGTCGCGCAGCGCGACCGGCCCGGCCATCGCCGTCGGCGGCTCGCCGCCGGTGACCGCCGTCCGAGCGGCCTCGGCCATCGCCGCTCCGCTGGTGAACCGCTCAAGCGGATCCTTGGCCAGGGCCCGAGACACCAGAGCGCGGACCGCCTCCGGAATGTCGTGCGGCAGCTCCGGCGGCTCGTCGTCCAGGTGCCGCACGGCGACCTGGAGCGGATTGTCGCCGGTGAACGGCGGGCTGCCGGTCAGGCAGCAGTAGGTGACCGCGCCCAGGGCGTAGATGTCGGTGGCACCGCTGACCGGCCGACCGGCGGCCTGCTCGGGAGCCATGTAGAGGGCGGTGCCCGGCACCGCGTTGGTGCTGGTGATGCTGGTGATGTCGGTGGAGCGGGCCACGCCGAAGTCCACCAGGACGACGGTGCCGTCCTCCTGCACCAGCAGGTTGCTGGGCTTGACGTCGCGGTGCACGATGCCGCCGCGATGCGCCGCGTTGAGCGCTGCGGCCGCCTGGGCCACGATCGACATCGTCTCGGCCACGTCGAGCCGCCCGGCCGCCTCGATCCGCTTGGACAACGGCTCGCCGGCGACGAACTCCATGACGAGGTAGTCCGCCCGCCCGCCGTCGGGGAGGTCGTCCGCACCGCAGTCGAAGACCTGCACGATGCCGGGGTGCCGCAGCGCCGCCATGATCCGGGCCTCGGCGCGGAACCGGGCGATGAAATCGGGATCGGAGACCAGCGCCGGCAGGAGGACCTTGACCGCAACCTGCCGGCCGAGGATCAGGTCGGAGGCACGCCAAACGTCGCCCATGCCGCCCGTGGCGACACGTTCGTCCAAGCGGTAGCGACCGCTGAGCACGACCTCCGATGACAACACCGCATTACCGTACCTAGAGTGGCGCGGGGCGGCGCGCCGCGGCAGGGCCGCCGGGCGGCTGGTTCAGAGTGGCTGATCCGGCCTGACCTGTGTGGACGCTCGCCCTTCGTGACGCTGCGGATGTGTGGTGTCACAAAAAGCGACTATTTCCGTCGCTCGGGTCGACGATGGGGGCAAGAAACCGCCTACAGGCGTGGTGGGCGTCTGCTGCGTACTGACCGTTACGACGACGCGCCGTCGGGCAGGGTTGATAATTGTCACTCTTCCGTGACACGACGCCGACTTGTCGGGTCGTGGGTGCCCTCTTAGCGTTAGCCCGGCTCGGGCCCTCCCGGCCACCTCGGCGGGCAGCGCGCCGATCGACCACCCTGGCGTTGGCCGCCGGACACGCCGCCCCGACAATCGTGGTCGCGGGCACAATCAGAGCGGTGGAGGGCGGTGCGGTGCTGGTGCTGATCGGGCGGACGACTCGTGCCGCGTGGCGTGCGCCAGCCCGGTTGACCGGGCCGACACGCCCCGAACGATGCGTGGGTCGCGCATGACCGCCGACCTGTCGGAGGTGGTGAGCGCCGCGCAGGCCGGGGACGAGGAGGCGTTCCGCTTTCTCTACCGCAGCCTCCAGCCCGGGCTGCTGCGGTACCTGACCGCGCTCGTCGGGGCCGACGCCGAAGACGTCGCCTCCGAGACCTGGCTTCAGATCTCCCGTGACCTGCCCGGCTTCACCGGGGGCGAGTTTCGGGCCTGGGCGGTCACCATCGCCCGTAACCGCGCGATGGACCACCTGCGCCGGCTGCGCCGCCGCCCCTCGCTCCCGGTCCCGGTGCAGGCGCTCGTCGAGCTCGCCAGCGACGCGGACACCGCCGAGCGAGCCAGCGAGACGATCGGTACCGAGACCGCCCTCGCGCTGATCGCCACCCTCCCGCCCCGGGAGGCCGAAGCGGTCCTGCTGCGGGCCGTGATCGGGCTGGACGCAGGGTCCGCCGGTCGGGTGCTGGGCCGCCGTGCCGGTGCCGTGCGGACCGCCGCTCACCGTGGCCTACGCCGGCTCGCGGTCCTGCTGGAGCGGCAGAGCCCGGCCGAGTCGTCGGTCGGGGTCGAGGGGGTGCCACCGCCGCGTGCGGGGAGCGGCCCCGCCCTGCGGGCATCGCACGTCGAACCGGCGGACGGCTGACGTGAGGGGACTCCCGATGAACTCGTTCCGGCGGGCCGACCGTGCCGACACCGAGCGGCTGCTCGACTCGGCCTCTGCCCAGGTGGACGCCGCGCTGGATCAGGGCCCCTCCGTCACGCTCACGGAAGTGGACGCGAACTCACCCGGGGTGCGCCTGAGCGCCCCGAACGTGCCCCCGGCCGAGCCGGTGGCCGCGTTGCTCGCTGCGGCGGCTGGCCCCGTTCGCCCAGGCGAGTTGGCCGGGGAGGACGCCGCGGTGGCCGCGTTCCGGGCCGCCCGGGCCAACCCGGCGCCGGCCGTGCCGCAGCGGCCACGCCGTCGCCGGATAACCACCGGCGCGGTGGCCTGGATCGGAGCGGTCGCAGCTACCGCCACCGCGGGGGCCGCCTTCGCCGCGGTCACCCGGGACCGAGGGCCAGACCCGGTCGCACCGGCACCGTCGCGCCCGTCACCCTCCCCGCACCAGGGCGTGTCCCGGTCGGCCGAGCCCGGTCGGTCGGTGGGCCCCGGCGCCCCGTCGCCGGGCGCGCCGCCGCCCGTCACCGCCACGCCGCCGACCAGTCCCACTACCGCCGGCCAGATGCACGGACAGTGCCGCGCGTGGCGGGCGAAGGCGCCCGAGCAGCGGGAGAAGGCGCTAGGCACGCCGGCCTTCCAGAAGCTGGTGACCGCCGCCGGCGGCCCCGCCGAGGTCGAGGCGTACTGCCAACGGCTGGTACCCGAGACGAAGCCGTCCGAGCCGGCGAAGGTCACGCCCTCCGAGTCGGCGAAGGGGAAGCCGTCCCAGTCGGGGAAAGCCCCGCCGTCACCGCCGCGGCCGGGCCACCTCGCCGGCGGCTGACCGATCGCCGGTTGGAGCGGTTTGTTCCGCCCTGCTTCGAAAATTCGTCTGTTAGACAGAGGTTGGTGGCGCCGTGCACGCCCCCGACGGTGTCGGTGGGTGGGTTTACGGTGGCACGGTGTGCCGGACCCGGCGCACGGAGAGGAGGCCCGACCCTTGGTGACGTCATCCGACCTGGACCGCAGCGCCATCCTGCGCGAGTCCGCAGCCGCAGTCCGACACCTCGCCCGGATCTGCTTCAAGACCGGCCCACCCACCCACACCGGCGTCGAACTGGAATGGACCGTGCACGACGCCGCCGATCCCGCCCGCCCCGTCGACGCGACGCGGCTGCGGGCGGCGCTGGGGCGGCACAGCCCCGCCACGCTGGATGCCACCAGCCCGGCCGAGCCGCTGCGACACGGCGGCATGGTCACCCTGGAGCCGGGTGGCCAGTTGGAGATCTCCACCCCGCCCCGCCCCTCGGTCGCCGCGTTGATCCGCGCCACCGAGGCCGACATCGCCCAGGTCACCGACCTGCTGGCCGCCGCCGGGCTGGTCCTCGGCAGCAGCGGCATCGACCCCCACCGACGGCCGCGCCCGGTGGTGGAAACCCCCCGTTACCGCGCGATGCGCGGAGCCTTCGACCGCCACGGCCCGGCCGGCCGCACGATGATGTACAGCACCGCCGGCCTGCAGATCTGCCTCGACGCCGGTGAGCCGGACCAGGTCGCTGACCGCTGGGCCGCGGCCCACGCGGTCGGGCCCCCACTGCTCGCGGCGTTCGCTTCCGCCGCTCGGCACGCCGGGCGGCGCACCGGTTGGGCCTCCGCGCGGATGGCCGCCTGGCTGGCCATCGACCCGGCCCGGACCCGCCCGGTCTGGTCGCCCTCTCAGGCCGGGGACGATCCGACCGACGCCTGGGTCAGCTACGTGCTCGCCGCGCCGCTGCTCTGTCTGCGCCGGCGCAGCGCTGACTGGGCCGCGCCGCCCGGGGTGACCTTCGCCGACTGGCTCGACGGCGCGCTGCCACAACCGCCCAGCACCGATGACCTCGACTACCACATCAGCACCCTCTTTCCGCCGGTGCGGCCGCGCGGCTACCTGGAGCTGCGCTACCTGGACGCCCAACCCGATCGCGGCTGGCGGCTGCCGCTGGCGGTGCTGACCGCCCTGTTCGGTGACCAGAGCACCGTGCGCGAGGCGTACACGATCGCCACGCCGGTGGCGCACCGCTGGTCGGCCGCCGCCCGGCACGGCCTGGCCGACCCGGCGCTGGCCGCCGCCGCGGCGGCTCTGCTCGACCTGGCCCTGACCACCCTGCCCCGACTGGAGCTGCCGGCCAGCAGCCATGACGAGATTCGGCGAGGGATACGCCAGCGGCTGGCCGCCGCAGAGAGGAGAGACCAGTGAGCGCGAGGAGCGAGCCGGTTGTGCGACCCGCGCAGCCGCGAACGGAGGACGGCTCAGTGAGCGCGAGGAGTGAGCCGGTTGTGCGAGCCTCGCGGTCGGGCCGGGTCGACGGAGAGCAGTTGCGCGACCACATCGCGGCGGAGTTGGCGCGGGCCCGCACCCGCACCGCGTTGCTGACCGAGGTGGTCGACGACGCCGACCTGACACGCCAGCACTCACCCCTGATGTCGCCGTTGGTCTGGGACCTTGCCCATGTCGGTAACCAGGAGGAGCTCTGGTTGGTCCGGGACGTCGGCGGCCGGGAGCCGGTCCGGTGTGACATCGACGAGTTGTACGACGCGTTCAAGCAGCCGCGCCGGGACCGCCCCGCGCTGCCCCTGTTGCCGCCCGCGGAGGCGCGCGCCTACCTGGCCACCGTTCGGGACAAGGTGCACGACCTGCTCGACGCGGTGACCTTCACCGAGCGGCCGCTGGTCGCCGACGGGTTCGCCTTCGGCATGATCGTGCAGCACGAGCAGCAGCACGACGAGACCATGCTCGCCACCCACCAGCTGCGCTCGGGGCCGGCGGTGCTGCACGCTCCGGCTCCGCCCGAGCCGTCGGTCCAGGTCGGCGCGGAGGTACTGGTGCCGGCCGGCGAGTTCACCATGGGCACCGATACCGATCCATGGGCGTTGGACAACGAACGTCCGGCGCACCGGGTCGACCTCCCGGCGTACGTCATCGACGCCGCCCCGGTGACCAACGGCCAGTACTTGGCCTTCATCGCCGACGGCGGCTACACCGAGCAGCGCTGGTGGAGCGCGGCCGGTTGGGAGCATCGGGTTCGGGAGCAGCTGAGCGCCCCGATGCACTGGCGTTGCGACGGCGACGACTGGTCGTATCGGCGCTTCGGTCAGTGGGCGCGGGTCCGCGCCGACGAGCCGGTGGTGCACGTGTGCTGGTACGAGGCGCAGGCGTACGCGGCGTGGGCCGGCAAGCGGCTGCCGACCGAGGCGGAGTGGGAGAAGGCGGCCCGGTGGGATCCGACGACCGGGCGGTCGCGTCGTTACCCCTGGGGGGACGACGACCCGACCGAGACGCACGCCAACCTCGACCAGCGCCATCTGCGGCCGGCGCCGGTGGGCGCGTATCCGGCCGGCGCGTCGCCGTTGGGTGTGCACCAGCTCATCGGCGACGTCTGGGAGTGGACCTCGACCGCGTTCGACGGGCATCCGGGGTTCGCCGCCTTTCCCTATCGCGAATACTCGGAGGTCTTCTTCGGCGGCGACTACCGGGTGCTGCGCGGTGGCTCGTTCGGCACCGACCGCTCCGCCTGCCGGGGCACCTTCCGTAACTGGGACTATCCGATCCGCCGGCAGATCTTCAGCGGTTTCCGCTGCGCCCGGGACGCGCGACCGGACGAGTCGTACCGGTGAGTCGCCGCACGACCGGCGGCCCGGCGGCGGGCCGGGGGCGCTGATGTGTCGCCACCTGGCCTACCTGGGGCCGCCGGTCACCCTCGCCGAGTTGTTGTTCGACCCTCCGCACTCGCTGGTGCGGCAGTCCTGGGCGCCCCGCGACATGCGCGGCGGCGGCACGATCAACGCCGACGGGTTCGGTGTCGGCTGGTACCCGGGTGCGGGTGAGCCGGTGCGGTACCGGCGGGCGCAGCCGATCTGGAGCGACCCGACCATCGCCCAACTGGCGGCGGTGACCCGCAGCGCGGCGGTGGTGGCGGCGGTGCGTTCGGCCACAGTCGGGATGGCGGTGCTCGACGGCGCGGCGGCGCCCTTCGCCGAGGGGCGGTGGCTGTTCAGCCACAACGGTGTGATCCGCGGCTGGCCGGACGCCGTGGTGCCGCTCGCCGCGGATCTCCCGGTGCGTGACCTGCTCACTCTGGACGCCACCACCGACTCGGCGCTGCTCTGGGCGCTGGTGCGGCATCGGTTGCGTGCTGGTGCCGACCCGGTCGAGGCGGTCGGGCGGACGGTGACCGACGTCGCCGCTGCCGCCCCCGGGTCGCGACTCAACCTGCTGCTCACCGACGGGCACCGGGTGGTGGCCAGCGTGGCGGGGCACGCGTTGTCGGTCCGCGAGACGCCGGGTTCGGTGCTGCTCGCCTCCGAGCCACACGACGACGATCCCGGTTGGCGGTCGGTGCCGGAGGGGCACCTCGTCGTCGCCACCACGGGTGAGGTGCGGGTACGTCCACTGCCGACCCCGGTGCGTCACGCCGGGCAGTCCGGCAACGGTCGATCGAACAGAGGAGCGAACCGATGACCGCGGAACCCCTGGAGATCTATCTCGAAGAGGGCGACCTGGAGCGCGGCCTGCGCGACGACGTCCGGGCCGGGCTGAGCGCCGGGCAGAAGTGGCTGCCGCCGAAGTGGTTCTACGACGCCCGGGGCAGCGAACTCTTCGAGGAGATCACCCGACTGCCCGAGTACTACCCGACCCGGGCCGAGCGGGCCGTGCTGGCTGCGCACGCTCCCGACATCGCGGCGCTGACCGGGGCCAAGACGCTCATCGAGTTGGGCTCCGGCTCGTCGGAGAAGACCCGGCTGTTGCTGGACGCCTTCACCCGCCGGGGTGGGCTGGGCACGTTCGTCCCCCTGGATGTGTCGGTCAGTGCGCTGCGCGGGTCCACCGCCCAGATCGCGGCCGACTATCCCCGCCTGCGGGTTCGGGGCATCGTGGGGGACTTCACCCGGCAACTGGACCGGCTGCCCACCGGCGGTCGGCGGTTGGTGGTGTTCCTCGGCGGCACCATCGGCAACCTGCTGCCCGCCGAGCGGGCCGAGTTCCTGACGGCGATGCGCGCCGCGCTGGAGGTCGGCGACTGGTTGTTGGTCGGCACGGACCTGGTGAAGGACCCGTCGGTGATCGTGCCGGCGTACGACGACGCCGCCGGAATCACCGCCGAGTTCAACCGCAACGTGCTGCGCGTGATCAATCGGGAGTTGGGCGCCGACTTCGACCCGGCCGCCTTCGAGCACGTCGCCGTCTGGGATCCGGACCACGAGTGGATCGAGATGCGGTTGCGGGCGACCCGGCCGATGAGCGTGCGGGTGCTGGGGCTGACAGTCGATTTCGCGGCGGGGGAGGAGCTGCGTACCGAGGTGTCGGCGAAGTTCCACCGGGAGGGGGTCGCCGCCGAGCTGGCCTCGGCCGGCTTCGCCACGGCGGAGTTCTGGACCGACCCGGACGGGCTCTTCGGCGTGACGCTGGCGCGGGCGCGGTGAGCCCGTTCACCCGGCGCGGCCGGGCCGGGCGGTGATCCGATAGGCTGATCACGCGAAGGGGAGTAGCCCCCAATGTCGTGGTCGACATACTGGTGCGTTCCGCATCCGGCCACGCGGCCCCGGTTCCCTCGGGGCGGGCGAGACCTTCGACTCAGGCTGTTGCAGCCGGGTCGAGGGCGCCCCTGTACCTCCTCCCGGCGTGAACGGGAAGGACGTCATGGAGGGATTTTTCGCCGCGCTGGTCATCAGCTTCGGCGTTATCTTCGTCGCCGAGCTGGGGGACAAGTCCCAGCTGATGGCGCTGACCTTCGCCACGCGGTTCAAACCGATCCCGGTGCTGATCGGCATCACGGTCGCCACCGCGGTGGTGCACCTGGCGTCGGTTGCCATCGGCGTGGGTCTCGGGGCGGTGCTGCCAACCGAGTGGATCTCCCTGGTGGCCGGTGTGGCGTTCCTCGGGTTCGGCGCGTGGACGCTCCGCGGGGACAAGCTCACCGAGGAGGAGAAGCGCAAGGCGGAGAAGACCAGCAAGACCGCGATCGTGGCGGTGTCGGTGGCGTTCTTCCTCGCCGAGCTGGGCGACAAGACGATGCTCGCCACGATCACGCTCGCCACCAAGTACGGCTGGTTCGGCACCTGGCTCGGCTCCACCATCGGCATGGTGGCCGCGGACGCGCTGGCCATCCTGGTCGGCCGGATGCTCGGTCGGCGGCTGCCGGAGAAGACCATCAGGTACGGTGCCGCGATCCTCTTCGCCATCTCCGGTCTCTGGCTGATCCTGGAGGCGGTGAACGAGCTGACCTGAGCGCCGACTAGCCGCAGCGTGGGCGGGTAACGGCCCGGGGTGGAGCCGGCCGAGTTGTTGCGCCAGGGCGACCAGGTGCTGGTTGCCGTGGTGGAGGTGGCCGGCGCGCTGGTGATCTTCGTTGGCGCGGTGTGGGCGGCGGTGCGGTTCGTGGTCGAGGGGCTGCGACACCGCAGCGCCGCCCGCTTCACGCCGATCCGGCTCTCGCTGGGCCGCTTTCTGACTCTCGGCCTGGAATTCCAGCTGGCGGCCGACGTGCTGCGCACGGCGGTGTCCCCATCGTTCACGCAGATCGGCCAACTGGCCGCCATCGCGACGATCCGAACGGCGTTGAACTACTTCCTGGGCCGCGAGATCCGTCAGGAGCAGCGTCAGGTGGCCGAGGGGGAGCGTCGATCGTGACGGCCACCCTGGTCACGGCGGTCACCGCCCTGGCGCTGCTCGCCGGGGTGCTCACCACACTCACCACCGGGGCGCTGCGCAGCGGCGTCCGGATACTGCTGGACCTGCTCACCGCGGCCGGTCTGATCCGGCTCGCCGGCGAGCCGGATTGGAACGGCCTGGCCGGCGCGGTATCGATCATCGCCCTGCGTCAGCTGCTCGGGATGGCGCTCAGCCGCCCACCAGCATGGTCCGGCCGACAATCCCCGGCGCGCTGCGCTGAGGACGATCACCACCTACCGTTGGCCTCGACAGGTGAAACGGGAAAAGCGGGAGGATGACCACATGAGCCGGCACGACGAACCGAACGAGTACGGCTACGCCGGCGGTGCCACCGCCCCGGAGCCGCCGCCCGGCGGGAAGCCCGATGAGCAGGATCGCGTCGAGGCGGTGGCGGTGCCGGGCGACGACCTCACCGGGCCGGCGGCCGAGGCGCTGGTCGAGGAGACCGAGGACCTGCCGCCCGCCGATCGTCGCCACTGAGCGCAAGCCCGCGCGGTGGGTGCGGCGGCACGACGGCGAACCGCGCGCCGCGTCGCCCCTCGGCGCCTGACGTTCGCTGGGCGCGTCGGCGTGTTCAGCGGGCGTCGGGGTGCTGGTAGACGTCGGGTACGCCGTCCCCGTCGGCGTCCAGCCGCTCCTTCTCCGCCACCCTCCGGTACGTCGTGTTGCGGCGGCTGAGCACCGTGGCGGCCAACCCGGCGGAGATCACCGAGCCGAGCAGCACTGCCGCCTTGACCCGGTCGTCGGCAGTGCTGCCCGCCCCGAAGGCCAGGTCGCCGATGAGCAGCGAGACGGTGAAGCCGACGCCGGCCAGCAGGGCGATCCCGAGCAGGTCGGCCCAGGTGATGTCCTCGTCCAGCTCGGCGCGGGTGAACCGGGCCAGCAGGTACGTCGAGCCGAAGATGCCGATGCTCTTGCCGAACACCAGGGCGGCGACGATGGCGATCACGATCGGGTCGCTCAGCAGGGCGCCCAGGTCGGTGCCGCGCAGGGTGACCCCGGCGGCGAAGAGGGCGAAGATCGGCACCGCGAAGCCGGCCGACACCGGCCGCCAGCGGTGCTCCAGGCGGCCGGCGAGCCCACCTTCGCCCGCCTCCCCGGCGCCGGCCTGCGCGTTGGCGGTAGCCGGCTGCTTGCCGCCCGCCGGTCGACGGGCGAGCACCGGGACCGTGAAGCCGAGCAGGACACCGGCCACCGTGGCGTGCACGCCCGAGGCGTGCATCAGTGTCCAGGCGGCGATCGCGAGGGGGATCAGCGCCCACCACCAGGTACGCCCCCGCTGCACCAGCACCGCGAAGAGCCCGATCGGCACCAACGCGGCGAGCAGTGGAACGGGCTGGAAGTCGGCGGTGTAGAAGATCGCGATGATGGTGATCGCGAACAGGTCGTCGACCACCGCGAGGGTGAGCAGGAATGCGCGTAGGCCCTGGGGCAGATGTGAGCTGACCACCGCGAGCACGGCGAGCGCGAAAGCGATGTCGGTGGCGGTCGGAATGGCCCACCCGCGCAGGCCGTCCCCGCCCGCGCTCAGCACCACCGCCACGTAGATCAGCGCCGGCAGCAGCATCCCGCCGAGTGCGGCCGCAATCGGTAGCGCGGCCCGGCGCGGGTCGCGGAGGTCACCGGCGACGAACTCCCGTTTGAGCTCCAGGCCCACCACGAAGAAGAAGATGGCCAGCAGGCCGTCCGCCGCCCAGGTGGCCAGATCCAGGTCGAGGTGCCAGGGCGCGCCGGGCCAGGGCACCACGTCGCCGAGCCGGGTGTACGAGTCGGACCACGGGGAGTTGGCCCAGACCAGCGCGATCACAGCGCCGAACAGCAGCAGCGCGCCGCCGACGGTTTCGGTACGCAGCACGTCGGCCAGGTGCCGGGCCTGCGGCCAGGACGATCGGGAGAACAGCCGGATCTTCGGCGGACGCGGGCCGGATGGCGGGGTGGGGGAGGTCAACTTCGGGCTCACCTACAGGAGTCGGGACGGCAGGAATCCACTCGCCGACCAGACTTCCCGGCACACCGCTGTCGACCCTATCCGGCGGCGCGGTCGGCGGCGACAGCTGGGCCGATCGGACGCCATCCGATCGGCCTCCGACTTTTTCCCCGTTGTCGCCGCAGCCGAATGGGCGTTTGTCGGGTTGGTCATGCGGGCGCACATCTCGCCGCCGGAAAATACATAACTCCGGACATAAGCCGCATGAGCCGCTTTAATGGTTTCACGAGTTTAGAGACGACCTTGGGGGTTTTCGTGAAGTTCTTTGCCGTAACCGGACCGGCATGGGGGCACTCCTGATGGACCTGCTCCGCCAATTGCGCCACGTGCGTCGGCACTGGTGGGTCGCGCTGGTCACGGTCATGGTGGCTCTCGGCGTCTCGGCGTTCCTGACCGTACGGGCCCAACCCCGGTATGTCGCCTCGGTGACCTTCTTCGTCACCACCCCCAACACCGGCGTCAGCGACGCCTACCAGGGCGGGCTCTTCCTCCAGCAGCGCGTCAAGTCGTACGCCGACCTGCTCAGCAGCGATCGGCTGGCGCAGAGCGTGGTGGCCGAGACTCCGGTCGGCCTCACCGCGGACGAGGTGCAGCGCCGGGTGAGCACCTCGACCGAGACTGGCACCGTTCTGCTGCGGGCGTCGGTGACCGACACCGACCAGACCCGCGCGTTGCGCGTGACGGAGAGCCTCGCCAACAAGTTCGTCGAGCTCGTCCAGAAGGTCGAGACGACCCCGGAGGGCAAGGCGCCCATCAAGATCGAAGTGGTCAGTGGCCCGCGGGTCAGCGCCGACCCCGTCTCGCCACAGCCGGCCCGCAACCTCACCCTCGGTGGTCTGGTCGGCCTGATCCTCGGCATCGGGCTGGCGATCCTGCGGGGCGTCGCCGACGTCCGACTCCGCGACGCCGCCGGCCTGCAACGCGCCACCGGCAGCCCACTGCTCGGTGAGATTCCGTTCGAGGCCAACGCCCGCAGTGCGCCTCTCATCGTGGGCGACGCCGCGACCTCGGCGCGCGCCGAGGCGGTCCGCAAGCTGCGGACCAACCTGCGCTTCGTGGACGTCCACGAGCCGGCCCGGGTCATCGCGGTGACCAGCGCCCTGCAGGGCGAGGGCAAGACCACGCTCTCCTGCAACCTGGCCATCGCACTGGCCGAGGCCGGCTGGCGGGTGCTGCTGGTCGACGCGGATCTGCGCCGACCGAAGGTCGACGACTACCTGGGCCTGGACGCCGGCGTCGGTCTGACCGACGTGCTGGTCGGCGACGTGAAGGTGGGCGACGTCGTGCAACGCTGGGGCGACAAGTCACTGCTGGTGCTGCCCAGCGGGTCGGCCCCGCCGAACCCGAGCGAGCTGCTCGGCTCCAAGGCCATGTCGGACCTGCTGCTGGCGCTGCGCGAGTCGGCGGACATCGTGATCATCGACACCGCGCCGCTGCTCGCGGTGACCGACGGCGTGGTGGTGGCCGTGCAGGCCGACGGCGCGCTGCTGGTGACCCAGCAGGGCCGTACCTCGCGGACCCAGGTCGCCGCGGCGGCCCGGTCGCTGCACTCGGTCTCGGTCCGGTTGCTCGGCTGTGTGCTGAACATGGCGAAGGTGGCCAAGGCCGAGGCGTACCAGTACGAGGCCTACCGGGTGGTCGCCTCGACGCCCGAGGCGTCGGTGCCGGCCGACCGGGCCGCGTCCGGCCGGCACAGCGCGACCGCCGACGGGGTCAACGGCGTCCCCGACCACACCCAGGAACTCACCCGGCTGCCCCGATGAGCGCGGCGAGGGGTCGCAACGACCGTTCGATCTCCTCGGCGCAGCGTCGGAAGTCGGCCGCGGTACCGCCGATCGGGTCCCGAAGGTCGTCCTCGTCCGGGGCGGCGGGTTGCAGCCGTCCCCGGGCCTGGGCGGCGGCGGCGATCGCCGCCCGCAACGGGTCGTCGGCCGAGTCGGCGGGCGGCTCGGCCGCCGCGGCGAGCCGCCCGAACTGGCGCAGCGTGAACGTCCGGTGCAGCGCTCCAGGCGTCAACGCCGTGCAGACCGAGCGTTGGCGTCGGGTCGCGGTCAGCACGAGCGTCGCCTCGACCAGGTACTCGGGCCGCAACCCGCGGGTCCGGAACGTGGCCGGGTCCGCGCCGTTCTCGGTCGCGACCTCCATGGCGTACGGGTGCATGGCCAGCCCGTCGATCGCGTCGGTGCCGGCGCTGGCCACCTCGACGGGTCGGTCGGCCAGCAGCCGACGGGCCAGGTACTCGGCCATCGGTGACCGGCACAGGTTGGCGTGGCAGACGAACAACACGCGATCAGCCATCGGTGCCCCTCTCATCGGTACGGACACGGGCGCTCGCACCGCGAGGGCGGTGCGTCGACGCCGGTGGCCGCGCGGGGAGGGGTTGTCGGCATCGTACGCGGGCCGCACGCGCGCCGGTCGTGGTGCCGCGCCGGCCGCCGGCGATCTCTGTGGGACGGGGGCGTACCGGTGAAGATCGGCATCCTGTCGTACCACTTTCCGCCCGAGCCGGCCTTCATCCCGGGGAGCCTCGCCGAGGAGCTGGCCGCGCGTGGGCACGAGGTACGGGTCCTCACCGGCTTTCCGGACTACCCCGGCGGGCACGTCTATCCCGGCTGGCGACAGCGGTGGCACCACGAGACACACAGCCAACGGCTGAGTGTCCGACGGGTGCCCCGGTACCCGGGGGGCGCCGCGTCGGTCGGCGGCCGGATGGCCAGCTACCTCTCCTTCGCCGGCAGCGCGGGGCTGGTCGCGCGCCGGTTCCTGGGCGACGTGGACGCGCTCTACGTCTTTCAACTGCCGGCGACGACGTTCGCCGCCGCCGGGGTGATCCGGTTGCTCGGGCGGGTGCCGGCGGTGCTGCACGTGCAGGACGTCTGGGTTCGCGACGGCGCCGACGAGGGGGGCGAGGGACGCTGGGCGGCGCGGATGGGCAGCACGATGACCCGGATCTACCGGACCGCGGCGCGGATCGCGGTCGCCGCGCCGTCGATGCGGGACCTGGTGGTCGCCGCTGGCGCCGACCCGGCCCGGGTCCGGTTGGTGCTGAACTGGACCGACGAGCGGATCTTCCACCCGGCGACACCCAGTGCGGCGGCCCGCCAGCTGGTCCGTCGAGACGGTCGGTGCGTGGTGATGCACGCCGGGACCATCGGGGAGCGGCAGGGGCTGGAGACCGCGGTCCGGGCGGCGGCGGCGCTGGACCGGACGATGGATCTTGTCCTGGTCGGTTCGGGCGCGGCGGAGCGGCGGGTGCGGGGGCTCGCCGCCGAGCTGGGCGCGGAGAACGTCCGCTTCCTGGAGCGGCGGTCGCCGGTCGACATGCCCGAGCTGTACGCCGCCGCCGACTACCAACTGGTCATGCTGCGCGACCTTCCGGAGCTGCGCGGCACGGTGCCCGGCAAGCTCCAGGCCGCGCTCTCCTGCGCCGCGCCGGTGATCGCGTCGGCCGGCGGGGACACGGCCGAGCTGGTCGAACGGGCTCGGGCTGGGCTGTCCTGCCCGCCGGAGGACTGGGCGGCGTTGGCCGACCGGTTCTGGTTGGCCGCCACCATCTCGCCGCCGACCCGCACAGAAATGGGTCGCCGGGGTCGGGCCGCATACCTGCGAGAGATGTCGCTGCCCGCTGGCGTGGACCAGATCGAACGGCTGTTGCACGAAGCGGCCGGACGGGTCGCACAGCCCGCCACGGAACCACGAAGGAAATTCGCTTAAAGGACGATCAGCGCAATAACGGTACGAACTTCCCTGATGCGTGCTAAGAACGTCAGGGAATCGACCTTCTGTCCGATTCCGTGAATGGGAGTGTGGTGTGACGGTGAGCGAACGACCGATCCGGCGGCGGAGCCGGTCCCGGCGTCGTCGGCGCGCCCGACTGCGACGGGCCCTCCTTGGCGCCCTGGTGGTCAGCTCGCTGCTGCTGGCGACCGCCGGGTGGGTCGGCTTCCGCGGCTGGCAGGCACGCACTCACCTGCTCAACGCCGCTGGCCTGGCCCGAGAGTTGAGCGCCCAGACTGTCGGTGGGGACACTGGCCGCGCCCTGCGGACGCTCGCCGCCCTCCAGGAGCAGGCCGGCGCGGCCCGCGCGGCGACGGCCGATCCGACGTGGCACCTCGGGCGACGTACGCCGATCGCCGGCGACGACCTCGACGCCGTCGCGCAGATCGCCGTCGCCATCGACGAACTGGCCCGACACGCGTTCCCGACCCTGCTTCGGGCGGACCTGACCAGCCTGGTGCCGACCGGCGGGCGGGTGGACCTCGCCCGACTCGCCGCCGTCTCCACGCAGCTGACCGCGGCCCACGAGTCCGTGCAACGTACCCGCCAGAACCTGGCCGCGGTGCCCGCCGACAGCCTGGTCAGCCAGATCCGGCAGGCGCTGACCGACCTGCGCGACGAGATCGACCGGCTGGCCAGCCTCACCACGGCCGCCGACCAGGGAGCCCGCCTCCTCCCGCCGCTGCTCGGCGCGAACGGCCCACGCCGCTACCTGCTCGTCTCGCAGAACCTCGCCGAGTTGCGCGCCACCGGCGGCATGTTCGGCGCGTACGCGATGATCGAGGCGGAGAACGGCAAGGTGAAGATGGGCAAGCAGGGCAGCAGTGCCTCGCTCGGCCGGTTCACCCCGGCGCTGAAGGTGCCCGCCGAGACCCGGGCCCTCTGGACGGACCTGCCGGGCATCTATCCCGCCGACGTCAACCTGTCTCCGCACTTCCCGACCGCCGCCGCGCTGTACCGCGAGATGTTCCGGCGCAAGACCGGCACCACTGTCGACGGCGTGCTCGCCGTTGATCCGGTGGTGCTGTCGTACCTGCTCAAGGCGACCGGTCCGGTGCTGGTGCCCGGCGGCGTCCCGCTCGCCAGCGAGAAGGTCGTGCAGACCCTGCTCAACGACAGCTACCAGCGCCTCGACGTCAAACAGCAGGACGACTTCTTCGCGGCGTCCGCCGCCTCGGTGTTCGACACCTTCTTCAAGAAGAATGTCAACCCGCGGGTGCTGTTGTCCGCATTTGACCGTGCTATCACCGAACGCCGGATATTGTTCTGGAGTGCCCGACCTGAGGAACAGCGGACATTCGGCGAGAGCCGGATGGCCGGGACGCTTCCGGAACAGGACACCGTGCCAACTGTCGGCGTGTTCCTCAACGACGGCAGCGGCGCGAAGCTCGGCTACTACCTGCGGCCGACGGCGAACCTGACGGTCGGCGAATGCCGGTCGGACGGCCGCCGTGAGCTCCGGCTGCGGGTGACCCTGCGCTCAACGGCGCCGAAGTCCGGACTTAGCGAATCCGTGCTCGGCCTCGGTCTGGCTGGCGATCCGTACACCGCCCGCACGTTGGTGTCGATCTTCAGCCCGGCTGGTGGAGCGGTGCTGGAGGCCCGGCTGGACGGGGCCGAGACGGCACTTGGCAGCGGCACCGAACGCCGCCGTCAGGTGGCGACGGCCAGCGTCGACGTCGGCCCCGGCGTCGAGCGGGCACTGGAGGTCACAGTGCTGACGGCCAAGACCGGCGTCGGGCAGGCCGAGCTGTGGCTCACCCCCACCGCCACCCCCTGGACCACCCAAGTTCATTCCGCACCAAGCTGTGATCAGTAGGAGGGAACCAATCATGCGGCTATCCCGCATCATCATGGCGCTCACGGTCGGCCTGGCCGTGGTGGCCGTGCCGACGGCAGCGGGGGCGGCACAGCCGCAGCCGACGCCCAGCGCGACCACCGACCCGCCGCAACCGCCGCCGTACCCGCCGACCGCCGCGTCGCTGACCGTCAACCGGCCGACGATCTACCTCGGCGAGACGGTGGTGCTGACGGGTACCAACTTCGGCCCGAACGAGACCGTCGACATCACCGTGACGGTCACTCCGCAGGCCGCTCCGGCCGGCGGTGCGGCTCCGGCTCGCCGCAGCGACGGCAGCACCGTGGCCATGGCTCCGGTGGCCTACCAGGCGAGCGCGCCCCTGCACTTCACGGCGTACACCGACGCTCAGGGCCGCTTCACCAAGACCTACAAGCCGTCGGTGACGGGTCTGCTGACCTTCACCGCCACGGGCCGGGAGTCCGGCCGTACCGCCACCACCGAGCTGCGGGTGCTGCACAAGAAGCAGCCGCTGCCCGTCACGGGCGACAGCCTCGGCACGCCCATGAAGCTCGGTGGCGGCCTGGTCGGCGCCGGAGCAGTGATGCTGCTGCTGACCCTGGCCTGGCGTCGCCGCCAGCGCTTCGGTGGTGCGGCGCACTAATCCACACCACCGGGCTGCGCCCGGATAGCACCGAAGCTGGCGCCCGTCGGAACACTCCGACGGGCGCCAGCCTGTTCAGAGAGACGGGGCCCGGGCACCCTCCCTCGGGCCGTCGTCGGTCCGGCCATGCCCGCCGGATACCGAGGTCGACATACCGCGGTACGACGGCGCGTCATGTCCGTCTTGCGTCCTCTGCGCCGGTCGACTCGTTCGTGATCGACTCGGGTTGCATGAAGTCGGGGTATCCGGGCGTCCGGGATGCCCCGACTTCCGTGAACCCGAGTGGATCACCCGGTGAGGGCCGGTTCGGCGCTGCGAGCCCGCCGTTGCGTTGGTCATTTGTCCGTTGGTGGGGGTTTGTGGGTGGTGACTGGGCGCACCCGTGGGCTGGAATCATGGCGGGGTCGGGGTCGTTACATACCCTGACGATCGCAGTACCACCGACCCGCCGCCCGACCCCTGAGGGCTGGTCGCGCAGGCCGGAATGCCAGCCTCCACCCGGTCGTTACAGTCCCCAGCGAACGACCGACGGGCACCGCCACGATGAGGGTGCCGACGGGGTGGGCCAACCCCGGAATGACCTCGGCCCCCCGGTCGTTACACAGGGACCCGGCGCCACGAGCCCCCGCTCGCAGGTTGCCGCCCGGCGCCCGACAGGGCGTCACCCCCCCAGACTTTCCCCCCTTGTTTGTGCAGCGCCGGACGAGGTGCTCACACCCTTGCCGCTGCCCCCTTTGGCGGTCGGGGTGTTCTACCCCCGAAGGAGCTACCCCTCATGAACACGATCTTCCGTAAGAGCATGCTGTCTGTTGCTGGTCTCGCGTTCGCCGGTGGTGTGTTCGCCGGCCCGATCGCCGCCCACGCCGCCACCCCGGCCGTGGATGCCAAGCCGGTTGCGGTTGCTGTGCAGTCGGCGGCGCCGAAGCCGCAGGGCGAGCAGTCCCACATCAGCCTGAACGATGAGCAGACCGCGAACGTGAAGGCGATCATCGCCGCGACGAAGAAGGCCGGTCTCCCGGAGCGGGCCGCGGTCATCTCGATCGCGACGAGCCTGCAGGAGTCGAAGCTGGAGAACCTGGGTCACCTGGGCGACAGGAACGACCACGACTCGCTGGGCCTGTTCCAGCAGCGCCCGAGCTCGGGTTGGGGTACGCCGGAGCAGATCACCGACCCGGAGTACTCGACGACCGCGTTCCTCAAGGGCTTGAAGCAGGTTGACGGCTGGCAGGACATGCCGCTGACCGACGCCGCGCAGACGGTGCAGGTGTCGGCGTACCCGGACGCCTACGCCCAGTGGGAGCAGCAGGCCACCGACCTGGTCGCCCAGCACTGGAACAGCTGACCCCGCACCACACCACACCACAAGCACGCAGCACCACCGCACGCCAGCACCACCGCACGGCAAGACCGCAGCACGACACCGCACGGCAACACCACAGCACGACACCGACCGCTGGCCGGCACCCGCAACCCGGGGTGCCGGCCAGCGGCATCTCCGTGCCCTGGCCCCCCGCACAAACCGCACCACGACACCGACTTGCTGGCCGGCACTCACACGCGGGGTGCCGGCCAGCGGCGTACCCGGTCAGGTTTTGTGGTTGTGGCTGCGCCAGATATCGATCAGCGCGGTGATCAGCGCGAGCGCGATGATGACGGTGGCGAGCATGAGGGACTGTTCGAAGGCTTTGGTCCAGTCCCCGCGGCTGTCGGCCAATGTGGAGAAGAACAGCGAGCCGACGGCGGCGATCCCGGCGGCGGCGCCGATCCGCTGGCCGGTCTGGAGCATGCCGGCGCCGCTGCCCGCCTGATCGACCGGCACCTCGGAGAGGGTGATCGTCTGGTTGGGTGCGATCACCAGTCCGCTGCCGATGCCGGCGACGAGCAGTGGGCCGGCGGTGACCCAGGGCGCCGGAGCGTCCGGGAAGAGGCGCAGTGCGATCACCGTGGCGGCCAGCCCGACCACCACGGTGAGCAGTCCGATGGCGACCAGTGGTCGGCCGAAGCGGTTGACGATGCGGCCACCGAGCACGGCGGCGGCCGCGGAGCCCAGGGCGAAGGGGGTGATGGCCAGGCCGGCGACGAGGGCGCTGTAGCCGAGCCCCATCTGCAGGAACAGGGTGAAGATGAAGAAGATCGCGGTGAAGCCGCCGAAGTAGACGAGCGCCAGGATCGAGCCCAGCGTGTACGACTGGAAGCTGAACAGTCGGAGGTCGAACAGGGGCTGGTGCTGGCGTGCGTACCGTCGTTCCCAGAGCCCGAAGGCGACCAGCACCGCCAGGCCGACCGGGATGAGCGCCCACTTCCAGGGGGTCCGCCACTGCTGCTCCTGTACCAGTGGCAGCAGGACGAGGACGACACCGATGCCGAGCAGCAGGACGCCGACGGGATCGAGTCGACGCCAGCCGGGTTGACCGGTGGGGCGGCCGGGCAGCAGTCGCCAGCCGAGGATCACCGCGAGGACACCGACCGGCACGTTGACGAAGAACACCCATCGCCAGCCGTGTTCCTCGCCGCCGATGGCGATGAGCAGTCCGCCGAGCAGCGGCCCGACGGCGGTGGAGATGCCGATGGTGGCGCCGAGCAGCCCGAACGGGCGGGCCCGTTCGGGCCCGCGGAACAGTTGCTGGATCAGTCCGATGACCTGGGGGTTGACGACGCCGGCGGCGGCGCCCTGCAGCAGTCGGGCGATGACCAGCCAGGTCGGGGAGGTGGCGAGGCCGGCGAGCGCGCTGGTGATGGTGAACAGCGCGATGCCGAAGACGAAGGCGTTGCGCCGGCCGCGGGCGTCGCCGAACCGGCCGGCGGGCACCAGTGCCAGGCCGAAGGTGAGCGCGTACCCGGAGAGAATCCACTGCAGGTCACTCGACGACGCGTGCAGCGCCCGGTCGATGGAGGGCACGGCCACGTTGACGATGCTCACGTCGAGCAGCGTCATGAAGGCGGCGACGAGTCCGACGCCGACCGCCTGCCAGCGTCGTCGGTTCTCGGCCGCGGTCACCGGCTGCGGCGTCTGCGCCGCGCTCATCGTGCCCCCCGTCGACCCTCGGTCATCCATGGTTGACCGCTACCCGGGTCTTCGGGGGGCGAACCGTACCGGTTGGTTCCGTGGGTCACGCCATCTGGCGGGCGCAGAACCGGGGACCGAAGTCGAGGCCGGCCATCGGCGAGTCCTCGCGGTGCAGCAGGCCCTTCTCGGTGAGCAGGTGCAGGGGACTGCCCACCTGCTCCTGGGTGAGCCCGGATTCCTCGGCGATCAGGTCCGGGTAGGGCACCTGCCCGCGTGCTTCGAGGGTGGTGACCGCCTGGTACACCCGTTGCTCGGCCTCCGACAGTTGCACCTGCTGCATGGTTCCTCCTTGTGCTCGTCCGCCACTGCGGTGGCGGCTGCCGTGCGCCGGTTACCCCCTCGGTGCCCGAAGATGCACACCCGATCGGGCGGTCGCGACGGCGGGCGGGTCCGGCGGTCGGGCGGGGGAGGTGCCCTAGGCTGCTTCCGTGATCGTTTGGGATCTCGTCGTTGTCGGCGCTGGCCCCGCGGGGCTGTCCGCGGCGCACGCCGCTGCCCGTGCGGGCGTCTCCACCCTTGTCGTCGAGCGCGCAGTTCACCCGCGGTACAAGACCTGCGGCGGTGGCCTGATCGGCACCTCGCTGGCGGCCGTTCAGGATCGGATCGAGGTGCCCGCGCACGACCGGGTGGACCGGGTGACATTCACCCGCGACGGTCGTCGGGAGTTCACCCGCCGCAACGGCAGTCCGGTGGTGACGATGGTGCGCCGCGAGGAGTTCGACGACCGGCTGCGCGCGGCGGCGGTCGCCGCCGGCGCGCAGCTGCGGGAGCGGGTCGCGGTCCGCGCGATCGAGCAGGACCCCGAGGGGGTACGCCTGCGGCTGGCCGACGGTACGACGATCGCGGCTCGTGCCGTGATCGGGGCGGACGGCTCGTCGGGGGTGACCGGGCGGCACGTCGGGGTTCGGTACCGGCAGGTGGATCTGGGTCTGGAGTTGGAGATTCCGGTGCCGCCCGTCGAGCAGGAGCGGTGGCGGGGCCGGCTGCTGCTGGACTGGGGTGCCATGCCGGGCTCGTACGCCTGGGTCTTTCCCAAGGGTGACCGGCTGACCGTCGGCGTGATCGCCGCGCGGGGGGCGGGGGAGGGGACCCGCGACTACCTGCGGCGGTTCGTCGACCGGTTGGGTCTGACCGGGTTGCCGGCGGAGCACGACTCCGGTCACCTGACCCGCTGTCGGGCGGAGGATTCACCGTTGCGCAACGGTCGGGTGCTGGTTGTGGGGGATGCGGCGGGGTTGCTGGAGCCGTGGAGCCGGGAGGGCATCAGCTTCGCGTTGCGCTCCGGCGAGCTGGCCGGAGCTGCGGTCGCGGACGGTGACCTGGCCGGGTACGAGCGGGCGGTGGCCGAGCGTCTGCTGCCGGAGATGCGGGCGGGGTTCCGGCTGCTCGACGTGTTCACCCGTCGGCCGGACGTGTTCCACGCCCTGTTGGCGACCCCGCCGGGCTGGCGGATGTTCGTGCAGTTCTGCCAGGGGCGGGCGAGCTTCGACGAGATGCTGCGCCGCCGCCCCATCCGGGCCGCCCTTGCGGTGCTCGACCGGTTGTCCCAATCGTCGCGCCAGGCCACCACTGCTCACCCAGGATCCTAGGATGCCTTACAGGGTGTGTGCCCGGCTACTGGTGTCGACCGGCGTGGCCGCTGGACAATCACAGTGGAGCAGGAGGAGGCGCTGATGACCGAGCAGCCGTTCACCGACGACGAGTACGCGTTTCTGCGCCACGCGCGGTTCGGGGAGTTGCCGCCCGCCGTCCGTCCCGACGAGCGGGTGGCCCTGACCGAGACCGACCCCGGGCGCGACCGGCCGGAGGAGTCCGAGGACCCGATCCGCTGGAACGTGCAGGGCTGAGAAACGCGCGACGGGCCGCGGGTGTCGCCACCCACGGCCCGTTCGTGATGCGCTGCGGTCAGAAGACGGGCACGCCCTCGCGGACCAGACGCCAGTTGGGCTGGAAGAAGTCGGCCGGGTCGATCGTCCCCTTGGCCTGCGCCCAGTCGATGAGCAGCTGGCGGATCTCCTGCTGCGCGTTGTAGACCTGGGTCTTCACGATGCCGGGGAAGTTGCCGCCGCCGCTGCGCCGGTAGTTGTTCACCGCCACCACGAACTGCGCGTTGTCGGCCACCGGGGTGTCGGTGCCGGCCAGCACCAGGCGGGTGATCCGCTGCCCGACCGGCTTGGAGATGTCGATGTCGTAGTCCAGGCCGGAGATCACGTCGTAGTTGTAGTCCGGCACTGCCGGCGAGTCGCTGATCTGCTCCGGGTTGACCGGGGCGCCCGGGGCGAGGGTCCGGAAGTACTTCGCCGAGTACTCCAGGTAGGTGCGCACCTCCGCGCCGCTGAGCACGACCGCCTCGAGCGTGTTGTCGAAGACGTAGAGCCCTGCCACGTCACGGATCTTCACGTCCCCGGCGGGGAAGACCGCGGTGCGGCTGAACGGGGACGCCTGCGACAGCACCGGCAGGTCGGCGTACTGCGTGCCGGCCAGCGCCTTCGTGACGGTCTCGGCCTGGACGTGGTTGATGAAGTCCAGGATGGGGGTGTCCTTGTACCTGGATTCCACGGTGGACATCTCGACGGTGGCCTGGGCCACCACCTGGTTCACGTACGCGATGGTCTTCTGGTGCTGGGCCCGCACGGCGGCGAGCACCTTCGGGTCCTCGACCACCGTGTTGGTGTTCAGCATGGTGGCGGCCTTCTTGGTGATCGTCCACCGGCCACGCTCACGGGTGAGGGTGAAGTCCATCCGGGTGAGCCGCTGGCCCCACTTCGACGGCTCGGAGAGCAGCACCTGCGTGCCGGTGCGCTCGTTGGTGACGAACCGCTCGACCACCTCGTTGTGCGCGTGACCGAAGAGGATCGCGTCGATCCCCGGCACCTGCTGGGCGATCAGCGCCACCGGGTTCTCGTTCGGCAGCTCCGGGCCATAGCTGGAGGTGCCACTGTCACCGCCGTGTGCCGAGATCAGCACGAGGTCCGCGCCGCGGGCCCGCATGATCGGCACCCACTTCGCGGCGGTCGCGACCATGTCGTCGAAGCGCAGCTTGCCCTCGACGTTGCCCTTGTCCCAGATGGCCACACCGGGGTTGGTCAATCCCAGGATGCCGACCCGCAGGGTCGGCGCGGCGAAACCGAGGGAGACCTTCTTGATGACGTACGGCAGGAAGGCCGGCTTGCCGGTCTTCGCGTTGACGGCGTTCGCGGCGAGCGCCGGGAAGCCGAGCTGGCGGATCCACAGGTCCAGCAACGGCAGGCCGTAGTTGAACTCGTGGTTGCCCAGGGTCACCGCGTCGTAGTCGATGACGTTCATGGCCCGTGCCATCGGGTGCTTCTCCCCGGTGGCGGTGATCGGCTCCTGCTTGGCGTAGTACGTGGCCAGCGGCGTGCCCTGGATCGTGTCGCCGGCGTCGAGCACCAGCGTCGCCTTGCCGCGCCGCTCCCGACGGATCTGGTTGATCAGGGTCGCCAGCTTCGCCACGCCGATGTCGTTCTGCTTGCTGTCGTCGTACTCGGCGTCGCGGTAGTAGTCCCAGTTGTAGACGTTGCCGTGCGTGTCCGACGTGCCCAGGAGGGTGAGGTCCCAGGTGCGCGGCCGGGCCGCGCCGGCCGCCTGCGCGGGCGCGGCGGCGATCAGCGGGGTGGTCGCCGCGGCCGCCGCGGCGACGAGCACCTGGCGGCGCGACGGGCCGGAGGGAGAGGTCATGACGTGCCTTTCCATGGGGTGGACGCGCCTCGTGAGCGCCTTGGGCACCATAACCAGCACCCGGCACTGCCGCCACGGCAGCCCCGATCGTTGCAGCGGTTTCCGCAGGCCGACGCAGGGTAGGGCGGTCAGGGACGACATTCGCGGGAGAGCCCCGCTTCCCGCGCGCAGCGAGGAGATTTCAGTGAGCGAGGACCAGCACACCCAGCAGGACCCGACCAGCCAGTACGGCCAGCAGTCCGGTCAGCCCGCACAGCAGCAGTCAGCGCCCGGCTCGACCGGGGAGATGACGCCGAAGCCGGACCACGGGGAGGAGTCGTACCGGGGCAGCGGCAAGCTCGACGGCAAGCGGGCGCTGATCACCGGCGGTGACTCGGGGATCGGCCGGGCCGTCGCGATCGCCTTCGCCCGGGAGGGCGCGGACGTGCTCATCTCCTACCTGGGCGAGGAGGAGGACGCCGACGCCCGGGAGACCATCCGGCTGGTCGAGGCCGCCGGCCGGCGGGGCGTCGCGGTACGCGGTGACATCACCGACGAGGCGCACTGCCAGGAACTGGTCGACCGGGCGGTGCGCGATCTGGGCGGTCTCGACGTCCTGGTCAACAACGCGGCGTTCCAGATGTCGCAGGACAAGGGGATCCTCGGCATCAGCACCGAGCAGTTCGACCGGGTGTTCAAGACCAACCTGTACGCGATGTTCTGGCTCTGCAAGGCCGCCATTCCCCACCTGGCCGAGGGGTCGGCGATCATCAACACGTCGTCGATCCAGGCGTTCGACCCGTCGCCGCAGCTGCTGGACTACGCCACCAGCAAGGCGGGGATCGCCAACTTCACCAAGGCCCTCGCCGCCGACCTGGCCGAGCAGGGCATCCGCGTCAACGCTGTCGCACCGGGACCGGTGTGGACGCCGCTGATCCCGTCCACCATGCCGGAGGAGAAGGTGAAGCAGTTCGGCACCGACACCCCCGAGGGGCGTCCCGGGCAGCCCGCTGAGTTGGCGCCCGCGTACGTCTTCTTCGCCTCGCAGGAGTCCAGCTACGTGACGGGCGAGATCCTGGGGGTCACGGGCGGTCGACCAACCAAGTGACCAGCAGTCGGGTGGGCGCCCGCGCGGGATGCCCACCCGACGCTGTGGCCCGCTCGCGTCGCTTGTTCACGCGGCCGTTTGTTGGTGCGGCTTATTGGCGTGGCCCGTTGGTGGTGAAGCTTGTTCGCGCGGCCCGTTGTTGGTGCGGCCTGTTCGCGTGGCTCGCTGGTCAGCGTGGCCAGGCGGCGAAGCGTTGCCGGATCTCGGCGACGTCGGCGGCGCCCAGGCCGTACCGGCCGAAGCGCTGGTCGGAGAGCCGGTCCAGGTAGCGGCCGGCGGCGCGCACGTCGTCCGGGTCCAGGGCGGGGTCGACCTGCCGTGCCAGCACCAACAGTTCGGTCACGTCGTAGTGGTCGAGGGCGGCGGCCACGTCGATGAAGTCGCGAACCTCCCGTCGGTTGACCAACGCCGCGATCTTGTTCGCCACCAGGTCGCGAACGTCCATCACCGGGCCCAGGTCCATCACCACCGGGCTCTGCTGGCGGTCCAACCGGGCGAGGCTGAGCCGGATCTGCCGTCCGTCGCGGCTCACCACGAAGTCCTTCATGTCCTGCTCGTACCCGTCGAACAGCTCGGCCAGCTCACTGTCCGGGTCGGCATCACTGACGATGAACCCCGCCCGCTCCAGGGCAACCCGCACTCCGGCGGACGCGGCCGCAGCAGCGCCCTCCACGTCCGCGAAGAGGTCCACGTCCTCCGTCGGTCGGGCGACCAGCCCGTGCGCCGCCCACGCCACCCCACCACCCAGAACGAACCGGTACGGCCCGGCGGCGGCCAGCGCCACCCGGGCCACCTCCCGGTAGAACTCGTGCAGATGAGGTTCGATCACGCCGCGCGCAGGCCGCGGTGCCGGCTCTCCCACGCCTGGCGTACGCCCCGCGGCAGGTTGAGCAGTCGCCACACCCGACGCAGCGTCCGCCCGTTGATCAGAGCGCGCAGATCGTCGGCCCGAGTGGTCTCGCGGAGCACGTTCTCGTACATCCAGAGCAGTTGGTCGGGGTCGCCGAGGTCGAAGGTGCGCTCGGCGTTCCACATCAGCCGTACCGGCAGTTCCACCACACCTCGGGTGGGGCCGGCCAGCTCGGCGAGCGTCCGTGCCACCACAGCGGGGCGACCCGGTCGGGCCAGAAAGGCCACGCCGGTCGCGGTGGGGGAGACGGCCTGCATGGTGTCAGGGTAACGCCCACCAGAGCCGGTGTCGCTCAGGTCGATCCCAGCGCGCTGCTCCAGGCGCGCCGGCTGGCCCTCATCACCTCCAATTTTGTCCGGTTTGCGCGTACTGATGCGGTCGGCCCGTTCGTGATCGACTCGGGTTTCTTGAAGTCGGGGTGTCCGGCCGTCCGGGATGCCCCGACTTCCGTGAACCCGAGTGGATCATCCGGTGAGGGCCGATGCGGCGCCGTGGGTCCTTGCGCCTGTGGGTGGTTTGTCCGACGTTGGCCGTTTCTGGGGTGTGGTCGGGCGCACTCGTGGGCCGGAATCATGGCCGGGTCGGGGTCGTTACACATCCTGACGATCGCAGCACCACCGACCTGCCGCCCGACCCTGAGGGCTGGTCGCGCAGGTCGGAATGCCAGCCTCCACCCGGTCGTTACAGTCCCCACGAACGACCGCAGGCACTGCCTTGATGCGGGTGCCGACGGGTGGGCCAACCCCGGAATGACCTCGGCCCCCCGGTCGTTACACAGGGACCCGGCGCCGCGAGCCCCCCGCTCGCAGGTCACCGACCCCGACGCCCGACACGGGCGTCACCCCCCAAACTTTTTCCCCTGGTACGTGCAGCGCCGGACGAGGTGCTCACACCCATCACCGCCGCCCCCTTTGGCGGTGCGGGTGTTCTACCCCCGAAGGAGCTACCCCTCATGAACACGATCTTCCGTAAGAGCATGTTGTCTGTTGCTGGTCTCGCGTTCGCCGGTGGTGTCTTCGCCGGTCCGATCGCCGCCCACGCCAACCCGGTCGATGCCAAGCCGGTCGCCGCAGCTGTGCAGTCGGCGGCGCCGAAGCCGCAGGGCGAGCAGTCCCACATCAGCCTCAACGACGAGCAGACCGCCAACGTGAAGGCGATCATCGCCGCCACGAAGAAGGCCGGTCTCCCGGAGCGGGCCGCGGTGATCTCGATCGCGACGAGCCTGCAGGAGTCGAAGCTGGAGAACCTGGGTCACCTGGGCGACAGGAACGACCATGACTCGCTGGGCCTGTTCCAGCAGCGCCCGAGCTCGGGTTGGGGTACGCCGGAGCAGATCACCGACCCGGAGTACTCGACGACCGCGTTCCTCAAGGGTCTGAAGCAGGTTGACGGGTGGCAGGACATGCCGCTGACCGACGCCGCGCAGACCGTGCAGGTGTCGGCCTACCCGGACGCCTACGCCCAGTGGGAGCAGCAGGCCACCGACCTGGTCGCCCAGTACTGGAACAGCTGACCCGCGCCACATCGCAGAACCAGCGCACTAAGCACCACCGCACGACACCGACCGCTGGCCGGCACCCGCAATCCGGGGTGCCGGCCAGCGGCATCTCCGTTGTGGCCGGGCGGCGATCGTATGGGTGGGCAAGGCGGGGCGTGGGAACAAGGCGGGGTGGGGGCTGGTTGTGGACAGTGTCGGTGTGACTCAGTGTCCCCGGGCCTCACCTAATATCGCCTTCGCGGAATACCGTTCGGCTGGAGCCGCGTCGTGCCACTCGCCGAGAGGCGACCTGCACACCGACACCAGCGCCGCCCCCGGCCCACCGGCCGGGGGCGGCGCTGTCTCGCTTCCTCGGTTCGCGAACCTGTCTCAGTTGGCCTATCTTCAGAGGGTCGCTCGCGTGGGAGGGGGTGTCGGGGTTGGGTCTACGGACCTTTATCGAGGGTTGGCCGGTGTACCGCCAGCTCACCGGCACGGACCCGCTGGGCCGGGGTGCCGCGGCGAAGTCCGACGGGTCCCGCGCGCTCACCGCCCGTACCGAGGACGCCGATAGCGTCGCCCGTTCGGTCTGCCCGTACTGCGCTGTTGGTTGTGGTCAGCGGGTGTTCGTGAAGGACGGGCAGGTCAGTCAGATCGAGGGCGATCCGGACAGCCCGATCTCGCGGGGTCGGCTCTGCCCGAAGGGTTCGGCGAGCAAGAGCCTGGTCACCAGCCCACTGCGGCAGACCACCGTCCGCTACCGCCGGCCCTACTCGACGCAGTGGGAGGATCTGGAGCTCGACACCGCGCTCGACATGATCGCCGACCGGATGCTCGCGGCTCGTGAGCAGACCTGGGAGGACGTCGACACGCAGGGCCGGCCGCTCAACCGGACGCTGGGTTTCTCCAGTCTGGGTGGGGCGACGCTGGACAATGAGGAGAACTACCTCATCAAGAAGTTGTTCACCGCGATGGGGGCTCTTCAGATCGAGAACCAGGCCCGTATTTGACACTCCGCTACCGTCCCCGGTCTGGGGGCCAGCTTCGGTCGTGGCGGTGCGACGGATTTCCAGCAGGACATCGCCAACGCTGACGTCATCGTCATTCAGGGTTCGAACATGGCCGAGGCGCACCCGGTGGGTTTCCAGTGGGTGATGGAGGCCAAGCGTCGGGGGGCGAAGGTCTTCCACGTCGACCCGCGGTTCACGCGGACCAGCGCGGTGGCTGACTCGTATCTGCCGATCCGGGCGGGTACGGACATCGCGCTGCTCGGTGGGGTGGTGCGCTACATCCTGGACAACGAGTTGGACTTCCGGGAGTACGTGCTGTCGTACACCAACGCGGCGACGATCGTGAGCGAGGAGTTCAGCGACACCGAGGACGGCGACGGTTTCTTCTCCGGGTTCGACCCGGAGACCGGCACCTACGTGCAGGACAGCTGGCAGTACGAGGGCAACGAGGGCTCCTCCGGCAGTGGGCACACGGCCAAGGAGCGCGACAGCGCGTCCGGGCTGGAGCACGAGTCGCACGGCGCGCAGGTCGACGGGGACACCCCGCGGGACGAGACGTTGCAGCACCCGCGCTGCGTCTACCAGATCCTCAAGCGACACTTTTCCCGCTACACCCCGGAGATGGTCGAGCGGGTCTGTGGCATCCCACAGGACAAGTTCCTGGAGCTGGCCGAGGCGTGGACCCGAAACTCCGGCCGGGAACGCACGGGGATGCTGATCTACTCGGTGGGCTGGACGCAGCACAGTGTGGGTGTGCAGTACATCCGCACCGGCGCGATCATCCAGCTGCTGCTCGGCAACATGGGTCGTCCCGGTGGTGGGGTGATGGCGCTGCGCGGTCATGCCAGCATCCAGGGCTCCACGGACATTCCGACGCTGTTCAACCTGCTGCCGGGTTACCTGCCGATGCCGCACCACGCCGACCACCCGACCTTCGACGAGTGGGTGGACAGCATCCGGCACCCCGGCCAGAAGGGCTTTTGGGGTAACGCCGGATCGTTCGCCGCCAGCCTGCTGAAGGCGTACTGGGGTGACGCGGCGACACCGGAGAACGACTACTGCTACGGGTACATGCCGCGGATGACCGGCGACCACGGCACCTACCAGCAGGTGCTGAACATGATCGACGGCAAGATCAAGGGCTACTTCCTGCTCGGGCAGAACCCGGCGGTCGGGTCGGCGCACGGCCGGGCGCAGCGTCTGGGCATGGCCAACCTCGACTGGTTGGTGGTCCGGGACCTGTTCATGATCGAGAGTGCGACGTTCTGGCAGAACGGCCCCGAGGTCGCCACCGGGGAGATCGTGCCGGAGGAGTGCCGCACCGAAGTGTTCTTCCTGCCCGCCGCGTCGCACGTGGAGAAGGAGGGCACGTTCACCCAGACGCAGCGGTTGTTGCAGTGGCGGGAGAAGGCCGTCGAGCCGCCAGGTGACGCCCGCTCCGAGCTGTGGTTCTTCTATCACCTGGGCCGCAAACTGCGCGAGAAGCTGGCCGACTCGCCGCTGCCGCGCGACCGGGCGCTGCTCGACCTCACCTGGGACTACCCCACGCACGGTCCGCTCGCGGAGCCGAGCGCCGAGTCGGTGCTGCGCGAGGTCAACGGGTACGACGTGGCCACCGGCCGTCCGCTGTCCAGCTTCGCGGAGGCCCGCGCGGACGGCTCCACAGCCATCGGCTGCTGGATCTACACAGGGGTGTACGCCGACGGCGTGAACCAGGCGGCTCGGCGCAAGTCCCGACACGAGCAGGACTGGGTGGCCGCCGAGTGGGGTTGGGCGTGGCCGGCGAACCGGCGCATCCTCTACAACCGTGCCTCCGCCGACCCGGACGGCAACCCGTGGTCTGAGCGCAAACGCTACGTCTGGTGGGACGCGGAGAAGTCCGAGTGGACCGGCTACGACGTGCCGGACTTCGAGAAGACCAAACCGCCGTCGTACCGGCCGCCACCCGGCGCGTCCGGGACGGAGGGCATCGCCGGCGACGACCCGTTCATCATGCAGGGCGACGGGAAGGGCTGGCTGTACGCGCCCAGCGGTGTCCTGGACGGGCCGCTACCGACGCACTACGAGCCGGTGGAGTCGCCGGTGCGTAACCCGCTCTACGGTCAGCAGGCCAACCCGACCCGCAAGATGTACGCGCACCCGGTGAATTCGGTGAACCCGAGCCCGCCGGAGCAACACAGTCAGGTGTTCCCGTACGTGTTCACTGTCAGCCGGCTCACCGAGCACCACACCGCTGGTGCGATGAGCCGGACGGTGTCGCCGCTGGCCGAGTTGCAGCCGGAGATGTTCGTGGAGGTGTCCCCGGAGTTGGCCGTCGAACGCGGCCTCGCCCACCTGGGCTGGGCGCACCTGGTCAGCGGTCGTGCGGTGATCGAGGCGAAGGTGTTGGTGACCGACCGGCTCACCCCGTTGCGCGTCGAGGACCGGTTGATCCACCAGGTCTGGTTGCCGTACCACTTCGGTTTCGAGGGTCTGGTGACCGGCGACTCGGCCAACGACCTGTTCGGTATCAGCCTGGACCCGAACGTGCTGATCCAGGAGAGCAAGGTGGGCACCTGCGACGTGCGGCCGGGCCGCCGACCGACTGGGCCGGCGCTGCTGGACCTGGTGGCCGACTACCAGCGGCGCGCCGGGATCAACCCGGGCCACAATGCCCCGGCGGTCACCACCGACAGCGAGGGAAAGGAGCAGGGTGCTTCCTGACCCGAACAGCCTGTACGGCCCGCTGGACCCGGCGCCTGACGCGGGCTACGAGAACGCGCCGCCGCGGATGGGGTTCTTCACCGACACCAGCGTCTGCATCGGCTGCAAGGCCTGCGAGGTGGCCTGCAAGGAGTGGAACGGCGTCCCGGAGAGCGGGCTCGACCTGCTGGGTATGTCCTACGACAACACCGGCGCGTTGACCGCGAACTCCTGGCGGCACGTCGCGTTCATCGAGCAACCTCGGCCGGCCGGTCACCGCACGCCACCGTTCGCGGGAACGCCGACCGACGGTTCGGTCAGCGCGGCGTCGGCTGCTGCGGCGGCTGGCACCAGCGAGCGCACCGGCACGGACCCGGGTGTGCCGACCGGCACGCCGTCCGCCGCCGCCCGGATGGCCGGGGGCGGGCCGGCGGACGTGCTCGGCGCGATCGCGGCCGATCCGACCGCCGCGGGCCGGGGTGGCGCGGGGCCGCAGTTCCTGGGGATGCCGGGGGCCCAGCCGCCGGGCCGGGGCACGGGCGTCGAGGAGCGTACGGATTTCCGGTGGTTGATGATGTCGGACGTCTGCAAGCACTGCACGCACGCGGCGTGCCTGGACGTCTGTCCGACGGGTTCGCTGTTCCGGACCGAGTTCGGCACGGTGGTGGTGCAGGAGGACATCTGCAACGGCTGCGGTTACTGCATCTCCGCCTGCCCGTACGGCGTCATTGACCAGCGCAAGGATGATGGTCGGGCGTGGAAGTGCACGCTGTGCTACGACCGGTTGGGCGCCGGCATGACACCGGCGTGCGCGCAGGCGTGCCCGACCGAGTCGATCCAGTACGGGCCGCTCGACGAGCTGCGTGAACGCGCCGCCGCCCGAGTGGCGACGCTGCACGAGCGGGGCGTCCCCGAGGCCCGCCTGTACGGCCATGACCCGAACGACGGCGTGGGCGGGGACGGGGCGTTCTTCCTGCTCCTGGACGAACCCGAGGTGTACGGGCTGCCACCCGACCCGGTCGTGACCACCCGTGACCTGCCGAAGATGTGGAAGCGCGCCGGCCTCGCGGCCCTCGCCATGGCGGCGGCGACCGTCGCCGCGTTCGTCGGAGGTTCCTCATGACCCCACCGGGCCCCGTGGGCGACCGGTTCCGTCGCTTCCGGGAGCGGCTCGCCGCCGAGGGCGACGACCGACCACAGGTGAGCGACGACGGCCTCAGCGCCACGAGCGGCGAGGAGCTCGCGAGCGGTGGCGACCATCCGAGCGACAGGGGCACCGCCGCCAGCAGCCGCCGGGGCGACCTGACGGCGCGGCGGAGCACCGAAGCCGGGGGCCGGCAGGGCCGGCGGGGCAGGCGGCGCGGCGGCGGTGAGGAACTGCGGGTGCCGGAGGCGGAGTTCACGTCGTACTACGGTCGGCCCATCCTGAAGGGGCCGGTCTGGAAGTGGGACATCGCCGCGTACCTGTTCACCGGCGGGTTGGCCGCCGGCTCGTCGTTGCTCGCCGCGGGCGGGCAGCTCACCGGGCGACCCGCGTTGCGGCGCGCCGGTCGGGTCACCGCGTTGGCCGCCGTCAGCGCCAGCGCCGTCTTCCTGGTGAAGGACCTGGGCCGGCCGGCGCGGTTCCACCACATGCTGCGGGTGGCCAAGCCGACCTCGCCGATGTCGATGGGCACCTGGATCCTCACTGCGTACGGGCCGGCGGCGGGCGTCGCCGCGATCGCCGAGGCGGCCGGTGTGCTGCCCCGGCACGGTCTGCTCGGGCTGGCCGGCCGGGCGTTGCCGCCGATCGGGCACGCCGCTGGGCTGCTCGCCGCCGGTACCGCGCCGGCGCTGGCCACGTACACCGGGGTGTTGCTGGCCGACACGGCGGTGCCGTCCTGGCATGAGGCGTACCCCGAGTTGCCGGTGATCTTCGCGGGCAGCGCCCTGGCCAGCGGCGCCGGCGTGGGTCTGCTCGCCGCGCCGCCGGCCCAGGCCGGGCCGGCCCGCCGGATGGCGGTGGCCGGCGCGGCCCTGGAGCTGTACGGCGCGCATCGGGTGGAGACCCGCCTCGGCCTGCTCAGCGAGCCCTACCGGTTGGGTCGGCCGGGTCGGTTGCTGCGCGCCGGGCGGTTGCTGACCGCCGGCGGGGTGGCGGGTGCTCTGCTGGGCCGGCGCAGCCGGGTGGTCGGGGCGCTCTCCGGGACCGCGCTGCTGGCCGCGTCGGTGCTGACCCGGTTCGGCATCTTCTACGGCGGCGTCGCCTCGGCCCGCGACCCCCGCTACACGGTGGTGCCGCAGCGCGAACGGGTCGAGGCGCGGCGAACAGGCATGGATCTTCCATCTGATCGGGCGGTGCCGCCCACGGTGTGATCGAATGTCCGGTGGAGGCGTTCAGGCGGCTGGTGCCCCTCCCGGTCTTCAAAACCGGAGTGGTCCGGGACCCGGGCCAGGCGGGTTCGATTCCCGTCCGTCTCCGCCACACCGCTTGCAGGAGATGACGTGATGGGCGACGGTCCGGTGGATCCGCGACGTCGGGTGCCCCGTACGGACACGCTGCTCGCCGACCCGGTGCTGGCCGCCGCCGCCGTGACCCTCGGTAGGGAGCAGGTCAAGGCGATCGTCTCCCACGCGCAGGGCCGCGCCCGCCGGGGCGAGCTCAACCCCGACGAGGTACGCGACGCGGCGGTCGCCGCGTTGCCCACGCCCGGCCCCCGGGTGGTGCTCAACGCCACCGGTGTCGTGCTGCACACCAACCTGGGTCGGGCGCCGTTGTCGTCCGCCGCGGTGGCCGCGGTGGTGGCCGCCGCCGGGCACACCGACGTCGAGTTGGACCTGGTTACCGGCCGGCGGGCCCGTCGCGGCCGGGGCGCGCTCGACGCGCTGGCCGCCGCGGTGCCCGACGCGGGCGCCGTGCATGTGGTCAACAACGGCGCCGCCGCGCTGGTGCTGGCCGCCACCGCGTTGGCCGTCGGCCGGGAGATCGTGGTCAGCCGGGGCGAGCTGGTCGAGATCGGCGACGGTTTCCGCCTGCCCGACCTGCTGGAGAGCACCGGTGCGCGGCTGCGCGAGGTGGGCACCACCAACCGCACCACCCTCGCGGACTACGCCGCCGCGCTCGGTCCGCAGACCGGCTTCGTGCTCAAGGTGCACCCGTCGAACTTCCGGGTCACCGGATTCACCTCCGCCGTCGGGGTACGGCAACTGGCCACGCTCGGGGTGCCGGTGGTCGCGGACATCGGCTCCGGGCTGCTCGGCGCGGACCCGCTGCTGCCCGACGAACCGGACGCGGTCAGCACCCTGCGCGCGGGCGCCGCGCTGGTCACTGCCAGCGGCGACAAGCTGCTCGGTGGGCCGCAGGCGGGGCTGCTGCTGGGTGACGTCGAGGTGATCGAGCGGTTGCGTCGCCACCCACTGGCGCGGGCGCTTCGGGTGGACAAGCTCACCCTGGCCGCGCTGGCCGCCACAGTGCACCAACCGGACACTCCGACCCGGGCGGCGCTGCACACCGACCCGGGTGCCCTGCGTGAACGGGTGGAGCGGCTGCGGGACCGGCTCGGCGCGGACGGCCGCAAGGCGGAGGTGGTGCCGGCCGTCGCGGTGGTCGGCGGGGGTGGCGCCCCCGGGGTGGAGCTGGACTCGTGGGCGTTGAGCCTGCCCGAGTGGTACGCGGTGCCGCTGCGCACCGGAGACCCGCCGGTCCTGGGTCGGGTGGTGCGCGGCCGCCTCCTGCTCGACCTGCGCTGTGTGCCCGCCGACGCGGACGAGGCCGTTCGCGAGGCCGTGCTGCGCGTACCCGGGGAGGACTGAACGTGTTCGTCGTCGCGACCGCCGGGCACGTCGACCACGGCAAGTCGACACTGGTCCGGGCGTTGACCGGGATGGAACCCGACCGGTGGGCCGAGGAACGCCGCCGGGGGATGACCATCGACCTGGGTTTCGCCTGGACGACGCTGCCGTCCGGCGGCACCGTCGCGTTCGTCGACGTACCCGGGCACGAGCGGTTCGTGCCGAACATGCTCGCCGGGGTCGGCCCGGTCCCGGCGGCGCTGATCGTGGTGGCCGCCGACGAGGGCTGGATGCCGCAGTCCGCCGAGCACCTGGCCGCGCTCGACGCGCTCGGCGTCGAGTACGGCCTGCTGGCGGTGACCCGCGCGGACCTGGCCGATCCGGGGCCGGCGACGGCCCGTGCCCGCGCCGAGATCGCCGAGACCAGCCTCGGCGCGGTGCCCGCGGTGGCGGTCAGTGGCCTGACCGGTGCCGGCCTGCCGCAGCTGCGGGCGGCCCTGGACCGGCTCGCCGCCCAACTGCCCGCGCCGGTGGTGGACGACCCGGTCCGGCTGTGGGTGGACCGCAGCTTCACCGTGCGGGGCAGCGGCACCGTCGTCACCGGCACCCTCGGCGCCGGGCGGCTACGGGTGGGCGACGAACTGGAGCTGGCCGGCGCCGACGAACCGGTCCGGGTCCGTGGCCTGCACTCCCTGGGCGAGGCCCGCCCGGAGGCGGCGGCGGTCGCCCGGGTGGCGGTCAACCTGCGCGGTACGCCCCGCGACCGGCTCGGCCGGGGCGACGCGTTGCTCACCCCGGGCCGGTTTCACCACACCGACCTCGTCGACGTCCGGCTCGCCGGCGACCCGGCCGCCGACTTACCGGCCACCCTCACACTGCACGTCGGGTCGGCGGCGGTGCCGGTACGGGTGCGCCCGCTCGGCCCGGACACCGTCCGGCTGCGGCTGGCCCGCCCACTGCCGTTGCTGGTGGGTGACCGGGCGCTGCTGCGGGACCCGGGCCGCCACCACGTCAGCGGCGGGGTGCGGGTGCTGGACGTGGCACCCCCACCGCTGGCCCTACGGGGTGCGGCCGCCGCCCGCGCCCAGGTCCTCGCCGAGTTGGACGGTCGACCCGACCTGGCGGGGGAGCTGCGCCGTCGCCGGCTGATCCGGGCCGGCGCGTTGATCCGGATGGGCGTGCCGGTGCACGCCGAACCGGTGGCCGGTGACTGGCTGGCCGACCCCGCACACTGGCGGCGGCTCGGCGAGCGGCTGACCGAGGAGGTCGCCCGGCACGCGCGGGAACACCCGTTGGAGCCCGGGATGCCGGTGGACGCGCTGCGTCAGCGCCTCGCCCTGCCCGACCGGGTGCTGGTCGAGGCGCTGGTCCGGCCGCCACTGCGGATCCACGCCGGTCGGGTCGGGGCGGCGAGCGCCAACGCGCTGCCCGAACCGGTGGCCCTGGCCGTGCGACGGGTCCGCGCCGAGTACGGTGACCGGCCGTTCCGTGCCCCCGAGGCGGACCGCCTCGTCGACCTCGGTCTGGGCCCGCGCGAGATCGGGGCCGCGGTGCGGGCCGGCGCGCTGCTGCGGCTGGCCGACAACGTGGTGCTGCTGCCCGACGCGCTCGACGACGCGGTCCGCGTGTTGGCCGGGTTGCCGCAGCCGTTCACCCTGTCGGCGGCCCGGCAGGCGTTGGACACCACCCGCCGGGTGGCGGTGCCGCTGCTGGAGCTGCTGGACCGGCGGGGCGCGACACGGCGGCTGCCCGACGACGCCCGCATCGTCGTCACCTGAGCGCGCGCCATCCGGGGCTGACAGGGTGGCGTCGAGGTGCGACCGTGGCGGGATGCGCGAGGTGTCGCCGTCCCCGTCGCGGCCGTTCGGCGGTCGGTGGCGTGAGGTCGTCCCGGTGGTGCTGCGCTGGGGGCTGCCGGTGCTCTGGGTGCTTTGGGCTGGTCTGGCGTGGTGGGTGGAGCCCCGCGAGTCGACCGAGGCCCAGCTCGACCGGGATCTCGCGGCCGGCCGGGTGGCGAGCTACCAGCGGGCGTACGGCTGGGCCGACGACGGCGCGTACTGGGGGAGCCGGCCGCGTGTGCAGTACGCGGCCGACGGGGGGATGCTGACCTGGACCGTGTCGAACGGCCAGAACCGGTACGCCGCTGGGGCGCCGCTCGCCTCGGACTCGTACACCGTCGGGCCGGACTCGTCGGCGAGCACCGGGTGGGACGCGCGGCGTGCCGCTGTCGACGATTCGTGGCAGGCCGGGGGCGGCACCGCGCACCGGATCGGGAACGCCGCAGCTGTGCTCGCCGGTGTGCTGACCGTGCTCTGGCTGGGCCGCTTGATCGCTGGCGCGCCGCCGCTGGCCGGCACCCGGTGGTTCTGGTTCTGGGTCGGGCTCCTGCCGTTCGGGGTGGGTGTGCTGGCCTGGACCTACCGGGAGCTGTGGAGACCACTGCCGGTGCCGGTGCCCGGCCGGGGCTCGGGGTGGCGTGGGTTCGGCTGGCTGATCCTCGCCGCGGTCGGCATCAGCCTCCTGGTGTCCGTTGCCCGCATCGTGTTCGGGACGACTGTGGTACCGGGCTGACCCGGCGATGCCGGGCCAACCGGCCCCGAGGTCGGCGACGGTCACCTACGGTGACGCCATGGACCCTTCGGCGGTCTGGCGGGACCGGCAGCACCGGTGGCGGATCGAGGCGTACCGCGCGCCGGACCTGCGCTTCGCCGTCTACGCCACCAACGGCCCCACCGAGTCGGTGCCGCTGTGGCTGTTCGGGATGTCGGCGCTGGCCCGGTGGCTGATGACCCACGCCATCTCGCTGGACGACCTGGAGGTCGACTGAGCGGGGGCGCGGCCGCAAACCGGGCCCGCGCCGCGCCCCGCTGCGGTTGAGTGACCTCAGGCGGCGGACGGGGGTACGCGATGGGCGGTCAGCTCGGGCAGTTGGCGTTGGTGGCCGTGCTGGTGCTGGTCAACGCCGCGCTCTCCGGCAGCGAGATGGCGCTGGTGACCCTGCGGGAGGGGCAGTTGCGGCGGCTGGGCCGGCGCAGCCGCGCCGGCGACCGGTTGGTGCACCTGTCGCGCGACCCGAACCGCTACCTGGCCACGATCCAGCTCGGCATCACCCTGGCGGGGTTCCTGGCCTCGGCGGCGGCCGCGGTGTCGTTGGCCTCTCCGCTGGTCGGGCCGTTGGGTTTCCTCGGCGGGGCGGCACGTCCCGCCGCGGTGCTGCTGGTGACCGTGCTGCTGACGTTCGTCACGCTGGTGCTCGGCGAGTTGGCCCCGAAGCGGCTGGCCATGCAGCGGGCCGAGCGTTGGGCGCTGCTGAGCGCCGGCCCGCTGGATCTGCTGGCCCGGGTGTCCCGGCCGGCGGTGTGGCTGCTCAGCCGGGCCACCGACGCGGTCGTGCGGCTCGCCGGTGGTGACCCGCGGGCCAACCGGGAGGAGATGACCGAGGAGGAGCTGCGGGAGATGCTGGCCAGCCAGCGCGGCCTGTCGGCCCAGCAGAGGGAGATCCTGACCGGCGCGTTCGACATCGCCGGCCGGACGCTGCGGGAGATCCTGGTGGCCCGGCGGGAGGTGACGACGCTGCCCGCCGGTCTGGCCGCCGACGAGGGGGTCCGGCGGCTGGCCGCCGCCGGGCGGTCCCGCGCTCCCGTCACCGGCCCCGGCGGCCTGGACGAGGTGCTCGGGGTGGTGCACATCCGCGACCTGGTGCGGGCGGGCACCGCCCCGGTGGGTGAGCGGGTCCGGGATCCGCTGCTGCTGCCGGTGACCCTGCCGGTCGCCGACGCGATGCGTCAGCTGCGGCAGGAGCATCAGCAACTGGCCCTGGTGGTCGACGAGCACGGGGGCATCGACGGCATGGTCACGATGGAGGACCTGTTGGCCGAGGTGGTCGGCGAGTTGTACGACGAGACCGACCGGGACGTGCGCGGGGTCGTCCGGGAACCGGACGGGTCGCTGCTGGTACCCGGCGACTTCCCACTGCATGACCTGCCCGACCTGGGGGTGCGGCTGAGCTTTCCGTTGTCCCGGGACTACACGACGGTGGCTGGTCTGGTGCTGGCCCGACTGCGGCACCTGCCGGACTCCCCGGGTGAGACGGTGCGGTTGCCCGGGCTGACCCTGCAGGTGGTGGAGGTCGCCGACCGGGCGGTGCGCCGGGTGCGACTCTGCGGGTTCGTCACCGAGCGCTGAGGGTTCACCCGGAAGGCTGACAAAAGGTCCAAATCGACAAAGCGGGGAACGCGGTCCGCCTACCGTGCCAGACGTGAAGGACCGAGGGTTGCGTACGTTCGTCACGGTGCTGGCCGGCCTCGCGGTGATCTACTTCGGCAGCGCCGGCCGCAGCCCCGAGGAGGGCCGTGGCATCTCCGGCGGGGTGGTGGTGCTGGCGTTGCTCGCCGCGCTGCTGGTGTGGCACCTGACCCGCCCGGGGGACAAGACGGTCAAGTGAGCGCCTCAGCGGGAGGCGACTCGGGTGACCTCACCGGCGGACTCCTCACCCAGCGCCACCCGTACCAGCGCTGACGCGAGCCGGCCGAAGTCCGGTTCGTCGACGAGACCGGCGAGCCGGTCCGGTGATCCCGGCAGGCCCAGCCGCTTCGCCCCGGCCAGCGCCCGACGGTCGGCGTACGGGCGCACGTCCGACCAGACCGTCTGCGCCTCGCGCAGGTAGATGTCCGCGCCGGTGGGGCCGATGCCGGGAAACTCGGTGAGCCGCCGCCGCAGCCCGGCCGGGTCGCCCTGGGCCTCGCGGTGCAGGCGTCGCAGGTCGCCGTGCCAACGGTCCAGGCACAGCCGGGCGCCGGTGCCGAGCATGGTGGCGGTCCGCTCGTCGTAGCGGCGGTAGTGGCCCCGGCCCAGCGCGTCGACGCGCTCCTGCCAACTGGCCGCCTCCATGGCCTGTGGGGTGCGGTAGCCGGCGGCGAACAGCTCCCGCGCGGCGTCCACCGCCACGCACGCGCGGATCCGGGTGCTCAGCAGCGTGGTCAGCACCAGCAGCTGATACAGCGGCCCGGGCCGGTCGGAGAGCCGGATGCCGGCCTCCTCCGCGTACGTGCGGCCACGCCGGTCGAGCAGCACCCGCACCACACTTCGATCATTGCCCACCCCGTCGGGTTACCCACTTGGGGACCCGCTAGCCGTCGCACCGCTGACCCCGGCCGGAATGCCACCGGGGCGGGCGGGTATGCCGAGGCGTGGAGGCGGTCGATGCCGCCCCCGTACCCGGAAGGGAGACACCGGTGGTCAATCCGCAGCAGGAAGAGTTCCGGCGCAACGCCAAGGGCGCCACCAGCCAGGACAGCAAGGGGCCCAAGCCGACGGGGCACCCGCTCAACCGTGGCTCGTCGCGGGGCGACGAGGGTCGACCGGTGCCCAAGGGGCAGGTGTCGCCGTACGGCCCGGCCGGCGAGCCCGTGGCCGAGGACGACAGCGACACCCGCTGACCGATGAGCTAGCGACCGCGGGCTGGCGGCCGCCGCAACCTGTTCCAGGTGGCGGCGGCCGCCAGCCCGTACGCGAGGTGCGGGATGATGTCGGAGATCCAGTCGGAGCGCCGCCACGTACGCGGGTCGCTGATCCCGAGCACGGTGATCGACCCGTCTGTCATGGTCATCACACCCGCGCCGAGCAGACCGGTGGCTACCGGCAACGGCTGACGGCGACCACCGGCGTAGAGCGCGAACCCGACGCCCGCGGCGACGCCCAGCCCGTAACCGATCAGCGGCCCGAGGCCCGAGCGGCGGTTGGCCGCCCGGCCGTCGGACCCCAGGCTGACGTGCGCGATCCCGGCCAGCCGGTCGACGGTCTCCTGGGGGACGTCGCTCTCCGGACGTCCCCGTAGCGCCATGTCGAGGTAGCTGACCACGTTCAGCGCGGTGCTGCCGACGGCGCCCGCGATCGCGCCGTCGGCCACGTCAACAGTCCTCACTTCGGGTCGCCCGGTTCGCGCTCGCTCTTCGGGCCGTACGTCCGCTCACCGCGCACCACGCCCCGTTGACCGCGATCCTCCTGGAGGATCCGGTTCGCGACCTGGTTGGCCTTGCCGTCGGGTACCCGGCGCCCGGAGTCGTCGATCGCGTTGCGCAACCGCGCGCGCTGCTTGTCGTACGCGTTACTGCCCGGCCGTGGTCCTGGCATCTGTGCCTCCTTCGTCGGTCTGGGCACCTGGTGCTGCCCACCGTCCGCTGGGCGTACCGCGGCCGTCTACCCGTCTGGTGGCGGACCAACCCCGGCGCGCTAACGGGGCGCGCGGACCACGACCACCGGGCACTGCGCGTGGTGCAGCATCGACTGGCTCACCGACCCCAGCAGCAACCCGGTCACCTCGCCGCGCCCGTGTCCACCGACCACCGCCAGTTGGGCGGAGCGGGACGCCTCGGCGAGCACGGTGCCGGGTCGGCCATGCACCACCTGGCAGGTCAACCGCAGACCCCGATGGTCCTCGGTGAGCCCGGTCAGCCACCCGGCGAGCATCCGCTCCTGCTCGCCGCGCAGCTTCGCCTCGTCGTACACCAGGGGTTGCATGTCGCCCGGACCGCTGCTGCCGGGGTGTCGGTAGGCGTGCACCGCCACCAGCGGCACGCCGAGCGACACGGCGGTCTCGGCGGCGAAGTCCGCCGCCCGCCGGGAGGCGTCCGAGCCGTCCACCGCGACCAGGACCGGCTCGTCGGGTCGTTGCGTGCCGCGCGCGACCAGCACCGGGCAGTCGGCGTACGCGGCGACCTGCACCGCGACCGAGCCGACCAGCAGCGCGGAGAATCCACCCAGCCCGCGGTCGCCGAGCACGATGAGCGCGGCGGTGGGGGACTCGCCCACCAGCACCGCGGCGGCCTCACCGTCGATGATCTCGCCGGAGATCGACAATCCGGGCACTGTCGCCTCGGCCTCGCGCACCGCGGCCTCGACCAGCTCCTCGGCCCGGTGGCGCAGCCCACCGCCGGGCGGCGCGTCCGGGGCGGGGGAGACCGGTACGTGCAGCAGCGGCCAGATGAAGCCGTGCACGACCCGCAGGGGTCGGTGCCGGCGTGCCGCCTCGGTGGCGGCGAGGCGTACGGCGCGCAGCGCCGACTCCGAGCCGTCGACGCCGACCACCACCGCCGCGTTGTTCGCCGAGTTCACCGCCCACCTCCGCTCGCGGCCAGTATCGCGGGCCCGGACGCCCTCGCGCCGCGATACCGCTGAGCGCGTCCCGGTCGGTACGCTGGCGACGACCGGGGAGGGAGCGCCGCCGATGGGTGAACCAGACCAGCCGAGCACCGCTCGCATGATCGATTTTTGGCTCGGCGGGCAGCATCACTTCCCCGTGGACGTGGCCGCCGCGAACGCTTTCGAGCAGGCGTACGGGCCGTGCGCGCCGGTGTTCCGCGAGCTGCGGGCGTTCCTGGGCCGGGCGGTGCGGGCGATGGCCGCCCACGGCGTGGACGGGTTCCTGGTGTTCGGCGCCGGGGTGCCGACGATGGGCAACGTGCACGAGGTCGCCACCGACGCGACAGTGCTCTACACCGACGTCGACCCGGTCACCATCCGACTGGGACAGAGCATCCTCGCCGGCAGCGACCGGGCCGGCTACGGCTTCGGCGACGCGACCGACATCGGCACTGTCGACCCGGCGCAGCTGCACCGTTTCGTGCCGGGCTGGGGTCGACGGCCGGTCGGAGTGGTCTTCCTCGGCCTGGCCGCGTTCCTCGACGACGCCACACTGACCCACACCCTCGACGAGCTGTACGCTGCCGCGGCGCCGGGCAGCCTGCTCGCTGTGGACTTCGACACCGAGGAGCTGGCCGGCCACCCGCAGGCGCTCGCCATGATGGGACCGCAGTTCCGGATGCGTCCACCGGCGGCGTTCGCGCCCCTGCTGGGTCGGTGGGCGCCGACGGCGGACGGGATCGTCCCGGTCGCCGAGTGGCGGCCGGACGGCCCGCCGGCGCGGGTGCCCGACGCGTTCCACGGTGTGCTCGCGACCCGCGCGGGTGACTGACCGCGCCGATCATCCGTCCGTGGCGTCCGTATGATGCTTGCCCTATAGCAAGCTTCTGGGGAGGACGACGATGGTAGACGCGCCGGACGTGGTGTCGCGCGCGTTGCGCGAGGCTCCGCCCGACCAGTTGGCGGAGGCGGCGGACCGGGCGATCCGGTCCGCGATGGGCGCGCTGCGCACCGACGTCTTCGTCGCCGACTACCGGATCAGCGGCCTCTGGCCGGTGCTGGACCCGGACCTGCCTGCGGGCGGCTTCCTGGCCTGCCACACCATGGCGCAGCGCTGCTTCAGCAGCCAGCAGCCGGTACTCGACGGTGAAGGCCCCTGCCGGCTCTACCTGCCCTTGACGGTGTGGGGGGAGCGGCTTGGCGTGCTGCTGATCGAGCTTCCGGCCGTACCGAACGCGACGGTCACCGGTCGGGCGACCGACATCGCCGGCACCCTGGCCGTGGCGATGCGCGCGGCGGACCGGGAGACCGACCGTTACCGGCGGGCCCGCCGTCGGGAGCGACTGACGATGGCCGCCGAGATGCAGTGGGACCTGCTGCCCGGTCGTGGTGTGTCCCACCACGCGTTCGAGCTGGCCGGCCAGCTCGAACCGGCGTACACGGTCGGCGGTGACCACTTTGACTGGTCGTTGGACGGCGACCGTCTCACCGTGACGGTCCTCAACGGCGAGGGCAGTGGGCTGGCGGCGTCCCTGTTGACCGCCGTCACGGTCAACGCGATGCGCAACGCGCGGCGCTCCGGTGGCGGCCTGGTGGAACAGGCCGAGCTGGCCTCGGACACGGTCTTCTACCAACACCGCGGCGCCCGGCACGTGGCCACCCTGCTGCTCGAGGTGGACACTCGCCTCGGCCGGGTGCGGGCGGTCGACGCGGGCTCCCCCCATCTGTTGCGGATGCGGGGGTCCACGGTCGAGCCTCTGAAGCTGGATCAGCAGCTGCCGCTGGGCATGTTCGCCGAGACCCGCTACGAGCTTCAGGAGGTGCAACTCGCCCCGGGTGACCGGCTCTTCGTGGTCAGTGACGGGGTGTGGGCCGCCGAGCCGCCGGGTCAGGAGCCGTACGGGCAGCGGGTAATGGCTCGTTCTCTGCGCGCCACGCGGTTGCAGCCGCCGGCCGAGGCGGTTGGTACGGTGATGCGCGAACTGCACGCCTATCACGCGGATTCCGATCTGCGCGACGACGCCGTCGTGGTCTGTCTGGACTGGCACGGTCCGCGCGAACGGGGCACGGGGTGAGATTCGCCGCCGCGTTGCCGGGCGGGCACCAGCGCGACGACGGCAGGGGACATCAGGTGGAGCGACCTGCGGATCTCGCCGCGGCGATCGACGCGGCCGCCGGGACGCTGATCGCCGTTCTGGAGTCGGCCGCGTCGCGGCATCAGGTGCCGCCCACCCAGCTGAGAGTGCTCACGCTGATCAGCGGTCGTCCGGAGACCAACGTCAACGGGCTGGCGGAGTTGCTGGACGTGGTGCCCTCGTCGGCGAGCCGCCTGTGCGACCGGTTGGAGGCGACCGGGCTGTTGCGTCGGGTGGCCGATCCGCGTGACCGGCGTGAGGTGCGGTTGGTGCCGACCGCCGCGGCGCTGACCCTGTTGGGGGAGTTGGCCGAGCGGCGCCAGCGCGCGGTGCAGGCGGTGTTGGACCGGATGCCGGTGCGGATGCAGCACGAGCTGTTGCTGGCGCTGGCCGGGTTCGCTCGGGCGGCGACATCGGTGCCAGAGCAGCAGACCGATCCCGCCGTCCAGACGGCCTGAGCGTCGCTTCCCTCTTCCACTAGTATCCTAGGACGCTTTAGGCGTGGTGATCCACGCCACAGTGCGGCACAGCCGCACCGACAGCCCGCGGCGGCACCCGGCCAGCGAGGGGAAGCCCGATATAGTGGCAGCGCACCTACCCGGCCCGCGATCATCGAGATCGCGGGCCGCATCAGGGGAAGGGCCCCACCCGGGGCCGCAGGGGAGAGCCGGCGCTGGTCGGCCCGACAGCGCGTACGACCCTCAGCCGCGCCCCGCGCCGGCCGGGGGCCCGCGTGCCGTGGAGGAGGATCGGTGTCGCGTCGGCAGGCTCGGGCAGAGCAACCGCGGGACACCGGTGACGAGACTCCCGGCAACCAGGTGCTCACCCTGCCCAACCTGATCAGCTTCGGGCGGCTGCTGGGCGTGCCGCTCTTCCTCTACCTGTTCCTGGTGGCGCAGGCCGACGTGGCGGCGGTCGTGGTGCTGGCCATCGGCGGCACCACCGACTGGGTCGACGGCTGGATCGCCCGCCGCCTGCACCAGGTCAGCCGCCTGGGCGAGCTGCTCGACCCGCTCGCCGACCGGCTCTACATCCTCGCCACCCTGGTCGCCTTCACCGCGCGGGAGGTGGTGCCGTGGCAGTTCACCGCGGCGCTGCTGGCCCGTGAAGTGCTCCTGCTGGCCTCGCTGGCGGTGCTGCGTCGCTACGGGTACGGGCCGCCGCCGGTGCACTACGTGGGCAAGACCGCCACGTTCCTGCTGCTCGCGGCGTTCCCGGTGCTGCTGCTGGCCAGCGCGGCGACCGAAGTGGCGACGGCGGCGAGCGCGATCGGTTGGGCGTTGGCCTGGTGGGGGCTGGTGCTGTACTGGGTGGCCGGCGGGATGTACGTCGTGCAGGCGGCCCGACTGGTGCGCGCGGCGCGCGGTCCGGGAGCGGCGGGGTGAGCGCGCCGCGGCTGGGAAAACCCGGCCAGGACCGGGTGTACGCGCCGGACTTCCTCACCGAACTGTTCCGCAACCCGCTGGATCCGGGGTACGCGGACGCGGCTGCCGCGCGTCGGCGCTCGGCGCAGTCGGCGCCGGCGCGCGGGTGGCGGGCGTTGCCGGCACGGTCGGTGAGCCTGGTCGTGGTGGTGATGCTCGGTTTCCTGTTCGCGGTCGCGTACCGGCAGACGATGGCGGACGAGCCGGGGCGGAGCCAGGCCCGTTCGGGTCTGGTGACGCAGATCAAGGAACGGGAGAGCCAGACCGATCGGTTGTCCACGCGGGCGGACCAGCTGCGCGAGGAGGTCAGTCGGCAGCGGGACGCGGCGTTGAGCGGGTCGGCCGCCGCCCGGTTGCGCAACCTGGAGGCGAGCACCGGGCTGGGTCGGGTGCGCGGTGATGGTGTGGTGGTGCGGTTGGCGGACGCGCCGGACAAGGCGGACGCGGTCACCGGTGCCGGCGCTGGGCCGCCGCGGGTGCTCTACAGCGACCTGCAGGGTGTGGCGAACGCGTTGTGGAGTGCTGGCGCGGAGGCGATCGCCATCAACGGGCAGCGGTTGACGTCGACGTCGACGATCCGGTCGGCGGGTGAGGCGATGCTAGTGGATTTCCGGCCGGTGACCGGGCCGTACGAGGTGTCGGCGATCGGGCCGGGTTCGATGCGGCGCGACTTCGAGGACAGCCGCAACGCGGCGCTGATGCGGAAGGTCGCGCAGGGGACGGGGTTGTCGTTCGGTGTGCGGGAGGCGGACGACCTCACCCTGCCGGCGGCGCCGGAGCCGCAGCTACGCTACGCCAAGCCGTCGGTCAGTCCGAGCCCTTCCGCGTCGGGTGTCCGTTCCGGCAGTCCCGGGTCGTCCGGTCCGGCGACGACTGTTAGCCCCTCCGGAGGTGGCCGATGATCGCGGTGCTGGCGTTGCTCGCCGGTGTGGTGCTGGGCGTGTGGCTTGATCCCACGGTGCCGGCGGCGTTGCAGCCGTACCTGCCGATCGCGGTGGTGGCCGCGTTGGACGCGGTGTTCGGTGGGGTGCGGGCCCGGTTGGACCGCATCTTCGATGACAAGCAGTTCGTGGTGTCGTTCATTTCGAACGTGCTGGTGGCTGGTCTGATCGTGTATCTGGGTGACCAGTTGGGGGTGGGTGGGCAGTTGTCCACCGGTGTGGTCGTCGTGTTGGGTGTGCGTATCTTCGGCAACGTGGCGGCGATCCGTCGGCACCTGTTCCGGGCGTAGGTTGGGTTGCGATGAGTGACGAGCAGACCGACACGGGGACCGGGTGGCCGCAGCCGGCCGGTCCGGTGCGGCCGGGTGGGCCGGCGGGTGAGCCGGATCCGCGGCCGGATGCGCCGGATCCGGATGAGTTGAGCCCGTTGGCGCCGCAGGGGCCGGCGCAGCCGTCGGATGACGAGCCTGCGGCGGAGCCGGGTGTGGAGCCTGTCGACGATGGTGCGACGGTGGACCTGAACGCGGTGTCGCGGTCGGGGGAGCCGGCGGTCGCGGGTTCCGACGGGTTGGCGGAGCCGGTGGTTGCCGGTTCCGACGGTTCGGCGGAGTCGGCGGCGCCGGTGGCGGCTGGTCGGTCCCGGTGGAGTGCGGCCGGGGTGATGATCGCCGCGTTGTTGGCGTTGCTGGGGTTCACGTTGGTCGTGCAGTTGAAGACGACGTCGACGGACCCGACCCTGGGGGCCACCCGGCAGGAGGACCTGGTCCGGATCCTGTCGGATCTGGATGCGCGGGAGAACCGCCTGCAGCAGGACATCCGGGCTCTGGAGGACAGTCAGCGGCAGTTGCAGTCGGGTGAGCAGGGTCGTCAGGCGGCGTTGGATGAGGCGACGCGGCGGGCGGACGAGCTGGGCATCCTGGCGGGGACGTTGCCGGCGGTGGGGCCGGGGTTGACGGTGCAGTTCGACGCCGGTGTGAAGCCGATCTCGGCGAACCGGGTGTTGGACGCGGTGCAGGAGCTGCGTGGTGCGGGCGCCGAGGCGATGCAGATTTCCGGTGGGGATCGGGCGACGGTGCGGATCATCGCGTCGACGTACTTCCTCGATGGGGACAACGGGTCGTTGATGGTCGAGGGGCGTCGGTTGTCGGGGCCGTACACGATCACGGTGATCGGTGATCCGGCGACGATGCGTACGGCGTTGAACATTCCTGGTGGGGTGGTGGCGTCGGTCCGGGGTGACGGCGGTAACGTGACGTTTGGGGAGCGTGAGGTTGCCGAGGTTTCGGCGCTGCACGTGCCGATCAAGTTGGAACACGCCCGTCCGGTCTCCTGACCGGCGCGGCCGCGCCGGACCCGGGTGGTCCGGGGCACCGATGGATGAAGGACGCGTCTGGTGATTCCCGAGGATCTGCGATACACCGCCGAGCATGAGTGGGTGGCGGGTGACGGCACGGCTTCGGTCCGGGTCGGCATCACCCACTTCGCGCAGGACGCGCTCGGTGACATCGTGTACGTGCAGTTGCCCGAGGCGGGTGCGGTGGTCGCGGCCGGTGACTCGTTGGGTGAGATCGAGTCGACCAAGAGCGTGTCGGAGATCTACGCGCCGGTTGCCGGTACGGTGGCGGCGCGCAACGACGCGTTGGCTGACACGCCTGAGCTGATCAACACTGATCCGTACGGTGAGGGTTGGTTGGTGGAGATCACGCCGAATGATCCGACTGCGACGGATGGGTTGCTGACGGCGGCCGCGTATCAGAAGATCACCGAAGGCTGAGTGTGCTTGATCCGGTGCGTGGGATGTCTGCGCGCGTCCGGTTGCCCTGCATTTCGGCGCTGGCTAGGCTCGCCCAGTCGACCGAGAACCCAATAGTTGAGCGTTGCGGAATTGCCTTCCCGGGCACGGGGAGCCAGCCGCCGGGTGTTCAAGTGCCCGGCGGCCAGACCCGCCATTACCCGACGCCGACCGAACAGATCCGTGAGGTGGTCCCATGACGCGGCCAGACGACGAGTTCCCCCCACTCGACGTCACTTCGACGCTCAATCTCGGTTCGCTCGACGAAGTGCTGGAGGGGCCGGATACCGATGTGGTGCCGAGCCGGATGTCCGGTTCGTTGCCGCCGGGTATGGCGCTGCTGGTGGTTCGTCGAGGCCCGAATGCGGGTGCCCGGTTCCTGTTGGACCACGATGTGACGACCAGTGGCCGGCACCCGGACAGTGACATCTTCCTGGACGACGTGACGGTGTCGCGTCGGCATGCGGAGTTCCACCGCGATGGTGGGACGTTCACGGTGCGGGACGTGGGCAGCCTGAATGGCACGTACGTCAATCGTGAGCGGGTTGAGGCGGCCACGTTGAGCAATGGTGACGAGGTCCAGATCGGTAAGTTCCGGGTGGTGTTCATCGCCGGTCCGCGCCCGGAGGAGGAGGCCGGCCGGGGGTGAACGAGCCTGCGGCCTCCATGTCACCCGGGGCGGCTCGGTCTGAGCCGCTGATGAGCATCGGTGAGGTGCTTGGGCAGTTGCGGGTGGATTTTCCGGATACCACGATTTCGAAGCTGCGGTTTCTTGAGGCCGAGGGTTTGGTCGAGCCGCAGCGGACGGCGGCGGGTTACCGGAAGTACAGCTGGGACGATGTGGCGCGGTTGCGGTTCGTGTTGACCGCGCAGCGGGACAAGTACCTGCCGTTGCGGGTGATCCGGGAGCAGTTGGCCCAGTGGGATTCGTCCGGTGAGCAGCCGGGGCGGTCGCGGCCGGCGTTGGTGGCGGTTGGTCCCGATGGTGCGGTGCCGGGTCGTGAGTTGGCGGAGCCGGCCGAGTCGTCGCAGGTGCGGCTCGGCCGGGCGGATCTCGTGGCGCGCAGTGGGATCGACGAGTCGACGTTGGTGGAGTTGGAGCGGCTCGGTGTGCTGGTCTCGGATCCGCCGGGGTGGTATGACGCGGATGCTCTGATCATCGCGTCGGCGGTGGCGGGGTTGGCGGCGTACGGGTTGGAGCCGCGGCACCTGCGGGGTTATCGGACGGCGGCGGACCGGGAGGTCGGTTTGTTCGCGCAGTTGGTGGCCCCGTTGGCGCGGCAGAGTGATCCGGCGGCGCGGGCGCGGGCGGCGGAGACGGCGCGGGAGTTGGTGGCGTTGTCGGAGCAGTTGCACGCGGCGTTGGTGCGGGTGGGGCTGCGGTCGACGTTGGGTCGGTGAGGGTGCCCGGTGGGTGGCGGTTGAGCGGAAAGATCTCTCCCGGGAAGCGTGCCGTAGGCTTGCCGGGGTAACCCCTTTTCGGCGCGGGCGTGGTGCTGTAGCGCATGGGACGGCCGTGTTGCGGTCCGTGTACCGTGCAGGGAAGGGCGCGGTGCGGCGTAGGTGACAACGACACGGAGGCGGCGGTGCGCGAGCTGAGCGTGGTCGGAGTTCGGGTGGAGCTGCCCAGCAACCAGCCGATCGTCCTGCTCAGGGAGGTCGAGGGGGACCGCTATCTGCCGATCTGGATCGGCGCGGTCGAGGCCACGGCTATCGCTTATGAGCAGCAGGGGGTCAAGCCGGCCCGGCCGTTGACGCATGATCTTCTGCGGGATGTGTTGGCGGCGTTGAAGGCGCCCTTGCAGGCGGTGGAGATCACCGAGCTGAAGGAGAACGTCTTCTACGCGGATCTGTTGATCGGCGATGGGGTGCGGGTGTCGGCGCGGCCGAGCGATTCGATCGCGTTGGCGTTGCGGGTTGGTGCGCCGATTCGTTGTGCGGAGCAGGTCCTCAGCGAGGCGGGGATCGTTATCCCTGATGAGCAGGAGGACGAGGTGGAGAAGTTCCGCGAGTTCCTGGAGCAGGTGCGTCCGGAGGATTTCGCGGGCTGAGGTGTGCCCGTGTTCGGTTGGTGATCTTTCTCGGTGGCTGCGCGGCGTGTCGCGTCGGTTCCTCCGTGGTAACCCCTGACGGTGGCGATAGGGTTTCCATGTCGAGGGGTGCGCGTCCCGGAAACGATGCGTCGCCACACTGACGGGGAGGTTGTCCGGATGCACGAGCCGCGGGATTCCGATCCGGGTGCAGAGTTCGACGAGTCGGGTGCCTCGTCGCCAGGTGTGGCGGCTGAGGGTGACGGTTCGGTTGGCTACCGGGGTGTGACGGCCTGCCACGCGGTGGGCATCAGTTACCGGCAGTTGGATTACTGGGCGCGGACGACGCTGGTGGTGCCGAGCGTTCGTGATGCTTCGGGTTCGGGGACGCAGCGGTTGTATTCGTTCCGGGACCTGGTGGTGTTGAAGGTCGTGAAGCGGTTGTTGGATGCGGGGGTGTCCCTGCAGAACATCCGTAAGGCGATCGAGGCGTTGCGGTCGCGTGGTGTGGAGGATCTGGCGGGGATCACGCTGATCTCTGATGGGACGACGGTGTACGAGTGCCGGTCTCCGGAGGAGGTGGTCGACCTGTTGCAGGGTGGCCAGGGGGTCTTCGGCATCGCGATCGGTGGGGCTTTCAAGGAGATCCAGGGGTCGTTGTCGCATCTGCCGGCGGAGCCTGCGACGAGCGGCCCGGTGGAGCCGGCCGTGGCGTCGGGCCCGGATCCGGTGGGTGACGAGTTGGCGGCGCGGCGGGCGCGGCGGCGGGCCGGCTGAGCGTTCCAGCTTCCGGGTTTTTTCCGGTTGGTTTTCTCGCGACCGTCGGTGACGGTTCCAGGGTTTGTTCGGCTGATGCGGTCCACTGTGGATACTGTGGGTGTCGTTTCGGTGGCCGATTGTGGAGATACCCATCGGTAGCGGTTACGTAGCGTGGTGTCGTTTTGTCGGGAATCCGATAGGGGGGCGCTGACCGGAGGCGGTCGACACGCTATGGTCCCTCACGGTTCTGGACCCTTCATCCCCGGAAGGAACGACCGTGACGGTTACGGAAGAGACTGCTCCCGCCTCGCACTACGACCGCATTGGCGGTGCCAGTTCGGTCAAGGCGGCGGTTGAGCTGTTCTACGACAAGGTGCTCGCGGACCCGGAGTTGGCGGGCTACTTCGCTGACGTGGACATGGCCGGTCAGCGGCGGCACCTGGCGTTGATGTTGACGGTGGTGCTGGGTGGCCCGAACGAGTACACGGGTCGCGGGTTGGCCGAGACGCACCAGCCGTTGAACATCACGGTGGAGCACTACGCAAAGGTGGGCGAGCACCTGACGGTGACGTTGACCGAGTTGGGGGTGCCGGCGGACATCCTCGCTGACGTGCAGACAGTGCTGGGGCAGGTGCAGGGCCAGGTGGTGGCTGCCGGGAACAGGTCGGGCGCCTGAGCGTGGACGCGGCTCGCCTCAAGCAGAGCTGGTCGGTGGTCGCCGGTCATGGCGACCAGGTGCCGCTCTACTTCTACTCGACGTTGTTCCTCGCTCATCCTGAGACGCGGCAGATGTTCCCCACGAACATGGCCGGTCAGCGGGACCGCCTCGTGACCGCGTTGGGTCACATCGTGTCCAACGTGGACCAGGTGGATCGGCTGGTGGGTTTCCTGCAGGATCTCGGCGCGGATCACCGCAAGTTCGCGGTCCGCGCGGAGCACTATCCGGCGGTCGGTGAGGCGCTGGTGGCGACGTTGCAGCATTTCCTCGCCGAGCAGTGGACCGACGAGTTGGCTGCGGACTGGACTGCCGCGTACGGGTTGGTCGCCCAGGTGATGATGGAGGCCGCGCAGGCCGCTGAGGCGGTCAATCCGCCGTGGTGGGTGGCGGAGATCGTGGCGCATGAGCGGCGGGCGTTCGACGTGGCGGTGTTGACGGTGCGTCCGCAGTATCTGTTGCCGTTCACGCCGGGTCAGTCGATCGGTGTGTCGCACCCGTCGGTGCGGTCGTGGCGGTACTACTCGCCGGCGAACGCGCCGCGCGCGGACGGCACGTTGGAGTTGCATGTGCGGGCCGCGCCGGGTGGCGCGGTGTCGTCGCGGCTGGTGTACGGGTCGGCGGTGGGGGATCGGATCCACCTGGCGGCGCCGGTGGGGGACCGGCTGGGGTTGCGGTCGGCGGGCTCCAGTGACCTGTTGCTGTTGGTTGCGGGTACTGGCTGGGCGCCGGTGAAGGCGTTGGTGGAGCAGGTGGCCGCGGAGGGTTCCCGCCGGCGAGTGGACCTGTACGTGGGGGCCCGCTCCCGTAGCGAGTTCTACGACAGCGACGCGATGGACAAGTTGGCGTCGTCGTATCCGTGGTTGACGGTGACGTACGTGGTCGGTGCCGACGTGCACCGGCCGGGGGAGTTCGTCCAAGCGGTGGACCGGGCGTTGGCCGACGGTGACTGGCGATCCCGGCACGTGTTCGTGTGTGGGTCGGACGAGATGGTGTCGCACGCGGTGCGGACGTTGGTGCAGGCGGGTTACCACGCGGGTCAGGTGCACCACGAGGGCCTGGGCGCGCAGTGGTACGGCCCGGCGTGGCGGACGGCGGTGCAGCAACCGGCTGCGGGTGACACTTCGGGAGGTGGGCACAGGTGAGCGCGAGCAGTGAGCTTGCGAGCCCGGCGGTCGCGAACGGAGGTCTGCACAGGTGAGTGCGACGCCGATCAGTCGGTATGACGGGGTGCAGGTTTCCGGCGGTGTGCAGGTGCGGATGACCGCCGACCGGGTTCGGCGGTGGGAGTTCGGTGCGGCGTCGTTCGCTCGGCGCGGTTACGACAACGCCGACGTGGACCGGTTCCGGGTGCAGGTCGCTGACGAGTTGGACCTGTTGGCGACGCAGATCGCGACGTTGCGGGCGGAGAACGAGCGGCTGACCGACCGGGTGGAGTTGCACCGGCACGGGGTGATTCCGAGTACGGGCGCGGCGGCGAAGGTCCCGGCGGCGCGGGAGGTGAATCTGCTGTCGGCGGCGCAACGGGAGGCCGAGCAGATCATCGCGCAGGCCCATGACTACGCGCGTCGGGTCGCCGAGTACGCCCGGGTGCAGTACGAGAGTTACCTGCACGCGGCGGAGGCGGAGGCGAAGCAGGAGGCGGAGCGGGCGGTGGCGGAGTACCGCAGCGCGGCGGGGCCGAGCTTCGACGACACGGTGGCGACCCGGGAGGCGTTGCGGATCTTCGGCGAGATGATGGTGTCGCACATGCAGGCGGCGGCGCGGCATCTCGACGACGGCAGTGAGCAGTTGGCGCGCACGATGGATCGGATCGCGGCGGAGACGCCGGGGGCGCCGTTCGTGGGTGGCGTGGTGGGCCAGTCGGCGTTGCCGCGGCACCAGCAGCGTTGAGTCGCCGGGTGGGGTGCGCTGACGTGGACCCCACCCGGTGCGCTGGCGGCGGTGGCATAGTCGGAGGGGTCAGGCGGGGCTGAGCGGTGGCCCGCCACGGGGAGAGGTGCCGTCGTGTCGGTATCACCGTCCCCGTCCGGCGGGTCAGCGGACCCGCTGGCCGCGTTGGAGGCATCGGCGTGGGCGCTGGCGGCCGCGGTCGGCACCATGAGTGACGCCCTGTCGGCCCCGCTCGCCGAGGTCCTCGCGGCGTCGCCGCACCGCAGCGCGGTGCTGGAGGCCGCCGGTCTGCTGTCCTGGGACGGCGCGACGCCGGTCGCGCATCCGTCGCTGGTGCCTGCCGACGGGCCGACCGGGCGCAGCGCGGTGCAGGCGCGGTTGAGTTCGCTGCGGCAGGCGGTCGCCGCGGCGGCGCAGGAGCCTTCCGGCGGGGGCGGGGCCGGCTGGGCGCAGGTGGACGACGAGGTGTTGTTGCACCAGGGCCGGGCGTCGGCGGCGACCGGCCGGGCGTTGGCGACCCGGGTGGTGCCCGAGTTGGCGGGGCTGGCGGAGCGCTTGGATTCGGCTGACGCCCGGGTGCTGGACGCGGGCACCGGTGTCGCGGCGTTGGCTGTCGCCCTGGCCCGCGCGTTGCCGCGGGTGTCGGTGGTGGGTATCGACGTGCTGCAACGGGCGTTGGACCTGGCCCGCGGGGAGTTGGCCGAGGCGGCCGACGTCGCGGACCGGATCAGTTTGCGCCGGCAGGACGTCGCGGAGGTGGTCGAGCCGGGCGGATACGACCTGGTCTGGGTGCCGGCGCCGTTTCTTCCCCAGCAGACGTTGGCGCTCGCGCTGCCCCGGCTGGTGCAGGCGCTGCGACCCGGTGGCTGGCTGGTGGCCGGCACCAATCCGCCGGCCGGGGACCCGTTGCGGGCGGCCGTCGACCGGTGGAACGCCGTCCGCAACGGCGGCAACGCCTTCGACGCCGACCGGATGGCGGAGGTGCTGGCGGGGGCCGGGTTGGGTGAGGTTCGGCGTTTTCCGACCGTCCCCGGCGGGCCGGTGTTGGTCGCCGCGCACCGCCCGGGCGGCTGAGGGCAACCGTCGGCGCGGCGGGTGGTCAGCTGGCGGCGGCGCGGACGGCCTCGGCGATCGGGGTGGGTCCGTCGACGAGTTCCAGTGTCGCGCCGGTGGTCCCCGGTTCGTCGAGCAGGGCGGCGAGGACGTGGGCGACGTCGGTGCGGCTGATCGCGCCACGGCCGGCGTGTGGGGTGAGGGTGACCCGCCCGGTGGGTGGGTCGTCGGTGAGCCGGCCGGGTCGCAGCACCGTCCAGGCCAGGTCGCGGCCGCGCAGGTCGTCCTCGGCGGCGCGTTTGGCGCGCAGGTACGCCGCCCACACGTCGTCGGTGCCGGGGGCGGGTGGTGTGTCCACGCCCATGGAGGAGACGAGCAGGTAGCGGTGGACGCCGGCGCGGGTGGCGGCGTCGGCGAGCAGCACGGCGGCGGCCCGGTCGACGGTGTCCTTGCGGGCGGCGCCGCTGCCGGGGCCGGCGCCCGCGGCGAAGACCACCGCGTCGGCGCCGTCGAGGTGCCCGGCCACCTGTTCGAGCGGGGTGTGTTCCAGGTCGCAGACGACGGGGGTGGCGCCGGCGGCGCGCAGCGTCGCGGTCTGCTCGGGGTTGCGGATGAGGCCGACGGCGGTGTCGCCGCGCCCGACGAGGTGGCGTTGCAACAGTAGGGCGATCTTGCCGTGGCCTCCGGCGATGACAACGCGCATGCGCCCAACCTACCGGCGCCGCGGGGTGCAGGCGGTGTCACCGGCTTGACCTTGACCTTCGGGCAACCCTGAGCCTGGCGGGTGCCGGTCGCCGTGACCGGCGCGAGGAGGATGTCGACGTGGGGCTGATGACCATCGGGGCGTTCGCCCGGGCGGCGAGGCTGACACCGAAGGCGTTGCGCCTGTACGACCAGGTTGGGCTGCTGGTGCCGGCCGCTGTCGATCCGGAGTCCGGTTACCGGCTCTACGACCCGGCTCAGCTGCCGGTGGCTCGGCTGGTCGCCCAGTTGCGTCGGCTCGGTATGCCGCTGGCGACGATCCGGGTCGTGTGCGGCTTGGAGCCCGCGGCGGCGGCTGAGGCGGTCACCGCGTACTGGCGGCAGGTCAGCGCCGACACCGCGGCGCGTGCCCGGCTCGCCACCCTCCTCGTGGACCACCTGTCTGAAGGGGGCGCCACCATGTCCGACCCGAATCCCACAGTTGCCGTCCGCTGCGCCGCCGGTTGTGACACCGGGCTGGTGCGCGACAGCAACGAGGACACCGCGTACGCCGGCGAGCGGTTGCTCGCCGTGGCCGACGGTATGCGGGGGCCCGGCGGTGCGGCCGCCAGCGCCGCCGCCGTCGACGCCCTGAAGCCGTTGGCGTTCACCGACGTGCCGGCCGCCGACCTGCTGACGATGCTGGCCAGCGCGGTGAGCGACGCCGACCGCGCCGTGCAGGGGTTGGCCACCGACACCGACCAGCCGGTCACCACGCTGACCGCGCTGCTGCTCAGCGGTTCCCGGCTGGCGCTGGTGCACGTCGGTGACACCCGGGCCTACCTGCTGCGCGGCGGTGAACTGTCGCTGCTCACGCAGGATCACACCTGGGTGCAGGCCCAGGTTGATCAGGGGCGGCTCGACCGGGACCAGGCCGCGACGCATCCGCAGCGCGCGGTGCTGGTGCGCGCCCTCGGTGGCGGTCGGCAGGTCGAGGCGGATCTGGCGCTGCGTACCGCGTTGCCGGGTGACCGGTACCTGTTGTGCTCCGACGGGCTGTCCGCGGTCGTCGACCGGGCCGATCTGGGGTCGGCGTTGGCCGCGACGGACGATCCCGAGGACACGGTGCGGGCGCTGATCGGTCTGGCGCGGGCCGAGGGGGCGCCGGACAACATCGCGTGCGTCGTCGCCGACGTCGTCGCGGTATAGCCGTCGTCTTCGCCGCCGACGCCACCCGCGCCGGGTGGGGCCGCCCACCCGGCGCGGGGCTCGGCGTTGGTGAACCGGTTGAGGCAGCATGGAGAGGTGATGGAGAGCTTCGACGCGTTGACCTCGCTGGTGGCCGGTGGTGGGGTGGTGGTGCTCAGCGGCGCCGGCCTGTCCACCGAGTCGGGAATTCCGGACTACCGGGGGCCCAGCGGGGTGGCGCGGCGGCACACGCCGATGACCTTCCAGGCGTTCACCCGCGATCCCCTGGCCCGGCGGCGCTACTGGGCGCGCAGCCACCTGGGCTGGCGGTTGATCGCGGGCGCGGCGCCCAACGCCGGGCACCGGGCGGTGTCCGGGCTGCAACAGGCCGGGCTGGTCGACACGGTGATCACCCAGAATGTCGACGGTCTGCACGGTGCGGCCGGCAGCCCGTCGGTGATCGAGCTGCACGGCCGCCTCGACGAGGTGACCTGCCTGGACTGCGGCAACCTGACCTCCCGGGAGGAGCTTCACCGGCGGCTGCGCGAGGCCAACCCGGAGTTCGTGGCCCGCGTCGCCGCGGTCAACCCGGACGGTGATGTTGATCTCCCCGATGAGCAGGTGGCGGCGTTTCGGCCGGTGGACTGCGGGATCTGCGGCACCGGGATGCTGAAACCGGACGTGGTGTTCTTCGGTGAGACGGTGCCGGCGCAGCGGGTGGCGCGGTGTTTCGCGGCCGTGGAGCAGGCCCGGTCGTTGCTGGTGCTCGGGTCGTCGTTGACGGTGATGTCGGGTCGCCGGTTCGTGATTCGGGCCGCGAAACGGGGCATCCCGGTCGCGATCGTCAACCAGGGGCCGACCCGGGGTGACGGCCACGCCACCGTGTGCGTCGACGCGCCGCTGGGCGCGGTGCTGCAGCAGCTGGCCGCGCGGGTCGGCGCCGGGGCACCGCTGGGGGTGTGACGGGCCGGGCCCCGGGCGGGCACCTGGCCCGGGGGTAGGACATCCGCCGGAAACACCAACGCTGGTAGCGTTGACCACGCCGGTAACACCCACGTGGGAGAGACCGCCCGACAGCACGCAGGGCGGCGCCGAAGGGGCAAATCCTCCCCGGAACCTCTCAGGCAAAAGGACCTCGTGGGCAGGCACTGTGGAGTGCCCTGTGGGTGCGACAGAGGGGGAGGCCGACACGTCGACCTCGCCCCGGGAGTGCCCCCCTATGACCGTAGAGCAGTTCGCCACCCGTCACATCGGTCCCGGCCCCGACGATGAGCGTCGGATGCTGGAGGTCGTCGGGCACGACTCGATCGACGAGCTGATGGACGCCGCGATCCCCGAGGTGATCCGCTGGCACGGCACCCTCGACCTGCCCGACCCGGCCACCGAGGCCGAGACGATCGCCGAGCTGCGGGCCCTCGCGGCACGTAACACCGTCGCCGTCTCCATGATCGGGTTGGGGTACCACGGCACGCACACCCCGGCGGTGATCCGCCGCAACGTGCTGGAGGACCCGGCCTGGTACACGGCGTACACGCCGTACCAGCCGGAGATCAGCCAGGGCCGCCTGGAGGCGCTGCTGAACTTCCAGACCATGGTCACCGACCTGACCGGGTTGACCACCGCGAACGCCTCGATGCTCGACGAGGGCACCGCGGCGGCGGAGGCGATGACCCTGGCGCGGCGGGCCTCCAAGAGCAAGAGCGGCGTGTACGTCGTCGACGCCGACGCGTTGCCGCAGACCATCGCGGTGATCACCAGCCGGGCCGAGCCGCTCGGCATCGACGTGCGGGTCCTCGACGTGCAGCGCGACGAGTTGCCGGCGGAGTTCTTCGGCCTGCACCTGCAGTACCCGGGGGCGTCCGGGGCGGTGCGCGAGCACGCGGCCCTCGTGGAGGCGGCGCACGCCGTCGGCGCTCTGGTGACCGTGGCGGCGGACCTGCTGGCGTTGACGCTGCTGCGCGCACCGGGGGAGATCGGCGCGGACATCGCCGCCGGCACCACCCAGCGTTTCGGCGTACCGATGGGCTTCGGTGGGCCGCACGCCGGTTACCTGGCGGTGCGCTCGGGCCTGGAGCGGATGCTGCCCGGGCGCCTGGTCGGAGTGTCGCGCGACGCGGACGGCAACCCGGCCTACCGGTTGGCGTTGCAGACCCGTGAGCAGCACATTCGCCGGGAGAAGGCGACCAGCAACATCTGCACCGCGCAGGTGCTGCTCGCGGTGATGGCCGGCATGTACGCCGTCTACCACGGCCCGGACGGGCTGCGGGACATCGCGACGCGTACCCATCGGATGGCGGCGCGGCTCGCGGCCGGGTTGCGCGCCGGCGGGGTGGACGTCGCGGACGCCGCGTTCTTCGACACCGTCACCGCGACCGTGCCCGGGCGGGCCGCAGAGGTGGTGGCCGCCGCCGCGGACCGTGGTGTGAACCTGCGGCTGGTCGACGCCGACCGGGTGGGGGTGTCCTGCGACGAGACCACTACCGACGCGCACCTGGCGCAGGTGTGGGCGGCGTTCGGGGTGCCCGCGTTCGACGGCGACGTGGACACGGCCCTGCCGGTCGACCTGACGCGCGGCAGCGACTTCCTCACCCACCCGGTGTTCCGCAGCCACCACTCGGAGACGGCGATGCTGCGCTACCTGCGGCGGCTGTCGGACTTCGACTACGCCCTGGACCGGGGCATGATCCCGCTCGGGTCGTGCACGATGAAGCTGAACGCGACCACCGAGATGGAGCCGGTCAGCTGGGCGGAGTTCGCGAACATCCACCCGTTCGCGCCGGACGCGCAGACCGTCGGGTACCGGGAGATGATCGGTCAGCTGGAGTCGTGGCTGGCCGAGGTGACCGGCTACGACGCGGTGAGCGTGCAGCCCAACGCCGGTTCGCAGGGCGAGCTGGCCGGGTTGCTGGCGATCCGCTCGTACCACGCGTCGCGGGGTGAGACGCACCGCGACGTGTGCCTGATCCCGTCATCGGCGCACGGCACGAACGCGGCGTCGGCGGTGATGGCCGGCATGCGGGTCGTCGTGGTGGCCTGCGACGACGACGGCAACGTCGACCTCGTCGACCTGGACGCGAAGATCGACAAGCACCGGGACGCGCTCGCCGCGATCATGGTGACGTACCCGTCCACGCACGGCGTGTACGAGACGGGCATCGCGTCGTTGTGCGCGAAGGTCCACGACGCCGGCGGGCAGGTGTACGTCGACGGGGCGAACCTCAACGCCCTGGTCGGGTTCGCCAAGCCCGGCAAGTTCGGCGCGGACGTGTCGCACCTGAACCTGCACAAGACGTTCTGCATCCCGCACGGCGGCGGTGGCCCCGGGGTGGGCCCGGTGGCGGTCCGCGCGCACCTGGCGCCGTTCCTGCCCGGTGACCCGCTGGGCGCGCACGTGGACGCCACGCCGGCGATCTCGGCGGCGAAGTACGGGTCGGCGGGGATCCTGCCGATCCCGTGGGCGTACCTGCGGATGATGGGCGCCGAGGGGCTGACCCGGGCCACCGGTGTGGCGGTCCTCGCGGCGAACTACGTGGCGGCGCGACTGCGAGGGCACTTCCCGGTGCTGTACGCCGGCAACAAGGGCCTGGTGGCCCACGAGTGCATCCTCGACCTGCGGCCGTTGACGAAGGCGACCGGGGTGAGCGTCGACGACGTGGCGAAGCGGCTGATCGACTACGGCTTCCACGCGCCGACGATGTCGTTCCCGGTGGCGGGGACGCTGATGGTGGAGCCGACCGAGAGCGAGGACCTGGCCGAGCTGGACCGGTTCTGTGACGCGATGATCGCGATCCGCGCGGAGATCGAGCAGGTGGGTTCCGGGGCGTGGCCGGCGGGGGACAACCCCCTGGCCAACGCGCCGCACACCGCGGCGATGGTCAGCGGTGACGAGTGGTCACACGCGTACCCGCGGTCGGTGGGCGCGTACCCGGCCGGGGTGGACCGGGCCGGGAAGTACTGGCCGCCGGTGCGGCGCATCGACGGCGCGTACGGCGACCGGAACCTGGTCTGCTCGTGCCCGTCGCCGGAGGCGTTCGAGGACTGACGACGCCGCAGCCGGTCGAGGACTGACGACGGCGCGCCGGGGCGGGCGGTACGGCCTGCCCCGGCAGCCGCTGCGACCTGGGCGGGGACGTCCCTTACCGGGGGACTAGCCTGGGTCGACGGCGGCTAAACGGTGACGCTGAGTGGTCGGTCAGGCCACGAGAGCGTGGCGGGCGGGGCCGCGGTGCGGTGCGATGCTGCTGCCGTCGGGAAGCAGCTCGCCGGTGTCCTCGAAGACGATGACACCGTTGCAGAGCAGGCTCCAGCCCTGCTCACGGAAGCAGGCGAGGACCCGCGCGGCTTCCCGGTCGGTGGCTTCAGCGGAGGGGCAGGTCGGTTGGTGCTGGCACATCGGGTTCTCCGGACTGTGGGGGCACTGTGTCATGGTTCACATGACCAGTGACGCACAGTACCAAGCGAAAGTGTCCAGCATCGAGCAGGTGCCCGCCTGGTGCACGGGAAATCCACTGAACGGATGAGGAAGGTTGGACCGTACGGCGTGGAAACGCTCCCACAGGTGTGTGCCGCGGGCAGCGGCCAGGCTGGCTTGGCCGCGGACAGCGGCCAGGCTGGCTTGGCCGCGGACAGCGGCCCGGCGGCGTTGGCCGCCCACCGCGGCCCTGCTGCGTCGATCGATGTACCCGCCGCGCCGGCCGCGTGCCGGGGAGCGCTGACCGAACGCGCCCGCCTGCACTGGTCCCTCGGCGACGGCGGCGACCCCGCGGCCCTCGCCGAGGAGTTCCTCGCGGCGCATGGCCTACCCGTGCACGACCTGACGCGACCCTCCACCGGCCAGCACGGCACCGGGGTCTGCGGCGCGGCGCTGTACCTGTCCGCCGCCGCCGGGGCGCTGCTGGCCGGCGCACCCACCCGGGCGCCCGAACCCGCACCGGCCCTGCCCGACCTCGCCGTCGTCGTCTACGAGCACGGCCCCACCCCTGTCGCCCGGCCCGGCCCGCCGCCGCCGTGGTGGCTCGGCGAGTGGGTCGAGAGCTGGACCCCCGGCCAGCACGCCGCCGCCGTCGACGCGGTCCGCGCCGCCATCGGCCGCGGCGACGTCTACCAGAGCAACCTCGTCGGCCACGCCGCCGCCCCCTACACCGGCGACCCGCTGCCGGCCCTGAGCCGTCTCGGCGCGCTCCCCGGCGCCCGCTACGGCGGCGTCCTCACCGGCGACGGCTGGGCCATCGGCTGCGCCTCCCCGGAAACCCTCGTCGAGGTCACCGACGGGCAGGTGATCACCCGCCCGATCAAGGGCACCCGCCCGGCCACCGCCACCGGCCGCGCCGAACTGCTCGCCAGCGCGAAGGAACGCGCCGAACACATCATGATCGTCGACCTGGAACGCAACGACCTCGCCCGCATCGCCCGCACCGGCACCGTCACCGTCGACGAACTGTTCGCCGTGCGCCGCTGGTGCGACCTGTGGCAGGCCGAGTCGACAGTCCGCGCCGCCGCCGCCGACGGCCTCGGCCTCGCCGACCTGCTGCGCGCCACCTGCCCCGGCGGCTCCGTCACCGGCGCCCCGAAACTCGCCGCCCTGACCCAGATCAGCGCCCTCGAACCGGTCGGGCGGGGCGCCAGCATGGGCGCGCTGGGCTGGGTCGCCCCGGGCCACGTCGACCTGGGCCTGACCATTCGCACCGCCGCCGCCGACGGCCAGCGGCTGCACACCTGGGCCGGCGGCGGCATCACCTGGGACAGCGACGCACACGCCGAGGTCGCCGAGGCCGCCGCGAAGACCACCCCGATCCGCGCCACCCTGGCCGGGCGCTGACCGCCGCACCGCACGGCGATACGCTGAACCCCATGACCATGCGGCCCATCCGGATCATCGGCGACCCTGTCCTGCGCACCGGGTGCGAACCGGTCACGACCTTCGACGCCGAGCTGCGGGCCCTCGTCACCGACCTGATGGACACCCTGCTCGGCGAGCCCGGCCGCGCCGGCGTCGCCGCACCGCAGATCGGCGTCAGCGCCCAGGTGTTCGTCTACGACGCCGACGGGCACCGCGGCCACCTCATCAACCCCACCCTGGAGCTGTCCGACGAGCTCCAGGACGACGAGGAGGGCTGCCTGTCCATCCCCGGGCTGTACTTCCCGACCGTGCGGGCCCTGCACGCCACCGCCCACGGCGTCGATCAGCACGGCGAGCCGCTGACCATCGCCGGCAGCGGGTTCCTGGCCCGCGCCCTGCAACACGAGACCGACCACCTGGGCGGGAAGCTCTACGTCGACACCCTGCGCGGCGACACCCGCCGCCGGGCCCTGCGCGAGATCCGCGCCGGGCGCTTCGACTCACCCAGCCGCCGCGGCTAGCTCACCCACTGGTCGTGGCCCAGCTTCGCGACCAACGCCACCACCACCACCAGCAACACCACCCGCACGAACCCGGAGCCGCGGCGCAACGCCATCCGCGCCCCCAGCACCGCGCCGGCGATGTTGCACACCGCCATGCCCGCGCCCAGCAGCCACCACACGTGCCCGGTCACCCCGAACACCACCAGCGCGCCCAGGTTCGTCCCCGCGTTGACAACCTTCGCCATCGCCGAGCCGTGCACGAAGTCCGCGCCCACCAGGGCGGTGAACGCCAACACCAGAAACGTGCCGGTGCCCGGGCCGATCAACCCGTCGTACAGGGCGATCCCCACCCCGGCCACCGCGATCACCACCGCCACCCGCACCGGAGTGCGCTTCGCCGGCACCGCCACCACCCCCATCCGGGGACGCAGCAGCACGAACACCGCCACCGACACCAGCACCACCAGCACGACCGGCCGGTACGCCGACGCCGGCACCGCCCCGGCCAACGCCGCACCGACGCCCGCGCTGAGCACCGCTAACCCCGCCGCCGGGCCCGCCACCCGCCAGTCGACCTTCGTCCTGCGGGCGTACGTCGCCGCCGCAGTGGCCGTACCGAAGATCGCGGCCAACTTGTTCGTGCCCAACGCGGTGGCCACCGGCAACCCCGGGGCGGCCACCAACAACGCCGGCAGCAGCAACAACCCGCCACCACCGACCACGGCATCGACCCACCCGGCCATCGCGGCGGCGGCCAGCAGGGTACTCAGCGTCACGGCGTCCACGGGCGGCAATTCTGCCCACCCGACGCGCCTCACCGGCACCCGAGTGGCCAGCCTCACCCGGTCACCGACCCCGCGTACGCCGCAACCACACCCCCAACGCGCCGACCGCCACGAACACCAGCACCGAACACAGCAAGACCTTCACCACCCGGCAACCATGCCACGGGCACGTAAGGTGCAGGAGTGCGCCTGGCCACCTTCAACCTGCTGCACGGGCGGTCCCTCACCGACGGGCTCGTCGACTCCGACCGACTCGCCGCCGCCATCGGCGCCCTCGACGCCGACGTGCTCGCCCTGCAGGAGGTCGACCGCGACCAACGCCGCAGCGGCAACCTCGACCTCACCGCCATCGCCGCCCGCGCCCTCGGCGCACCCCACCACCGCTTCGCCGCCGCCGTCGTCGGCACCCCCGGCGAACAGTTCCGCCCACTGCGCCACGACGACGACGGCCACGGCGAACCCTGCTACGGCATCGGGCTGATCAGCCGATACCCCGTGCGCAGCTGGCAGGTCACCCGACTCAAGCCGGCGCCGGTGCGCTCACCGGTCTACGTGCCCGGCCCCCGCGGCGGCCTCATCCTGCTGCACGACGAACCCCGCGTGATCCTCGCCGCCGTCCTGGACACCCCGCACGGCCCCCTCACCGTCGCCGCGACCCACCTGTCCTTCGTGCCCGGGTGGAACGCCCGCCAACTACGTCAGACCGTCCGCGCCCTGCGCGCGCTACCGGGGCCCCGCGTCCTGCTCGGCGACCTCAACCTGCCCGCCGGCGCGGCCCGGCTCATCTCCGGCTGGCGCCCCCTGGGCCGACGCCCCACCTACCCGTCCGGGCAGCCCCGCGTCCAACTCGACCACATCCTCGCCGACCGGCACGCCCTCGACCAGCTCCCACCCGTACGCGCGGTCACCGCGCCGGCGTCCACCATCTCCGACCACCGACCCCTGCTGGTCGACCTCGGCTGAGCATCATCGCCCCGCCGGCCGCATCGCGGCCTGAGGCGGCCTCCACGCTCGGCTCGGCTTCCTGAAAACCGGGGCATCCCCGTGCCCCGGACACCGCGCCTTCCCGAAAACGGGTCAATCAAGGGTCGGCGGGGGAGCGGACCGCCAAGTCGCAAGATTCCCTCAAGATCATTGCATCGACGGACTTCGACAATCATGCTGGTCGACACGCGCCACGATCAACTCGTCGGAGGCCACATGAGACGCCAGCGACCCACCCTCATCGCCGTGTCCACCCTCATCGCCGTCACCCTCACCACCGCACCCACCCCCGCCAACGCCGCACCACCCGACCAGGTCACCGCCCTCACCGCCCATCAGGCCGACGGATACACCACCCTCGCCTGGCAACCCGTCGACGGCGCCACCGACTACCAGATCGAACGCACCCCCGTCGACGCCGACAACACCCCCACCGGCGCACCCACCATCGTCGGCATCTGGCGACCCAACCGCCAGATCAACCAACACGCGCCCACCTTTGCCGACGCCGGCTACAACCCCGGCGATACCTTCCAATGGCGCGTACGCGCCCGCACCGGCACCACCGAACAGCCCTACTCCGACCCGGTCACCGCCACCACCACCGCACCCTGGGGCAACCCCACGACCCCCGGCGAGCAACTGCGCACCGGCTGGGAGACCACCCACGCCGCGCAGTACACCACCGACACCGACGAGTACGCCTACACCGCCGCCATCGACGCCCTCAGCGACCGCGTACGCGTCGTCGAACTCGGCCGCACAGTGCAGAACCGACCCATCAACATGATGGTCATCGGCCACCCCACCCCGGCGGCCACCCCGGAAGCAGTCGCCGCCACCGCACCCGTGGCCATCAACTGCAACGTGCACGGCAACGAACCCGGCGACCGCGAAGCCTGCCTCATCATGGCCCGCCAACTCGCCTTCAGCACCGACCCCCGCATCACCGACCTGCTCAGCCACACCACCGTCCTGATCGTCCCCACCATCAACGGAGACGGCCGCGCCAACAACACCCGCGGCAACTCCACCGGCCAGGACCTCAACCGCGACTACTCCCTGATCCGCCAACCCGAGACCACCGCGTACATCAAAATGGTCCGCGACTACCGACCCGTCGCCGGCTACGACGGCCACGAGTTCGGCAACTCCCGCGCCGGCGACCTGCCGATGCTGCCCCCACGGCACCAGAACGTCGCCCAACCCATCTTCGACCAGTCCCAGGACATGATCGAAGGCCACATGTACGCCAAGGGCGCCGAAGCCGGCTGGTGGGCCTGCCCCTACGGCTGCGAAGGCGGCGGCAACGTCGGCCTCAGCGAAGAGACCATCCTGCGCAACACCCTCGGGCTCAAGAACGTCACCAACTCCCTGCTGGAACTGCGCAGCTCCGGCGGCCAGACCCGCCCCGACGAGGGCAACGCCACCAACAACCGACGCCGCAAGACCTACTCCGCCCTGTGGACGTTCCACCAGTTCCTCGACTACCACCGCGCAGACCGCGCCGACATCCTCAAGGCCCGCAGCGAGGCCATCGAAACCCAGGCCGCCAACACCGGCCGGCTGGTCTTCCGCGGCTCCCGCCCCATCCCCGCCCACCCGGCACCGCACCCCGGCGACAGCCCGCCACCACTCGACGCGCCCCCCGCCGACCTGATCCTCGACAACCCGCCCTGCGCCTACAAACTCACCGACGCGCAGTACAACGGCGCCCGCACCGACGGGCCCGGTGGCGTCGGCACCACCGTCGCCCAGCGCATCGCCGCCCACGGCTGGAAGGTCATCACGATCGGCGACGACCACTACGTCCCCCTCAACCAACCCGAACGCGGCCTCATCCCCCTGCTCCTCGACGGCAAGGGCGTGGAGAAGCTGACCGACGGCGAACGCGTCTATCCCACCCTCACCGGCCGCCGCAACGGACCCCTGGCCGTCACCGGCTTCACCTGCGCCGACGACGCCACCATCAACGGCCCGGTCACCGTCCGGGCCGGCGCGGCACTCGTCACGACGGCAACGACCATCAGCGGCCCGCTCACCGCCGCAGGCGCCGCCGGCATCCTCCTCGCCGACAGCACCATCAACGGCCCCGTCCGCATCGCCACCACCGGCACGATCTCCATCATCGACGCCACCATCGCCGGCCCCGTCGACCTGTCCGGCAACACCACCGGCACCGACGCACCCGTGCTGGCCGGCACCACCATCCGCGCCCCGCTCAACTGCACCGGCAACAACCCCACCCCGCACAACCTCGGCATCGCCAACACCGTCCACGGCCCCCGCACCACCCAGTGCGCGGCACTGTGACCCACAACTAGCGAGCCGTCACGCCGGCGGCGCGGGCCCGACACCCACGCCGCCGGCACCTCACCACCCACCCCGCACCCGTGGAGGCCGCCGTGTCGCACCCTGCCATCCCACCGCGACACCCCCGACGATTCCGCGGACCGCACCGCGCTCGACGCGTCCAACGGACGCTCGGCCTGCTCCTGCCGACCCTGCTGCTGGCCGCCTGCACCGGCAGCCCCGCAGCTCCCCGCACGGACGCCGCGCCCGCGAGCACCGCACCCCAGCCCGCCGGGCCACTCTGCGCCGCCCTGCCCACCGGCACCGACCCCGGCAACCCGAGCTTCCTCGCCGGGCAACCCGTCGACCAGGCCCTGCGCTGGATCCCCACCCTCACCACGTTCGAAGCGGCCCTGCGCACCAGCGGCGTCCTCACCGACCTGCCCGCCGGCGACGGCGTCACCGTCCTGGCACCCTCCGACGACGCCTTCGCCGCCACGTTCTCCGAGGACAACTGGGACGACCTCATGACCCACCACACCGACCAGCTCCGCACCCTGCTGAAAGCCCACCTCATCACCGGAAGCCACCCGATCGCCGACCTCACCACCGCCGGCACCGCCACCACCCTCGACGGCGTCACCGTCACCGTCACCCGCACCGGGCCCACCACCCGCCTCGGCGACCGCGCCGACACGGTCTGCGCCGACTACCAGGCCACCAACGCCCGCATCCACATCATCAACGCCGTCCTCGGCCCACTGCCCGCCACCGCCGACGGCACCGGCCACCGCGCACACTGACCACCATCACCCGGGCGGCACCAGACCCGCCAGCGCGCGGTTGGTCCGGTTGGCGCGGACCGCGTCGCGCTGCTGCCCGGCCGTCACCTCGATGTACGTCTGCGACGACGCCAACGACGCGTGCCCCAACAACCGCATGATCTCCGCCGCGCTCGCACCGTCCTCCGCCAACCTCGTCGCGAAGGTGTGCCGCAGCGCGTGCAGCCGCGCACCACGCGGCACCCGGTCACCGATGCCGGCCCGCCGGTAACACGACTCGACGAGATACTGCAGACCACCACGGCGCAACGGCTCACCACGCCGATCCACCAGAAACGGCGAGTCGGGGCGTACCGACCGCGAACCGAAGCGCCGCACCCGACTGTCCAGATAGTCCCGCAGCACCCGGTCCAGATCCGCCTCAATCGGCACCACCCGAGGCCGCCCACCCTTGCCCGCCACCTCAACCCGCCGCTCACCGGGCCGACCGCCGAGCGAGTCGACGCGCAACGCCAGCAGCTCCGACAGGCGCAGCCCGGCGCAGAGCGCCACCGCCAACACCGCCACATCACGCTCCGGCCACGGGTCGCGTTGCCGACCGTCGTCCCGCGCGGCGGACGCGAGCAGCACCTCGGGGGTGTCCGCGCCGCGCAGCGGCTTCGGCTGGGGGAGTAGCGCCCGGGGCCGCCCGACCGCCGGCATCGGGTTGCCCGCCACGAACCCGTCAGCAACCAGGAACGTGAAGAAGGTGTTCCAGGTGGACCAGGCCCGATGCACCGACGCGGGCGCCCGGGGAGCGGCGAACCGGGCGAAGGCCGCGCGCATCACCCGGGGGGAGAGGTCGGTGATCGACAGCGCGTCCAGGGGTAGGGGAGGGGTGGCACCTTCCGCGACCAGAGCCGCGACCGTGTGCAGATCCCTGCGGTACGCGGCCAGGGTGTGCGGGGAGGGCTTACGGGTGGCCCGCGCGGTCAGGAACTCCTCGATCAGCACCGCGAGCGATTCGTCCTGTTTTTGATGCATAAGGGATATTATGCAGCATTTTCGCGTATCCGGAAAGCGGGTGGACGAGGGGAGAGGGGCCTCATTCCGGAACGCCGCGAGCGCGGCTGGAGCTGGCGGAGAAGCACGTATCGTGCGCGGCATGACGTCGCTCGCCGCCATCTGTCCCACCTGTGGTCGACGCGGTACGCCCATCGTGTACCGGGACCTCGACGGTCCGGCAGATCTGGTCTGCTCCGAGGGGCACCAGTGGCGGGCCGCTGGCCCAGCCGGGTGGGCGTCGCCCGCCGCCGTCGATCGCGACGCGCAAGACGCAACGACCCCGACGGAGCCCATGGACGTCAGCAAGGACGGCCGGACCTGGCGGATCGGCACGGTCAGCGACGTCGCCTGGCTCGCCGGGCGCACCACACAGGGCCTCTCGGTCACCACCGCGATCCCGCCGGTGTTCGAGGCGTACGGCACCTTCCACTCGCCCGCCGGGGTCGGTTTCGACGCCCACGAACGTGCGGTGATCGACGAGCTGATGGCGTGCACGCCGGATCAGCCCTGGTGGCTGGGCTTTCTCGACACCGGCGCCCACGACGTCGTCTTCCCGCACGCCCCGAGGGTGTCCCTCTACGGGGACTGGCCCTACGTGTTGGTCCAGGCCGGGCCGGAGCAGGCTCTCACCTGGCGCGTCGGTCACATGCGCGGCGGCGACGGGGCGCTGCCCGACCTGTTCTTTCCGGCGGATCGCTCCTGGCTCGTCTCCGCCCTGTGGGACGACACCTGGACCGACATCGGCGCCAGTGGTGCGGTGCTCGCGGCCCTGCGACGCAACCCGCTGGTCAACGCACGTCTCGTCGAGCCGGACGAGGACGCGTGCCCGCCGGGCCTGGCGCGCGACTGACCCCGTCGAATGAACGGCGAGGGGACCCCCGGAACGCGCTACTTTACATAATGTGGATTATCGAATCGAACCCGTTGGTCGCAGGAGGATGAGTACGGCGACTCATTCCTGCGTGTGCAGCCAGCCAGCATCCTGGTAACCATGACTCCTCGTCGCCTGGTCACGTTGGCAACGGCTGTAACTCTGCTGCTCACGCTGACAGCCTGCGGGTCAGACGCACCCACGCGGGAGGAAGCAAGCCAGGAAGCGCACTCGGCCGCAGCCCGGCAGGCAAGTGCTTCGAGCGCTGAACAGATCAGCACCCTGCTCTCCGCCGTGACTCAGGCGTCGCCGCTCAGGTCGGTCGCAACGTCAACACGCGACATCTGCCACGCCGGAGCCACCAACGCCCTGTGGCCACACGACGACTACCGCCTCAGTTGCGGTCTTAGCGACACCAGGTACTTCGGGGCCGACGGCGACATTTTGGATGTGCTGCGCGAGGTTGACAAGCGCGCCAAGGCTACCGGGCTGATACCGACCACCACTTCGGCCATCGAGGATGTCGAGACGTACTACGCGGCGAACGGCAAGACCGATGATGGGCTCCCGCTGCCCCTGCCGGGCCTGAGCTACCTCGTACCCGGGCACGACTGGACGGTTCAGGTCGGGTGGACGCGAGACGTCAACGCCTTGATCAATCAGGCTGTCCCGGACCTCACCTGGCCGACCGTCTTCGTTGAGGCCGACCCCGTTGACTTTGACACGCTGCGGAGTGGCCTGCTGAGAAGGTCCGAGTATCTCGTCACCGTCTCCTCGGGGACCACGTACCACGAAGTTCCCTGGCCTTCCTGACCAGGACGCAGAACCTGGCAGGCTCGGCGGTGGCCGCGGCCCCGAGCGGGTTGCTATTGAGGGGTGGCTGAGTCGTGGGGCGCGGTGACGGCAGGTCAGCGGAGGCTGCTTTCGATCGCTCGATTCCGGGCGGGCGTGGCGGCAGCGCGACGGCCGTCATCGATGAGTCCCTCTCCCCCACACCAGCCGGGGCGTGCGCGTTGACCGACGCCGAGCGCAGCCGGGTGCCCGCCCGCGTGGGCACCTCGCATGCGGTGTTCGTGGGGCGAGCCACGGCAGACGAGCCCGTGGACCTGCGGTTCTTTGCCGCCGAGGGGGAACTGCCTTCGTGTGGGCACGGGACGGTGGCCGCCGTGGCGTTCCTGGCAGGGCGTCGCCACGGCGCAGAGCACGAGTTCAGGCTGCGGGTGTCGGGGCGTACGTTCGTCGGTCGGGCGGTCCGTGGCGGTGATCAGGTCCAGGCCGCGTTCGACGCGGGTCCGGTGGCCGTACGCGACGCGACCTCGGTCGAGATCGGCCTTGTCGTCGACGCTCTGGGTGTTGCTGCGGGCGAGTTGCTTTCTGGGGCGTGTGTGGCCTCGTTGGGTCGGGCGCGGATGCTGGTGCCGGTCATCACGCCTGATGCGGTCGTGACCCTCGGCCCTAATCTGGACCAGCTCCGTGTGGCGTGCGACCGGTTGGGGTTGCTCGGTTGCTACGTCTATTCGGTGCCCACCCGCTCTGGTGGCGTGGTGGCCCGGATGTTCGCGCCGTCGATCGGGGTCCCTGAGGACATCGCGAATGTGAACAGCACCGCTTGCCTGGCCGCCCGCGTGGCGGGCAGTGGCGTCACCGAGTTGACCGTCGACATGGGCGACGTCCTCGGTGAACCGGCGACCATCACCGCCTCTGCCCGGCGGAGTTCCACTGGTCGGCGAGTCCTGGTGGGGGCTGCCGCGAGGGTCGCCTGGAGTGGACTGCATGTGGTGCGGGCACCGGCCCGCACCACAACCTCAGACGGCGGTACGGGTCAGATCCAGGGCACCTGCGGGGACGGGTAGAAGTCGACCTGTTGCAGTCGCCAGCGGGGTGCCTGCCCCCCCAGTCGGGTCCGGAACGATTCCCAGTCGTGGCTGGCGGTGGTGGACCAGCCGAGTTCGGCGATCGCGGGTAGGCGCGGGAAGGCCATGTATTCGATGTCGTCCAGGGTGCGCAGCGTCTCGGACCACAGTGGGGCCTCGACGCCGAGGATGGCGTTCTCGCCGACGCCGGTGACCCGGGTGGCGGGGTCCCAGCCGTAGGCGTCGGACACCTCGATCAGGCCGGCCCAGCGCAGGCCGAGGCGGGTGTTGGCGTCGTACTTCATGTCCAGGTAGGCCTTGTTCGCCGGCGACATGATGATCTTGTTGCCGCGGGCGGCGGCCGCGGCGAGGCTGGCGTTGGTGGTGCCGGTGCCCCAGAACTGGGCGACGGCGTCGGTGGGCAGGTCGGCCTGGGTGATCTCGTTCCATCCGGAGGCGCGCTTGCCGTACTTGGCGACCAGGGGCAGGACCCGGTTCATGAAGGTGCGGTAGTCCTCGTCGGTGGTGGCGTGGGCTTCGTCGCCGCCGATGTGCAGGAATGGTCCGGGTGTGATGGCGGCGAGTTCGCGGATGACGTCCTCGACGAAGCGGTAGGTGAGTTCGTCGTTGATGCAGAGCGAGCTGTAGCCGACCGCGATGTCGGTGCGCGGGGGTGGTGCGACGCCGTCGCAGTTGAGTTCGGGGTACGTCGACTGGGCGGCGTTGGTGTGTCCGGGCATGTCGATCTCGGGGATGATCGTGATGTGTCGTGCGGCGGCGTAGGCGACGACGCCCTTGTAGTCGGCCTTGGTGAGGTATCCGGGGCCGACGCCGTCGACTCCGGTGCCGGGTCCGCCGCCGACGGTGGTGAGGCGGGGCCAGGAGTCGATCTGGATGCGCCAGCCCTGGTCGTCGGTGAGGTGCAGGTGCAGGTAGTTGATTTTGTACTGGCTGAGCAGGTCCACGTAGGCGGTGATGTCGTCGACGGTGTGGAAGTGGCGGGCGAGGTCGAGCATCGCGCCCCGATAGGCGAAGCGTGGGTAGTCGACGATTCGCCCGCCGGGGACTGTCCAGGTGGTCCGCTGCCGGTCGGGTGCCTCGATCTCGGCGGGGAGCAGTTGGCGCAGGGTCTGGGTGCCGGCGAACAGCCCGGCGGGGGTGTTGGCGCGGATCGTGATGCCGCGGCGGGTGACGCCGAGCTGGTAGCCCTGTTGGCCGATGCGGTCGTCGGCGCCGCCGATGAGCAGGGCGATCTCGGGTAGCGGGGTGGAGCGTACGGGCAGGACGGGCAGGGGGTGGCCGGTGGCGGGGCGCAGTGTGGTGGCGAGTTGGTGGCCGACCTGCCAGGCGGCGGCTGAGCCGGGGGTGGTGCGGATGACGGTCAGGGGAGTGATCCGGAATGTGTTGTGCGCGTCGGGGTGGGTTTCGACCGGTGCGGGGATGACGTCGCTGAGGTGTCGGGCTGGTGCGGTGGGTGCCGCGGCGGCGGCGGGCGTTGCGGGCAGGATGACTGGCAGCGCGAGTGCGGCTATGGCCAGCAGCCGTGTGGTGGTGTGTCGGCGACGCACGGTACCTCCAGGCCTCGTCATGATCGACGTTCGTCGATTAGAGTCGCAGGCTACCGGCGTTTCGCCTGTACTGTAAACCTTCCTTAACATAAGGGCTCGTCGAGACAGTGTTGTCACCGACCTCACGTACGCCGCACGCTGGGGAATTCCTGGAGTGCGTCGTGCCGTTGTCCGTTCGGAAGATCAGGTTCGGATGATCGAATGGGAAGTGCCATGCACATGCGCTCAGACGCGGTAGTGCTGTTCGGCGTCACGGGAGACCTCGTCTCGAAGAAGCTGTTTCCGGCGCTGTACGAGTTGACCCGGCGCGACCGCCTCGACGTTCCGGTCATCGGCGTGGCCCGCTCCCCCTGGGATGATCAGCAACTGGTCACCATGGCCCGCAAGTCGGTCAACGAGGCCGATGACGAGATCGACGACGAGACCTTCGATCGGCTGGCGGACAACCTTTCGATGATCTCCGGCAACTACGCGGACCCGACGACGTACCAGCGGCTGGCTGAGCGGTTGCGCGACGCCGAGCGGCCGGTCTTCTACCTGGCGATCCCTCCGGCGGTGTTCGGCTCCGTCGTCGAGGGCCTGGCTGCCGTGGGTCTGGCCGACCGGGGCCGGGTGATCGTGGAGAAGCCGTTCGGGCGTGACCTGGAGTCCTCCCGCGAGCTGGACCGCACCCTGGGCGCGGCCTTCGCGCCGGAGCGGGTGTTCCGCATCGACCACTACCTCGGCAAGGAAGCCGTCGAGGGGCTCTACGCCTTCCGGTTCGCCAACCGGCTGTTCGAGCCGCTGTGGAACAACGAGCACATCGACAACATCCAGGTGACCCTCGCCGAGGGTTTCGGCACCCAGGGTCGGGCCGGCTTCTACGACACGGTGGGCGCGACCCGGGACGTGCTGCAGAACCACATCCTGCAGGTCGTGGCGCTCATCGCGATGGAGGCGCCGGCCAGCGAGGACACCGCGGCGTTCCGGGAGGCGGAGGCCGCGGTGCTGCGGCAGATCGCACCGCTGTCGCCCGAGTCCACCGTCCGGGGGCAGTACGCCGGTTACCGCGACGAGCCCGGCGTGGCTGCGGGCTCGAACACGGAGACGTTCGTGGCGACCCGGTTGACTGTCGACTCCCCCCGTTGGGCGGGCGTGCCGTTCTACCTGCGTACCGGTAAGTCCCTGCCGGGGACGGCGACGGAGGTCGTGGTCGAGTTCAAGCAGCCGCAGCGCTCGCTGATCCCCGCCGAGCGGGGCACGGCGAGGGCCGCGAACCTGCTGCGGTTCCGCCTCGGGCGCGGTGACGGCATCACGATGTCGATCCAGGCGAAGAGCCCGGGTGCTGAGGTGGCGAGCCGTCCGGTGGATCTGTCCGTCGACTTCGGCTCGGCTTTCGGTCGCCGGCAGGAGGCGTACGAGCGGCTGCTCGACGATGCGATGGACGGGCAGCACCTGCGCTTCGCGCGTGCCGAGACGATCGAACAGGAGTGGCGCATCGTCGAGCCGATCCTGGATCTGCCGACGGCGGTGCAGTCGTACGAGAAGGGCAGTTGGGGTCCGGCGGACGCCGACGCGTTGGCCGGCGGCTGGCACCTGCCGGACCTGCGCTAGTCGCGGCCTGAGCCGCTGGCGCGGCGTGACGACTCGGTTTCCCGGCATGTCGCGGTGTCCGGGCCGCCGCGATGCGCCGACTTCCCGGAAGCCGAGTCGATCACGGGGCCGCGGCGGACGCTGACTGACCGCTCAGCTCAGCGGAACGACCGTCCGGCGACGGTGAGGTTTGCCGCTTGCGAGTGGTGTGGGCACGTTGGGTGCGACGTTTCTCGTCCTCATCGGAGAGGAAGCAGCGCATGCTTTCCGCACTCGATCGTCGGCACACCGTCGCCCCACCCGGCTACAGCCGGTGGCTCATCCCCCCGGCGGCGTTGGCCATACACCTCTGCATCGGTCAGGTCTACGCGACCAGCGTCTACAAGAACTCGCTGATCGCCCACTTCGACACCAGCCAGACCGCGATCGGGGTGATCTTCAGCATCGCGATCGTGATGCTCGGGTTGTCCGCCGCGGTCGCCGGGACCTGGGTGGAGGCGAACGGGCCGCGGAAGGCCATGTTCGTCTCCGCCTGTTTCTGGGCGGCGGGTTTCCTGGTGGGCTCGCTGGGCATCGCCACGAAGCAGCTGTGGCTGCTGTACCTGGGCTACGGGCTGCTCGGTGGCATCGGCCTGGGCATCGGCTACATCTCCCCCGTCTCCACCCTGATCAAGTGGTTCCCGGACCGGCCAGGGCTGGCCACCGGGTTGGCGATCATGGGGTTCGGTGGTGGGGCGATGGTCGCCTCTCCCCTGTCGCGGCAACTGTTGTCGTTCTACGACGCCGGCTACGACCCGGCCAACGCGGGGTCGACGGCGTCGGGCAGCGCCCTGGTGTGGCTGTTCGTGACCCTCGGCCTGGGCTATTTCGTGATCATGATGTTCGGGGTGGCGAACGTGCGGGTGCCGGCGCAGGACTGGCGTCCGGCCGGCTTCGACCCGGCCAGCGTGGCCGCGAAGCCGCTGGTCACCACGGCGAACGTGTCGGCGGCGAACGCGGTGAAGACCCGCTCCTTCTGGCTGCTGTGGGTGGTGCTGTTCTGCAACGTGACCGCCGGCATCGGCATCCTGGAACAGGCCAGCCCGATGATCCAGGACTTCTTCCGGGACAACGGCACCTCGGCGGTGACAGTCGCGGCGGCCGGCGGGTTCGTGGGTCTGCTGTCGCTGTTCAACATGGCCGGGCGGTTCGTGTGGTCGTCCACCTCCGACGTCATCGGCCGCAAACCGATCTACCTGGTGTACCTGGGTGTCGGCATGGTGCTCTACGCGCTGCTGGCGCTCGTCGGGCAGACCTCGACGGCCCTGTTCGTGCTGCTGGCCTGCGTGATCCTGTCGTTCTACGGCGGTGGCTTCGCGACAGTGCCGGCGTATCTGCGGGACCTGTTCGGCACCTTCCAGGTCGGTGCGATCCACGGTCGGCTGCTGACCGCGTGGTCGGCGGCGGGGATCGCCGGTCCGCTGATCGTCAACGGGTTCCTCGACGCGCAGGGCGAGCCGGGCTCGCTCACGGCCACGGCGTACCGTCCGGCGCTGTTCACGATGGTGGCTGTGCTGGCCGTGGGCTTCGTGGCGAACCTGCTGGTGCGGCCGGTGCCGCAGCGCTACCACGAGCCGGCGACGGAGCAGCACCCGGAACAGGGCGCGGACGAGAACGCGGATCGGGACGTGAACGAGGACACGACGGCGCAGAGGAGTGGTACGCGATGAGTGAGGACAGCCGACCCGGGCAGCAGGCCCGGTTGTGGATCTCCTGGTTGGTGGTGGCGGCGCTGCTCGGCTACGGGGTCGCCCAGACCGTCGTCACCGCGGCGAAGCTGTTCACCCACTGAGCCGGATCCGGCGGTCTCCGACCGCGTGAACGCCCGGCGGTCTCCGACCGCGTGAAGGCGTGGTCAGAGACCGCCGGAGACGCGCAGCACGGTCCCGGTGGCGTACGAGGCGTCCGGGCCGAGCAGCCAGGCGATGGCGGCGGCGATCTCGTCGGGTTCGCCGGCGCGGCCCAGCGGGATGCGGCCGACGGCGGAGTCGGCGCGGTCGGGCACCCCGGAGTCGGCGTGGATGTCGGTGCGCACGATGCCGGGGGCCACGGCGTTGACCCTGATGCCCTTTGGGGCGAGTTCCTTGGCCAGGCCGACGGTGAGGGTGTCGGTGGCGGCCTTCACGGCGGCGTAGTGCACGTACTCCCCCGGGCTGCCGAGGGTCGCGGCCGCCGACGAGACGTTGACGATCGCTCCACCGTCGGTGAGCCGGCGGGCGGCCTGCTGGGCGCAGAGGACGTAGCCGACGAGGTTGACGTCGACGACCCGGCGCAGGTCCTCGACGCGCAGCTCGGTGAACGGCCCGATCAGGCTGGTGACGCCGGCGTTGTTGACCAGGCCGGTGAGCGGGCCGAGTTGGGCGGCCGCGTCGAACAGGGCGTGCACCTGCTCGGGGTCGGTGGTGTCGGCGCGTACCGCGATGGCCTGCGCGCCGGCGGCCCGCAGGTCGGCCAGGACGGCGGTGGCGGCGGCCTCGTCGCGGCGGTAGCACAGGGCGACGTGGTGACCGGCGGCGGCGAGCCGGCGGGCGGTGGCCGCGCCGATGCCCCGGCCGCCGCCGGTGATGACGGTGACGGGTGCCACGGTGCCTCCGGGGGGTCTGACGGCTGCGCGATGGTCGTGCCGACGCTACCGTGACCGGCGCGGGTCGGTCGTCGAGAGGAGGGTCACATGCAGCGGGCGTTGGTGCTCGGCGGTGGCGGGGTGACCGGGGTGGCCTGGGAGTTGGGGCTGCTGGCCGGGTTGGTCGAGCGGGGTTTGCCGGTCACCGAGGCTGACCTGGTGGTGGGCACGTCGGCGGGTTCGTTGGTCGGCGCGCAGGTGTGCTCCGGGTTGCCCGTCGAGCGTTTCTACGCCGAGCAGTTGGCGCCGCCGTCGCGTGAGCTGGCGGCACGGTTGGGCTTCGCGACGCTGGCGCGGCTGATCTGGGCCGGTGGTCGGACCCGCGACGCGGTGCGCTCGCGGGCGCGGATCGGGGCGATGGCGGTGGCGGCGCGTACCCAGTCGGAGGCGTCGCGGCGCGTGGTGATCGAGGCCCGTCTGCCGGACCGGGAGTGGCCGCAGCGGCGGCTGCTGATCACGGCGGTGGACGCGTCGTCCGGTGAGTTCGTGGTGTTCGACCGCGACAGCGGGGTGTCCCTGGTGGACGCGGTGGGCGCGAGTTGCGCGGTGCCCGGGGTGTGGCCGCCGGTGACGATCGGTGTCCGCCGCTTCGTCGACGGTGGGATGCGCTCGACGGTGAACGCGGATCTGGCGGCGGACGCGCGCAGGGTGCTGGTGCTCGCGCCGACGTCGGCGGCGTTCGGGCCGATGCCACGGCTGTCGGCGCAGGTGGACGCGTTGCGGGCGGCTGGGTCGCGGGTGGTGGTGCTGACGCCGGACGCGGCGGCGCGCACGGCGATCGGCCGCAATGTGCTGGACCTGGCCCGGCGGGCGGGAGCGGCGCGAGCGGGGCGGGCCCAGGCCGACGTGGTGGCTGACGAGGTGGCGGCGCTCTGGGCGTGATCGCTTACGCTCACCGCGCGGTCGATCAGACGATGGAGGTGCGCGGTGGCGGGTGTGGGTGTCGGCGACGTGGTGCAGGATTTCGAGCTGCCGGATGAGACGGGCACGCCGCGGCGGCTGTCGGAGTTCCTGGCGGGCGGGCCGGTGGTGCTGTTCTTCTACCCGGCGGCGATGACCCGGGGATGCACGGCGGAGAGTTGCCACTTCCGCGACCTCGCGGCGGAGTTCACGGCGCTGGGCGCGACGCGGGTGGGCATCAGCCGTGACCCGGTGGCGAAGCAGGCCGAGTTCTCGAAGCTGCACGGCTTCGACTATCCGCTGCTGTCGGACGCCGACGGCGCGGTCGCGCAGCAGTTCGGCGTCAAGCGGCGGGTGCCGTTGGGGCCGTTGAGCATGAAGCGCATGACGTTCGTCATCGGCACCGACCAGCGGGTCATCGAGGTGATCCACAGCGAGGTCAGCATGAACGAGCACGCGGACCGGGCGCTGCGGGCGCTGGGCGGCTGAGCGGGCGTGAGCCCCGTGCGACGGGTGTCGCAGTCGGCTGGTATCAAGACAGCAATCAAACAGGTGTACGGAAGAGGGTTGTGATGGATGCCGGCCAGGGTTTGTCCACTAGCGAGGTGCAGAGCATCCGGGAGTCGTTGGCGGCCGGGCGTAAACCGCGGGTGGTGTTCACCGCGTCGGCGGGGCAGATCGCTGGTCAGGTCGGTCAGGTGATCGAGCTGACCGACCCCGAGGTGTCCGACGAGTTCGTGGTGGTGCGCTTCGGCCGCGACGAGTTGCCGTTCTCCCCCGCCGACCTGGCCGTGGCGCCCAAGGGCGTCACTCGTCGGGTGGTGGAGCCGAAGCCGGAGCCCGAGCCCGAGCCGCCAGCGGCGGCCGCGCCGGAGTTCGTGTTGGACACGCCGCGGGTGCCCGCGCAGCGACAGGAGGAGCCGAAGGTGGAGCAGACGGAGAAGCCGCCGGCGCGGCGGGCGGTCAAGGCCGTCAAGCCGAAGGGCCCGGCGGGCCTCACCGTGACCCTGGCGTACGCCGACGGTGAGTGGACCGTCGCGGCGCAGCAGGGCAGCAAGGCCCTGGCGAAGCCGTACGTGGTGAAGCCGGCGGAGGCGTTGAAGATGGTGGCCCTGGTCGACGTGCCGGGGGTGCAGGAGGCGGTGGAGCAGATCCTCGGTACCGAGCGGGCCGAGGCGGAGCAGCAGGCCGGGAGGCTGCGCGCCGAGCTGGCCGAGATCGAGGCTCGGCTGGCGGAGTTGCGCGAGGCCCGCTGAGGCGGGTCAGTGCCGGCTGTGGTGGCGCAGCAGTCGGGTGAGCAGTCGCGTCAGCTGCTCGCGCTCGGTGGCGGACAGCGGGGCGAGCAGGTTGGCTTGGACGCGCTCGAGGGTCGCGCCCATCCGGCGGGCCTCGTCGGCGCCGCCGTCGGTGGCGCTGATGACGTTGCGGCGGCGATCGGCCGGGTCGGGGGCGCGCACCACGAGCCCTCGGCCGGCCAGGTCGTTGATGGCGGCCACCACGTCGCTGCGGTCGATCCCGCAGCGCCGGCCGAGGTCGGCCTGGCTCGCGGGCCCGTCCTCGGCCAGGCTGGCGAGCAGTCGGTAGTGGTAGCCGCGCAGGTCGTGCGCGGCGAAGCCCTCGCTGAGCAGGCGGGCGGCGTGACTGGCGGTCTGGTTGAGCAGCCAGCTCGGGCTGGTGCTGAGCCCGGCGGGTGACTGCGGGGCCGCGTTGTCCATGCGGCGCAGCCTACCAGTAATCGTTGGCGCGACCCACGATTGATGCTACGTTGGTCCGGCCAACGTTGGTTCAACCAACGTATCGAAGGAGGTGTCATGTCCACTGTCCCCACCCTCAACGGCCAGGTCATCGGCCAGGCCCACTACGCCACCCGGGCCCTGCTCGAACGGGCCACCGCTCCCCTCGGCGTCGAGTTCAACCAGGTGCTCGCCCTCAACGTCCTCGCCAACGGCCCAGCCGAACGCGCTCACCTCACGCACCGGATCACCAGCACCCTCAAGGTCGACGAACAGGAGGTGCAACGGGTGCTCGCCACCCTCGTCGACGCGAACCTGGCCCAGGCAGACGACGACGCACCACGGCTGCGGCTCACCGACGCCGGTCACGCCGTGCAGGCCCGCATCGCCGACGCCGTCGCGGACATCAGCGCCCGCCTCTACGCGGACATCCCCACCGACGAGGCGAGTGCCGCCGCCCGGGCGCTCACAGTGGTCACCCAGCGCGCCAACGCCGAACTGGCCTCGACCCCGACCCCGACCTGACGGGCAAGAGCCCGACGGGTGCGCGGGCTCGGCCCGATCCGGCCAACCTGTCAGCAGCCCACCGACCGGGCCTGGTCGGTCAACACCAACCTGGCGGCGGCCAACGGGCCGGACCGGTCGGTCAGAAGTAGTCGAGCAACTGTGCCGGCCCTCCCGCGCCGAGCAGGTCGAGCGCGGCCGGGTCGGCGGCCGGGCTGTGGTGCAGCAACCCGGCCTGCGCGACCGCGCGGGCCGGCGCGGCTCCGGCGTACAGCAGGGCGAAACCGCGCACGTCCAGCCGCAGGTCCGCGTCGGCGTCGATCCGGGTCAGCTCGGCGGCGCCGTCGGCGACGGTCAACCGCCAGGTGCCGGTGTTCCATTCGGCGAGCCGGTCGGTGAGGCCGAAGTCGACGGTGCCCCGGGCGTGGGTGGGCCACCCCCGCGCGCTCACCGCGCGGGCGACGTCGACCGGTCGGTGCATCCACAGGTCCCGCTCGTGGTCACGGGCCGACTCCAACGGCAGGACGGTGCTGACGGCGTCGCCGTCGAGCGGGCACAGCCGCAGGGTCGGCGCGACGCTGGCCCAACTGCCGAGCACCCCGACGAGTTCCCGGGCTGCCTCGGCGGTGACGGCCAGCGCCTCGTCGACGCTGAGCACGGAATCTGCCCCGTAGCCCCGGCCCCGCTGCCAGGTGGCGTAGCCGACCAGCTCGCCGTCGGCCTCGACGAGGGTGACCCCGTCGCCGGGCAGGCCCCGGTCGGCGGCGAAGAAGTCGTACAGCTCACCCCGGCGGGTCAGCATGCCGTTGCGGTACCGGGCGACCCGCTCGTACAAATCGGCGACGGCGGGCAGGTCCGCCACCGCGCCGGCCCGCACGGTCAGGTCCGGGGAGGGCCGGTGCCGGGGCAGCGCGGCGGTGGCCAGATCGACGGTACGCAGCACACCGGCGGCCTCCCACCCGCAGGCCCGGTACGGGGCGGCGACGGTCGGGTAGAGCGCGCTGACCGCCGCACCCCGCTCGTAGGCCCCGCGCAGCAGACCGGTGAGCATGGCACGGGCCACGCCCCGGCCCCGGGCCTCGGGGGCGACGGCCACCCCGGCGACGTCGGCGGCCGACACCGCCCGGCCCGACCACCACTGGTCGTGGTGCAGGTCGACGGCCTTGCCGACGAGCCGACCGCTGTCGTCGAACGCGCCGTAGCGGCTCATGCCGGGCACTGCGACGGTGGTGCTGGCGTGTCGCTCCGCGGCGGAGCCGAACGCGATCCGTCCCAACTCCCATGCGGCGTCGAGGTCATCGGTGCTGAGTTCACGTACGTGCACGGGGTCGGGCATCGGGACACCCTAGCGGGGCCGACTCCCGAGGACCGCCAATTTTTCCGGCGGGCGGCGACCCCGCGGCCGTCGGTCAGTGCTGCGGGATGTTGGCCACGCCGATGCGCTTGCGGAACACCCAGTACGTCCACCCCTGGTAGGCCAGCACCACCGGAGTGAAGATCACCGCCACCCAGGTCATGATCTTCAGGGTGTACGGAGTGGACGCGGCGTTGGTGGCCGTCAGCGTGCCGGCCGCGTCCAGCGTGGAGGGCAGCACGTTCGGGAACAGCGCCGCGAACAGGGTCGCCACCGCCAGACCGATCGCCACGGCGGTGCCGGTAAACGCCCAGCCCTCCCGGCGTACCCGGGCGGCGGCCAGGCCACCGAGCAGGGCGAGGGCCGCGCCGACGGCGAGCACGACGGCGGCCGCGCTGGAGCGGATGCTCAACGTCCAGGTCAGGAACCCGACCGCGAGCACGGCGGCGCCCACACCCAGGCGCACGGCGAGCGCACCCGCGCGCTCGCGGATGTCGCCGGTGGTCTTCAGGGCGATGAACACCGCGCCGTGGGTGAGGAACAGCGCGAGGGTGGTCGCGCCGCCCAGCAGGGCGTACGGGTTGAGCAGGTTCAGCAGGCCGCCGACGTACTCGTGGTCGGCGTCCAGTGGCACACCGCGCAGGATGTTGGCGAAGGCGACGCCCCACAGGATCGCCGGCAGCAGCGAGCCGACCACGATCGCCGCGTCCCACCGGCGCTTCCAGGACGCCTCGGGGCGCTTGTGCCGGTACTCGAAGGCGACCCCACGGGCGATCAGGGCCAGCAGGATCAGCAGCAGCGGCAGGTAGAAGCCGGAGAAGAGGGTGGCGTACCACTCGGGGAACGCGGCGAACATGGCGCCACCGGCGGTGATCAGCCACACCTCGTTGCCGTCCCAGACCGGGCCGATGGTGTTGATCAGGACGCGGCGTTCCCGGTCGTCGCGGCCGAGCACGGGCAGCAGCATGCCGACGCCGAAGTCGAAGCCCTCCAGGATGAAGTACCCGGTGAACAGCACGGCGACGAGGAGAAACCAGATGGTGGTCAGTTCCACGATGGGCTCCGGGATCAGTAGGCGAAGGCGAGCGGGCGCTCGGCGTCGTCGTGGGTGTCGTCGATGGGGTGCTCTTCGCTGACGTCGGGCACGCCGGCCTTGGCGTAGCGCAGCAGCAGCTTGACCTCGATCACGGCGAGGGTGGCGTAGATCAGCGTGAAGGCGGCGAACGAGGTGAGCACCTCGGCCAGCGAGACGCTGCGGGACACCCCGTTGCGGGTGAGCATCTCGCCGAAGACGATCCACGGCTGGCGACCCATCTCGGTGAAGATCCAGCCGAAGGAGTTGGCCAGCAACGGCAGCACCGGCATGGCCAGCCCGGCGCGCAGCAGCCACTTGCTGCTCGGGGTGCGGCCCTTGCGCTGGCTCCAGAGCACCAGCAGGGCGATCGCGCCGGCCGCCATCCCGAAGGCGATCATGAAGCGGAAGCTCCAGTAGGTGACCGGGATGATCGGGGTGTAGCTGCCCGCGCCGTACTGGGTGGCGTACTGGGCCTGCAGGTCGTTGATGCCGTGCACGGTGCCGTTGGGGTCGCCGGTGCCCAGGTACGACAGCAGGTACGGGATTTTGATGGCGAACACCTCGCGGCTGCCGTCCAGGCTGCCGACGGTGAGCACGGAGAACGAGGCGGGGCTCTCGGTGGTGTAGAGGCCCTCGGCGGCGGCCATCTTCATCGGCTGCACGTCGGTCATGATCTTGCCCTGGATGTCGCCGGTGAACAGCACGGCCGCTGAGGCGACCAGGACCACCCAGGAGCCGAACTTGGTGGCGAAGCGGTACGCGCCGGTGTCGGCGGAGCCGCGGTTGCGGATGACGTGCCACAGGCCCACGGCGGTGACCAGCGACCCGGCGACCAGGAACGAGCCGGCCAGGGTGTGCGGGAAGGTGATCAGGGCGACCTTGTTGGTCAGCACGGCCGGGAAGTCGGTCAGCTCGGCGCGACCGGTGTCCGCGTTGATCCGGTAGCCGACCGGGTTCTGCATGAACGAGTTCGCGGCGAGGATGAAGTACGCGCTGAGGTTGGTGCCGATAGCGGCGGCCCAGATGCTGGCCAGGTGCGCCCGCTTGGGCAGTCGGTCCCAACCGAAGATCCACAGGCCGATGAAGGTGGATTCGAGGAAGAACGCGACGAGCGCCTCGATGGCCAGGGGTGCGCCGAAGACGTCGCCGACGAAGCGGGAGTAGTCGCTCCAGTTCATGCCGAACTGGAACTCCTGCACGATCCCGGTGACCACGCCCATGGCAAAGTTGATCAGGAACAGCTTGCCGTAGAACTTGGTGAGCTTGAGGTAGCGCTCGTTGCCGGTGCGGTGCCACATCGTCTGCAGGATGGCCACCAGCACGGAGAGGCCGATGGTCAGCGGTACGAAGAGAAAGTGGTAGACGGTGGTGACACCGAACTGCCAGCGGGCAACGTCCAACGCGTCCACCTGAAAACCCCCAACCATCCGTACTACGCGACGTAGTAAATACTACTGCTCGTCGTAGAGGATTGGGCAGGGCCGGGCGGCCCGAACGCACCCGGGACCAATGACCCTGATCACCCGACCCGCCCTCGCAGCCCTGCCGGGGCGTGCGACGATGGCGCGCTGATGAACACCGCACACACCACCTGGCAGCCGCCGCTGATCTGGCGCGCAGCCCTGCTGCTGGCCCGGGGCCTGGTCGGCCTGCTCGCCCGCCTCGAGGTCACCGGCGATGTCCCGGCGCACCTGCGTCGCGGCCCGCTCGTGCTGGCCGCCAACCACATCAGCCCGTTCGACCCGGTGGTCATGGCCGCCGCTTGCCAGACCCGTGGCGTCGCCCCGCGGATCATGGCGACCGCCGGGCTGTTCCGCGTCCCGGTGTTCGGCGCCGCCATGCGCCACGCCGGGCACATCCGGGTCGACCGGGGCACCAGCGCCGTGCACCGGGCCCTCGACGACGCCGCCACGGCCGTCGCCCGCGGCTCGGTGATCCTCATCTACCCCGAGGGGCGCATCGGCCTGGACCCCGGCCTGTGGCCCGAACGCGGCAAGACCGGCGCCGCGCGCCTCGCCCTGGCCTGCGGCGCCCCGGTCGTCCCGGTCGCCCAGTGGGGCTCGCACGAGGTGCTGCCCTACCAGGCGCCCCGCGGAATGCTGCGGGGCGTCGCCCGCTCGCTGTGGCGTCGACCGGTGATCCGGGTGCACTTCGGCACCCCCGTCGACCTGGGCGAGACGGCTGCGGCCCACCCCGGCGCGGCCCGCCGCGCCACCGACCGGATCATCGACGCGCTCACCGACACCCTCGCCCCGCTGCGCCCCGACGAGCCGGAACTGCCCCGACACATCGACCCCGGCCGCCCGAGCGACCCCAGCCGCGTCCACCGCCGTCGCTGACCCGACCGCAGCGTACTAACGCATCAAATCCGCTGCTCCGCCCGTCGAACCACCCCCGATGCGGGTGAAAGTCCACTTCGCACCTGATGTGACGCAGGACACTCTCGCTGATCAGTTGGTGCGAGACTCGTGCTCCTGCGAAACCGCAGGAGCAGCACGACTACGGGGAGTGTCATGCGAAAACCAGCATTGCCGTATTAGGAGTAGCCGTCGTGATGACCACGGCTCTCCCGACCCCGGCGCAGGCAGCGCCCAGCACCTCGATTGCAAGCCCGAGCGGCCTCGCCGTCACGGCCTGGACCGATCCGGCCCCTCCAGCCCCAATGCCCGAGGCGGCGGCGAAACTTCTGCACGAGGCACAGGAACTCGTGCAGAAGAACTGCGGATTTTGCGTATCCCTGGTACGACCACGTGACCGGCGCCGTACGGCTGGACAGCACGACCGGTCGAGGGGAGAGCCTCGTCGCGCAATTCCGGGACGGCCACCTGCGGGTAGCGACCCCCGTGCAGGGCCTACGAGTCACACGCAGCATCGCGCAACTCGAGAAGGTCAAGGACGAAGCGATCGACCCGGGCGCCGGCGTACCCGACCGGGACGCGATCTTCATGACCGAGCCGGACGCCGAGACCAACCGGATCAACGTGTACGTCAGCCGGCTCTCCGAGCCGCTGCTGCAGGCCCTGGCTGCGAGGTTCGGAACCGACGCCATCGCGATCCGGTACATGGCGGAGACGACCTCGACCGGCGACGGCCGTAACAACGACACCTCGCCGTTCTACGGTGGCGCGAAGACCAGCACGCCCAACGTCTGCACCACCGGATTCTCCTGGCGTAACGGCTCGGCCAACATGATGCTCACCGCAGGGCACTGCGCGCCCGGTGGCGGCGACCTGTCAACCCCCTCCAGCGTCATCGGCTACGTCACGCCGAACTCGTCGGAGAACTGGAACAACGGCACCGGGACCGTCTACCTGTCCGGCCAGTCGACCTACCGGGGCGACGTCGCCCTCTCCAGCGTCGTCTCCGGCAAGGGGACATCGCCCTACATCTACCGGCGTGGTCCAGGATCGAGCAGCGGGGCCGCCGTCGGCGAGATGTGGAGCCGTGCTCCGGTCAACGGCGACAAGTACTGCGTCGGCGGCCACGTCACCGGTGAGAAGTGCAACTGGACCGTCTACTCCACCGGGATCAACTTCAAGCACAGCGACGGCGAGACCGCTCGCAACGTGGTGCGCAGCTTCTATCGCAATGATGGGGTGTGCACGGTCGGCGGTGACTCTGGCGGGCCTGTCTACACGGTCCGCTCAGACGGTAAGGTCGCGGCCAAGGGAATTCATCACGGTCATTCATCCAACAGCGTGAGCGGGTGCATGCAGGTGTTCACTGACATCTGGCAGGCCTACTACGGCCTCCCGGGAAGCCTGGCGACAGCATGAGAAAGCCGATCAAGAGGGCTGTGCTCGCGGTCGCCGTGGCCGCGGCCGCGGCCCTCTTGATCGGCGTGTCTGTCGCCGTCGCCGCAGTCCGCCGCTCGCAGGAGATCAACCTCAGCGTCAATTCCTACCGGGTCAGCGACGGTGGTCGACTGCTCGACGCGCAGGTTGACGTGCACCCCGACTTCGACATCGTCCACGCCGAGGCGGATGAGACGGATGACCGGGTCATGTTGCGCGTCTCCGCCCGTCAGCCCGCCCTCTGGTGGTCCGGTGCCGATGTGGCACAGGAGCGGACTGTCCGGGTGATGCTCGGCCGGCCCCTCAATGGCAGGACGGTGGTCGACGCCCACACCGGCGCCGTCCTGACCAGTCAATAACCACGGTGCGGCCCGCCGGGCCACAGATCGGATCCCGACACCTCGCCCCGCTGCGCCCCGACGAACCCGACCGGCCCCGACACGTCGACCCCAGCCCGCCCGAGCGACCCCAGCCGCGCCCGGCGCCGGGTCGGTGATCGACTCGGTTTCTGGAAACCGGGCATTCCCGCGCCCCGGACACCCAGCCTCGCAGGAAACCGAGTCGATCGCCTTCGGACACCGGCATCGGCCTGGAGATCGCGCTGGGCTGCGCGCGCTGGCTGGCGCACGGTGGCCACCATGCGCGACGTGGTCCGCGCCGAGCGGCTGCGCGCCGCGGCCGACGCCGCCGGGGTCACCGACCTGATTGACGTACGCCGCCTCGACGTCACCGACCCCGGCTCGGTGACCGCCTGCGTCGAGGAGGTGGTCGGCACCTACGGCCGGCTCGACGCGGTGGTCAACAACGCCGGCGCCGGGCACGTCGGGCACCCTGGAACAGGACAGCATCGACGACGTGCGGGCCGTCATGGAGGTCAACTTCTTCGGCGTGCTGCACGTCAGCCGGGCCGCCGTGGCGCACCTGCGGGCCAGCCGGGGCCGACTGGTCACCGTCTCCAGCGTCGGCGGGATCGTCGGGCAGCCGTTCAACGAGGCGTACTGCGCCGCGAAGTTCGCCGTCGAGGGGTATCTGGAAGCCCTCGCCCCGCTCGCCGCCACCACCGGCGTGCGGGTGACCCTCGTCGAGCCGGGCGCGGTGGCCAGCGAGTTCGTCGCCAACATCGGCATCGACGCCGACACCGCCAGCGCCGCCGCCGGGGTCTACGGGCCGGCGCTGCGCGTGTACCTGGCCCGCACCGGGCAGGCGTTCGCCGCCGCGCAGTCCCCCGCCGACGCCGCGGCGGTGGTGGTGGTCGCCACGCTGACCGACCCGACGCCGCCGGTACGGGCGCAGACCTCCGAGGGCGCCCGGCAGTTCGTCGGAGTCAAGCTCGCCGACCTCGACGGCGCCGCGGTGGCGCGGATGACCGGCGGCTGGCTGGCCTGAAGCCCTGGGGTCTGCACGACGCCGGGTCGGGCGACTGGGACAGTGATCATGTGTCGCGCCGTAGTCTCGTCCTCGCCGCATTGGTACTCGTCGTCGTCGGCGGGATCGGCTACGCGGGTCTGCGGATCGAGTACCACCATGCCAAGGATCAGCGGGACCTCGCCGACCTGACCCGATCGTCACCGTGGTCTCGGGAGCAGCTGCTGATCCCCGACGACGTGACCCGGCCCGGCACCGTCGGCTGGCTGGAGCGCGGCGGCCTCGACATCGCCTACCCGCTGCGCACCGCCGATGGCCGCGCCGTTCCCGTGCTCTGGCGGCTGCGCGTGCCGCAACCCGCGACCGGGCTACCCGACGGCGTCGACTGCGCCGCGCCGCGGCTGCGCACCTGCACCGACCTGGGCGGCGGAAGCACGCTGATCGTGACTCACGACACCGACAACAGCGACCCGTCCATCGCCCTCTACCGCACCGATGGCGCCAAGGTCCGGGCGATCGAGGTGCAGGGGCCGGACCCGGTCGGAGTCGACGAGTTGACCGCCGCGCTCACCCGCGCCCACCGCCCCAGCAACGCCGAACTGCTGGACCTGTTGCGCCACGACGGCTACCAGACCGACTGGAGCTGACCGCACCCGGCCCACCCTCTCGCGATCTTGCACTTGCTGTCCCGATATAAAGAACGTTCCACGCGTATCCACGACCGAAACTGCAAGATCGGCGCGGTGGGCGTGGCACCCGGTGCCACGGGCCTGATTTTCGCCGGCAGGCCACCCGCGCTCCACCAACCGGGGGCATACTGCGTCGCGTGTTGACCCGATTCGGCTACCTCGACGCGCCGGCGCCCCTGGCGTTCGCCCACCGTGGCGGGGCCGCCGAGGGCGACGAGAACACCACCGAGGCGTTCGCCCGGGCCATCGGCCTGGGCTACCGGTACGTGGAGACCGACGTGCACGCCACAGCGGACGGCGTGGCGGTGATCTTCCACGACCCGACGCTGATCCGGGTCACCGGTGAGGCGGGTCGCATCGCCGACATGAGCTGGGCCGACCTCGCCTCGGTACGCGTCGGCGGCGCTGCCGTCGTACCCCGACTCGACGAGGTGTTGGGGGCGTGGCCGCAGGTCCGCTTCAACATCGACGTGAAGGCCGACGGCGGCGTCGAGCCGACGGTGGCGACCGTGACCAGGGCCGGCGCCGGCGACCGGGTGCTGCTCGCCTCGTTCAGCGACGCCCGGCTGACCCGGCTGCGCGCGCTCACCGAGGGTCGGGTCGCCACCAGCCTGGGCATGCGCGGCGTCGCCCGGCTGCGGCTGGCCTCCTTGCACGGGCGGCCACTGCGGCTGCCCCCGTCGGTGGTCGCCGCGCAGGTGCCGCCCCACTACGGGCGGGTGCCGGTGGTGGACCGCCGGTTCCTCGACTACTGCCACCGGATCGGGCTGCAGGTGCACGTCTGGACGATCGACGAACCAGCCCAGATGCACGACTTACTGGATCGTGGCGTGGATGGCATCATGACCGATCACGTCGGCGTGCTGCGCGACGTCTACCGCAGCCGCGGCCACTGGGCCGCCTGACCATCGAAGGACCCCCGATGGCCGAGACCGTGACCCCCACGGTGGACGACACCCCGCCTCCGGCGAGCACCCGCCGGGAGCGCAGGGGCTGGTACATCTACGACTGGGCCAACTCCGCGTTCCAGACCACCGTGATCACCGTGTTCCTCGGCCCGTTCCTGACCACCGTCGCCGAGTTGGCGGCCGGCTGCGAACTGGGCGCGGACTCCTGCGACGGCTCCGTCTACCCCCTGGGCATCAAGATCGCCGCCGGGTCCTACTACCCGTACCTGATCTCGCTGTCGGTGTTCCTCACCGTGTTCGTGCTGCCGGTCATCGGGGCGATCGCCGACCGCTCGGCGCACAAGAAGCGGCTGCTCGGCGGCGCCGCGTTCACCGGCGCCGGCGCCACTATCGCGATGGCCTTCGTCACCGGTGACCGCTACCTGCTCGGCGGGGCGCTCTTCCTGGTCGCCAACATCTCCTTCGGCGCAGCGATCGTGGTCTACAACTCGTTCCTGCCGCAGCTCGGCGGCCCCGACGAACGCGACGGCATCTCCAGTCGCGGCTGGGCGCTGGGCTACCTCGGCGGCGGTCTGCTGCTGGCCCTCAACCTCGTCGCGATCACCCTGCTCGACGAGGGCGACAACCCGCAGCGCACCCTGGACCTGGCCCGCTGGTCGATCGTGTCCGCCGGCGTGTGGTGGGCGTTGTTCACGCTGGTGCCGTTGCGCTGGCTGCGCGAACGCCCCGGCGTCGCGGCCCTGGCCAGTGGCGGCAACGTGCTCACCGACGGGTTCCGGCAACTCGCCCGCACCATGCGCGAGGTCAAGGCGTACCCGTTGACGCTGTACTTCCTGTTGGCGTTCCTGGTCTACAACGACGGCATCCAGACCGTCATCACCCTGGCCAGCCAGTACGGCACCGAGGAGTTGCGGCTGGAGCAGAGCACCCTGATCATCACCATCCTGCTGGTGCAGTTCCTCGCCTTCGGTGGCGCGTTGAGCCTGGGCGCGCTGGCCAAGCGGATCGGCGCCTGGAAGACCGTGCTGCTCAGCCTGGTCCTCTGGACCGGTGTGATCATCGCCGCGTTCCGGCTGCCCGCCGAGGCGCCGGTGCCGTTCATGGTCCTCGGCGCGGCCATCGGCCTGGTTCTCGGTGGCAGCCAGGCGCTGAGCCGGTCGCTGTTCAGCCAGCTCATCCCGGCCGGCAAGGAGGGCGAGTACTACGGCTTCTACGAGATCAGCGACAAGGGCACCAGCTGGCTCGGCCCGCTCGCCTTCGGCCTGGTGTTCCAGCTCACCTCCTCCTACCGGGTGGGCCTGGTCTCACTGCTGATCTTCTTCATCGTCGGGTTCCTGCTCCTCGCCGCCGTGCCGATCCGCCGTGCCATCGTGGCCGCGGGCAACACCCCACCCCGGGTGCTCTGAGCACGCGTCCCGCACCCAACAGATCAGGAACGGTCGATCGGCTAGGCTGCCCGACCGTGACTGACGACGCCGCCGCCGCCCCGACCTGCCTGGCCCATCCGTTTCCCGGCCAGCCGCACGCTCCGGCCGGGTGCGCGGCCGCGCGCGGACTCGACGGGCGTCCGGTGCACGCGGCGGCGTTGAAGTTCTTCTGGGGGCCGATGGACTGCGGCAAGTCCACGATGGCGTTGCAGATGAACTACAACCACGCCCGGCAGGGCCGGCGCGGGCTGGTCACCACCCGCATCGACCGGTCGCTGGGACCGCAGGTCACCACCCGCATCGGCCTGGCCCACGAGGCCATCGAGGTCACCGACGACCTGGACCTGCGGGCCCTGGTGCGCGGTCGGTGGGCCGACGGGGTACGCGTCGACTACCTGATCTGCGACGAGGCGTGCTTCTACACCGTCGAGCACGTCGAGCAGATGGCCGAGCTGGTGGACAGCTACGACGTCGACGTGTTCGCCTTCGGCCTGGCCACCGACTTCCGGTCACGGCTGTTCCCCGCCACGCAACGCCTGTTCGAGCTGGCCGACGAGGTGGCCCGCATCCAGGTCGAGGTGCTCTGCTGGTGCGGCCGCGAAGGGTTGCTCAACGCCCGGGTCGTCGACGGGCGGGTCGTCCGTGAGGGCGCCCAGGTCGTCATCGGCGACACCGTCGACACCGCCGAGGTGCGCTACCAGGTGCTCTGCCGGCGGCACTACCGCAGCGGCGACCTCGGCCCCCGCGACTGAGCCGCCCGTGCCCGGGTCACCCGGTCGGCCAGGATCACGGCGACCGTCACCGCCAACGCCACCGTGGCGCACGCCGCGACCGAAATTCCGACCTTCACGAACAACGGGATCAACGCCAGCAACAGCAGCACCGCCGCGATCCGGCTGGTCGGCAGGGTCCGCCACAGCACTGCCTTGTAGGCGGCGTGCCCGGCCAGGAACAGCGCCGGGCCGCCCAGGGTGAACAGCGCGGCGACCGTGCTGGCGGGGGCACCGGGTTCGCGGAGGAGCAGCTCGTCGCCCGCCGAGGTGACGATGATGCCGGCGACCATCACGGGGTGCAGGTGGTTGAACGCCAGCCGGCCCAACGCGCCGGTGCGCTCGCCGGCGTGCGCGACAACCTCCGCAGCCGCCGGGGCCGACCGGGCGAAATACACCCACCACAGCGCCACCGAACCGGCGAACGCCAGCACGAACGCACCGACCATCCCGAGGTCCAGGTGCTGCGCGAGTGTGCTCCCGGTGACGAGGATCGACTCGCCCAGGGCGATGAGGATGAACGCCTGGCACCGCTCTGCCAGGTGCCCGCCCTCCACCATCCACTGCTCGGCGGGACTGCGGCCCAGACCGGGGACCGGGAACCCGGTCGACAGGCCGATCACCTCGATCACGATCGCCGCTGCCCACAGCGTCTCCTGGAAGGCTCCGCCGAGCACGGTGCCGAGCACCACGAGCAGCGACGTTCCGACGAACCACGGCAACGTCTTCTGGAATCCGTCGACCAGCCACGGCTGGCCCTGCACCGCCCACAGCGCGAACACGGTGCGGCCCACCTGCAAGGTCACGTAGACCAGCGCGAAGAGCAGCCCGGCGCCGGTGAACGCCTCGGGGATCGCCGCGGAGAGCAGCAGACTACCCAGCATCAGCGCGATCAGCAGCGCCCGCACCGGTGCCTGGTCGGGGCGCAGCCAGTTTGTCCCCCAGGCGGTGTAGATCCACACGAACCAGACCAGCGCCAGCAGGAGCGCGGTGCGCGCGGCACCACGCCAGTCCGGGTGCGCGATCAGATAATGCGCCAACTGGGTGGTGGTGAAGATGAAGACCAGGTCGAAGAAGAGCTCCATCGATGTGGTCGGCTCCACCCCCCGACGCTCGCGCAGCAACCAGGGCCGCTTCGGACGAACGACCGGGGGTTCAGAAGGGGTCACCGCACACCCGCCAGTTGCCGTCCTCACGGACCACCGGCAGGCGACGTTCTTCGCTGATTCCGCCGTCGCGGGTCACCTTCACGGTCACCGTGCCGTGCGGTCGTCCGCTGCGGGTGGCGACTGACACGTCGGTGATCTCGTAGTCGGTGACCATCGGTGGTGTCCGCACCCAACTGGTGAAGCCGATCGCGCTCCAGCGGCTGCGCGCGTCCTCGCAGAGCCGCTCGTACGCCCGGTCGCTGTCGCCGAGGGCCACCTCGCTGAGGAAACCGTCGGCGGTCTCCCGGATCGGGCCGGCGGCCTGCCGGACGGTCTGCAGGTTCCAGGCGCCCAACCCGGCCACCCCCACGCAGCACAGCGCCACGCCGAACCCGGCGAACGCCAACCCGGTGCGCATCGGGCGGTGACGCCGGGCCGGTCGGCTCCACGACTGGCCCGCACCCACGACTACCGACCGTAGAGAAGACGCTCACGCCGACGGGCGACAAGCCAGAAACTGGGTGCGCCCGATGCGCGGGTGTGCCCTGTTCGCGGCGGCCCCGCATCGTCTACCGTCGGCGCACACCCCCGAGCAGTGCCAGGAGCCGATCGATGAGCCGCTTCGTGCAGCCGGTACCACCCCCCGTCGACCCGTACGCCGGCGATGGCCTGCTGCGGTCCTGGCTGGAGCGTCACCTCGGCCCGGGCGGGCACGCCGCCGCGAAGGGCCGTCTCGCGGACCTGGCCGCCGACGTCACCGGGCCGCTGCGGGCGGCGCACGCCGACGCGGAGGCGCATCCGCCGACGCTGGTCCGCTATGACCCGTGGGGTGCCCGGATCGACCGCATCGACACCTCCGCCGGTTGGCAGGCGCAACGCGCCGCCGCCGCCCGACACGCCGTGGTGGCGTTGCCCTACCTGCCGGACGCCCGGGGCACCTGGGGTGCCGCCGCGCGGGTCGTTCAGCACGCCCTGCTGCACCTGTACGGGCCGGAGTCGGCGACGTTCTCCTGCCCGGTGGCGATGGCCGACGGGGCGGCGGCGCTGCTCAGCATGCCCGACGTCGACGCCACGGTCCGCGATGCGTGGCTGCCCCGGCTGATCTCCACGGACCCGGCCACGGCGATCACCAGCGGGCAGTGGATGACCGAGTCGCAGGGCGGCTCCGATCTGGGCCGCTCCAGCACGCTCGGCCGACCTGCGGCGGACGGTTCGTGGCGGCTGACCGGGGAGAAGTGGTTCTGCTCCGCCGCCGACGCGGCGATGGCGGTGGCGCTGGCCCGGCCGGAGGGCGCCGGGCGGGGCAGCCGGGTGCTCGCCCCGTTCCTCGTCCCCCGGTACGCGGTCGATTCACCGCTGGCCGACGGCGCGGTGCCGGGCGCAACCGCACCGGGTGTCACAGTGCACCGGCTCAAGGACAAGCTCGGCACCCGGGCGCTGCCCACCGTCGAGATCGGCCTGCGCGACGCGTACGCCCTTCCACTGGGTGATCCGGCGGTGCCCGGTCTGGTCCGGGCGATGACCCTGGTCGTGGTGACCCGGGTGCACAACGCCGCGGCGGCGGCCGGCGGGATGCGACGCGGTCTCGCCTACGCCCGCGCGTACGCCGAGGTTCGGCACGTCGCCGGTGGCCCGCTGGTGTCCTCGCCCCTGCACCGGGCCACCCTGGGCACCCTCGCGGTCGACGCGGCGGGCGCGTTCGCTCTTGCTGGGCACGCCTTCGCCCTGCTCGGGCGGGTCGAGGTCGGCGCCGACCCGGAAGCCGCTGCCGAGCTGCGCATCGTGGCGCCGTTGGCGAAGCTGGCCACCGGCCGGCTCGCCGTCAGCTCCGCCAGCGAGTACGTGGAGAGCTTCGGCGGTGCCGGCTACGTGGAGGACACCGGTGTGCCCCGGCTGCTGCGCGACGCCCAGGTGCTGCCGATCTGGGAGGGCACCACCAATGTGCTGGCCCTGGACGTGCTGCGCGCGTTGACCCGTGAGGACGCCGGTGCGCCGCTGCTGAGCCGGCTGGCCGCCGCCGCCGACCTGGCGCGGCCGCTGTCGCCGGTGCTGGCCGACACCTTGGCCACCGCCGCCGCGCAGTTGGCGGAGACCATCACCGCGGTGACCGTCGACCCGGGTGCGTCGGCGGTGCTCGCGGGCGCCCGCGGTCTGGCGTTGCGCTTGGCGTACGCGCTGACCACCGCGTTGCTCGTCGAGCACGCCGCGTGGGGCGACGAGCAGGCGGAGTTGGCCGCCCGACTGTGGGCGCGCCGCTGGCTGCGGCACGAGGAGATCGCCGAGGACGCCCACCACCACCTCGACCTGCTCTGCTGACCGGCTGGCGCGAGCGGACGGGTGGGCGCCCCATGTCGGTGCTGATCGAGCTGGGTGACGACCGGGGCGCGCCAGTGGAGGAGCGCGGGCCACCGCCGCAGGTGTCCCGCCGATGGCGGGTGGCGGCACTGGTGGCGGCCTGTGTCCTGCTCGGTGGTGCCGCCCCGGCCGCGCGCCTGACGCCTCAGGTCGGGCCGGCGGTGCCCGCCCGGGCGACAGTGCTCGGCGCGGGGCCGCTGCTGCTGGTCGTCGACCCCGAGCCGAACCCGCCGACGCTGAGCGCCTACGACTCGGCCGCGCCGGACGGCCCGCCGCGGTGGCGGGTGACCGTGCCGCCCGCCGCCGGGTGGTCCGCCGAGGTCGCCGGTGACTTGTTGCTGCTGGTCGAGCGCGACCAGGCGCTCGGGGCGAGGGTCACCACCGGGCGGTCGTTGCGTACCGGCCAGCCGGTGTGGCGGCGATCCGAACGGGTGTACGCGGCCGGGAACGAGGCGGTCGCCGTGCGCGAGGTGCGCAGCGCCGCCGAACCGGGTCGGCGGGTCGAGGGCACTGTGCACGGCGTCGACCCGGTCACCGGCGCGACCCGGTGGTCGGTCCCGCTGCCCTCCACGGCGGTGCTGCGGGCGCTGCCCGGCCTGCCCGGGCGGGTGCTGCTGGTGCAGGACGACGGGTTGGTCCGGCTGCTCGACGCCCGTGACGGCGCCGAACGCGGGCGGGGACAGCTTCCGCCGGCCGACTACGGCCCGGACAATCCCCAGGTCGTCGGCGCGCATCTGGTGCTGCGCCACCCGAGCGGCGTCGCGGTGGCGCTGACCGGCTACGACCTACCCGGGCTGGTGCCGCGCTGGCGGTCGCCGGTGCAGCCGGGTGACCTGGTCCTGCGGCCCTGCCAGGGTTTGATCTGCGGGCAGGACGAGCAGGGACGCTGGGCGATCGACGCGGGCACCGGGGTGCGAGTGTGGACGTGGCCGGCCGGGGCACGGTGGCGCACGGTGGCGGGCCCACGGGTCGCCACGGAACCCCTGGTGGTGCTGGGGATGGCGGAGGACGGCAGGCGCTCCCTGATCGCGACGGTGGGACGCGACGGTCATCGGGTGTCCGCAGTGCTCCCTGCGGGTGTGACCAACTGCCGCCGGGTCGGCGCCGGGTTAATCTGCCGCGACGGCACGGCCCGCGTGACGTTCTGGCCCCTCGACGCCCCCTGACCTTTGCTCGCGGGCCGGTGTCGCGGGCCGGAGTTGTCGGGCCCCGGCGGCATACTGCCGGCGTGACAGCTTCTGCCGACCTCGCAATGGTCAACCTCGACAGTTCCGATCCCGCCGGCCACGCCGCGTTCTACCACGAGGCGCTGGGCTGGGAGGTCACCCACAGCCAACCGGAGTACGCGATGATCAGCTCCGGTGGTGTCTCCATCGGCTTCGGGCTGGTCGAGGGTTACCGACCGCCCTCCTGGCCGGACCAGACCGGCGACAAGCGCTACCACCTGGATCTTTACGTCGACGACCTGGCGGCGGCGGAGGAGAAGTTCGTCGCCGCGGGCGCGTCGAAGCCGGCCTTCCAGCCCGGCGGCGAGCGGTGGGTGGTGCTTCTCGACCCGATCGGGCAGCCGTTCTGCATCTGCCCCCGCCCGCAGAGCTGAGACGGCCCGGCGAGAGCGCTGCTCAGCCGCGACGACGCGACCGGGCCGCCCACACCGCGTAGGCCGGGTCACGGTCGAGGTTGTGCCGGTCCCGGTCGTAGCGGCGGGTGGTGCGCGGGTCGGCGTGCCCCATGGCGTCCTGCACGTCCTCCAACGGCACGCCCTCCGAGCGGGCCGTGGTGGCGAAGGCGTGTCGCAGCGAGTGTGGGGACAGCTTCGCCCAGGCCGGGATGCCGGCGGCGCGGGCGAGCCGACGGACCATCCGGAACACCGAGTGCCGGTCCAGCCGGGCACCGCTGGCAGTGACCAGCAGCGGGCCGGTGAGCTGCGGCACCGGCACGCCGGTGGTGGCGGCCCGCTGGGCCAGGTAGGCGTCCAGGGCGTGCCCGGTGCCGGGGGTGAGGGCGCGGCGACGTTGTTTGCCGCCCTTGCCGATGAAGCGCACGCTGCGGTGGCCGCGTTCGGTGCCGAGGTCGGTCAGGTCCAGCGAGATCAGCTCCCCGACCCGCAGACCCAGGTCGGCGAGGAGCGCGAGCGCCGCCCGGTTGCGGACGGCGGTCGCGCCGGTGTCCGCGTCGGCGGCGCTGAGCAGGGCGTCCACCTCCTCGGGGGTGAGCCCGACGGTGGCGGAGTGGTCCCGGTCGACGCGGGGGCGGTCGGCGCCGGAGACCGGGTTGGCCGGCACAGCGCCCAGTTTGACCAGGAAGTCGTACCAACTGGACAGCGCCGAGAGTCGGCGCGCGACGGTCGCCGGGGTCAGTGTGCGGCCGCTGCGGGCGTCGACGCGGCTTTCCAGCGCGCGGGCGTACTCGTTGACGTGCAGGAACGTGGCCCGCAGCGGGTCCAGGTCGTGACCGGCGCACCAGGTGAGCCAGCCGGTGACGTCACGTCGGTAGGCGTCGCGGGTGTGTTCGGACAGCCGCCGGTTGCGCAGCCACGCCTCGGTGACCTCGACCGGCCCGCTCGGCAGCGCCGGTGGCGCGGACGGGCGGGCGAGCACCGGAGCGTCGGAGAACACCATGTGAAAAAGGCTCTCAGCCTCGGGTGGGATCGGCGTGCAGGCGCGCCGGTCCCACCCGTCACTGTGTCGGATCAGGCGTTGATCTCTCGGCGGGCGCCGCCGTTGGCCTGGATGGTCACCCGGCGGGGCTTGGCGCGCTCGGCGACCGGGATGCGCAGCGTCAGCACCCCGTTCTCGTAGCCGGCTTCCAGCTTGTCGGTGTCGAGCGTGTCGCCGAGGAACAGCCGCCGGGTGAAGGTGCCCATCGGGCGTTCGGCGGCGACCAGTTCGACGCCGTCGCCGGTGGGCCGGCGACGCTCGGCGCGGACGGTGAGCAGGTTGCGCTCGACGGTGCAGTCGATGCTGTCCGGATCGACGCCGGGCAGGTCGAACGCCGCGTAGAAGTGGTCGCCGTCGCGGTAGGCGTCCAGGTGCATCGTCGCGGGACGGGCCGCCGTACCGAAGAACTGCTCGGCGAGCCGGTCGATCTCGCGGAACGGGTCGGTACGCATCAACATCGTCATGCCTCCTCGGTTCTCCTGGCCGAAGGTGATGAGTTGAGCCAGGGTGACTCAACTTCCTCTTCTTATTTAGCGCGTCCGCGCGCCGACGTCAACTGCTTCGGACAGCCGCTTTTCAAACCAGTGTTCGGCGTAGGGGCCCCGCGAGTACGCCGGGATCTCGACGTAGCCGTGCCGGGCGTACAGGGCGCGGGCCTCGACCAGGTCGTGGCGGGTGTCGAGCCGGATCCGGTCCGCCCCGGCCGCGCGGGCCTGCTCCTCGACGGCGGCCAGCAGCACGGCGCCCCCACCGGCGCCGCGGTGCTCGGAGCGGATGAACACCCGGGTCAGCTCGGCCCAGCCGGGTTGCCAGCGCAGCCCGGCGCAGCCGGCCAGTTCCGTGCCGTGGTGGGCGAGCAGGAGCAGCCCGCTCGGCGTGGTCAGGTCGTCGCTGGGTAGCTCGGCCAGCGCGGCGTCGACCTCGCCGGGCAGGGCCGGGCGACGGTGATAACGAACCACCATCTCGGTCATGTACTCGCGCAGCAGCAGCACCCCGTCGGGGTGGTCGGGCCGGCTGGTGCTGGTCGTCCAGGTGGGCCGGGCGGCAATGGTCACCTGTTGATCATCACCGCCCGGTCAACGGTTTTATCCGGTCGCCCCGGTTCGCGTACCCGGTGTCACGGCCTTGTCGACCCGTAGCAGCGGCCAGTCGGCCAGGTCCCGCAGCAGTTGCCGGTCGTGGGTGGCGACGACGACGGCGGCGCTCGTCGATGCTAGCAACCTCGGCGCATCGACTCATGAGGGTTTCGCCCACCCCGTGGTCGGCGCGACACGAGGTGGGCGGCGGGAATACCAGCGGGCGCTTACCGGCGCGGGCGGGGCAGCAGGGCGTTCAACGCGACCGCCACGGCCACGTGCGTCGCGCCGAGGGCGAGCTTGGCGCCGCCGGTGGCCTCGACGCTGAGCACGGGGACGAAGGACAGCACCGTCACGACGATGGCCAGCGAGATCCAGACCGGTCGGGCGACCCGGGGGGCGAACCGCTCCAGCAGCGCCAGCGCCGCCCAGCCGAGCAGGGCGGCGACAAGGGCGATCATGACGATCGCGCCGGCCCCGATGACAGTGGCGGGCTGGCCCGGGCTCTCGACTGTGTAGTCGACTCCGGCCAGCGCGCCGATCGCCCAGATGGCCAGGGGAGCCACGACGGCGGCGGCGACGCCGAGGGCGCGGCGGCGCAGTGGTGAGGGGGCGGGGGTCGTGACGGTGGCAGCACTCATGACGGCTCCTCGTTCAGGGGAAACGAACGAGTACGACCGTAACAGATAGTCTGGTTCGGAACTATCTTTCTCGGAACTAACAGCCGGAACGGGCCCCCGGCGCGTACGGGGAGGTGTTGGCCAGTGGCCCGCTCACCAGCGCCAGGAGAGCCCGCAGGAACACCTCCCGGTCCTGCTCGGGCAGGGTTGCCAGCAGGTCGTCCTGGATGCGCCGGACCACCTGTTGCGCCTGCCGCAGCACCTGCTCCCCCGCTGGCGTCACCGCGACCATCCGGGCCCGTCGGTCGGTTGGCACCGGGCGGCGCTCGGCCAGCCCGGCCCGCTCCAACTGGTCGAGCGTCACGACCATCGTGGTCTTGTCCACACCGCAGCGCTCGCCGATCTCCCGCTGGGTCAGCTCACCGGTGTGGGCCTGGGCCAGCACGTAGTGCGCCCGCGGCGAGATGCCCAGCTCGGCCAGCCCGGCGGCGTGCTCGGTCTGCAACGAGTGGCTCGCCCAGGAGAGCAGGAACAACAGGTCCGGCGGGCCATCGGTGGGCGTGCAGGAGGTCATGCGCCGAGGCTAGCAAGATCCTCTGCAACCAGACGGTTCGCGCAGCCGGCGTTCAGAGCCGCTGGTAGATGCCGTGCTCGCGGGTCAGCAACTGCTCGTCGATCAGATACCGGCGCAGCGTCGCGTGATCCGACCCTCCCGCGGCGCACCACGGCTTGAGCGCGTCGTCGACGGCCCGCTCCGGATAGCGGGTGCCCGGCTTGAACGACTGCTCGGCGATGTGCGCGAGCAGGACCCTCCGTCGACCCCGCTGCGCCGGCAGACTCACCAGGACGCCCGCGCGCAGGAAGGTCCGCAGCACCGGGTCGACGCCGGGTGCGGCGTCGTCGGCCGGGCCGCCGTCGCGCGCGGTGGCCCGCAGCGACGCCTCGTCGGCCGCGAGCGCGCCGTCCGCGCCGGTGACGAGGCCCGCGTCGGTGAGCCGGCGGACCCCGGTGAGCACCACCCGCGCCGGCAGGCCGGTCCGTTCGGCGACCTCGGTCGCGCTGGTGGCACCCAGCACGATCGCCGCGAAGATCCGTCGCCGTCCGTCGTCGGCCAGGGCCCCGGCCAGCACATGCGTAGTCACGCCGGTCACCCTTGCATCAGCGGTACGCGGGCCGCCAGGCGATTTTCGGCCCCGCTCAGTCGGTCTGCGGCGTGCTCTGTGGCTGTTCGGCGACGAGCAGCACCCGGCGCAGCAGGTCGGAGAGGTGTCGCCGTTCGGTCGCGGTGAGCGCGCCGAGCAGGCGGTGCTCCTCGGCGCCCTGGACCTCCATCGCCCCACGCCACGCGGCCTGACCCGCCTCGGTGAGCTCCACGTCGACGCGTCGACGGTCGACTGTCGACGGGATCCGGTGTACGAAGCCCCGCCGGAGCAGCGCGTCCACCCGCGCGGTGATCGAGGCGGGGGCCATCGTGAGGTCCGCGGCGAGGTCCGAGGGTGCGGCCCGACCACCGCGGCCGGCCAGGGCGTGCAGGGTGTCGTACTCGTGGGCCGGCAGGTCGAGGTCGACCAGGACCCGCTCCTTGACGGCCCGCAGATGCCGGGTCAGTCGGATCATCCTGGTCACCGCCCCCTCGACGTCCGCGTCGAGGTCGGGCACCACTGGCAGCCAGCGCTCGATGTGCCGGTCGACGGCGTCCGGAGTGGTGGTCACCTTGCCAGCTTACCTCAGTGCCGAAATATTCATTGCCGAAATATTCGACGTCGAAGTATGTTGTGGCCATGGCTCACCCGCTGCGCAACCACTCCTTCCGGCTGCTGTTCCTGGGTCGCACCATCTCCGCCCTCGGCGACGCGGTGGTGCCCGCCGCGCTGGCGCTGGCCGTGCTGCGGGCCACCGGCTCCACCGGCGCGCTGGCCGTCATCCTCGCCGCGGCGGTCGTCCCCCGGCTGGTCCTGCTGCCGTTCGGCGGGGTGGTGGCAGACCGGTTCGACGCCCGCCGGGTCGCCCTCCTGGCCGACCTGGTCCGCTGCGCCACGCAGCTCGCGGTCGGCGTCGAGCTGCTCGGCGGCGACCCGTCACTGACCACAGTCGTGGTGGCGTCCGCGCTCGGCGGCACCGCCTCGGCGTTCGCCATTCCGACAGCGTCCCCGCTGGTCGCCGGCACCGTCGAACCGGCCGACCGGCAGAAGGCCAACGCCCTGATGGGGATCACCGCCAACATCAGCCGCCTCGCCGGCCCGGCCCTGGCCGGCGCGCTGATCTGGGCCGCCGGGCCCGGCTGGGCGTTCATCCTGGACGGCGCGTCTTTCGCGCTCAGCGCCGCGCTGCTCGCGCTGGTGCGGGTCCGCCATGTGCCGCTGCCCCGCCGTTCCGTCCTCGGCGACCTGCGGCACGGCTTCGGCGAGGTACGCGCCCGCGACTGGTTCTGGACCAGCCTGCTCGGGCACGGCGTGTGGAACGGCGCCGCCGCCGTGCTGATGACCCTCGGGCCGGCCGTCGCCATCGACCGCCTGGGCGGCGAGACGACCTGGGTGCTGCTGTTGCAGGCCGGCGCGATCGGGATGCTCACCGGATCGCTGCTGGCCGGGCGGGTCCGGCTGCACAGGCCGGTGCTGCTGGCCAACCTCGGGCTGGCCTGCTACGCCGCCCCACTGTTCCTGCTCGCCGTCGCCGCGCCCGCCCCTGCGGTGATCGCCGCCTATGCGGTGGCGCTGACCGCCCTCGGCTACCTCAACCCGGTGTGGGAGACAGTCGTGCAGCACCACTTCCCGCCGGAGGTCCTGGCCCGGGTCACCTCGTACGACTGGCTGGTGTCGCTGGCCGCCATGCCGCTGGGCTACGCCCTGGCGCCGTTGGCAGCCGACGCGTTCGGCGCACCCGTTCCGTTGGCCGTCGCAGGTCTGCTGGTTCTCGCCGCCTGCGCGGGCACCGCCCTCGTGCCCGGCGTACGCCGACTCACCTGGCCGGCGGCCCCGCAACCGCAACCGGCCGACCCCGTCGTCGTCCGTTGATCAGATCGTTCGTCGATGCGCGGTGGCCGACGGCCGGGCCCACCCACGACGAAGGCTCCCGGCCAGCGCCGGGAGCCTTCGTCCGATGTGGTTCGTTCAGCCGGCGTCGCGGGCCATCGCGACGAAGCCACGCCACGACTGTGGGCTGAACGTCAGCGTGCCGCCGTCGCGGTCCTTCGTGTCACGGACCAGGACCACGCCCGGAAGGTTGTCGGCAACCTCGACGCAGTCACCGCCGTTGCCGCCGCTCTTCGTGCTCTTCCGCCACCGCGCACCGGTCATGTCCATGATGCTGCCGCTTCTCTGAGAAGTTCCAACGAACGCCCTCGGGGCAGGGCCTCGCCGCGAATACGCTCCCACCGTCGTTCCAGGCTAACAAGATCCGACGTTTGATCGAGGATCTGCGCCCGTGCCGCGCTGTCGACGTGCGCGACCCGTGACCCGTCCGGCATGTCGGCGATGGTGAACGGTCCGTCGAGCCCGGGGTAGCTGGGCGCGTCCGCCGGGACGATGTGGAGCTGCACGGCGCCCGCCTCGGCGTGCCCGAGCAGGCGCGCGAGTTGCACCGCCATCAGCCCGCGGTCGTCGCCGACGCGCCGCCTCAGCACCCCCTCGTCCAGCACGGCGATCAGCAGCGGGCCACCTCCCCGGCCGAGGATCGCCTGCCTGTTGATCCGCGCCTCGGCGAACTCGGCGACCGCCTCCGGTGTCAGCACCCCGCCGGCCAGGGTCGCCCTGGCGTACGCCTCGGTCTGGAGCAGCCCGGGCACCCACGCGAGCTGGAACGATCGCAGCGTCACGGCCTCACGTTCGAGGTCGACCCACGGCCGGAACCACACCGGCTCACGGCGACGGACCACGTCCGGCCACAGCGCGTCGGCGTCCTTCGCCAGCAGCCCCGCCACTGTCGCACGGTGTCGACTCTGGGGAATGTGCCCCGGGTTTGCCCACCTGGCGACGGTCTTCGGGTGCACACCGAGCTGACCTGCGAGGCTCTCGGCGGTGTGACCCGCCGCGGCCAGCGCCGCGACAAAGGCGTGGTTCATGCCGTCCCTCCCCTGGAACAAATCCGCTGCTCCGAGAAGATTAGTTAACGCTGTGTGTTTGTCCAGCAACCCCCGGCAAAGTGCGTTGTAGACGGTGCTGCAACGAAAAGGAGAAGCTGTGCAGAACGAGGTACGGAACGCTTTCAGGGCCGGGGACGTGGTCCTGTTGACCACCGCCGCGAGCGTCCAATTCAGCAAACCCACACCGGTCCGGCGTTGCGCAACAGTGGGGATCCGCTGATGCCCGAGCGCCCGAAGCACTCCCCGTTGCGCCCGTCGTGGCGCTGCCCGGTCTGCGGCATCCTGTGGCCGTGCTCGGCCGCGAAGCTGCGCCTGCTCGGCGAGTACCGCGAGGATCGACCGGGCCTGTTGAGCCACCTGGCGAAGGTCCAGGAGGAAGCCTTAACTGATCTCACCAAGCTCAACCCGGACGTCGCGCTGCCCGATCTGACCCCGCGTTTCGTCGGCTGGGCGGAAGCCCGCTGAGGCGGTCGTCAACCACCTCCGGGGGTCTGTACGAGTCAGCACGATGCGGGAGACTGACGGCGTGACGACCCGCCCCGGGATGAGGCCACCCGGATGAGCCGACCATTCAGGATCGTCGTCGCCGTGCTCGCCGCTGTGGGCGCCATCCTGATCTACCTGGGGGTCACCGCCGAGGTCAACTCCATGTCGGGGCCGATCACCGTCACGCGGACCGCCGACGACTTCCGGACCCTCGTCGCGAAGGGGGTGGTCTTCTTCGCCCCCCTCGACCCCATCACCGCTCCCATGATGGACGCGGTGACGCCGCTGATCCGCTGGGTCGTGATCCTGCTGGTCGGGGTGTCGACGTACCTGGCCTGCGGCCTGGTCACCCGGCGGACGCACCCGTTCGTCGCGGCGATGGTCGGTGCGGCCGCCGCCCTCACCGCCACGGCGATCGGGGACCTGCTCTGGTGGGCCACCCTCGTGGTCCGCGTCCACACCGTCCCCACCGGTTGGTACGCCAACGAGGCACTGGACCATTCCACGCTCCTCGCCAGCGCGCACCTGACGCTGACCGGCTGGACGTCCGACGCCCTCTTTCTCGGCTGCCTGCTGGCGGGCGCGAACGCCTCCCTGGTGGGTTCAACCAGCCTGGCGATACTGCTGCTGGACCGGCTCAGGAAAGACACCGACGAAGGTGACGACAGCGCGCCCGCTGCCCGCGTTCCGCTGATCGGCGACGTGCGAGGACGCAGCGCGAATCTTGCCCTGGCCGGCGTCCTTCCGGTGCTGGTGCTCATGCTGATCAACGGCACCCAGGCGGTGTGGGACAGCTATTCGGGGAGAGGGCCCCTGGCGCTGTTCACTGTGTTCCTGTCCCGCCCCGCCCTGTCCCCGCCGCCGCACGGACGCGACGACGTCGAATATCGGCTGACCCACGAGATCGACCCGAATCCCCTGTCGATGGACGTATGGGTGCACAGGTCGGTGCTCGCCCTCGCCCTGCTGGTGGTGCTGTGGCTCCTGCTCTGGGCGCTGCTCGCCGGCCTGCCGAACTCCGGGCACCGCCTCGGGCTCGTCGTCGTCTGTTGGGGTGCCACGATCGCGGCGTCCGCGCTGACCGCGACGTCCGACGTCCTCGTCGACTGCGCCATCTCGGACTCCCCTACCGGCTGCGCGCCCTGGCAGTCCCTCGGCCTGCAATTGACCTCAGCGCTGCGGTTCGGCGCGGCCTGGGGTTGGCTCGTCGCGCTGCCGGTGCTGCTGGCCCGTCGGCTCCTCGACACCGACACGTCCACCGACACGTCCACCGACACGTCCACCGACACGTCCACCGATACGCAGGAGACTCCGGTCCATGAGTCCACGTAACAAGCGCCCGCGTCGCCGTAAGGCCGCGCCGCCGCCCGCGCCGGCAACCGTCGCTTGGTGGAAGCGTCCCGTCACCTGGCTGCTGACGATCGTGGTCGGTGCCGTCGCCACCTGGCTCGGCACCGTCGTCCTCGGCACGATCAACCAGTGGAAGCCCGCGAACGAGCTGGCCGAGCAGTTGGCCGGGCGGGGGCCTGTCGTCGTCCTGGACCTGAAACACGTTCCCTACCCGCAGGAGGGTGCGCTCGATTACGTCTACCCCGCCGGCGCCGACCTGGCTCGCCTGGACGCCAAACGGCCGGACGATCCGGCCGTCGAGGCCGGCGCTGTCGACATCGAACGGAGCACCTGGGAGATCACCCTCGTCGGCACCCGGGACGAGGCCGCCGAGGCCGTCGACCTCCGGCCCGTCCTCGTCGAGCCCTGCCGTCCCCCACTCACCGGGATCCAGGAGCCCAACGAATCCCAGGGCGACTCCAAGAAGGTCGTCCTCGTGACACACGTCGACCGGCCGAACCCCCGCATGCTTGTCGACGACCCGGATAGCGAGGATGCCGGTGCCCCGTTCTTCGCCACCCACAAGATCACCCTGCCCAAGGGTGAGAAGAACGTCATCCAGGTACGAGCGCTCAGCGCCAAGCAGCACTGCCGATGGCGACTGGAGCTGGACTACCTCGCCGACGGACGACGCCAGACAATGGTGATCTCGGCACCCGGTGACAAGCCGTTCGAGGTAACCGGGCGCGCGGACGACTCGGCCTACACCTGGGTCTACCTCAGTCCGTTCGACGGTTGTCGGGCCAAGGACGGCACTGAGACCGATCGGCTGCGCATCACCGGCGCCGAGTACGCGCAGATGGTGCGCGACGGGCGCAGATGCCCCTACTGACCGCCGACCGCGGCCCCACCCCGGATCACCGGCCCACGCCCTCCACGCGGGTCCGACCCGCCGGGGCGAAGTTGCCGGACCGGTAAACCTCGCGAGCCCACCCGGTGTCTTGCTGGTTGACGAGGCCGGGAGGTCAGATGAGGGATTCGCGGGGGGTGGAGTTCGACGACTTCGTTCGCTCACGGTCGGGTGTGCTGTTGCGGGTTGCCTTCCTGCTGACCGGGGACCGGCACGCGGCGGAGGACCTGCTTCAGGAGGTGCTGGAGCAGATGTATGTGCGCTGGCGCCGGGTGCAGATCAGCCCGGAGGCGTACGCGCGACGTGCGCTGGTCAATCGGTCGATCAACCGGTGGCGGTGGCGTGCCCGGCGTCCGGAACAGTCGCTGGGCGACCACGACGGGGTTGCCCGGGACCACGCCGACGCGGTGGCGGTTCGCGAGCTGGTCGTCGGGGCGCTGCGGGCGTTGCCGGCTCGGCAGCGGGCCGCTGTCGTGCTCCGTTACCTGGAAGACCTGCCGATCGTCGACGTCGCCGCGGCGATGGGCTGCTCCGAGGGTGCGGTGAAGAGCCACGCCTCCCGTGGGTTGGCTCGGCTGCGAGAAGCGCTGGCCGGATCGAATTTCGTCATGCCCATCACTGGACCCGGGAGTTCGCGATGACCATGAACGACAGTGACGTGCGCGCCATCCTGCATCGCGCGACGGTCGACCTGGTCAGCCCACCGGGCCTGCTCGCTGAGGTGCGTCGGGGTGGGCGGCGGCGGGTGGTGCGCCGGCGGGCCGTGTTGGCGGCGGTCTGCGCGGCTGTGGTGGCCGTGCCCGTGGCTGGCGTCCTCGACCTGCCCGGCAACGCCGGAGATACACCTGTCGCTTCACGGCTGCTCGACCAGCCCACTCGCGGTGATCTGGCCGCCGACGAGGGATACCTGCGGCAGGTCCGTCAGGTGTGGCAGCGCCGGATCAAGGAGGTCGGAGATCGGACGCGCGGCGAGCCGCACGTCGTGTGGGCAGGAGGTACGCCTGCTGGCCCGGCCGCCTACGTCGCCCACGCCACCGCACACGGCACGACTGTGGGGTTCGTCGAACCGACCGCCGGCGACCCGCGCGTCAGCACCCTGACCCAGGCCACCGACAGCGAAACAGACGGCCTTGAGCAGGCGGCGCTGCTCGGACCGCAGCGCGACGTACTCCTTGTGCTGGACTTCGGGCAACCGGTGCAGTTCTCGTCGCAACTGCGGTACAAGCCCGATGGCAAGGTCGAGCGGACCTTCGAGCCGGTGGCATTCCAGGACGGTGCGGCGGTGTTGTCGGTGCCGCCGCAGCGCACGAAGCTCACCGTCGCGCTCTCCCGGACTCCCGTTGAACGGCAGAACGCGATTCACATCGACGGCACGAGCGAGATCTACTTCCCCGGCAACAAGGATCGGCCCGCACCACCGCTTCTTCGCCACACGTTGCCCGGCGCGGAGCAGGTCTGGGGCACCGATCCGGCTGCCAAAGAGGTGAACGCGCCGACCGAAGCCCTCGCCGAATACATCGACCCTGTCGGAGCGCACACCCACAACGGCTCTCCCCTCCTGTGGGTCTACGGGGCAACCCCCGACGGCCGGCGGCTCCTCGTGGAAACCGTCCAGTACGACGACGACCCGGCCCGCGTCATCGCGCTGCTCGCCCGCAAATATCTTCCGTTCGAAGCGGTGGCCAGCACGACCGCGGACTGGTCGGCGCCCCTCCCCGTGCGGCTACGACTGCCCGACAACCAGGGCATTCTCGTCGCCGCCGAGGGTTCGGCGCTGAGCTACCAGATCGCCGACGGTCAGTGGCAGGACGCCGGCCGCAACGCGGCGCTCCTGCCCGCGACCGCGACCGAGGTACGGGTCACCGACGCCAACGGGACCACCACCAACGTCCCGGTCGCTTCCTGAGTCAGCTCCCCGACAACCGTAAATACCGCGCTCACCGACGCGTTGATGGCTACCTTCACCCACAGGCTGGTTCACCCGTCCTTTGTATCGGCAGCACGACCCCGCACCGCAGCCCTCGGCGACAGGGGAAGTTCGAGATGCCCGGCGCAGCGTCCGCCACGGCAGACGCTGCGCCGTTGCGTCCCACCCAACTGCTTCGCCGCAACAGGCCATTCCGAACGCTCTTCTCGGCACGGCTCGTCTCGTACGCGGGCGATTCACTCAGCCTCGTCGCTCTGATCTTCCACGTCGCCGAGACGACGGGTAAGGGACTGGCGGTCGCGCTTCTGCTCCTTGTCGGAGATTTCGCTCCATCCCTGTTGGGTCCCTTCACCGGAGCCCTCGCTGATCGGCTCAATCTCCGACGGTTGATGGTCGTCTGCGAACTCATCCAAGCTGTGGTCCTGCTGGTCATCGTGCTGACAATGCCCTCGCTGCCAATGCTGCTGGCTCTCGTCGCGGTTCGCGCCACCGCGTCGCAGCTCTTCCAACCGGCATCTCGGGCGGCGGTGCCCGCACTGGTCGGTGACCGTGACCTGGAAACCGCCAACTCCACCCTCGGGTTCGGCTCCAACGCGGCAGAGGCGGTCGGCCCCCTGCTCGCCGCGGCCCTGTTCCCCCTGGTCGGATTGCGTGGTGTGCTGATCGTCGACGCCGTGTCGTTCCTGGTCTCGGCCGTCCTGCTCGCGACGCTCCCCTCACTACCGCCAGCAACCGGCGATGGGCGCCAGCCGTCCCTGCTGCGACAGGCCAGAGCGGGCATCGCCTATCTGTTGAGTGTTCCGACGGTGCGGGTGATCTTCCTTGGCTTCACTGCGGTGGTCGCCTTCAACGGGGTCGACGACGTAGCCCTGGTGCTGCTGGCCCAGAAGACCTTTCACGTCGGCGAATCCGCGGTCGGGCTTCTGCTGGGCGCGGTCGGTGTCGGACTGGTGGCCGGTTACGCCATGTTGTCCAGGTGGGGCACCCGGGCGTCGATGCCGCTGCTGCTGATCGCGGGCTTCGCCGTCAGCAGCAGCGGCAACCTGCTGACCGGGCTCGCCTGGGCCGTCGCCGCCGCGATCGCCCTGCAGGCCGTCCGTGGGTTCGGGTTGGCAGCCATGGACGTCGCCTCCAGCACGCTGCTGCAACGCACGGTGCCACCGGGCATGCTCGGCAGGGTCTTCGGAAATCTGTACGGTGCGATCGGGGTCGCCGCCGCGACGTCCTACCTCGCCGGTGGTGTCCTGCTGGACGCCACCTCCGCCCCGGTGACCCTGATGGTTGCGGGCGTCGGCGGCCTGGTGGCCACCGGCGTCGTCGCGCTGCGGCTGCCGCGGGCGATGCGACGCGCCGACGAGGCTGGTGCAACGCCGACACCATCCGCGCCGACAATCTGATCAGGTCGGGCCGTCGGTGCGCAGCCGTGCGTGCAGGTGCATGTCGTGCCAGCCGTCGGCGTGGCGAACCGACCCCCGGGCCACGCCCTCCACCGGAAAGCCGGCCCGCGTGGCCACCCGGCACGACGCCGCATTGGCGGTCGAGTGCTCCAGGGCCAGCCGGTGCAGACCGGCCCGCGTGAAACTCCACCGGGTGAGTGCCCCCAGCGCCTCGGTGGCGATGCCCCGACCACGCGCGGCCGGCACCAACCAGTACGACAGGTGCGCCGACGCCTCGTCCAGCAGCACGCCCCGCAACCCCACCTGACCCAGCGGTCGGTCGTTGGCGTCGACGACGGCCCAACTGGCCGACGTCTCGTCACGCCAACGGCCGGCCCACTGCGCCGTCCACGCCCGCGCCTCGTCGTCGCCGTCCATGCGCCGGACGTGCCACCGCTGGATCTGCCGACAGTCGAAGGCGGCCCGCACTGCCGGGGCGTCGTCGTCGCGCCACGGCCGCAGGGCCAGCCCGGGGCGTACCGGAAGGTGGGGTTGCTCCTGGGCGGCGAGGCTTCCGGCGGGCAGGGCTGGTGCGACGAGCAGCGGCATCAGCCCATTATCGAGCCGGCGGCCTCACTTCCCGGTCGGGCTGCCCGCGAGTTCGGCGACCACGTCGAGGTGGCCCAAGTGGCGGGCGTACTCCTGCACCAGGTGGAACAGCACCCGCTCCAGCGACGCCGGGTCCGCGCCGTTCCACCGCGGGCCCGGCGCGCCGATCTCGGCCAGGTCGTGTGCCGTCACCACGGCCGTGGTGTGCGCGCCCTGCACCCGCAGCGCCGCCACCAGGTCCGCGCGGGTCTCGAGCGCAGGAAGACCTCGGTGCGGCTGCCGGCCGGGTCGGTGGGCTCGGGGAACGAGGTCATGATCCGGCCGGCAGGTCACGGCCGCGCTGGCGCACCCCGGCCGCGCCGTACGGGTAGTCGCCCACCAGCGGGGCGCTCGCCTCGTCCAGCAGCCGCATCTGTTCGGCGTCGAGGACCAGGTCGGCGGCGGTCAGGTTGTCGTCGAGCTGGTCGGTGGTCCGCGCGCCGAGGATCACCGAGGTGATTGCCGGTCGGGCCGCCAGCCAGGCCAGCGACACCGCCGACATGGACACGCCCCTGTCCTCGGCGATCTGGCGGACCGCGTCGAGCACCCGCCAGGTGCGCTCCTCGGCGTTCCGACCCGCGTACGCCTCGACGCCGCGCTGCGGGTTCTCGCCGAGCCGGGTCGCGCCGGTGGGCGTGCTGTCGCGCTGGTACTTGCCGGTCAGCCAACCGCCGCCCAGCGGTGACCACGGCAGGATGCCGATGCCCTCGTTCTCGCAGACCGGCACCAACTCGAACTCGATCTCCCGAGCCAGCAGGTTGTACTGCGGTTGCAGGGTCACGATCGGGGTGAGGTTGAGGTGCTGGGTGAGTAGGGCGGCCTTCTGCAACTGCCAGCCGGTGAAGTTGCTGACCCCCGCGTAGCGGATCTTGCCGGCGCTGACCGCGTCGTCGAAGAACCGCAGCGTCTCCGGCAGCGGGGTCAGCGGATCCCAGGCGTGCGCCTGGTACAGGTCGACGGCCTCGACGCCGAGTCGGCGCAGGCTGGCGTCCAGGGCGCGGGTGAGATGCACCCGGGACAGGCCGGCGTCGTTGGTCCCCGGGCCCATCGGGAACCGCCCCTTGGTGGCGATCACCAGGCGGTCGCGCAGGTCGGGTCGGCTGCGCAGCCAGCGCCCGATGATGTCCTCGGAGACGCCGGTGGAGTAGACGTCAGCGGTGTCGATGAAGGTGCCGCCGGCCTCGACGAACCGGTCCAGTTGGGCGAAGCTGCCGGCCTCGTCGGTCTCCGCGCCGAAGGTCATCGTGCCCAGACAGAGGGTGGACACCAGGGTGCCGGTGTTGCCCAGAGTGCGATAGCGCATATCGTCCTTTCGGTCCGAGTGACAAAGCTGATCTTCGCACCCGGTCCGACCACCCGCACGGGGCGGACCGCCGCGGCGCGTTGAGCGCCGCGGCGGTCGCGCTCCGTACGGTCAGGCCGAGCGACCTGTGGTTCCGGCGACCAGCGGATGCACCTCCAGATCGCTGCAACTGTCGGTCTCCCACCTCAGCCGTACCGACCGGACGTCGTCCGGCGGCGTGATCAACAGGCTCACGTACGGTTTGCACGCGGCGCCGTCGGCGCGGAAACCCGACGCCTCGACCAACGCCGACGCGGACCTGCCCGGATGCAACGTCACCGTCGGCGGCCGCCCGGTCCCCGCCGGACCACCCATATAGCCGCGCCGCGTGCGCTCGGCATGCGCCAGGGTCCTGCCGTCGCCACCCAGCGCGTCGACCCCCGGGTAGCCGGTCAGTCGGCAGGCGGCCCCTCCGCTGTTGCGGAACACCACGGCCACGCTGCGGTGTCCGCTCGCGGCGTCCTCGGACGCGAGCGTGACCGTCAGCTGCGCCGTCGTGCACCGGCCCGGCGTCGAGTCGGGCGCGCCCGGCGGCCGGGCGCCGACGGTCCCGGCCGCCGAGCTGGGCACCTCGGGAGAACCGGTCGTCGGCGACTGAACGGTGGGCGACGGCGTGGTCGGCGCCGGGGTGCTCGGCGGGGTCACCGGAGAGGGCGTCACCGCCGGCGGTACCGCGTCGTCGAAGGACGAACGCCACGCGCCTCCGACCGCAATGGCGCCCAGTACCGCCACCGCCAGGGCCCCGGTGCCAAGCCGTCGGCGCGCCGTCCGGTGCCCAGCACGGCGTCGGACGGCCGCCGGGGACTCGGGTCGCGCCACGGCCGCCGCACTCCCGGCCAGGTCGGCCAGCCTCTCCTCGAACGGGGCCGGCTCGCCGGCCGCCCGATGCAGGTCAGACATCTTCCGAGATCCTTCCGTCAGCGCTGTCCGTCAACTCCGTGAAGTGCTGGGCCAGCGCCTGCCTGCCCCGGGCGAGCCGGGACTTCACCGTCCCCAGTGGCGTTCCCGTCTCGCGGCAGATATCGGCCAGTGGCAGGCCGACGAGGTGGTGCAGCACCACCACCCGCCGCTGCTCGTACGGCAGTCCCGCCAGGGCTCCGATGAGTTCCAGATGACCGGAGCCGGTCGACTGGACAGGATCCTGCGGACCGTGCCGCCGGTGGGCGGCCAGCCGGTTTCTCGCTCGACGCCAACTGCTCACCGCGATGCGGTAGGCGACCGTGCGGACCCACGCCTCGGGACTGTCGTACTCGTTCAGCTTCGTCCGTCGCTGCCACGCACGGCAGTACGCCTCCTGTACCGCGTCCTCCGCCTCGTTGAGATCCCCCAGCATCGCGTACAGCTGCCCGACCACGCGTCGATACGTGCTGGTGTAGAAGTCGTCGAACTCGTCGACATGCAACATCCCTTCGCCCCCCGCCCTTCCGGCGTCCCATCGACGTCCACCGCACTCACGCCTCGACCGCCGCCGAGGTTCCACCGAGCAGGATTCTCGTTCTGTCCGGACGGCGACAGCGCGCACCACGGGCACCACGCGGCGACGCGGCCGGCGATGATGAGCGGGTGAGCGAACACGCAGTCGACACCGACAGTCCCCGTCGGCCTGCCACGGTCGGCCCACCGGGCGAACCGGAAGTACCCGGTCCGCGGGCGCTCGGCCCGTGGTGGGTGGCCGCGGCGACCACAGTGACGCTGCTGCTGCTCGCGGGCCGTTACGGCTATCACCGCGACGAGCTGTACTTCCTGCTCGCCGGTCGGCACCTCGACTGGGGCTACGTCGATCAGGGGCCCCTGGTCCCGGCGCTGGCCCGGCTGCTCGACACGATCGCCCCGGGCAACCTGGTGGTGCTGCGTACCCCGTCGGCGATGCTGGCCGGCGGCGCGGTGCTGCTGGTCGCCGCCATCGCCCGGGAGCTGGGTGCCGGCCGGGGCGGCCAACTCTTCGCGGCGGTGCTCGCCGCGCTCTCCGGCATCGTTCTCGCCAGTGGCCACCTGCTCAGCACGACCACCGTCGACCTGCTGGTCTGGCTGGTCGCGGCGTGGTGTGCGGTGCGGTTGCTGCGTACCGGTGACAGCCGCTGGGCGCTGGGCATCGGGCTGGCGCTCGGTGTGGGCATGCTCAGCAAGCTGCTGCCGGCGCTGCTGGCCGTGGGCCTGGTCGCCGGGGTGCTCATCGCCGGGCCGCGTCGGCTGCTGCGCGACCGGTGGGTGCTCGCCGCCGCCGGGATCACCGTGCTGCTGGCCGCGCCGAACCTGATCTGGCAGGCGACCAACGGTTTTCCGCAGCTCGACGTTGCCGGGTCCATCTCCGACGGCGACAGCTCCTACAGTGGCCGCCTGGAGTCGTTCACCCTCCACTTCGTCATCATCAGCCCGTACGCCGTACCGATCTGGATCGCCAGCCTCGTGGCGCTGCTGCGTCGGCCGGAGTGGCGGGCCTACCGGGCGGTGGGCTGGGCCTGGGTGGTCGTCGTCGGCATCGTGCTGATCGCCGGCGGCAAGGGTTACTACGACGCGCCGCTGTTGCTGGTCCTCACCGCCGCCGGAGCGCTGGTCACCGTGGCGTGGGCCTCGCGCGGGTCGCTCTGGTGGCGTCGTGGGTTGCTCACGCTGGGCGTGGTGCCGTTCCTGCTGCCCAACGTCGTGCTGCTGCTGCCGGTGCTGCCGGCCGACCGGTTGCCCGGGTTCGTGGTCGACGTCAACTACGACGCCGGCGAGACGATCGGCTGGCCGGAGTTCGCCGACTCGGTCGCGAGAGTCCATCGTGGGCTGCCGCCCGAGGAGCGGTCACGGGCGGTCGTTCTGACCGCCAACTACGGCGAGGCCGGCGCACTGGCGCGTTACGGTCCGGCCCGTGGTCTGCCCCGCGCGTACTCCGGGCACAACAGCATGGTCGACTTCGGTCGCCCGCCCGCCGACGCGGACGTGGTCATCGCCGTCGGTTGGGAGCGCCCCGACCAGCTCAACACCTGGTTCGAGCGGTGCACCCTCTCCGGGGTGGTGGACCAGCGGGTCGAGGTGGAGAACGACGAGAATGGCGGCCCGATCCACGTGTGTCGGGGGCTGCGGCGTCCGTGGGCGCAGATCTGGGACACCGAGGTACGCCACACCGGCTGACCGTGCACGACAGGCTTCGCCGGTCAGCCGGGGTCAGCTGGCTCCGCCGGTCAGCCAGGCCTGGATGCCGACCAGGGCCTCGGGGCCGGAGGTGGCGTCGACGTCGCGGGCGAGATCGGCGATCGTGACCGCAGCGAGCGCCTGGTGCCACGCGTCCTCGGCCGCCCACATCGCACGGGAGACCGGGCACGGCGTGGTGCAGGCGTCGGTCGGGGTCGCGAACGGGCCGCGCTGGCGGATCTCGGTGCAGACGAAGGCCCTGCCGGGACCGTCGACGGCCCGGACCACGTCGAGAAGGGTGATGCTCTCCGGTGCGCGGGCCAGCACATAGCCGCCGGACTTGCCCTGAGCGGAGTGGATCAGGCCGGCGCGGGCCAGCGCCTGGAGCTGCTTGGCGAGGTAGCTGCTGGAGACGTCGTGCAGTTCCGCCAGCTTGGCCGCCGGAACGGGCGTGTGGCTGACGGTGAGCACCACGCAGCAGTGCAGCGCCCACTCGACCCCGCCGGACATCTTCATGACGTCACCCTAGTCACCCCGTTACTCGGACTCGTTGTGTCCGAGTATAGTTCTCGGACAAGGATGGTCCGAGTTTCGGCTGAACCTCAGCAGTCGGACCACACAGTCACGGGAAGGTGCATGGGATGAAGATCGCCGTACTGGGCGGGACCGGCCTCATCGGGTCGCAGGTCGTCAAGATCCTGCAGGCCGCGGGGCACGAGGCGGTGCCGCTCTCGCCGTCCACCGGGGTGGACCTGCTCACCGGGCAGGGCCTGTCCGACGGGCTCGCCGGCGCCGAGGTCGTCGTCAACCTGACGAACTCGCCGACCTTCGACGAGGCCTCGCCCGCCTTCTTCCAGACGACCATGGACAACCTGCTGGCCGCAGCCGCTCGCGCGGGCGTCGGCCACGCGGTGATCCTCTCCATCGTCGGCGTCGACCAGGTGCCCGACCTGGACTACTACCGCGCCAAGAGCCTCCAGGAGGAGATCCTCACGGCCGGTCCGATTCCGTACTCGATCGTCCGCGCCACCCAGTTCTTCGAGTTCGTCGAGGCGATCCTGTCCTGGACGGCTGACGACACCACCGTCCGCCTGCCCAGCACGCCGGTGCAGCCGATGGCCGCCGCCGACGTGGCGCAGGCCGTCGCCGAGGTCAGCATGGGCGCGCCGTTGCAGGGCATCCGCAACGTCGCCGGGCCCGACGTCTTCGCCCTCGACGATCTGGGGCGGATCACCCTCGAAGCCCGCGGTGACCAGCGCACCGTCACCACCGACAACACCGCCGGGATGTTCGCCGCCATGTCCGGCGATGTCCTCATCGCAGGCGACGACGCCGTCATCGCGCCCACCGCCTACCGGGAGTGGCTCGCGCGCCGGGCCTGAGCAGGCACACCCCGCGTCTCGCGGCGGCGATCGACCGCCGCCGCGACGCGCGGGCACGGCGGCGGGATCCCCATCCGGCACGAACTGGTGCTCGAGTTGCGTCTCTGACCAGGGCTTCAGCCGGCGCAAGGCCGGTTACTGGCGCATCCCACCCCGTGCCGTGCTTGTCCCGGCCCGCCACTCGCGCGCCAGGATCGCGAAGACGAGCTGGTCGGCCCACTCCCCCTTGAACAGGTAACTCTCGACATGGCGGGCCTCCTGGCGCATACCGAGTCGCGTCATCAGCCGGGCCGATGCGGCGTTGCGACAGTGGCACCGGCCGTAGACCCGGTGCAGTCCGAACTCGGTGAAACCCCAGTCCAGCACCGCGGTGGCGGCCTCCGTGGCCAATCCGCGACCGCAGTGGTCGGGGTGGAAGACGAACCCGAGTTCGGCGGTACGCTCCAGCTGGCTGCGCCACACCAACTCCACGATCCCGATCACCCCGGCGTCGGTCACCACGGCCACCGTGAGGCAGTCACCCTCCGCGCGCCACGCGTCCTCGCCCGCCATGGCGAGCACCGACACCCGCGACTGCTCCCGGGTGCGCGGCTCCGCGCCGAGCATCCAGCGCACGACGTCGGGCCGACGCTGAAACGCGTACACATCGTCGAGGTCGTCGATCGTGACCGGGCGCAGGACGAGCCGTGCGGTGCGGATCGGATAGGTCGGCTGGAACATCACGCGATCGTAGAGACCCGTGCGGAGAGCTCCGGTGCCGGTCGTTCGGCGTCCATGCTCCGGGGCAGCAGCAGCGGGCTCGCGAGGATCACCAACCCGGCGACAGTGATGGCCGTGCGCGGGCTGGTGGCCTGCGCGAGCAGCCCACCGAGCGCGCTGAGGATGGCGATGGCCGCGCTGCTGCCGATGGACCAGGCAGAGAGGGTGCGGACGATGCGGTCCTTCGGAGTCTGTTGAAGGCGGTAGGTGGCGAGCACCGGGTTGTACAGGCTCATGCTGATGATGATCGCGAACTCGACGGCGATCACCGTGGCGAGACCCACCACGCCGGGCTGAACGAAGGCGAGGCCGATCAGCCAGATCGCGCGCAGCGTGCCCACGGTGCGGATGATCCGTTGTTGGCCATGGCGTGCCACCACACGACGGGCCAGGCGTGATCCGATGAGCCCGCCGACGCAGGGCACGGCGAAGGCGAGGCCGTACTGCCACGGCGGGAAGCCCAGCTCGCCGAGCAGGAGCACGGCCAACAGCGGCTCGGTGGCCATGATCAGCCCGGCGACGAGCAACTGGTTGAGGTAGAGCGCCCGCAGACCGGGGTGGGTCAGCAGGTGCCGCCAGCCGTCGAGCAGCTCACCGGCCCGGACCCGGCCTGCGCCGGTGCGCCGGGGGTGGTCTTCGTGGCCGCGAATGGCGGTGAGGCCCAGTGCGGAGAGCAGGTAGCTGAGCGCGTCGGCCACGACGGTGACGACCGGCCCGAAGAGTCCTACCGCGGCGCCGCCCAGCGGCGGCCCGAGCGCGATCGAGCTCCAGGTCGTCGACTCGAACCGCGCGTTCGCCACCAGCAGGTCGTCCGGCCGCACGAGGGCCTTGAGGAAGGCGCCGCTGGCCGCGTTGAAGGCGATCTTGGCGGTGGCGAGCACGGCCGAGATGACCAGCAACTGCTCGAAGCTGAGCCGGCCCAGGGCGTACGCGACGGGGATGGTCAGCAGGACCGCGAACCGGGTCAGATCCATAGCAATCATCACGTGCCGCTTGCGGTGGAACTCCACCCACGGCCCGAGCGGCAACGCGATCAGCGCGCCTACGGCCGGCCCCAGCGCGGCCAACACGGACACCTGGGCGGGGCTGGCCTGCAACACCAGCACGGCGATCAACGGCAATGCCCCGAAGCCGAGCCCCGAGCCGTAGGCGCTGACCGCGTACGACGCCCACAACCAGCCGAACCGCCGTCCCAGGGATCGCCTCGCGGACAAGCCCACACCCCCGCTCCCGACAACTCATCGTTGACCGCCGCGATCAAAGCAAGGCGGGCGACCATGGATCAAACAACCGCATGGGCGGCGAGTCACAACCAAAGGTTGTGTCGGTAGGGTTTGTCGGGTGAACCTCGACGCCGTCCGTACGTTCGTCGCCGCCGTCGACGCCGGCCAGTTCCAGGACGCCGCCGCCGCGCTGTCGATCACCCAGCAGGCCGTCTCCAAGCGAATCGCCGCACTGGAGAAGGACCTCGGGGTACGGCTGTTCACCCGCACCGCGCGCGGCACCCACCTCACCGTCGACGGTCAGACGTTCCTGCCGCACGCCCGTGAACTGCTCCGGGCCGAGGCGCGCGCCGATGCCTCCGTACGCCCCGGCCGACGGGCGCTGCGCGTCGACGTGCACAGCCGACGGATCGCACCGGCGGTGCTGTTGCAGGACTTCCACCGCGCGCATCCCCGCATCGAGCTGGACGTCGTCACCCTCGACGCCGACGTCCACGCCGCGATGGCCGCCGTCGAGGCGGGGACTGTCGACGCCACCTTCCACGCCGTAACCGTCGCCGCGCGTCACCTGCCCGCCGCGATCAGGACCACCCGCGTGATCGACGAACACCACGAACTGCTCGTCGGCCCCCGCCACGCCCTGGCCAACGCCCCCACCGTCACGCCCGCGCAACTCGCTGAGCATCGCATCTGGATGCCCGGCATGGCTCCCGGCACCGAATGGGCCGACTACTACGACGAACTCGCCGCCGCGTTCGGCCTCACCATCGACCTGGTCGGGCCGGTCTTCGGCAACGAGGCGCTGCTGGCCGAGATCGCCGACTCCGCGGAGCTGGCGACCCTCGCGGGGGAACGCACCCGGTACCTGTGGCCGGACAGCTACGACCTGCGCCGCGTACCGGTGCGCGACCCGGCACCCATCTACCCGATGTCACTCATCTGGCGCGACGACAACCCGCACCCCGCGCTGGCCGCACTTCGCGACCACCTCGGCTCCCGACGGGTGCAGGCACCCGGCGCCGAGGTCTGGCTACCGGCTTGGGCGCACCTCGGCTAGCCAGGTCGGCAGACAACTGGTCGTCGTGACGGCGGCGGGCCCGACCAACGGCAGCCCATGTGGTGCTCGGCCAAGGCGCGTACCGCTGCCCGAGGGGCGTCCGCGCGAGGGCGGCGGCAGCCACGCCGCGAGCCCGGGGTTGCCCAGTGCCGGCGGACACCGCCGGGTCGGCGCCCGCCGGCACCTCGACGAGGCTGCACGTCTACCCGCGATGATCACCGCGATGTCTCGGCGTGTTGACATGCGTTCATCCGGCACTACATTTAACGTGTTGGTTAAGTGACTGGAGGCTCTGGTGTCTGGCAGCGATCAACTCAGCGCGGTGTTCTCGGCGCTCGCCGACCCGACTCGACGGGCGATCCTCGCCGAGCTGGCCGACCGCGACGCCACGGTCACCGAGCTCACCGCTCCGCTCCCGATCTCGATGCCGGCGGTGTCGCGGCACCTGAAGGCGCTTGAGCGCGCTGGGCTCATCTCACGCACCCGGTCGGGGAAGTTGCGGATGAGTCGCATCGAGGCCGCCCCGCTGCGCGAAGCCGCCGAGTGGATCGAGCGCTACCGGCGGTTCTGGGACACGTCCCTCACCCGCCTCGACGCCCACCTCGCGGCCGTGCAGGCCGCCGGCCGGCCAACGGACCGAACGATCCACGGCTCGGCGTGTCCCGACAGGGAATCCCCGAGCAAGGCTCACGACAAGGAGAATTGATGGACAGCGACAAACCGCCAATCGTCATCTCACGAGTGGTGGACGCGCCACGGGAGCTGGTCTACCGAGCTTTCACCGACCCGGACCACCTGGCCGCATGGTGGGGACCGATCGGCAACTCATTGCCCCGCGGCGACATGAAATTCGACGTTCGGCCTGGCGGCTACCAGCGGTGGACCGAGGTCTTCCCGACCCAACCCGACCTTCGAGTCGACGTCCACATCGACCTCACCGACGTCGTCGACGGCGAACTGCTCGACGGCGTCGCGCACGTCACCGGGCAGCTGCCGGAGGGCATTGAGCCGCACGAGACAAGGATGCGGGTCGAGTTCCACGACGAGGCCGATGGACGGACGCGCCTCGAGATCCGTCAGTGGCTCCCGGGGAGGGTGGTTGGCCCCGCCGAACAGGGTTGGAACGAGGCCTTCTCCAAACTGGACGCCACACTGCGGAATGTCCACGCCGTCGCAGTCGACGTCGAGGTGTAGCGCCATGGCCAAGCTGATCTACGTGAACAACGTGTCCCTCGACGGTTACATCGAGGACGAACACGGCAGATTCGACTGGACTCCACCCGACGACGACTACCTCACGTTCATCACTGATCTCGTCCGGCCCATGGGCACCTACCTCTACGGCCGGCGTCTGTACGAGTCGATGTCCGTCTGGGAGACCGAACCTGCCTTGGCTGCACATTCGAAGCTCACTGCCGACTTCGCCGACGTCTGGCAGGCAGCGGACAAGGTCGTCTACTCCACCACGCTGGACGCGACCTCGACCGCCAAAACCCGGCTCGAAAGGAACTTCGACCCCGCCTCGGTACGCGCCATGAAAGCCTCGGCCACCAGTGACCTCACCATCGGAGGTGCACACCTCGCGGCGCAGGCATTCCAGGCCGGGCTGATCGACGAGTGCCACCTGCTGATCCATCCCATCCTCACCGGCGGAGGCAAGCCCGGACTGCCCAGTGGCACCCGCCTTGACCTGGAGCTACTGAGCAATCGCCGATTCAGCAACGGTGTGGCGTCCCTGCACTACGGCATCCGCACCTGAGACGGTCGTCGGCGTCACCGACCTGGACGTGTGTCGGTGACGCCGACGGGCGCCGCCCAGCTCGTTCTGTGCGATCTTTCGGATCCCCGTCAGTCTCCATACCAGTGCAGTGTCAGGCCAGGCTCGTCACGCCAGCGCGCCAACAACGCCTTCAGCGCCGCCACCAGCTCACGCTCCGCTTCGTCAGCCGCCGCCGCCGCGAGACGGTCGACGTCAGCGTCGAGCTGCGGCAGATCCTCACGAACGAGTACGCCATCTGACCACGGGCTGAGCTGACCCAAGATTGGAAGTCGGTTACCGCCGGCGGCGTTCAGCAGCGGCAGCAACTCCTCCACCGGCACGTCGAGCAGCAAACCGCGCTCCTGCGCCGCGGTCCACTCGTCGGCGTTGGCGCGATGGCGCTCCCGCCGCTGCGCGCGGGTAGCCCGACGCAGGCTCGTCGGACGCGGCAGCGGAGCGCGCAGCACCAACAGCAGACCCACCCCGGCGAGGGTACGGCAGCTCTGGTGTGGACAGCACGGTCGGCTACCGGCCGGAGCGCGACCACTCGCCGAGCGGGCGCGCCGGCGGGTCCGCCGTCGTTCGACGAGGCTGTGCGACCTGGGTACGGTGACACTGTGCTCTCGGCCGTGAAGGGTCTGTCCCGGTACCACACCGAGGAGTCGCTGCGCGTCTACCTGCTGGAACGCTCGCACCGTACCGAGAACGGCTGCCTGGTCATCGAAGGTTACGGGCGGCGACGCGGGGTGCACCAGAAGGTCGCCGGTCGCGCGTGGGCGCACATCGCCGCGTACGTCGTCCTCGTCGGCGGGTACGACCCCGCCCTCGACGTCGATCAGACCTGCGGTGCCGCCGACTGTATCGAGCCGACACATCTGCGCCAGCTCAGCCGGGCCGAGGCCTGCCGCAGCCGCAACCAGTTGGCACAGTGCCGCAACGGCCACGACCGTGAGCTCGACCCGGCCACCGGCCGGTACCGTCGGGTCTGTCGCAGTTGCAACCGGGAGGCCCAACGCCGCTGGCGTGAACGCGAGGCCGCCGAGGTAGCCCAAGCCCGCGCTGCGTACGGCCGCTCGTAGTGATCGTCCTGAGATGACCAGTTTCCCCGCGACCGCCCGCCGGGTGCGTGACGAGAGCCTCAGCCCCCGACGGCGCCGTTCGCATCTACGGGACTGCCTCTACCACTTCGCGCCGTACGGCTTCCACGCCACCTGGCATCACCTGGCGACCCGGCACCGCATCCCCGGCGACATTGAGGTCGATCCCCCGTCGATGGTCCGGGCCCTCGGCGAACTCGAGACAGCCCGCGTTCTGGTGCTGGCCAGGGCAGTCGCTTTCGCGGCCCAGCGGCGACTGCAGAAGCAGGAGGGCCGACGAGTCCCCACGACGCCGCATCCGTGGGACTCGTGGGGTTGCCATGACATCGCCTACTGCCCCGATCCGCAGAAGCATCCCACCGAGGAGCTCTCCATCGTGGTGGAGCGGGTGCTCGATACGTACGCCGCAGGGGTCGACCCGGCTGGACGTTGCCTGGCCTGCGGCGACGAGAACCCCCGCCCGGGAAGGGCCTGCCGAAACTGCGGCGTCCTACCCGGCGGGTATGGCAACCCGGTCTGAAGCATCAGGAGCAGAGCAGGTGCCGCGGTAGCAGGCACCCCGCAACTCACCTCGATGATCGTCGGCCGATGCTCACCTTGGCGAGGACCGGTCTGGTCACATCCTGGTTGTCGATGACGACGTCAGCGCGTTCGTGAGGCGCGCAGGCGGCGAAGTACAGCCGCTGGCCGCCGACGTAGCGGCTGATGCTGGGATGTTCGGGATCCGGATGCGAGCCGTCGCGTCGGGCCATCCGGGCCACGGTGACCGCGAACGGCGCGTCAAGAAAGACGGAGAAGTCCCAGAACTCCACCAACTCGTCACGGTGCAGGAACAGCCCGTCGACGATGAGTACCGTGCCAGGCGCCGCGGTCCGCCGCGCAAGATCCAGGACCTCGTCTGTCCGAAGATCATGGACAGCAGGACGGTAACGGCGAGAGCCTCCGAGACCGAACGGCTCCAGCACGTTGTGGACGAGGGCTTCGTAGTCGTAACTATCGAGCCAGAAGCCTTCCGGCGAATCCCGGCCCCGGCGATGCCGCGCAGCCCGACGGTGATGAAAGTCGCCGACCCCGTCAACGGCCACCCGTACGCACTGCGGCGCGGGGAACGTCGGAACCATGTCAGCGACATCGTCAAGCAACTGCTCCCGCGCGACGCTCACGCCGTTCCTCCGTCCATGGACCGGAAGCGCCGCGCCCCCACGGATCGAGGAAGTCATTCTGGCAGAAGCCTCACCACCAGCGGCCCGCATCAAGTCCCGTCGGGACAGGACAGGCGGCTCGTCCGACCACTTACACCAGTCTCATTCGTTACACAGCATAACTGTCATTATGGTGCCTGCACGTTTCGCACCTTTCGTCCCGGGTGATTAGCGGATTATCGTTAACAACAATCCAGTATTCGGCTCCCTGGAGCTCAGGCCCACTCGTCGGCCGCCTCGGGAACGCTGTGGCTTTGCGGCCCCCACGCGCTGAGGATGTCGGCATGAATGACCACAGTGCGAACGCGGTCGACGAGCAGGAGGAAGCGCTACCGGGCGGCAACATGGGGGGTGCAACTCGTGTCGGTGCCACTGTTCGGCGCGGTGCCGGGACCTGGAGCCCGACGATTCAACGCCTGCTCCGACACCTACGTGAGCGTGGGGTCACCTGGGCTCCGCAACCGCTCGGGACCGATGAGCACGGACGCGACAGCGTCTCGTACCTGCCGGGCATCGTGCCGCAGTACCCGTTGCCGAACTGGGTCTGGAGCGATGGCGTCCTCACCGATGCAGGTGTCCACCTTGCACACCTTCACCAAGCCACCGCCAGCTTCGACACCGTCGGCGGAGTTTGGCAGTTCCCGGTGCGACAGCCAGCTGAGGTCATTTGTCACAACGACTTCGCGCCGTACAACATGGTCTTCACCGACCGGCGGCTCACCGGAGTCATCGACTGGGACACGGCCTCGCCCGGTCCCCGGTCGTGGGATCTGGCCTACCTTGCCTACCGGCTGGTGCCGCTGGCCCATCCCGACAACGGCGACGCAATCGGCAGTGACGTACGCGAGCGGGCACGTCGGCTGCGCATGCTCTGCGATGCCTACGGCTCGGGGCAAGACCCTGCTCACGTCCTCCAGGCCGCGGTCCATCGACTACACGACCTCGCCGCCTTCACCGAGGCGCGGGCTGATCAGGGACAGGAGAGCATTCGCAGTCACGTCGGGCTCTACCGACGCGACGCGAGGTGGATCACCGCGCACGCCGATCAGTTGGGCCGAGATGTCGCCTAGGCCACCAGTTCGCTGCGGCGACGTGCGACTGGCTTTAGGTGTTGGCGCGGGTGGCTTCGCGGACGGGTTGGAAAAGTTCGATGAGGTTGCCAGCGGGGTCAGCGAGCAGGATCTGACGGCCGCCGGGCCCGGAGACCAGTTCGCTGCGGAACGCCAGGCCAGCGTCGCGGAGCCGGTCGATCTCGGCGTCCAGGTCGTCGACGATGAGGTGGATACGGTTGCGGCCGGGGCTGGTGGCGTCGTTCGGGGTGGCGCGGGCGCCCGAGCTGGCGGGTCCGGACAGCAGCAGTCGTAGCCGGCCGCGGACCACGTCGGCGAAGGCGGGGGCCGCGCTGGTCTTGAGGTGAAAACCGAGGTGGGCGGTGTAGAAGTCGACGGCGGCGTCAACATCGTCGACGAGGTAGCGGACGTTGACGTACTGCTCAGGTGTGCTCACGGTTTGGTCTCCTGGGGATCGGTGGCGAGGACGGGCAGCAGATGCCGCACGCGGGTGTCGATGTCGGCAGCGACCTGCAAGAAGGCGGGGTAGTCGTCCCTGGTGCCGGCTGCGGCGGGGTCGGGGATGCTCCAGTGCAGCTGACCGGCCGGGTTACCGAAGTCGGGGCACACTTCTCGGGCCTTGTCGCACAGGGTGATCACGTAGTTGAAGCGGCGGCCGGTGAGCGTGTCCAGGTGCCGCGGGTGCCGGCTCGCGACGTCGACGCCGAAGTGGTCGCGAAGCACCCGCACGGCATGGGGGTGTAGTTGCGGTCGGGGGCGGGTTCCTGCGCTGGTCACCTGCACGTGCCCGGCGGTGTGGCGTCGGAGCTGGGCTTCGGCGATGGGGGAACGTGCGCTGTTGCCCGTGCACACGAACAGCACGGTTCGCGGCGGGTGGACCGGCGGGGTCGGTGGAGTGCTGCCCAACTGCAGGGCGGGGTGCAGGGCGGCGCCGGTGCCTGCCAGCGCGTGAGCGCAGTTGTCGAGGTCGAGGTGGTAGTAGCTGTCGCGACCGTCGAAGCTGCTGCGGGTGGCGGTGACCAGGCCGCCGTCGCGCAGCAGCCGCAGGTGGTAGGAGACAAGGTTCTGCGGCTGGTCCACGAGGCTGACCAGTTCGCGGACCCGCAGGTCACTGCGGGCGAGTGCGGTCAGCAGTTGCCAGCGCAGCGGGTGTGCGGCCAGCCGAACGAACGGCGGCGCAGTGTGACTCGGCGGCACCATGACCACAAAGATACATCAAACTGGTTTGATCGGTTTGGGGCGAGCGGAAATGTGGCCTCACGCCCAACTCCCAGTTCCGGCGGTACGCGTTGACGTGGCCGACCCACTTCGTCGGCACGAACCGGCCGGGGCGCCGGCCGGGACCTTGCGGGCGCCGGCGGCGTACAGCCCGTCCAGCCGCACAGTCAGCTCAGGTCAGGTCCGGAGCCAGCGATCGAACCAGGCGCGGGTCCGGCGCAGGACGTCGAGTTGGTGGTTGCGTTCCCGGATCGAGTGGCCCTCTCTCGGGTAGATCACGAACTCGTGCTCGACGTCGAAGTGGCGTAGCGCCCGGTGGAGGTACACGGCCTGTCCGAGGGGGACGTTGGTGTCCTCGGCGCCGTGCAGGATGAGCACCGGAGTGCGGATGTTGCCGGCGAAGGAGATTGGGCTGACCGCGTCGTGTGGGTGTGGGCCGATACCCGACCAGCCGGTGCTGCCACCGAGTGCGGCTTCGAACTGGCCGTTCTCCCCGGTCGCGGCGAGCATGCCCCAGTCGATGACGCCGGCGCCGACCAGCGCGGCGCAGAAGCGGTCGGTCTGGCCGATGGCCCAGGCGGACATGAAGCCGCCGTGGCTCCAGCCGGCGATGCCCAGCCTGTCGGGGTCGGCGATGCCCTCGGCAACTAGCAGGTCGATGCCGGTCAGGATGTCGGTCCACTCCTGCTGCCCGACCCGGCCGGCGACGCTGGCGGCGAACTGGTGGCCATGGCCCTGACCGCCGCGCGGGTTGGGCAGCAACACCGCGTAGCCGGCGGCGGCCAACCACTGCGCACTGGGAAACCAGAACAGCTGGCACCGATCGGCGTAGCGATCGTACGGGCCTCCGTGCACGATCGTGACCAGCGGGAACGGGCCTTCCGATGCGGTTCGTCCGACCGGCAGCACGAGCAAGCCGTCCAGGTCGAGGCCGTCGGCGGCGCGGTAGGCCAGCGGCTGTTGCGTGCCAAGCGGAATGCCGTCGAGTTCCGGCCGGGTGTTGGTGATTCTTCGCAGCGGCCCGGTTGGCGCTCCGATGTGAACGTTCGGGGTTTGGTAGCGGGTGCCGGTCAGTGCCGCGACTTTGTCGCCGGTAGGGGTGGTGGTGAGGTTGTCGAGGCGTCCGGGGTGATGCGACAGGGTCGTGAGGTTGGTGGGGTCGAGCCTGGCCAGGGTCGTGTTCAGGCCGTCGGCGAACACCACCAGCGGTACGGCGTCGGTCTGGCGAAGTTGGGTGGGGCACATCGAGAGACCAGCGGTGCGGTTGCGCAGGACGCGGCTGTCCAAGGCCAGGTCGAGCACGGCGGTGCCGGCCTGCAGAGTCGGTGGGGTGAGCGCGATGTAACCGAGGTGCCAACCGTCCGAGCCCGGCCACCAGGCCAGAGATCGTGCGTCGACCTCGACCGGTCCGAGGTTCTCCTCGGTCCCGGTCGTGGGGTCGAACAGGTGCAGTTGGCCGGTGCGTGGACCGTGGTCGTTGTCAGCGCTGGCCCAGGTCAGCACGGCAATTGGGCCGCCGTCGGGACGTTGGCGCAGTTCCACGACGTGCCGGTCACCGAACACACTCGGGGTGGTGACCCGGCCGGTGCGCAGGTCGAGCAGGCGCAGTCGGGCACGCGGTTCGCGCTCGCCGACGACGATGGCGTCGTCGCGGTCGCGGGCACGGTCGGTGTCCTGCTCGGTGGGTTCGTCCTCGGCGAGCAGAGCGACCAGGTTGGGGTCGCTGAGCGGCAGGTGGTCGACGATGCCGGCGCGCCACTTGGTCAATGGGGTCATCGTGCGGTCGGCGAGGGTGAGCCCGTGCAGTTGCGGGGTACCGCGGTCGGCGCGGTCGGACAGGAAGAACAGCGTTCCCGAGTCGGCCGACCAGCGTGGCTGGGATTCGGTTGCGGTGTCGGCGGTCGCCCGGCGTGACGCGACGGCGGCATCAGTGTCGACGAGCCAGAGTTCGGTGTCGAGGTGGTCACCGGTCCGGCTGAGGGGGGCGAGAACGTAGCAGAGCAAGCGCCCGTTCGGTGCGAGCGCCGCGGCCTGCGGGGCGCGACCATCGGCCACGAGTTCGGCTGTCAGACCCGTCATGTGATGAGTCTGCCAGCGTCCACAGAACGTCATGCGTCGGTCCGGTACTGGATCGACGCATCCGATTCTCACCGAGTGTGCCCGCGATCGATCGGCGGCCACAACCAGTAAGCCAACCGATCCGATGGTCAAGATCCTGGGTGGGCTCCGGGCCCGGGCAACAGGTCGATGTCAGTTGCCCGCATGGGCTGTTCGCACTCCGAGCACCGCAGCTCCACATGACTGATCTTGCCGCAGGCGTGGTGGCGGTACAGCACCGGCGGGCCGGCCTCGCCCGCCGTCCACCGGTCACCCCACCTCACCATGACAAGCAGCAGATCGCACAGCTCCCTGCCCTTGTCGGTGAGCAGGTATTCGTGCCGGAGCGGCCGGGCGGAATACTCACGCCGGGCCAGGACGCCCTGTTCGACCAGCCAGTTCAGCCGCTCGGCGAGCACCTTGCGGGACATGCCGAGGCCCCGCTGGAGTTGCTCGAAGCGGTGCGTGCCGGCGTAGACGTCCCGCAAGATCAGCGGAGACCACGGCTCACCGATGACGTCGAGGGTGCGGGCGATCGAGCATGCCATGGCGCCGAATTGCGTTCGCTGCATGACGTCACGATACGCAAGGTGGTTCCTTCAAGGAACTGACTCTGTTAGCGTCACAACCAGTCCGTTCCTTAAGGAGACGGACTGGTTCAAGCCCCCTCTACACGCGTATGGAAGCCGAAAGAGGCCCGTATGAACCATCCGCCGATCGTGCCGACCGGGGACTGGCAAGAGGCAGTGAACACCTTGCGAGTCCACGAAAAGGCACTCACCCGCCAGCTCGACGCAGTGGCCGCGGCGCGTCGCCGGCTACCGATGACGCCGGTCGAGCAGGACTACGTGTTCGAGGGCCCGTCCGGGCCTGCCAGTCTGACCGACTTGTTCCAGGGCCGCCGCCAGCTCATCGTGTACACCTTCATGTGGCACGGCGTCGACGCTGTCTGCTCCGGCTGCTCAATGTTCACCGACAACGTCGGACACCCGGCCCACCTCAACGCCCGCGACGTCACCCTGGCGTTGACGTCCCATGGCCCACTCGACGACCTGCTGGCGCTGCGGCGGCGAATGGGTTGGGCCCTGCCCTGGTACTCGTCGCTGAACAACAGCTTCAACGCCGACATGGGAACCGGCGACGGATTCGCGCTGAACGTCTTCCTCCGCGCCGACGACCGGATCTTCCGCACCTACACCACCACCGCCCGGGGCGTGGAACGGCTCGGCAGCAACTGGTCCTTCCTCGACCTGACGCCATACGGCAGACAGGAGACCTGGGAGGACTCGCCGCAAGGCTGGCCGCAGACCCAGCCCTACCAGTGGTGGCGGCTGCACGACGAGTACGACACGACCAAGGACCCGTCATGAGGGTCGACACGCCAGTCGCTGAACTCCTCTTCGGGCAGGAAGATGCCACACCCTTCAACACCGACGTGGCGACACTCAAGCCTTGGAGCCAGGCATTGGCCTGTCTGGATTCGGCGCACAAGTGTTGGCTGTCCACGGTAGGTCCGGATGGCCGTCCACATGCCGCGCCGGTGATGCCGGTGCTGGTGGATGGGGTGCCGTGCATTGCGAGCCGCCCGAGCTCCCGCAAGAGCCGAAACCTGGCCGGCAACCCCCGCGCTGTCATCACCGTGAGCAGCGACAACCTCGACCTGGTGGTAAGCGGTGAAGCTCACCAGGTGTCGGGCGAGACCGCGCTGCGCCGGGTGGCCGCCGCCTTCGCAACCAAGTACGGCTGGACGTTCGCCATCAGGGACGGCCGAGTCCATGACGAGAGTCTGCCGGGGTCGCCCCGGTATGCCTTCTACAAGGTCTCCCCCGTCCGGGCTTTCGGCTATGGCACGGACGGACTGACCGCGACCCGTTGGCGGTTCAATCGCACCTGACTGCCGGGCTGTGTCATGAACCGTCACCGGCACGTCCAGCCTCACATCATCAGTGACCGGGCTCGGGGCAACTCAGAGCGTCACCCCGAGCCCGGTCGCTGATAGTTCCTCAACCTCGAGGCCGCCGGCCTGAGATCAGTGGGCGGGCTCGCCGAACCAGCGGGAGAGGTGGTCGTCCAGGTCCTGCTGGTCGTCGCCGATCCAGGCGACGTGGCCGTCGGGGCGCAGCAGGACACCCGGAACGTCCAGCGCCGCGCTCGAATCCGCAAGGTGGTCCACCCGGTCTGACCAGCCGCCAACCGTGAGGCGTTCGGTGCGGTCCAGCAGCAGACCGCGGCCGCCGTGCAGCAGACCGTAGAGGTGGCCCTGTTTGACGTCGATGTCGGGCAGGCGGCGACCGAGCAGGTCGGGGCCGGCGCCGAAGTCGTAGCGGATACCGATGGCGGTGATCTTCTCCAGCAGATGGAGGTTCACCTCGTCGAAGTCCATCAACTCGGTGAGCAGCCTGCGCACCGCCTGTGCGCCCGGCTCGGTGGACAGCAGCTCCGTCTGGGCTCGGGTGTTGTCCAGCACCGCCTCGGCGACCGGACGGCGTTCGGCCTGGTAGGTGTCCAGCAGTGCCTCCGGCGCCCAGCCGCGGATCCGCGCGGCCAGTTTCCAGCCGAGGTTGAACGCGTCCTGGACGCCCAGGTTGAGGCCCTGTCCGCCGATGGGCGGATGAATGTGCGCCGCGTCGCCGGCCAGCAGCACCCGCCCGACCCGATAGCTGTCGGCCAACCGGGTGGCGTCGCCGAAGCGCGACAACCAGCGCGGGGAGTGCACGCCGAAGTCGGTCCCGGCGATGGCGCGCAACTGGTGTTTGAAGTCGTCGAGGGTGGGCGGTTCGGCGCGGTCGCTGACCCCGGCGGCGGGGACCAGGACGCTGTAGACCCCGACACCCGCGGGCCGGAGCCAGAACCGCTGATGGGTCTCGCGGATCTCGGCCACCGTGGCGGCGATCTCCTCCTGCGGGACGCCCACTTCCATCTCGCCCATCAGACTCTCGGTCCGGGCGGGCTCGCCGGGAAAGCCGACGCCGAGCAGTTTGCGCACCGTGCTGCGCCCGCCGTCGCAGCCGACGAGGTAGCGCGACCGCAACTGCTCCCCGTCGGCCAGCTCGACTGTCACACCCTCGTCGTCCTGCTCGAAACCGGCGACCGCCCGACCGCGCCGGACCTGCGCACCCAGCTCGATGGCGTGCTCTTCGAGCAGACGTTCGATGACCGGCTGCGGGATGCCCAACAGATAGGCGTACCGGGAATCCAGGCCCTTGGGCGCGGGCTTGGCGATGGCGGCGAAGAAGGCGCTGGCCGGACGCTGCCGCCCGTGCGGGAGGATGCGGTCCAGCAGCCCGCGCATCGCCATCAGCTCCAGACTGCGGATGTGCAGGCCGACGATGCGGACGGCCGACGCCGGCTCGGTCTCCCTCTCCAGAACGAGGACCCGCACGTCGTGCAGCCGCAGTTCGGCGGCGAGCATCGCACCGGTCGGCCCGCATCCGGCAATGATCACGTCGTACGTGCGGGGCACACGATCGGTGTTGGGGGCCGACGATGCCGGGCGGATGTCGCCCACGGTGGAGTCGCGCTCGACCTGATCGGTCGACGGCGCGTCGGCGGTGAATTGCGGAGGGCGCATAGGTGTTGCCTCTCGGGAGTGCCGTGTTGGCAAGGCGCTCCCGGCGACACCTACGTCAATCGCCCGACCGTGACGGCAAGGGGGAGCACCCACATCGCTACAACGTTCATGGGTCTCACCTCCTCGGGCGGTGTCGCGGTCAACTGCAAGCTATATCCCCCAGGGTGATCCCGTCGAGTTGTTTCCTCGCCACGTGATCACGGCGTCTGGTGGGTCAGCGATCGGTGGAGCCACTCGGCCATCAGCGCGCGTTCGGCGTCGGTGAGCCCCGGGAGGTCGGGCAGCACGGTCGCGAAGGTCACCGCGACCGCGTTCGCGGTGGTGTCGGGTGTTACCGGAGTTGTCGCCAGGATGCTGGTGAGCACGGCATCGAGCATGGCCTCGCCCAGGCCGAGGTCGCGCTGCCCGGTGGGCATTCCGAGCAGCGTGAGGATGGTTCCGTTGCCCGCAGAGTGGATCATCATCAGCGCGCGCTCCTCGTCGACCCGAAGGAGGCCGGCTGCGGCGAGTCGTCGGACGCGCCGGCGTAGCACGTCTAGGCCGGCGATCGTTGCCGGCGAGGGTGTACCGCTCCCCCGGGTGGCGATCAGCGCGTACAACTCGGGGTTTGTCAGGCCGAACTCCACGTGCGCGCGCCATCCGGCGCGCAGGTCCGCGACCGGGTCGCCGTCCGCCGCGACCGATTTGCCGCTGACGTAGGTCGCCATGACGTGCTCGGCGACGGCGTCGATGAGGCCGTCCTTGTCGCCGAACAGGCGATAGATGGTCGGCGCCTGCACGCCCGCGGCCTGGGCGACGGCGCGCGTCGTCACCGCGTTCGCGCCCTTCTCGCGCAGCAGTTGGGTCGCTGCCGAGACGATGCCCGCACGGACGTCGTCGCGGGTGTCCTGCGTTGTCACCATGAACCGATGCTAACAGTGACTTGTTATCCATGAATTATCGGTGCTAACGTTTGCGCCGTAACGCCGATAACAAGGAGTGTTCATCATGATCGTCGTCACCGGTGCCACTGGCCAACTGGGGTCCCAGATCGTCGACCGGCTGCTCGACCGGCTGTCGCCCGACGCCGTGGGCGTGAGCGTGCGCGACGTCGACAGGGCCGCCGGCCTCGCCGAGCGTGGGGTGCGGGTGCGCGCCGCGGACTTCACCGACCCGGCCACGCTGGGGCACGCCTTCGAGGGTGCCGACAAGATCCTCATCGTCTCCGCCGCCATCCGCGGCCCCGGCGCGTTCGTCGCGAACCGCGCCGCCATCGACGCCGCCCGCGCCGCGGGAGCGAGTCGAATCCTCTACACCAGCCACCAGGCCGCCTCCCGGGACTCGCTCTTCGCCGCCCAGCCCACGCACGCCGCGACCGAGGAACATCTGGCCGGACTGGGGGTTTCCTTCACCGCCCTGCGCAACGGGTTCTACGCGAGCACGCTCAGCTTCTCCATCGGCGCGGCGCTGGAGACCGGGCGACTCGTGGCGCCGGCGGACGGCCCGGTCTCCTGGACCGCGCACGCCGACCTGGCCGAGGCGGCAGCCGTCGCTCTCACCGAGGATGGCGTACTCGACGGGGTCACGGCACCGCTGACCGCCTCGGAGATGCTCGACCTCGAAGCGGTGGCTGCCATCCTCAGCGACATCACGGGCCGCACCGTCGAACGTGTCGTCGCGGATGACGACCAGTGGCGGGCGTCCGCCATCGAGCGGGGCATGCCCGCCGCGGCGGCCGACTTCACTCTCGGCCTGTACCTCGCGGCGCGAGAAAAGGAGTTCGCGGTGACCGATCCGACGCTGGAGGCGGTCATCGGCCACCGCCCGACACCCGTCCGCACGGTGCTCGAGGCCATCGTCGCCCAGCGATGAGGGGTCGATGACGCGGTGGTCGTCAGCGCAACAGGGCCAGCAGCACCCAGGCCGACGTGACCAGCCCACCGACGGCCATGAGGGTTGCGGTGAGCGGCGTGAGCGACATGGCGTGCACCGTGGCGAGGGCGGCCTCGCCGTCGACGGACTTCGCATCGAGTGTCCTTTCGCCCTTCAGCTTGCGGGGATTTGTAGGTTGTCTTCTTGACGGGCGGCTGGCGTGTAGCTAAGTTTCAGCCACCCGGACTGAGAGGCGTCTATGCAGACCCGACTCGTTACCGCGACCGCCCTGGCGACCGCCCTGGCGGCCACCCTCGCTTCAATGCCTGCCCAAGCCGCCACGCCGGTGCGCCCACCGACCGCCGAGCACGGCTGGGTCACGTCGACGCTGCGACACATGAGCCTGGAGCAGAAGGTCGGACAACTCTTCGCCACCTACGTCTACGGCGGTGACGCCACGGACCCCAGCGCCGCAGACCGGGCCGCGAACCTCGCCGCCTTCGGTGTGGAGACACCGGCCGAGGTGATCGAGCGGTACCACCTGGGCGGCGTCTGCTACTTCTCCTGGTCGCACAACCTGGATAGCCCCCGACGGATCGCAACCCTCTCCAATGGACTGCAGAGGGCTGCTCGTGGCGACGGGGCAAAGGGCAGGGTGTCACTGCTCATCTCCACCGACCAGGAGCAGGGCGCTGTGGTGCGAATGCCCTCCCCCGCCGCCCAGTTCCCCGGGTCGATGGCGCTGGGCGCGGGGCGGTCGCCCGGGGCCGCCCGGACGGCGGCGGAGGTCACCGGACGCGAGCTGCGCGCCGTCGGCATCCAACAGCCGTACGCGCCGATCGCCGACGTCAACGTCAACCCGGGCAACCCGGTGATCGGCGTGCGGTCCTTCGGCGCCGACCCCACCCTCGTGGCCGACCTCACCGCCGCCCAGGTCACCGGTTTCCAGGACCGGGCCGGGGTGACCGCCGTGGCGAAGCACTTCCCCGGGCACGGCGACACGGCCACCGACAGCCACACCGGCCTCCCGGTGATCAACCACAGCCGCGCCGAGTGGGATCGGATCGACGCGCCGCCGTTCAAGCGTGCCATCCGCGCCGGTGTCGACACGATCATGACCGCGCACATCGTGGTCCCGGCGCTCGACCCGTCCGGCGACCCCGCGACCTTGTCGCCGACGATCCTCACCGGCGTGCTGCGCGGTGAGCTCGGTTTCCGGGGCGTCATCGTCACCGACGCGCTGAACATGGCTGGCGTGCGGGCGAAGTACGGCGACGAGCGGGTGCCCGTACTGGCGCTCAAGGCCGGCGCCGACCAGCTCCTGATGCCGCCGAATCTCGCGCTGGCGCGGGACGCGGTGCTGCGGGCCGTCGACACCGGCGAGCTCACCGAGCGTCGGATCGACGAGTCGGTCCGGCGCATCCTCGGCGTGAAGTATCGCCAGGGACTCGCCCGCTCGCCGCTGGTCGACGTCGAGAAGGCCGTCCGGACCGTCGGCGCTCCGGAGCACCTCGCCGCCGTCACCCAGGTCACCGACCCGACGCTCACCGCCGTCCGCAACGATGCCGGAGTGCTGCCCCTGCCCCACGCCGACCGGTCGGTCCTGATCACCGGCTGGGACAGCGCCGCCTTCGCCCCGGTCGCGACGGTCGCCGCCGGATTCACCACGCGTGGTGCCCGCGTCACCGCCCGACCGGCGACCCTGCCCTCCGACGCGACGATCACCGCCACGGCGAGCCAGGCCGCCGAGCACGACCTCACCGTCGTGCTCGTGAACAAGGCGTGGGACACCGCCGTCACCGACCCGCGAGCCACCCAACAGCGCCTCGTCGCGGCGCTGCTCGGCGCCGGGAAACCCGTGGTCGTCGTGGCCGTCCGCGACCCGTACGACATCGCGTACCTGCCGGGTGTCACCACCTACCTGGCGACGTACTCGTACACCCGCGCGGCGATGGACGCCCTCGTCCGCGCGCTGCACGGCGAACTGTCCCCGAGCGGACGGCTGCCCGTCACGATCCCCACGGCCGAGGGGGCGGGCTCCGTGCTCTACCCCTACGGCCACGGCCTGAGCTGGTAGGAGGCAAGCATGCAGCGGAGGAATTTCCTGGTCGGCGCGGTCGGTGCGGGCGCGCTGGGGGCGGGGACGCTCGGCGTCGGACCGGCGGCGGCCAACTCCCGTGACCGTCGGGTCCGCACCGGCCTCGACGAGCTGGTGTCGTCCGGGTTCGCCGAACTCGCCGGTCAGCGCGTGGGCGTCATCTCCAACCCGACCGGCGTCGATGCGTCGTACCGGCATCTCGTCGACCTGATGCACGGCTCCGGTCGGGTGCAGCTGGTCGCGGCGTTCGGCCCCGAGCACGGCTTCCGCGGCTCCGCGCAGGCCGGTGGCAGCGAGGGAACCGGCGTCGACGCACGCACCGGCATCCCGGTGTACGACGCGTACGGCGCCTCGCAGGCCCGGTGGGAAGCGATGTTCACCGAGGCCGGGATGGACACCGTGGTCTTCGACATCCAGGACGTCGGAGTCCGCTTCTACACCTACATCTGGACGATGTACACCTCGATGGTCGCCGCGGCCCGGGTCGGCAAACGCTACGTCGTGCTGGACCGGCCCAACCCGATCGGCGGGCGGGCCTACGGGCCGATGATGACCAGCCCGTACACCTCGGGCGTGGGTCTCAAGGAGATCATTCAGCAGCACGGGATGACCGTCGGAGAGCTGGCCCGGTTCTTCAACGCCACGTTCCTGCCGGCCGAGGCGGGACGACCGGTCGACCTGCACGTAATGCGGTGCCGGCACTGGAAGCGCGACGCCCTCGCCGCCGACACCGGCGTGCCCTGGGTGATGCCCAGCCCCAACATGCCCACCCCGGACACCGCTCTGGTCTACCCGGGCACCGGGCTGTTCGAGGGTGTCGCCTCGATCACCGAGGGGCGCGGCACGTGTCGCCCGTTCGAGCTGATCGGCGGCCTGGCGACGGACTTCGACCACCACTGGGGTGACCGGCTCAACGCCCGGAACCTGCCCGGGGTCGAGTTCCGTGAGGCGTACTTCTCGCCGACCTCGGCCGGGCAGAAGCCGGACCTGCTCAACAAGCTCTGCGCCGGCGTCGAGGTCAAGGTCGTCGACCGGGCCGTGTACGACCCGATCCGCACCGGCGTGGCCATGCTCGTGGAGGCGCACAGGTACCCGGCGTTCGCCTGGCGACGTGACTCGTGGGACACCGTGCGTCCGTACTGGATCGACAAGCTCACCGGGTCGCCGCGACTGCGGACCCAGATCGACGCCGGAGCTGACGTGGACGACGTCGTCGGCGCCTGGGCCGAGGAGCTGGCCACCTTCAACCGGCGTCGCCGGCCCTACCTGCTCTACTGAGGAGTGCGGTCATGACCAGGTCGACCCGTCGTCCGCTCCGCTCACTCGCGCTCGGCCTCGCTCTGGTGATCCTGGGCACGGCACTGCCCACCACCGGGGCGGTCGCCGCGACACCCACGTCCGGTCCGCCGACCGTCACCCCCGCCGACATCCAGTTCCGCCACGACACGTTGCGGCGTGGCAGCGCCCGCCAGGTCGGACTGCTCCCCGACCAGGTCGGTCGCCTGCCCGCCGACCTGGCGGCGTATCTCCAGCCGACCCCGGAGCACCCCGGCTACCCGGCGTACGCCGGCGCGGTGGTCCTGGCCGCCAAGGACGGTGTGATCGTTGAGCACGCCGCCGTGGGCAGCGCGGTGAAGTACTCCGCGGTTGGGCCACCACCCGGCCTGGTCGGTGTGGAACTCCCCGCCGACCAGCAGATCGCGACCCGTCCCGACACCATCTACGACCTGGCGTCAGTGTCGAAACTGTTCACCACGATCGTCGCCATGCAGCAGGTGGAGCGGGGACGGGTGGAGCTGGACACGCCGGTCGCCCGGTACGTGCCGGAGTTCGCCGCCGGCGGCAAGACGGCGGTCACCGTGCGGATGCTGCTCACCCACACATCGGGTTTGCCCGCGTTCACACCACTGTGGAGCAGGTACCCGACACCGGCCGAGCGGTTCGCCGCCGCACTCGCCACGCCGCTCACCAGCGGGGCAACGCCCGGTAGCCAGTACGTCTACTCCGACCTGGGGCTGATCGCGCTGGGCGTCCTGCTGGAGCGGGTAACCGGTCGGCCATTGGCCGACCTGGTCCGCGACGGTGTGACCGGGCCGCTGGGCATGACCGACACGGGCTACAACCCGGGCCCGGAGCGGCGGTCGCGGATCGCCGCGACCGAATACCAGCCGTACGCCGGACGCGGCATGGTGTGGGGTGAGGTGCACGACGAGAACGCGTGGTCGCTCGGCGGGGTGGCCGGGCACGCCGGGGTCTTCTCCACGGCCGCGGACCTGGCCGTGCTCTGCCAGTCACTGCTCAACGGCGGCGAATACCGCGGCCGGCGGATCCTGCGCTCGGAAACGGTGCGCGCGATGCTGGTCAATCACAACGCGCCGCTCGAGTCGGCCTACCCGGAGAGCGACCGCGGGCTCGGCTTCGAGCTGAACAAGCACTGGTACATGATGGGGCTCTCCTCTCCGGTGGCCTTCGGGCACACCGGCTTCACCGGAACGTCGATCGTCATCGACCCGCTCTCCCACTCGTTCGTCGTCATGCTCAGCAACCGGGTGCACCCGGACCGGGGCTGGGGCAGCAACAACGTCGCCCGACGGTCCGTCGCGCGTGACCTCGCGGAGGCGATGCCGGTACGGCCGCGCTCGGCCAGCGCCTGGCGGGCCGACCCACGCGACTCCGCGACGAGCAGGCTCACGGCGCCGCTGCGTCGGCCCGGCCGTGGCGGGACGGCGAGCTTCCTGCTCTGGTACGACACCGAGCCCCGCTTCGACAGCGCGCGATTCGAGGTCTCCACCGACGGTGGTCAGACCTGGGCGCCAGCGACGATGCAGCTCCGCGACGCCGCCCGCCGGTGGAGCGCCGACGGCACGGTCACCGGCTACGGCGGTCGGGTGTGGTGGCAGGTCACGGTGGCGCTGCCCGATCAGGCCACCCACCTGCGGTTCAGCAGCAGCACCGACGGCTCCGGCCAGGGGCGTGGCGTCTACGTCGACCGGCTCGTAGCGGCGGACCGGCACGGCATGCTCTTCTCCGGCGAGGGTGCCGACGCCTCCCGGTTCGTCGCCGACGGGTGGTCACCGGCGCGGAGCTGAAACTGTACGGGCCCGAGAGCAATTTGACCCTCGACCGGGTTGAGGCCCGACCATCGGCGACATGACCGACCAAGCGACCGTCGACCCGACCATGGCCCGCATCATCGAGGCCGTGCAGCTCGGCCAGAGCGGCGCACCTGCCCGCGCCCGTGAACTGCTCACCGCGCTGTGGGACGAACTCGGCCCCACCGGTGACGCCCTGCACCGCTGCACCCTGGCGCACTACCTCGCGGACCTTCAGGAAACCACCGAGGCGGAGCTGGCCTGGGACGAACGTGCCCTGGCCGCCGTGTCCGACCTGACCGACGAACGCGCCCAGCGGTATCTGTCCTCGCTCCAGGTCCAGGCGTTCCTGCCGTCGCTGTACCTCAACCTGGCCGACTGCCACCGGCGCCTGGGTAACGTCGGCCTGGCCCGGGAGCACCTCGCCCGAGCCCGCGAACACCTGGTGCGGCTACCGGACGACCCGTACGGCGAGAGCATCCGCGCCGGTGTCCGGGACTTCGTCGAGGACGACCCCACCGACCGCCGGCGGTAGCGGTCGGGCGGACGGGTCACCGGTCCCGGCGAGCGACGCCCGTGCGGTATTCCTGCGGCGAAAGTCCGTAGTGGGCACGGAAGAGACGGCTGAAGTGGGCCTTGTCCGGGAAACCCCAGCGGGCGGCGATGGCCTGGATCGGTTGTCGCAGCAGCGGGTTGCCGAGATCGCGCCGGCACTGCTCCAGGCGCTTGGCGCGGATGAGTTCGGCAACCGTTGTCGCCTCCGTCTCGAACAGGCGGTGCAGCGACCGCGGCGAGATGTGGTGGGCGGCGGCGACGCTGCGAGGGCTCAGCTCGTCACTGTCGAGGTGGCGGTCGATGAAGTCGACGACCCGGGCCCGCAGTACGGTCTGCCGCGCCTCCGGTGACAGGGTGTCCTCGATGTCGAGGTACTGAGCGAGCGCGGCGGTGAGCAGGTCCACCGCCACCCCGCCCAGGATCTCGGCCTGGGCCGGCTCGAACTGCTCCGGGTGCGCCGCGATGCTGCGCAGGTGGTGGGCCAACAGTCCGCCGACGCCGAGGTGCGACGGCATCGGCGTGGCCAGCAGGCTGCGGAGCCGGTCCGGCGCCAGAGGCAGCGCCGCGTGCGGTATCTGCACGGTGATGGAGGTGGCGGGACCGGGGCCGTCCGCGCGATGCCGGGCAACGTGTGGCCGTGCGGTGTCCAAGAGCGTGAAATGGTTCGCGGCTTCCAGCGTGGACTCGGTGCGGTCCTGGATCAAGGTGCTGCGACCCGTCAGTGGTAGCGCGAGTTGATACACATCCCCCTCGGGCCGAGATCGATGGCCTGCGCGTAGGCCACGAAGTTGTCCAGTTGGCTGCTGCTGATGTGCGCCGGCGCCGTCTCCTGGGCGACCAGGGCGTACCAGAACGCGAACCGGTCCGCCGGGGGCAACACCGTCGTGTCCACCACAAGGTTGGGCAACACTCCGTTCGCCTCCCCCCACATGCGAGGATGAATTCTTGCATGCCTCGACTTTCTTTACCCACGACCGCATTCCCATGCCCGGTGCTGCCCGGCGGGTTGGCGAATGTCGGCGGTGACCGGCGCCGACCTGCGGGAGGCAGCCGACGAGATGACCCGGGTGCTGCTGCCACACCGGGAACGCGACTGGTCGGTGCCGGCCGGCTCGCTGAGCTGGAGCTGCTGGACCACCGCGGCGCACGTCGCGCACGACCTCCTCGCGTACGCGGGCCAGGTCACCGGCCGCCCGGATGACGGCTATCTGCCGTACGACCTGCGGGTTTCCCCCGACGCGAGCCCGACGCAGGTGCTCACCGTGGTGCGGGCCTGCGCCGGGCTGCTCGCCGCCGCCGTCGACGCCGCCCCGCCGGACGCGCGGGCCTGGCACTTCGGTCCGTGCGATCCGGTCGGCTTCGCCGCCATGGGCGTGGCCGAGACCCTGCTGCACACCCACGACGTCACCCTCGGTCTCGGTGTGCCGTGGCAGCCGTCGCAGCGGCTGAGCGCGCTGGTGCTGCGCCGACTCTTCCCGGACGCCCCGCCCGGGGCGGCACCCGAGGTGCTGCTCTGGATGACCGGCCGCGGTGAACTGCCCGGCCGGGCGAGGCGCACCTCCTGGGTCTGGCGGGCCGCAGTCGACTGACTCGCACCAGCGTTGGGGTGGGTGGTCGCCTGCCGGGCGACCACCCGGTTGGAGCCCGGCTAGCCGGCGTGCAGCGAGTGCCGGTGGCCGTCGAGCGGGAAGGGCGGCCGGGCCGGCAGCACCTCCTGGAACACGAAGTCGCACTTCTGCGCCACCCGGCAGGACGCGACGTTGTCCACCTGGTGCAGCAGGTCGAGACGCGCCACCTCCGGGAACCGGTCGAACGCCCAGCGGCTCAGCGCGGTGACCGCGCGAGGGGCGACGCCGCGGCCGCGTGCCCACGACGCCGTCCAGTAGCCGACCTCCGGGGCCGGGCGCTGCGGCGTGACCCCCTTGAGCACGACGTTGCCCACCAGCCGAGCGCCGTCGGCCTGTTCTTCGACGACGGCGAAGGTGTACCGCCGGCCGTCGGTCCAGTCGCGCAGCGCGCCGTCCAGCCATCGTCGCGCCTCCGCGGCGGTGGTCACCGGAGCTCTCGTCCAGCGGCGCAGGACCGGATCCCGGTACGCCCGCACCAGCTCATCCAGGTCGTCGGCGCACCACTGACGCAGCGTGACCCCCGGCATCGAGGGCATGTCGGGTGACCGCGATTCGATCAGCATCGGCACAGTCTGCCGTGGCCGTGGCCCGCCGGTCAGCCCCGACGGCGCCACCGCCGCCACCAGTTGCGGCGGGGCCGGCGCGCTGGCGGCAGAACGGCCGCCGCTTCGGTGACGGTCGTCGTGACCTCGGGCCGGGCCCGCTCGGCGCGCCACCGGCGGACCACGTCCTCGGTGTTCACCGGGCGCACCGCGACCCGGGGGCCGTCGTCGGGGAAGCGCAGCCACGCCACGATCTGCGCGTTCAACTGCCCCACGAAGTCGCGGACGGACTGTTCGGTGGGCAGGTCACGGACCTCGTCGGGGACCTGCTCGATGCGTCGGCGCAGTTGCAGCGACGTGGGCAGGAGCAGGTCACTGGGGAGCGCCTCGCGTTCCAGGAAGCTCTTGATCCACCACGCCTCGTCGTACGGCGCCCCCCGACCGGGGATCGGCTTGCCCATGCCGGGCAGGTTGTCGAACTCGCCGCGCTGAACGGCATCCTGGATCTTCGCCTCCACTGACGCTTCCCACGCCTCGGTCACCGTGCGGCACCTCCCTGGCCACCGTAACGCGCCGCCTCCGGCCGGCGACACGCACTTGCCAGAGGTCAGCACGCTCGCGACGGTGCGCATTCCCGCCAACGGTGCCGCCGTCGCACCGAACGCGAGTGGATCACCTCGGATCGCAGGCCACGGCCTGCCAGGTGGCCCTGGGTCGGGATGTTCATCCCGATTACGGTCGGTGTGGGATCCATCGGACGGGGGGAAACGTCGTGGTGAGTACTGGTGCACTGCTGGGCATCGCGCTGGTGGCGTTGGGACTGGTGCTCACGCCCGGCCCGAACATGGTCTACCTGGTGTCCCGGTCGGTGGCGCAGGGCCGCCGGGCCGGGCTGGTCTCGCTGCTCGGGGTGGCCGCCGGCTTCGGCGTCTATCTGGCGGCGGCGGTCGCCGGCCTGGCCACCGTCTTCGTCCTGGTGCCGACGCTGTACGCGGTGGTGAAGCTGGCCGGCGCCGGCTACCTGCTCTGGCTGGCCTGGCGGACGCTGCGTCCGGGTGGGCACTCGCCGTTCAGCCCCGCGCCGCTGCCGCCCGACCCGCCCCGACGCCTGTTCACCATGGGCCTGGTCACCAACCTGCTGAACCCGAAGATCGCGATCCTCTACGTGTCGCTGCTACCGCAGTTCATCGACCCGACGCGGGGGCATCTGGCCACGCAGAGCCTGCTGCTCGGTCTGACCCAGATCGTCGTGGCGCTGAGCGTGAACGCGCTGATCGTGCTCAGCGCCGGCTCGCTGGCCGGGTTCTTCGCCCGTCGGCCAATGTGGTTGCGGGTGCAGCGCTGGGTGACCGGCACCGCGCTCGCGGCGCTGGCCGTGCGCATCGCCGCCGACCGTTCGCGCGCGGCCGTCGCCACGCCCTGACCCGGGCGGTCAGCGTCCCCGGTGACGGCCGAGCATCCCGGCGGCCAGCGGCGCGGCGTCCAGGTCACCGGCGGCGAGCCGGGCGGCGAGGGTACGGCGTACCAGCCGGTCGGCCAGCGCGGGCGCGTGCCGGCCGACGGCCATCTCCAGCCGGCCGCGTGTGGTGGTCGCCACGTCCCGGGGCGCCCGCCGGGCGGTGGCGGTCCGCACGATCGCCGCGACCACCCCTTCGACGGGCTCGGGGCGCGACACCCCTTGCAGGGACAGCCCGGCCTCGGCGGTGCTGTCGTGGATCGGTGAGGCGACCATGCTCGGGTAGACGACGCTCACCCCGACGTGGGTGCCCACCTCGTGGCGCAGCGCGTCGGCGTAGGCGACCAGGGCCCGTTTGCTCACCCCGTAGGCGGCGGCGAGCGGGAGGGGCAGCACCGCCATCCGGCTGGCCACGAAGATCACCCGTCCGCGCGCGGTGAGTAGCGGGGGCAGCGCGGCGGCGGTGGTGCGCCAGGCGGCGAGCAGGTTGACCTCCAGTTGCCGCCGGACCACCTCGTCGGGTGGCAACTCGGCCGGCGCGGGACCACCGACCCCGGCGTTGTTGATCAGCAGGTCGAGTCCGCCGAGCCGGTCGACGGCGGCCCGCACCGCCGCCGGTACGGCGTCCGGGTCGGTCAGGTCACAGCCCAGCACCGGCACGTCGTCGTCGGGACGGGCGTGCAGGTCGAGCCCCACCACCCGGGCGCCGGCCGCGCTCAGCGCGGCACCGAGGTGGCGGCCGAAGGTCCCGCTCGCCCCGGTGACCAGCACCCGCCGACCGGCCAGGGATCGGCCGCTCATCGGGGTGCCCCCACCGAGGGCGCCGTGCCGGAGCGGGCGCGGCGGGTCCCGGCGGTCAACTCCCGGGCCAGTTCGGCCAGGTAGACGTCGAAGTCCACCCGCATCGCCGGGCGGCGCTGACCCCAGCGGGCGGTCGCGGCCCGCAGTTCGGCCCGGCACGCGGCGCGCTGTCGCTCCGGATCCGGCAGCGCGTACCGGCCGGCGAGGTGCGCCGCGACCAGCTTGGCCTGCGCCTCGACCAGGGGGAACGCGGAGCCGGTGGACTGCATCAACCCGACGAAGCTCAGCCCGGGGGCGTCGGGGTGGAACACGTGCCGGTACAACGGCAGGGTGTCGGCGCCTCCGGCGAGCAGCGCCGCGTCGAGGAACGGGACGTCCACCCGGTAGCCGGTGCACCAGATGATCAGGTCGACGCTGTCGCTGCGGCCGTCGGTGAACTCCACCCGGTCGCCGTCGAGGGCGGCGACACCGGGTCGGGCCTCGACGTCACCGTGGGTCAGCCGCGACAGCAACCCGTCGGAGAGCGTCGGGTGGTCCTGCAGGAAGCCGTGCGTCGGTGCGGGCAACCCGTAGCGGGCCGGGTTGCCGACGGTGGCGCTCAGCATCGTCTGGCTGATGCGTTGGCGCAGACGCCACGGCAGCCGACGGGCCAACGCACCGTTGAGGGTGTCCGAGGGGCGCCCCAGCAGGTACTTCGGCACCACCCAGACGCCCCGGCGCAGCGACAGCAGGGTACGGCTGGCGGCGTACGACGCGTCGACGGCGATGTCCATCGCGGAGTTGCCGCCGCCGACGACCAGGACCCGCCGGCCGGCCAACTGCTCCGGACCCCGGTAGTCGTGGCTGTGGATCTGCTCCGCGGTGCAGGTGCCGGGGTAGCCGGGGTCGGGCAGCCGGGGCACCCGGTTGTGCCCGTTGGCGACGACCACGGCGTCGACGGTGACCTCGACCGGCCCGGTCGGGCCACTGGCGGCCACCGTCCAGGTGCCGTTGGGATGCTGGGTGACCCGCTCCACGGTGTGGCGCAGCCGGATGGTGTCGGCCAGACCGAAGCGCGCGGCGTAGTCGCCGAGGTAGCCGGCGACACGACGGTGGTCGGGGTAGTCGGGCCAGTCGGTCGGCATCGGGTGGTCGGCGAACTGGGTGCGACCACGGCTGGTGTTGAGGTGCAGCGTGCGGTACGCGGGCGAGTCGGGTGCGCCGTACACCCAGAGGCCACCGACCTGCTCGGCGGCCTCGAAGCCCACCGTCGGCACGTCGGCGTCGCGTAGTGCCTTGACCGCGGCGAGCCCGGCGGCGCCGGCCCCGATCACCGCCACCCGCTGTGGTACGCCCATTGCCGCCCCCATTAATCCAACGTCCGATGGATAATCGTCGCGCGGCGGCGGCCCGTCAAGGGGTCGGTGATCCGTACAGCCCGTCGAGCAGGCGGTGCACGAACGCCCGGAACTCGCGCCGCTCCCGGGCGCCGGGCGCGCCCGCGGCCAGCGCCACCACGTGCCCGTGCGTCGCCCACACCAGACTCCGCACGGTGATGTGCGGGGTCGGCTCGGCGAGCGCGCCGGTCTCCGCGGCGGCGGTGAGCAGCTCCGCGACCAGCCGGTACAACGGGTCGGAGTAGCGCTGATCGAGTTCGGCGTGCCGCCGCGGTTCCAGCCAGCGGCGCAGCCACAGCGCGGTGGTCTCGGGGCGGTCCTCCAGGAAGTCGACGAAGACGTCGACCAGCTCGTGCAGGGCCCGTCGCGCCGCGTCCGGACCGGCGTCGAGAGCGGCGCGCGCCTGCTCGGCGGCCTCGGTCAGCACCTCCCGTTCGGCGGCGAACACCCGGGCGAAGCACGCGTCGTAGAGCGCTGCCTTCGTACCCGTGTGGTGCGCGACAGTGGCGACGTCGACCCCGGCGGCGGCGGCGACCTCCCGCAGCCCGACGGCGTCGAAGCCCCGCTCGGCGAAGAGCGCGGTCGCCGCGGTGAGCACCACCTCGCGGGTCGGCCGGGTCTCGTCGCGGCGGGGCCTACCCGGGCGGCGGCGGGGCATGGTCATGGCCGCCATTGTGCCCCTAGAATCCAGCGACCGTTGGATTGCGGAGAGGATGCGGCGATGACCGGGCTGGACCGGCGGCCCGCGGCCGCCACCGACGCGACGCTGCCGCGCGGGCCCCTGGCGGGCTTCGCGGCCGGCTCGCTCGGCATGGGTGTCTGGGTGACCGTTCCCGGCCTGCTGCTGCTCTACTTCCTCACTGACGTGCTGGCCGTCGGGCCGTGGCTGGCCGGCCTGGCGCTGCTGCTGCCGAAGATCGCCGACGTGCTGCTGCACCCCTGGGTGGGGCACCGCGCCGACGTCGAGCAGACCCGACGCGGCGACCGTCGTCGCCTGCTGCTGCTCGGTTGCGCCCTGCCGGTCGCGTTCGCCGCGCTCTTCGCGGTGCCCGGCGGCCTGACCGGCGCGCCGGCCGCGGCGTGGGTGGCGGTGTTCTTCATCGCCGGCAACCTGCTCTTCGCCGCCTACCAGGTCCCCTACCTGTCCACCCCGGCCGACCTGCGCATCGGCTACCACGAACGCACCCGGCTGATGGCGTTCCGGATGGTGGTGCTGACCCTGGGCATCCTGGTCTCCGGGCTGCTGGCCCCGCTGCTCACCGGCGGCGACGCCGCGACGCGGGGCGGCTACCAGCGGATGGGCGTGGTCCTGGCCGTCGGGATGCTGGTGGCCATGCTGGTCGGTGTCGCCGGCATCGCCCGGCTGCGCGGGTCCGCGCCGGCCAGCACCGGGGCCGGGCACGGCGGGTGGCGGGCGTTGCGCACGGCGCTGCGCGACAGGCAGTTCCGGTGGCTGGTCGCCGCGTACCTGGCGATGTCCACCACCACCCACCTGGTGCTCGCCGGGGTGCCCTACTACGCCGAGTACGAGCTGCGCGCCCCCGGCCTGACCACGGTGCTGGTGGCCGCGTTCGTGGCGCCGGCGCTGCTGGTCACCCCTGCCTGGCTGGTGGTGGCCCGACGCGTCGGCAAGCAGCGGGCGCTGCTCGGGGCGCAGGGCGCGTTCGCGATCGGCTCCCTGGTGTTGGCGGTGGGTCGACCGGCCGGCCTGCCGGTGCTGGTCGCCGCGGTGGCGGTGCTCGGGGTGGCGTTCGCCGGCATGCAGTTGCTGCCGTTCTCGATGCTGCCCGACGTGATCCGCGCCGCCAGCAACGCCGGCAGCACCGGGGCCGGCACCTACACCGGGGTGTGGACGGCCACCGAGGCCACCGGCGCCGCCCTGGGCCCGTACGCGTACGCGCTGTGCCTGACCGTGGGTGGTTTCGTGGCCTCGACGGCCGGTGAGTCGCCGGTGCAGCCGGACGCCGCGCTCGCGGCGGTCCGCTACGGCTTCGGGTTGCTGCCGGCGGTGGCGATGCTCGCGGCGCTGCTGCTGCAACGCCGCTACACCCTGGACGCGACGGCCCGGGCGGCGAGCTGATTGGCCGGCACTAGACTTCGCCCTCGATGGACGCCCAGCCCAGCACCACCGAGACCCGCCCGTGCGCCCACTGTGGAGCGCCGGTGCCGCAGCGAGTCGGCGCGGGTCGACCGTTTCGCTACTGCCGCGACAACGACGGCGCCTGCCAGCGCGCCTCCCGCAACAGCCGGATGCGGCACCGCAACGCCCCCGGTCTGCCCGGGCAGGTGGCCCGCACCTGGGAGGCGGTGGACCGACTCGACCAGATCGTCGAGACGTTGACCGAGTCCCTGCACGCCGAGCTGTCCCCGGTGGGTGTGCAGCGGCAGCTCGCGCAGGTCCGCGCGGAGGCCGCCACCGAGATCGCGGCGGCGCAGACCGAACGCGACGAGGCCCGCGACGACGCCGAGACCGCGGCGGCCGACGCGGCGCGCGCCCGCGAGCAGGCCCGCGATGCCCGCGCCGAGGCCGACGACGCCCGCCAGCGCGCCGAGCTGGCGCAGCGGCAGGCCGCCGCCGCCGACGAGCGGGCGCGGCACGCCGAGGCCGCCCGAGACCAGGCGCGCCACGACGCCAGCGCCGCCGAGGCGCTGCGCGCCCAGGCCGAGCGCGACCGCGACCAGGCCCGCGCCGAGGCGCGGGACCTGCGCACGCAGCGCGACGCCGAACGGCAGCGGGTGGCCGACCTGAGCGTGGAACGCGACGCGCTGCGCGCCGAGGCCGAACGGGCCAGCCGGGCCGCCGCCGAGGCGACCGAGCGGGCCGGGCGGTGGCAGGCCGAGGTGCAGGACGTCCGGCGCCAAATCGAGCAGTCCCGCGCCGACGCGGCGCGGACCCGCGCGGAGGCCGCCGACGCCGCCCGGGCGCGCGAGCAGGCCGACCGGGCCCGCGACCGCGCCGAGGTCGCCGCCCGGCAGGCCGACGACGCCCGGCAGGAGACCGCGGAGCTGGCGGCGCGGTTGCGCGCGGAGGTGGCAGCCCTGGCCGCCCAGCGCGACACGCTCACCGCCGAGCTGACAGTGGCCCGGCAGGCCGCGGCGACCGCCGAGGGTCACCGCACCGCCCTGACGGTACGACTCGACGCCGCCGAGACCGACCGGGACCTGGCCCAGCGGCGGGTGGCGCAGCTCGGCGACCAGGTCAGTGACCTGGCGTTGGCGTTGGCCCGCCTCGGCGCCGCCACTCCCGGCGACGCCACCTGATCATCGTGGCGCAACCTTCGGTAGGCTCGGGCGGTTAACCTCCCCGGTGGCAGCGGACACACACCGTTGTTCCGACCCGCCTGGGGATCACCTCACCGGGTGAGCGTCCCGGCCGGTTACCCTTGGTCCCGGCCCACCCGTGGACGCCTCACGCCCTCGGGCGGGAATGGCTCGACGGGGACGCACCGTTACACCCAGAAGACCAGCACCACGAACGAGGGGAAGTCGATCATGGGCGAGCGTATGCTGCGCGGAAGCCGCCTTGGCGCGGTGAGCTATGAATCCGACCGCAACACGGAGCTCGCGCCGCGTCAGACCCGCGAGTACCTCTGCGCCAAGGGCCACCAGTTCGAGGTGCCGTTCGCCGTCGACGCCGAGGTCCCGACGACCTGGGAATGCAAGTTCGACGGCAGCGTCGCCCGACTCGTCGACGGCAACGAGCCGGAGCAGAAGAAGGCCAAGCCGCCGCGTACCCACTGGGACATGCTTCTGGAGCGGCGTTCCATCGCCGAGCTGGAGGACATCCTGGAGGAGCGCCTGCAGGAGGTTCGGACCCGCCGCGGCCGCGCCTGAGCCGCACGACGCACGATGACGGCGCCCCCGGGGTTTTCCCCGGGGGCGCCGTCGTGTCTGCCTTGAGCACGGTGCAGGTGGCCTGGTCTCAGTGCCGGCCGGGCTCGACGATCTCGCCCTCGATGGCCCGACCGCCGTCGACCACCACCGGCTGTTCCGGCTGCGGGGCCGGTTGCGGGGCACCTTGGCGCACCCGCACCGTGCGGGGCCCGAACAGGTCACCGGCGACCATCGACGACACCCGCCGCTCGGTGGCGCGGCGCACCCCGGCGCGGGCCAGTCGACGCACCGGCGGCACCAGCAGCAGCAACCCGACCACCCCGCTGACCAGGCCGGGCACGGCCAGCAACAGCGCACCGGCCAGACCGACGAGCCCGTCGGTCACCTGACCACCCGGGGGCTGCCCGGCCGCCGCCGCGGCGCGGAAACCACGCCAGGCGCGCATCCCCTCGCGGCGCAGCAGCACCAACCCCAGCAGGGACGCGGCGAACACCAGCAACACCGCCACGCCGAACCCCAGCGCCCGTCCCACGCCGACGAACACCGCCAGCTCCAGCACCACCGCCAGCAACAGGGCCAACGGTACGAACCTCAGTCCTCGGCGCATCTCACCTCATCGCCATTCCTGCGGACACCACGGACGTGTTCCGCTCATCCAGCATGACACGGCCGCGCTCACGGCCACCGTGCCTGGCCGGTGGCAGTGCCGTGCAGGCCCCGACGCACCGCCTGGCGCCGGTCGCGCACCCCCCAGGCGGTGATCCGCCACAGCGCCTCGGCCACGATCTTCGGGCTCATCTTGCTGTCGCCGCGTTCCCGCTCGGCGAAGGTGATCGGCACCTCCACGATCCGCACACCGGCCCGGTGCGCCAGCCGCGACAGCTCCACCTGGAACGAGTAGCCCTGCGAGGTCACCGACTCCAGGTCGATGGCGTCCAACGCGCTGATTCGGTACACCCGGTAACCGCCGGTGGCGTCCGAGACGGGCATGCCCAGCGCCAGGCGCGCGTACAGGTTGCCGCCGCGCGACAGCAACAGCCGCCGCAGCGGCCAGTTGAGCACCCGCGCGCCCCTGGTCCACCGGGAGCCGATCACCACGTCGGCGTCGCGGGCGGCGTCCAGCAACGCCGGCAGGTCCTCCGGGGCGTGCGAGCCGTCCGCGTCCATCTCCACGACCGCCTGGTAGCCACGCTCGCGCGCCCACCCGAACCCGGCCAGGTACGCCGCGCCGAGGCCCTGCTTGCCCTGGCGGTGCAGCACCTGCACATGCGCGTCGCCGTCGGCGAGGGCGTCGGCGATCGCGCCGGTGCCGTCGGGGCTGTTGTCGTCGGCGATGAGGATCTGCACCGCCGGGGCGGCCCGCCGGACCCGGCCCACGATCACCGCGATGTTGTCGGCCTCGTTGTAGGTGGGGATCACCACCAGCACCTGGCCCACCCCGGGCACCTCGTCCGCGCGTCGGATCGTATCGGTCGCCTGGATCACGGTTCCTCCGCTCCCGCCGGCGTACCGGCTGTTGCTATCCGGGCCTGACCCGCTGCCGCCGACGCAGCACCGCCGCGCCGACCAGGGCCGCCGCGGCCAGCGCGGCGAGCGCCACCTCGGGCCACCAGCCGAGGCGGGTGGCGAGGGTGCGTCCGTCGTCGAGCCGCAACTGCCGCACCACGACCTCCCGGGTGTTGAACCCGGTGGCATCGCTTACCCGCCCGTCGGGTGCGACGAACCCGGACACCCCGACCGTGGAGGCCATCAACGCCGGACGTCCGTGCTCCACCGCCCGCAGCCGCACCATGGCCATCTGCTGGCGGGCCTCCGCCACGTTGAAGGTGGCGTTGTTGGTCTGCACCACCAGCAGTTGCGCGCCGCCGGTGACGGTGTCGCGGACCACCTCGTCGTAGGCGACCTCGAAGCAGATCACGTCACCGAGCACAGTCGGACCGGCGCGTACCACGCCCGGGGTGCTTCCGGGCACGAAGTCGTTGCGGATCAGGTCGACCTGCTTGCTGACCATCCGGGCCACGTCGCGCAGCGGCACGTACTCGGCGAACGGCACCGGGTGGCGTTTCGTGTACAGCTGCTCGAGGTCCGCGCCGGTGCCGGGGCGCCACAGGATGCCCGCGTTGCGGACCTGCCCGGCGTCGGGGCCCAGCAGGACCGCGCCGACCAGGATCGGCGCGCCGACGGTGTCGGCGGCCTGGGAGATGCGCGCACCGGCGGTGGGGTTGCGCAGCGGGTCGATGTCGCTGGAGTTCTCCGGCCACACCACCAGGTCGGGTCGCCGCTGCTGCCCGTCGGCGACCCGCTCGGCCAGTTCGATGGTGGCGTCGACGTGGTTGTTGAGCACCGCCTGCCGTTGGGCGTTGAAGTCCAGGCCCAGCCGTGGCACGTTGCCCTGCACGATCGCCACGGTGACGGTGTCGCCGGACCCGGCGGTGGCGACCGGCACCAGCAGACCCCCGGCGGTCAGCGCGACGGCCACGACGGCCGGTACGACCACAGGCGTCCACCGCCGCGCCACGGCACCCCCGGCGCGTGGCGGGCCGTCCAGCGGGCCGTCAGAGCCCGGCGCGGCGTCGCTCGGCGTGGTGGTGGGCTCAGCTGCGTGGCGCTGGGCGGTGACCCAGCCCCGCCAGACGGCGGTGACCAGCAACCCGCCGATGAGAGCCACGACGAAGGTGACCAACGGGGCGCCGCCCAGCGCGGCCAGCCGCAGCAGCGGTGAGCTGTCCTGACTGAACGCCAACCGCCCCCACGGGAACCCGCCGAACGGGGTGCGGTCGCGCAGCGCCTCCTGCCCGACCCAGAGCAGCCCGGTCAGCGCCGGCCACGCCCAGCGGGCGCGGTCGACCAGCGGCGACACCCAGGCGGTGGCCGCGCCCAGCAGCGCCAGGTAGCCGGCCTGCAGCAGCGACAGCAGCACCCACGGCAGGTAGCCGGTGTGCAGGTTCGTCCAGTCCAGCAGCGGGGCGAAGAACGCCACCCCGGTCAGGAAGCCCAGGCCGGCACCGGCGCGCAACCGCCGCCGGTGCGCGGCGGCGGCCAGCAACGCCACCCCGACCGGCGCGAGCGGCCACACCCCGTACGGGGGGAACGCCACCAGCAGGGCCAGCCCAGCGGCCACGGCCAGGGGTACGGCGACCCGCAGTGGCAGCGGCCGACCGGCAATGACCGGCCGGGGCAGCGCCGCCGGCGTGTGCGTCTCATCCCGGTCCAGGGTCGTCACCGCTTCACCTCGATCACGGGGCGAAGGTTACCTGGCTGGCGGGTGAACCGACCGCGTCGGGCCGTCGGGCACGAACCGCCCGGGGGACATGAAATCGGGGCGCGGCTCGCGCCGCGCCCCGATGCTCCCAGGCCCTTCCCGGCCGGTGTGGCGAGGATGGGGCACGACGACCTTCGGACCGACCGGACGTGGACTGGCTGCCCCCGCCGGGCCGTTGTCTACTGGCCGTGCACCTCACCCTGCCCGTACACCGGTAACCGCGGCCGGTTCGCGCCGCCCCGCCGACCCCCGCCCGCTGGACCTGGCCGCCGCGACGATGACGCTCAAACATGTCGCTCGGCCAGCGGACGAAGGGACGAAGCGAACAACAGCCGCTTCCCGTGGTAGGACTCAAAGACGGTACGTGCCGACCCCCGTCGGTTGTCAACCCGCAGCCGGCCTGTCGTGTGTTGCGACACGGCGTGTCGGGTCGGCGAGTCTCAATGCGTACGCAGATGCTGACGCAGCAGCGACTGCGCGGCCGCCCGGTGCTCCTCGGCGAGCAGCCCTCCGGCGGCCAACACGTAGTCGGCGTCGACCACCGCGGCGGCGGCGCGCGGCAGCGCCCACCCGCCGGCGTGGTCGGCCAGGACCGCCGTCAGCACCTGCCCGGACACGTCCGCCGGCGAGTGCCGCAGCACCCCACCGGAGCCCACCAGCATCCGCACGTCGCGCAGGTCCCGCCCGGCCCGCTCACCGGTGGCGGCGCCCCGGGCGTGCCGGCGCAGCGCCACCGTCGCGGCGAGGGTGGCGATACGCCGGTCCACGTCCCGCTCGACGTCGTCGACGGCCAGGAACGCCGGGTCGGCCGCCCGTCGCGCCGCCGCGGCGGCCAGATCGGCGGCTTCGCCGGCGGCGAGCAGCCGCTCCTCCACGGCCGCCCGCACCACCCCGGGGGCGCTCCACCGCATGCCCAGATCGCCCTCCACGGTGCGGGCCCGCCACAGGCTGCCGGCGACCTCCCGGCCCGGCCCGGTGGCCCGCTCGTCGGGCGTGAGCACCGAGTACACGTCGGTGGTGGCCCCACCCACGTCGACCACGGCCAGGTCACCGCCGAGGGTGTCGGCGAGCACCTCCACACCGGTGAGCACCGCGTCGGGGGTGGCCGCCCGCACCAACCGCGCGAACCGGGTGCCCCGCGACAGTCGTTTACCGCCGATGACGTGGCGCAGGAACACCGCGCGGATCGCCGCCCGCGCCGACGCCGGGGCGAGCACCCCGATGCGCGGCAGGACGTTGTCGGCGTCGGTGACCGGCACACCCGCGTGGCGCAGCAGCCCGGTCAACTCCTCGCGCACGTTGGCGTTGCCCGCGTACACCACGGGCCGGCGCCACCGGGCCCGGGCCAGGCGGGTGGCGTTGTGGGTGATCGTGTCGGCGTCGCCGCCGTCGGTGCCGCCCACGAGCAGCACCACGTCCGGGCGGGCCGCCCGCAACGCTGTCAGGTCGGCGGCGCCGAGCCGTCCGGCCGCGACGTGCACCACGTGCGCGCCGGCGGACAACCCGACCCGCCGGCCGGCCTGCGCGGTGACCAGCGGCTCGTAGCCGATCACGGCCAGCCGCAGCCCACCACCGGCCGACGAGCACACGTACCAGGGAACGTCGCGCACGCCGAGCCCGGCGGTGGCCGCCGCGACCGCGGCGTCCAGGCCGTGCAGCACGTCGGTGTCCACCGTGGTGGGCGCCGACGCCGCGCCGGCCAGGACACCGGCGGCCAGGTCCACCACCGCCACCTTCGTGTACGTGGAGCCGACGTCGGCGCAGACCGCCAGGGTCACGAGTTTCCCTGTTCGCGACTGCGGGGCTCGCAACCCCGGCTCACTCCTCGCGACTCACGCTGGCGGCGGGGACGACCACGGTGCCGGTCGCGGTGACCGCCACGATCGGCGGGTCGAGGACCTCGGCGGCGGACGCGGAGCGGTCCGGGCGACCCCGGCACACCACCGCGCAGCTCAACTCCAGGGTGCGGCTGCGGGTACCCACCCGCGCCACCCGCGCGGTGACCTCGACCACGTCCCCGGCGTGGACGGGCGCGTGGAAGCGCACGTCGGCGTACCCAGCGAACAGGCCCTCGTCGCCGTCGGTGCGGATGCACACCTCCGTGGCGACGTCGCCGAACAACCCGAGCGCGTACGCCCCGTCGACGAGGTTGCCGGCGTAGTGGGAGTGCGAGTACGGCACATACCGCCGGTGCGTCACCGTCAACCCGAGCCGTGCGTCGGTCATGCCATCGCCTTCCGTTGCGTGATCAGGGCGTGCACGAGGTAGCTGGCCACCTCGCCGGGCGTGGTGCCCCGACCGAAGATCCGGTCCACGCCCAACTCGTCGGTCATCGTCTCGTCGAAGCGGGGCCCACCGACGATCAGCAGCGGCCGCCGTCCCGCCGGCATCGCCTCCCGGAACGCGGCGGACATCTCCCGGGTGTTGTGCAGGTGCGCGTCGCGTTGGGTGACCACCTGCGACACGAGCACCGCGTCGGCCTTCTCCGCCCGGGCGGTCTCCACCAGCTCCGGCACGCTGACCTGCGCGCCCATGTTGGTGACCTTCAACTCCCGGTAGTACTCCAGGCCCTTCTCCCCCGCGATGCCCTTGACGTTGAGGATCGCGTCGATGCCCACTGTGTGCGCGTCGGTGCCGATGCACGCCCCGACCACTGACAGCTTGCGTCGCAACCGCTGCTTGATCACCGTGTTGACGTCCTTCGCCGACAGCAGCGCGAAGTCCCGTTCCACCACCTGCACGGCGCCCAGGTCGACCAGGTGGTTGACCCGTCCGTAGACGACGAAGAACGTGAACCCGTCGCCCATCGGCTTGGCGTGCACCACCATCGCCGGGTCGATGCCCATCTTGTTGGCCAACTGCACCGCCGCGCCCTCGGCGCGCTTGTCGTGGGCCACCGGCAGGGTGAACGACACCTGCACCATGCCGTCACCGGTGGTGTCCCCGTACGGGCGCACGATCTGCTTCTCCCCGCTCACGCGGTCGCCTCCAGGATGTCGGTGGCCGGGTTGCAGTAGTCGGCCTCGTGCGCGGCGACCCCGGACAGGCCCTTGCCGCGGTCCGCGGGCCGCTTCATGATCCCGAAGGTGCCCTCGGCGATCGCCGTGAGCAGCGTCTGTTCCCCGATGCGCTCCAGCAGGTCCAGTGCCTCACCGAGGACCTGGTTGGCGCGGCGGCGGATGAACCCGCCCGGCGCCGGCACGAAGTCCTCGTGCAGCCCACCGGCCGCGCCGAGGACGTAACGCACGTTCTGCAGGGCGATGTCCCGGTCGGACAACCACGGCGTCACCACCGCCTCGGTCATCATCCCCACCAGCAGGATGCCCTGACCGGTCAGCGCGCCGGCCAGGTTGAAGAACCCGTCGAGCAGGTTGCCCCGGAACACGTCACCGGTCATGTGCTTCGTCGGCGGCATCCACTTCAACGGCGCGTCGGGGAACAACTCCCGGGCCAGCAACGCGTGCGCCAACTCCAACCGGAACGACTCCGGCACCTCCGGGTTGATCTCGAACGCGTGCCCCAACCCCAACTGCCAGTCCGCCAACCCCGCCTCGTGCGCGAAGAACTCGTTGAGCAGCTGCGACACCGTCACCGTGTGCGCCTCGTCGACCGCGTCGGCGGTGGTCAGGTAGTTGTCCTCACCGGTGTTGATGATGATCCCGGCGCGGGCGTGCACCTGCCGGGAGAACCGCTGGTCGACGAACGTGCGCACCGGGTTGATGTCGCGGAACAGGATCCCGTACATCGAGTCGTTCAACATCATGTCGAGGCGTTCCAGCCCGGCCAGTGTCGCCATCTCCGGCATGCACAGCCCGGAGGCGTAGTTGGTCAACCGCACGTAGCGGCCCACCTCCTTCGACGACTCGTCCAACGCCGCGCGCATCAACCGGAAGTTCTCCTGGGTGGCGTACGTGCCGGCGAAGCCCTCCCGGGTCGCGCCCTCGGGCACGTAGTCCAGCAACGACTGCCCGGTGGAGCGGATCACCGCGATCACGTCCGCGCCCGCGCGCGCCGCCGCCTGCGCCTGCGGAATGTCCTCGTAGATGTCGCCGGTGGCGACGATCAGGTAGATCCACGGCCGCTGCGCCGGGTCGCCGTGGCGCTTCACCAGCCGGTCCCGCTCGGCGCGCCGCCGGTCGATGCGCCGAATGCCCGCGCCGACGGCCTTGCGCGCCGCCGACCGGGCCGCCGTGGCCCCCCGCCCGGTGGGCTGAGTGAACCGCACCGACCCGGCCGCGGCCTTCTGCGCCAGCAACGTCACGTCGGTGCTGCCCTCACGCACCAGGGCGTCGAACACCGGCACCGCCACCCCGTGACCCAACCCCACGTCCGCGGCGACCGCGTCGACGAGCCGGTTCACCCACGGAATGCCGTCCGGGTCGGCGCCGGTCACCCCGGCCAACCGCAGCACCGCCCGCTCCACCGACACCGTGGTGTGGCTGCGCGCCAGGTCCACCACCGGCTGCCCGGCCCGACGCGCCAACTCCCGCGCCCGCGCCACCAGCACCGGATCAAGATCAAGCTTCCCGGTCATGATGACCCTTCCTCATAGATGACCTCACCGCGCAGCACCAGACGCCGACACACCGGCAGCGGCGTCGGGTCGTCTGGACCCCGCGCCTCCGGGTCCTCGGCCTGCAACACCGGCAGACCCCGCTCCACCCCCGCCGACGTCGACCACACCGCGAACGTCGCCGGCGCACCCAACGCCAGGACCCCCTCGACGTCCAGGTGCACCGCCCGCCACCCGCCCCGGGTGTGCGCCGCGAACGCCGAACGCACACTCATCCGCTGCGCCGGGTTGTGGTGCGCCACCGCCGCCCGCACCGACCCCCACGGGTCCAGCGGCGTCACCGGCGAATCCGACCCGAACGCCAACGCCACCCCCACCGAGTGCATCGCACCCATCGGGTTCGACTCCAACGACCGGTCCAACCCCAACCGCGTCTCGTACATCCGGCCCGCGCCACCCCACAACCGGTCGAACGCCGGCTGCATGCTCGCCACCACCCCGTACTCCACGAACCGCGCGATCAACGCCTTGCTCATGATCTCCGCGTGTTCGATGCGGTGCCGGGCCGCGCGCAACCGCTCCACCCCCACCGTCCGCGCCGCCGCCGCGAACCCGTCGAGGACCGTCCCGATGGCCGCGTCACCGATGGCGTGGAAACCGCCCTGCATGCCGTGCGCCGCGCAGTCCAACAGGTGATCGCGCACCTGCTCGACCGACAGGTACCCGTGCCCGCAGCCGTCACCGTCGCCGTACGGCTGCGACACGTGCGCCGTGCGCGAACCCAACGCCCCGTCGGCGAACAGGTCCCCACCGGCGCCGACCGCGCCCAACTCCCGGGCCCGCGCCGCGCCACCCAACTCACCCCAGTACCCGTACACCTCCGGCAACCCCGCGCCGGAGATGCCCAGCAGACCGGTGAAGTCCTCCTCGTCGGAGATCTCCGGGCCGCCACACTCGTGCACCGCCGCGATCCCCAACGACGCCGCGTGGGTCAGGGCCACCCGCTGCGCAGCGACCCGCTGGGCTCGACTCACCGACGCCTGCGCGGCCGCCCGCACCACGTGGTGCGCGTCGCGCCGCAACCAGCCCGACGCGTCGTACCCGGTCGCCTGCGCCGCCTGCGGGCACGCCGCCAGCAACGCCGACGACACCAACGCCGAATGGATCGACGCCTGCGACAGGTACACCCGCCGACCACCGGCCGCCCGGTCCAGCGCCGCGGCGTCCGGCAACGTCGGATCCGACCAACCCGACTCGTCCCAGCCGTGCCCCAGCACCACCGCGTCCGCCGGCAGACCCGCCGCGAACCCCGCCACCGCGTCGAGCAGTTGCCCCGCCGAGCGCACCCCGGACAACGCCAAACCGGACAACGCCAACCCGGTGTCGGTGGCGTGCACGTGCGCGTCGACGAACGCAGGCGTCACCAACGCCCCGCCCAGGTCCACCACCCGGTCGGCCGGCGGCGCGTCACCGTCGGTCCCCAACCAGGCAATCCGCCCACCGGACACCAGCAGCGCGGTGGCGCTCGGGTCGGCGGGGCAGTGCAGCACGCCGCCGCGATACAACGTCGAGGGGTTCGTCATGACCTCAGTCTGCCGCGACCCGCGCCGCGAACAGCTGACGCACCCCCGGCTCGGCCCGCAGCAGCCCCAGCGCCAACTCCGCGTGCCCCGGCACGTACCCGTTGCCCACCAGCATCGTCACGTCCGCCGCCAACCCCTCCGCGCCCAGCGCGGCAGCGGAGAAGCTCGTCGCCATCGAGAAGAAGATCACCGTGCCGCCGTCCGCGGTGGCCAGCACCGCCCCGTGCTCACACCCCGGCACGTCCACGCAGACCACCGTCACGTCCGCCGGCACCCCCAGCGCGGTGGTCACCGCCGTGGACAACCCCACCGGGTCGCGCGCGTCGGCCAACGCCACCACCGACGCCAGACCGGCGGCCGTCAGCGCGTCGCGCTCCGCCGCCACCGGCACCACCCCGACGGTACGCGCGGCGCCCGCCCGTCGCGCCGCCGCGAGAGACAGCGACCCGCTCTTACCCGCCCCACCGATCACCGCGACCCGCACCGGCGTCGGATCACCGGTACGCCGACGATCCTCGACGTAGCGCGACACCACCCGGGCCGTCAGCGCGGGCGCCCCGCACACGTCCAGCACGGCGAGGGACAACTGGGGGTCCTCGTCGTCGGGCAGCACCGCGGCGATGGAACGCGCGAACAGGATCGCCCACCCGTCACAGGGCACCTGCTCGCTGCGCCCGTCCCAGCGGGCCAACCCATCGGTGATCACCAGGGGCGTCAACGTCAACGACACCAGGGTGGCGACCCGCTCCCCCGCCCTGAGCCCCAGCGGGGACCGCCGACCGGCCTCCTCGACCGTGCCGATCAGCATCCCGCCCGACCCGGTCACCGGGTTCTGCATCTTCCCCCGCGTGGAGATGATCTCCAGCACCTCGGCGCGGACCGCGTCACCGTCCCCGCCGTGCTTCTCCGACAACTGCCGGAAGCTCGCCGCGTCCAGGTTGAGTCGCTGCACCCGGATCCGCACCTCGTTCGGTGCGATCGCCGCCGACGTGTCCAGGCGCCAGGCCGCCTGCGGCAGCACCCCCGCCGGTTGCACGACGCGGTGCAGTCCCACCGGTGACGTCACGCCAACCTCCCCCTGCCAGCCGTTCGAAGCCCCGGTCAAGGCTCGCGTAACGGGAAAACTTACGGCAGACTAGTTTCTGTACCGAATATTTTCCAGTAGCCTTCGGGCTTCGATGATCAGCCGCAACACCGAGGAGGGGCCGTGACCCAGACCCAACCGGTTGAGACCATCCCTCAACCCCGTCACGCCCCGGTCGCCGTACCGACCGCCGGGCAGCCCTACGAATACCACCGCCGCCCCCTGGTCGAACCCGACTGGACCCGTTTCCCCGGCTGGCGCCACGTCACCCGCGACCAGTGGGAATCCGCCCAGTGGCAGCGCGTCAACTGCGTCAAGAACATCAAGCAGCTGCGCGCCGTCTTCGGTGACCTGATCGACGAAACCTTCTACGCCGACCTCGAGGCCGACCAGTTGGCCATGGCCACCATGTCCATGCTGGTGCCTCCACAAATGATCAACACGATGGTGCCGTTCGCGACCCTCACCACCGAGGCGCTGCTCGCCGACCCCATCCGCCGCTACATGATCCCGGTCGCCTCCGACCGACGCACCGACTGGCCCTCACACCCCTACGCCAGCCGCGACAGCCTCCACGAGCACGACATGTGGGTCGCGGAAGGGCTCACCCACCGCTACCCCACCAAGGTCCTCGCCGAGCTGCTCTCCACCTGCCCCCAGTACTGCGGGCACTGCACCCGCATGGACCTCGTCGGCAACTCCACCCCCGCCGTCGACAAACTCAAGCTCACCCTCAAGCCCGTCGACCGCTACGACGCCCACATCGCCTACCTCAAGGCCCACCCCGGCGTCCGCGACGTGGTCGTCTCCGGCGGCGACGTGGCCAACGTCCCCTGGCGCAACCTTGAGTCGTACCTCATGCGCCTGCTGGAACTGGAGACGGTCCGCGACATCCGGCTCGCCACCAAGGCCCTCATGGGCCTGCCCCAACACTGGCTGCAGCCCGACGTCGTCGAGGGCCTGGAGCGGGTGGCCCGCACCGCCGCCCGCCGCGGCGTGAACCTCGCCATCCACACCCACGTCAACCACGCCCAGTCGCTCACCCCACTGGTCGCCAAGGCCGCCCAGACCGCCCTCGACGTCGGCGTCCGCGACGTCCGCAACCAGGGCGTCCTCATGCGCGGCGTCAACGCCACCACCCCGGAACTGCTCGACCTCTGCTTCGCCCTCCAGGGCGAAGCCGGGATCCTGCCGTACTACTTCTACATGTGCGACATGATCCCCAACGCCGAACACTGGCGGGTCCCGGTCTGGCACGCCCAGCAACTCCAGCACGACATCATGGGCTACCTTCCCGGCTACGCCACCCCCCGCATCGTCTGCGACGTCCCCTTCGTCGGTAAGCGCTGGGTGCACATGCTCACCGATTACGACCGTGAGCGCGGCATCTCCTACTGGACGAAGAACTACCGCACCTCCATCGAATCGGCCGACCTGGAGGCGCTCAACAAGCGCTACGCCTACTACGACCCGATCGACACCCTGCCCGCCAACGGCCAGCAGTGGTGGAACGACCACCGCAACGACTGACCCACCGACGACGACACCCCCGGGGAGACCACTCCCGGGGGTGTCGCGCACTCCGTGGTCAGGCGCAGCCCAGACCCTGCGAATAGCTGGCCCGCAACGTCCCGGCCGCGATCTCGTCGGCGTACTCCCAGAACACCTCCGGCCAGTCGCCGGCCTTGTTCATGTCCCGCAACACCCGCCACCCGTGGCTGCTCCGCAGCGCCTCGGCGGCCCGCCGCACCCCGGCCTCATCCCCGCTCGCCCTCGCGCGCTGCCACTCAGCGATCCACCCGCAACCGACCCGGGACGTCACACCCACACCGAAATGGTACGAGTCACTCACGCCAATGTCCTCCAGCGCCGTGACGTCGAACCCGGGCGGCAGCGGCACGTCGGCGAGCACCTTCGCCGCCCGCTCCCGCACCGGCATGACCATCTCCGCAGGAAGAACGGCCAACCAGGTCCGCGCGTCCACCCGGACGATGTCCGCGAGAACCCGAGCGAATTCCTTACGCGACCAGTCCCCGGAGGTCCTCATCTCCACGAACACGTCCTCGCGGGGACGCGTCAGCACCGCAAAATCACTGCCGGAATACTCGAACAGGTCACCCGGCCAGCCATCGACCCGCACCGACTTCGGCCGATTCACCTGGAGTCGATCGGCATAACGACCCGCATAACCGGACGCCGGATACCAGTTCATCTCCAACTCTTGCCCACCCCGGCGAAAACGGATCATGCCCAGCTCCTCGGTGAACCCCGACAGATCAGTCACCTTCCAGCCAGACCGATCGATCAGCAGCCGCGGGTTCCGCTCCGCCGCCGCCATCACCAACGGCGAAAAGACCACACCCGGACCGACAGTGGCTATCGGCGAGACCCCTCGGCCCTCGGACTGGCCACGCACCACGATGGACACGGGCACGACACTGACGAGGACGGCTGCCGCCGCGACGACGCCGGCGAAACCACGCACCCGCAACCGCCGCTGCGGCATCTCGATGACACGATCGAGCTTCGACTCGGACAGGATTTCCTCCAGCAGGTCCTGTTTCACCCCGCCGATGTCTCCCAGCACACCGAGCCGACCCGGGTCGGCATCCCGAACCAGCCGGTCAAACTGCTCCTCGACGCTCATCAGTCCTCCTTCCCGGTGGATGCGGTCAGCACGTCGAGCACATGTCCGGGCGGCCCCGGGTCGTCACCGACGAGCCCCCGCAACCTCGCCCGTGCCCGCGACAGCCGGGTCCGCACCGCGGCAGGAGTCGCCCCCAGTACCGCGGCCACCTCGTGCGGCCGCAGACCCTCCCACACGGTGAGCATCAGCACCTCCCGGTCCACCTCGGCCAGGCCCGCCAACGCCGCCCGAACGGCAAGCCGCTCCGGCACCTCACTCCCCGGATCGGCGACCGAAACGACGAGCTGCTGTCGTAACCGCTCACCGAGGCGTTGCCGGCGAACGCCACCGCGGTGCTGGTTGGCCAACACCCGCCGGGCCACCCCGTACAGCCACAGCCGAGCCTCACCGCCGACCGGAATGTCCTGCCGGCGACGCCACGCCACCAGGAAGGTCTCGGCGACGACATCGGCCGCATCCTCCGGATGCGCGACACGACGCAACGCGTACGCCAACAACGACTCGAAGTCCTCGGCGTAGACCCGCCGGAAGCGGTCCTCGTCATGCTCTGTCCCTGAGCTCACGTCCAGTCCATGTCCGGTGCGACGACAACCGTGACAGCCCGCACCGGTCAGGCGCGGATACCGGCGAGCACCAGATCGGCGACCCGACCGATCACCCGGGCGCTCGTCGCTGCCGGCAACCGTCGAAGCGACGCGATGGCCAACAGACCGGCCCGCACGTCGTCCGCGTCGACGCCGTCGCGCAGCACACCCGCCGCCCGGGCCCGCCCGACCAGCACGTTCAACGCCTGCGCGTGCTCCCGCCGCTCCCGCTGAAACGCCGCACTCACCTCACCCGGCCCCAACAACGCCTCATTCAGCGCCCGATCATGGATCTGCCGCTCGGCGAACTCGCGCACCACCCCCGACAGCGCCCGCCACGGGTCCGGGTCATCGAGCGCCCGGCGCACCTGCACACCGCAGTCCTCCACCCGCTCGGCCAGGACCGCCGCCACCAACTCCGTACGCGTCGGAAAGTGCCGGTACAGGGTCGCCACACCCACCCCCGCCCGTCGCGCCACCTCCCGCATGGGCACCTCGAGCCCCGCCGACGCGAACGCCTCCCGTGCCGCCGCCACCACCCGATCACGGTTGAACCGGGCATCGGCACGCTGCATCTGAGACATCCCCGACCGACCACCCTCTCACTTGACCCCACAGCGGAACGCCTGCTCCGTTTCCGGCCTACGGTACGACTACCACCCCGTCAACCAGGAAGAGAAGCCACTGATGTTCGCCGTGCAGTACGACCGGTTCGGCGGTCCCGAGGTACTCCACCTCGGCAGCACCGACGCGCCACAGCCCCGGGCCGGCCAGATCCGCATCCGCGTCCAGGCCGCCGGCGTCTCCCCCGTCGACGTCGGCCTCCGCTCCGGCCGCACCCCGATGAGCGCCCAACTGCCGTTGCCACACATCCCCGGCGTCGACGCCGCCGGCATCGTCGACGAGATCGGCGACGACGTCGACGGAGTCACCCTCGGCGACCATGTCTTCGGCATCGTCGAGCTGGCCAGACTCGGCGGCGCGAGCGCACAGTTCGCGGTACTACAGCTCTGGGCGCACAAGCCCACAGCCATGCCGTGGGCCCAGGCGGGCGCGGCGGGCACCAGCATCGAGACCGCCACCCGGGCCCTCGACCTGCTGGACCTACGGCCCGGCATGACGCTCCTCGTCGACGGCGCCGCCGGTGGCGTCGGCAGCATCGCCGTCCAACTCGCAGCCGCCCGCGGCGTCCACGTCATCGGCACCGCCCGCGCCGACAACCACGACCTCCTCCGCCAACTCGGGACGACACCGGTCACCTACGGCCCCGACCTCACAGGCCGCCTCGACGCCCTCGGCGTGACCCGGATCGACCGCGCCCTCGACGTCGCCGGCGCCGGGTCCCTGCCCGAACTGCTCCACCTCACCGGCAACCCGACAGCGGTGCTCACCCTGGCCGACTTCACCGCCCCCACCCACGGCGTCCGACTGTCCATGGGGCAACTGGCCGGCGAACCCGACGGCCGCCACGGCCTGCCCGCCGCAGCCGAACTGTTCACCGAGGGCCGGTTCAGGGTGCCCATCGAAGCCACCTTCCCGCTTGAGAAGGCGGCCGACGCGCACCAGACGGCCGAGCACGGATCCCGCCGCGGAAAGATCGTCCTGACCGTCGACGACGTGCAGGAGGGCTGAGCCTCAGCCCTCGGCCAGCACCTCGGACAACGGCGCGGGCACCAGCCCTCGCTCCCGCAACCCGGCCAGGATGTGTGGCAACGCCTCATCCGTCATCGCCGCGTTCGCCTCGGTCACATGCATGATCACCACCGACCCGGGGCGAACGTGGTCCAACACCGCCCGCACCAACGGCTTCCACGCCGTCGCGAACGGGTCGCCGCTGACCACGTCCCCGTCGACCACCGTCACACCCAGCGGCGCCAACGCGTCCAACGCCGCCGCGTCGTGGCACAACCCGGGAAACCGGAAGTACCGGGTCTGCCGACCGCCGTACGGCGCGATCACCTCGAACGTCTTCGCCACATCGCCGGCCAGCTCGTCGACAGGCAGCCGGGGCAGGTCGTAACAGTCGGCGGTGAACGCCGCGTGCCCGTAGGTGTGGTTGGCCAACTCGAAGCGCGGATTGCCGGCGATCCGCCGGGTCACGTCCGGATACCGCTTGACCCACTTGCCGGTCAGGAAGAACGTCGCGGGCACCTGCTCCCGCTCCAGCAGGTCGAGGATGCGCAGGTTCGCGTACGACTTCACCCGCCCGGCCCGCAGGCTGGCCAACATCCCGTCCGTCATGTCCGCGTCGAAGGTCAGCGCGACAGTGGCGCCGGTGCGCGGCCCGTGATCCACCACCGGCGCCCTGCTCCCCACCCGCGTCGCCCCCGGAACAGCCGGAACCGTCGGCGTCGGGACACTCTGTGGGGTGACGGGAGCCGTTGGCGTCGGAACGGCCTGCGATGTGCTGGCCGGCGGCGCGGCCGCAGAGGCGGACGAGCCGACGAAGACCGGCCCCTCCGGCGGTGGCACCCGGGACGCCGTGCACGCGACACTGCCGACAACGGCCGCCGCAACCAGTACGCCACACCACAATGGGCGAAGGCGGGGTCGGATCACGCCGCAGATCATCGCAGACGCGAAAGCGCCTCACTGTCCCGCGCGCACCGTCTCGAACGCCGGCGAACGCACCTCGTCCACGTCATCCCGAGCAGGCAGTGGCCCCTGGCAATGCGGGTTGCGCCCGTCGAGCGTCGGGGCGGTGCCGCTCCGGTAAGCGATATACCTCAGACCCATAAATATGACTCCCAGGTATATGGCTCACCAAGGGTTCTCCCGCCCGAGAGGGTGCCGAGGCCGCCACCGCAGGTTGGTCACGCAGGGCCGTGCGGGGCGTACATGGTGACCGCCACGCCGAGCAGGAAAAGGGCCAAGCACCAGCTAATGCAGCACGACGGGTCCCCGGGCGACGGTGCGCCCGGGGACCCGTGGACCGCTCAGGTCACTTCGTGAAGGAGTCCTTCACGTTGCGACCAGCGTCCTTGACGTTTTGACCGGCCTGCTTGGCGCGCGCGTCGCTCTCCTGGCTGGCGCCCTCGCCACGCATCCGCTCGTTGTCGGTCATGTCGCCGACGCGCTCCCTCGCGGCGCCGGCCATCTGCTCAACCTTGTTCTTTGCCTTCTCGGTGAAGCTCATCGCGCCTCCTCGGTCTGGCGGTTGTCCCGGCTCGCTTGCCCGGTCTCCGGGTGCCGAAACCGGTGGTGCCGGTCGGCACACCCGCTAAGGCATCCTAGGAAGATAGGTAGTGGGAGGGTCGCCTGTCGGCCACGCCGCACGATGGTTAACTGACCGCATGGGAGAGCTCCTGCTGATCCGGCACGGCGAGACCACCTGGAGCGCCAGCCTGCGGCACACCTCGTACACCGACCTGGAGCTGACCCCCGACGGCGAGCGACAGGCCCGCACCCTGGCCGCGTTCCTGGCCGGCCGGCGCTTCGTCACCGTGCTGAGCAGCCCCCGCTCCCGGGCGCTGCGCACCGCGCAGCTCGCCGGGCTCACCGTCGACGGCGTCGACGAGGACCTCAGCGAGTGGAACTACGGCGAGTACGAGGGCCGCACCACCGTCGACATCCACGACGACGATCCGCACTGGAACATCTGGACCGACGGCTGCCCCGGCGGGGAGTCCCCCGCGCAGGTGGGCGAACGGCTCGACCGGGTGCTGGCCCGCGTCACCCCGCTGCTCGACCGAGGCACCGTCGCGCTGGTCGGGCACGCGCACAGCCTGCGGGTGCTCGGTGCCCGCTGGATCGGTCTGCCCCCGTCCGCCGGCGGGCGGCTACGCCTGGAGACCGCCACGGTCAGCGCGCTCGGTCACGAACACGGCCGGCAGGTCATCCTGCGGTGGAACCAGCCGGCTCCTCCGGCGCCCGGGACCGCGACCGACTCGGTGCCGCAGAGCTGATCTTCGGCGGCCGGTTCTCGTACGGCGTGGACAACACCACCGTCGTCCGGGTCGTGACGTTCGCCGAGGTGCGGATCTCCTGGAGCACCCGCTCCAGGTCCGTGGGGCTGGCCACCCGCACCAGCAGCAGGTAGAAGTCCTCCCCCGCCACCGAATAGCAGGAGTCGATCTCCGGCAGGTGGGCCAACCGCTCCGGAGCGTCGTCCGGCTGCGACGGGTCGAACGGCCGGATCGCCACGAAAGCGGTGAGCGGCAGGTCCAGCGCCTCGAACGACACCCGGGCGGCGTACCCCTTGATCACCCCGCGCTGCTCCAGCCGACGGACCCGCTGGTGCACGGCGGACACCGACAGCCCCACCCGCTCGGCCAGGTCGGTGTACGACAGACGGCCGTCGGCGGTCAGCGCGGCGACGATAGCGCGGTCGATCTCCTCCACGGCGTGCAACCTACCGGGAAAACCGTCGCACGGCGACGAGGTACCCGAGTGGCGGACCGCGGTGGGCCTCCACGCACCCACCGCAGCCCCACCACGTACCGTCGTCAGCCCTTGGCCAGAGCCCGGGAGATCACCATCCGCTGGATCTGGTTGGTGCCCTCCACGATCTGCAACACCTTCGCCTCACGCATGTACCGCTCCACCGGGTGGTCGGCCACGTAACCCGCGCCGCCGAGCACCTGCACCGCGTCGGTGGTCACCCGCATCGCCATGTCGGTGGCGAACAGCTTCGCCTTGGCCGCCTCGATCGAGTACGGGCGTCCGGCGTCGCGCAGCCGGGCCGCCGCAAGGGTCAGCGCGCGGGCGGCGGAGATCTGGGTGGCCGCGTCGGCGAGGAGGAACCCCAGCCCCTGGAAGTCGATGATGGAGCGCCCGAACTGCTGGCGCTCCCGGGCGTAGGAGACCGCGTAGTCCAGGGCGGCCTGGGCCAGCCCGACCGCGCACGCCGCGATGCCCAGCCGGCCGGAGTCCAGCGCGGACATCGCGATGGTGAAGCCCATCCCCTCGCCGCCGATCAACCGGTCGGCCGGCACCCGCGCCTCGTCGAAGGCGATCTGCGCCACCGGGGAGGCGCGCAGCCCCATCGTCCGCTCGGCTGCCTGCGGGGTGATGCCGGTCGTGCCCGCGTCGGCGAGCAGGCAGGAGATCCCCTTCGGGCCGGGCCCCCCGGTGCGGCAGAAGACGTTGTAGAAGTCGGCAGTGCGGGCGTGGGTGATCCATGCCTTGGTGCCGGAGACCACGTACGCGTCGCCGTCGCGATCCGCCCGGGTGGTCAGCGCCGCCGCGTCCGAGCCACCCTGCGGCTCGGAGAGGCAGTACGCGCCCAGCAACTCGCCACCGAGCATGTCCGGCAGCAGCTTGCGCTGCTCGTCGCTGCCGAACGCCGCCACCGGGTAGCAGGACAGGGTGTGCACGCTGACCGCCTCGGCGACCGCGAGCCAGCGGCTGGCCAGGATCTCCAGCACCTGCAGGTACACCTCGTACGGCTGCGCCGCGCCGCCGTACTCCTCGGGGTAGGGCAGGCCGAGCAGGCCGGCGCGGCCCAGCGTGCGCAGCACCTCACGGGGGAACTCGGCGCGTTCCTCGAAGGCGGCGGCCTTCGGCGCGAGCTCGCCGTCGGCGAGCTCGGTGGCGAGACCCAGCAGGTCGTGGGCCTCGTCGGTGGGGAGGATCCGGTCGACAGTCATAGCGCGATGAGCTCCGTGGGGGTGGTGTTGAGCCGTTGCACGCCGTCCGTTGTGCAGACGACGATGTCCTCGATGCGGGCGCCGTGCCGGCCCGACAGGTAGATGCCCGGTTCGATGGAGAACGCCATGCCGGCCTCGAGGGGTCGGTCGTTGCCGGCCACCAGGTACGGCTCCTCGTGCCCGTCCAGACCGATGCCATGGCCGGTGCGGTGCAGGAACGCGGCACCGTAGCCGGCGGCGGCGATCGGCGCCCGGGCGGTGTCGTCGGCCGCCGCGCCGGTGATCCCGGGCCGCACCGCCGCGACGGCGGCGCGCTGGGCGTCGCACAGCACCGTGTAGTAGTCCAGGAAGTCGGCCGGCGCCGACCCGCCCGCCAGGTAGGTGCGGGTGCAGTCCGAGCGGTAGCCCGACGCCATCGTGCCGCCGATGTCGACCACCACCGGCTCGCCGACGCCGATCGGCCGGTCCGAGGTGCCGTGGTGCGGACTGGCTCCGTTGGGCCCGGCCGCCACGATGACGAAGTCGACTGTGACGTGCCCGACGGCGCGGATCGCCGCGGCGATGTCGGTGGCGACCTCGGCCTCGGTGCGACCGGGGCGCAGCCACTCGCCCATCCGCAGGTGCACCTCGTCGATCGCCGCGCCGGCCTCGGCGAGCGCCGCGACCTCTGCCGGGGACTTGCGGATCCGCAACTCGCGCAGCACCTCCCCGGCGAGCCGTTGCGCGGCGTCGGGCAGCGCCGCGCGCAGGCCGAGGACCTGCTCGGCCCACATCCGGTCGGCGAGCCCGACCGCCGCGACCGGGCCGTCGAGGGCGGCGACGACCAGGGGGTACGGGTCTGTGCCGTCGACGTGGTCGACGATGCGCACTCCGGTCGCCGGCGCGGGGGACGCCTCGGCGGCCGGGCGTTCGAGCCGGGGCACGACGAGGGTCGGCTCACCCTCGGCGGGCAGCACCAGGCAGGTCAGCCGCTCCCCCGCGTGGGCGTCGTACCCGGTCAGATACCGCAGGTCGGAGCCGGGCGTGAGCAGCAGGGCGTCCAAGCCGGCTGCGGCCGTCGCGCGCTGCGCAGCGATCAACCGGTCCGGTGGATACAGCTCGTCGATTCCCACCCCGTCAGCTTAACGGTCGTTTGGGCAAACCCCATATCGACACCGATCGTCGGAAAATCCATCGACGTTGATTGACGCGGACAGTTAACACTCTTTAAGATTTGGCTGCCTCGAGGCCCACCCGTCCCTGCGTCCGCCCGCACCCCCGCCCGCGACAACCCTGCGCGGGCGGGTGTCGTCCCCCGCCCACGGGAAGGCCCCCGATGTCCTCACCACTGCGCCGCGCCCTCGCCGCCGGCCTGCTCGCGCTGGCCACGGCCGGCGCCACCCTCACCGTCACCAGCGCCCCCGCGCAGGCCGTCGTGCTGCCGAACAACTTCAAGAGCGTCGGCTACATGCCCTCCTGGGCCGGCAACATCAACACCATCCAGTACAACAAGCTCACCCACATCAACTACGCCTTCGTCCTGCCCAACAGCAACGGCACCCTGCAAGGGGTGGACGGGGCCCGGCTCTCCTCGCTGGTCTCGCAGGGGCACGCCAACAACGTCAAGGTCTCCATCGCCGTCGGCGGCTGGAACGACGGCAACGACTCGGCCTTCGAGACGCTCGCCGCCAACGCCACCAGCCGCACCAACTTCGTCAACAACCTGGTCAACTTCGTCAACCAGTACAACCTCGACGGCGTCGACATGGACTGGGAGTACCCCGACGCGGGCGCCTCGGCCAACAACTACACGGCGCTCATGACGCAGCTCAGCAGCGCCCTGCACAGTCGCGGCAAGCTGCTCACCGCCGCCGTGGTCAGCGAGGGCGGCAGCGTCCAAGGCGTCCAGACGGCCGTGTTCAACCAGGTCGACTGGCTCAACATCATGGCGTACGACGGCGGCAGCCCACACGCCAACTACGACTGGTCGATCAACAGCATCAACCTGTGGAAGGCCCGCGGCCTGCCGGCCAGCAAGGCCCTCCTCGGCATCCCGTTCTACAGCCGCCCCGTCTACTACAACTACTCGTACCTGGTCGGACTCGACCCGGCGAACGCCAACCGGGACTGCGCCACCATCGGCGGCAGCCAGCAGTGCTGGAACGGCATTCCGACCGTCAAGCGCAAGACGCAGTGGGCGCTGGCCAACGCCGGCGGCGTGATGAACTGGGAACTGTCGCAGGACACCAGCGGCTCGACCTCGCTGCTCAGCGCCATGTACGACACCATCATGGGCGGCACCACCCCGCCGCCGACCGGTCGCACCGGTCAGATCACCGGGATCGCCGGCAAGTGCGTCGACGTGGCCTCGGCGAGCACCGCCAACGGCGCCGCCATCCAGCTCTGGAGCTGCAACGGCACCAACGCGCAGACCTGGACCGTGGCCAGCGACAGCACGCTGCGCGCCCTCGGCAAGTGCGCCGACATCACCAGCGGCTCCACCGCCAACGGCGCGAAGGTCCAACTCTGGGACTGCAACGGCAGCGGCGCGCAGGTCTGGCAGGCACAGTCCAACGGCACGCTGCGCAACCCGCAGTCGAACAAGTGCCTCGACGCCAGCGACAACAGCTCCGCCGACGGCACCCGGTTGCAGATCTGGGACTGCTTCGCCGGCGCCAACCAGCGCTGGACGCTCCCGGCCTGACGCAGCGCCCACAGGTTCCCCGGACCAGCTGGCTCGTAGTGCCCCCGGTCGACGCGAAGGCGTCAGCCGGGGGCCCCGGCATGCTCACCGACCACTGTGAGCATCTCCTGCACCGAGGCGGCCGGGTCGGTGACCGGGAACTGCACGGCCCGCACCACCGCCGTCGGGTCGACCAGCAGGGTCAGCCGCTTGAACCGGGTCACCCCGCCCGCGCGGAACACCGGCAGCAGCAGCCCCGCCCCCAGTCGGCCGTCCTCGTCCGACAGCAGCGGAAACGGCAGTTCGGCGTACGCGGCGAAGTCGGCGAGTTGGTCGGGCCGCTGCGTGCTGATGCCGTACACCCGGACCCCGGCGGTCACGAAGTCCGGATGACGCTTGGCGTACGTGGTCGACTCCAGGGTGCACCCCCGGGCGCCGGGAATCTCCGCCCAACCGGGCGGATAGCCGTGCGTCCCCGGCGCGTACGCCCCGGGAAACAGGTAGAGGACCGTCCACGCGGCGGTCGCGGCCACCGCCACCGGTTGCCCGTCGGCGGCGGGCAGGACGACCTCGGGCAACCGTCGGCCGACCAGGTCGTGCGCGCGGCGCGCCTCGGCCGAGCCGGCGTCGGCCGTCGCGGTCACGTCACCGTCGCCCATCAGGTGCCTCGTTCCCCAGTCCTGCAGCGCGATCAGCACCGGCAACAGCCCCTCACCCCTCGCTGTGAGCAGATAGTCGTACCGCGGTGGGTGTCGCGAATACGGTCTGCGCTCCAGCACACCGTGCTCGACCAGGGCGCCGAGGCGCTCGGTCAGCGCCCGCCGGCTGACGCCCAGCTCGCGTTGGAGCGCGTCGAAGCGGGTCGTCCCGCCGGCGACGTCCCGCACGATGAGGAACGTCCACCAGTCCCCCAGTACGCCGAGCGCCTGCGCGATGCCGCAGTCCGCATCAGCAAGATCCTCTCGCCGCACCGGCTACCTCCATTGGTCCCGTCCCGACTATAGTCCGTTCCGGATTGGAACGCTCTGCATCGACGACCGGCAGCGGTCCGCGCGTCGGTTTCCCTGATCGAACGCCACCGGTAGCCATAGCCTGGAATCGGGGAGCCGCCCGGACTCCCCGACCGGGAGGATCGACGTGGCAGCGAACCAGGCGAGCAGGGCGGCGACCCGCCGTCGCCGCCAACTGTGGGCCGGGGTCCTCGCACTCGTCGGCCTGGTCCTGCTGGTCATCGGCGTCACCGTCGCCGACGGCGTCGCGGCCTGGGTCGAGGTGGTGGTCGCGATCCTGCTGCTGGTGACCAGCTACGTCGTGCAGCGCCTGGCCCGACGGGAGACCCTCTACCGGCCCGACGAGCGACGCTGACACCACCAGCGGCCGGGCGTACGCCAGATCGTCGGACGGCTGTGCCAGGCTGTCCGGCGTGGCACACCGACCCCCGATCCTGCTGATCGACGCAGCCAGCCTCTACTTCCGGGCCTACTTCGGCATACCGGAGTCCGCCGCCAAGGCCGAGGACGGCACCCCGGTCAACGCGGTGCGCGGCTTCCTCGACATGCTCGCCACCCTGATCCGGGTGCGGGGCGCCGACCGGATGATCTGCGCACTGGACTACGACTGGCGCCCGGCGTGGCGGGTCGACCTGCTGCCGTCGTACAAGGCGCACCGGGTCGCCCCGCAGGGCGGCGAGATCGTTCCGGACACCCTCTCCCCGCAGGTGCCGATGATCCTGGAGGTGCTGACCGCGGTGGGCATCACAGCGGTCGGCGCGACCGGCTACGAGGCGGACGACGTGCTCGGCACCCTCTCGGTGACCCAGCCCGGCCCGGTCGAGGTGGTCTCCGGCGACCGCGACCTGTTCCAACTCGTCGACGACGCCCGACCGGTCCGACTGCTCTACGTCGGGCGCGGCGTCGCCAAGCTCGACGACTGCGACGACGCCGCCGTACGGGCCCGCTACGGCGTGCCCGCCGACCGGTACGCCGACTTCGCCGCACTGCGCGGCGACCCGAGTGACGGGTTGCCCGGGGTGGCCGGCGTCGGCGACAAGACCGCCGCACGGCTCATCGAGCGGTACGGCAGCATCGCCGGCATCCTGGCCGCGCTCGACGACTCCGACTCGTCCTTCGCACCGGGTCTGCGCGCCAAGCTGGTCGCGGCGCGCGACTACCTGGGCGTGGCACCGACGGTGGTCCGGGTCGCCCTGGACGTGCCCCTGCCGGAGCTGCCCACCGCGCTGCCGAGCGCGCCGGCCGACCCGGACCGGCTGCTCGAGCTCGCCCAACGATGGAACCTGGCCGGCTCGGCCCGCCGCCTGGTCGACGCCCTCGCCGCCCCCCGTGGCAACGGGAAGCCGTCGACATCCCCACAAGCGGGGTAACAACCACCCGACACAACCCGGTTGAGGGACGAGCGGGCGAACGCGGGATCCCGGGCTCGCCCGCTCGTTACCGTCCGTAGAGGTGGACCGGACAGGCCCATCGAGTCGAGCGGTCCGCAGGAGTATCCCGTGCACCTCGCCGCGCCGGAACCCGGATCGCCACGGGCCAGCGGTCCCCCGGTGCGCGACCCGGAGGGCCCGCGCCGGGTCACCCTCCTCGAACTCTTCTTCGACCTGGTGTACGTGGTCGCACTGGCCCTCATCTCGCGGGGAATGGTCGACCAACTCGACTGGCACCGGGCCGCCGAGGCACTGATCATGCTGGCCGCCGTCTGGTGGACCTGGGCGATCACCACTCTGGTCACCGACCTGTACAACCCGGAACGCACCGAGATCAAGCTGCTGATCAGTGCCGTGATGTTCGGCGCGTTGCTGATGACCACGGCGATCCCGGAGGCGTTCAACGATCGAGGGCTCGTCTTCGCCGGCACCTACGTGGCGATCCACCTGGGGCGTGGACTGTTCCTGATGCCGGCGGTGCGCCGCGAACCGCAGACCCAGCGTCGGGCGGCCCGCATCTTCGTCTGGTTCACGGTGTCGGCGATCCCGTGGCTCATCGGCGCATTCGTCAGCGGGGACGCCCGGATCGTGTGCTGGGCCATCGCGCTCGCCATCGACTACCTCGGCTTCCGGCTCGCGTACCCGGTGCCGGGGCTCGGGGTGGTGCCCGAGAAGCAGCGCAACGTCACCGCGGAGCATCTCTCCGAGCGCTACCAGCAGTTCTTCATCATCGCGCTCGGCGACGCGATCCTGACGATCGGCACCATGTTCAGCATGGAGCACAACGAGGCCGAGAACATCGGGGCCTTCGCTGTGGCGTTCCTGACCACGCTGCTGCTCTGGCGGATCTACGTGCACAAGTCCGGCGAGCTGCTGCCGACCGCCATCCAGGCCGCCGAGTCGCCCAGCAAGTTCCTGTTCAGCGCGCCGTACACCCATCTGTTGATGATTTCCGGCGTGGTCACCACGGCGGCCGGCTTCCACCTGGTGCTGCACGAGCCGACCGGACGGATCCCGCCGGCCTGGCTGGCGGTGATCCTCGGCGGTCCGGCGCTGTTCCTGGCCGGCCGGGCCTCGTTCGAGTACGAGGTGTTCAGCCGGGTGTCGTGGTCCCGACCCGGCGGGGTGCTGGCGCTGCTGACCATCGCCCCCGGCCTGCTGTACCTGCCGCCGGTGTTCGCCTCCCTCGGTGGGCTGCTGGTGCTGGTCGGCGTTGCCTACGCGGACTTCCGGCGTAGCCACGGCAAGCCGCCGGAGGCCCCGTCACCGCCGCACTGAACCAAACCCGCCATTCACCGCGGAATCGGGCCGGCCAGCAGCCGGCCGGCGTCGGGCACGTACGGCTCGACACCCAGACCGGTGAGCAGTTGATGCACGGTCGCCGTCGCAGCGGTGAGCACCGGGCGGCCGAGACTGGCCTCCACCTGCGGCACGGCCGCCAACGACGGCAGCTGAACGCAGGCGGAGAGGACCACCGCGTCCACGTCGGTCACGTCCAGCCGATCGGCCAGCTCGACCAGCCGCGCCGCGGGGATGCGCCCGACCGCCACGTTGTCCGGCTCGCAGAGGCTCACCGCGTCGGTCACCTGTACGCCGTAAGCGGCGAGGTAGGCCGCGACGGTCGCGGTCAGCGGCGGCAGGTACGGCGCGATCAGGGCCACCCGGCGGGCACCCAGCGCCCGCAGCCCGGCGACCAGCGCGCCGGCACTGGTCACCACCGGCATGTCGTGCCCGGCGCGACCGGCCGCGCGGCCCAACCGCCGCTCGGCCCGCTCGTGCGCGCCGGCGCCCTCGCACATCACCGCCACCAGACAGGCGTACGCGAGCACGTCGCAGCGGGCGTCGGCCAGCTCGGCGGCACACCGCAGGGCGGAGCGGTTCATCCGGGCCAACTCGTCGGCGGTCACCTGACGCAGCCGTACCCGGCTGGCGTGGGTGGTGAAGCGGACCGTCGGATCGACGACCTCACGTCGGCGCAGCATCTCCGGGATCTCGGTTTCCATTGTGGTGTTGGAACTGGGCACCACCAGGCCGATGCGGTAGCCGCTCACACCAGTGCCCCGGCGTACCCCCGGACCTGCAATCGATCCCGGGCCCCTCCGGCCAGGCGCACCTGCAGGCCGAGCGGCGCGGCGGCGCGGCGGACGTCGTCCAGGTGCAGCGATCCGTGCCGGTCCACGGTGAGCACCGGCGGTTCTTCGAGGTCACCCTCCGGCGCGTGGAACGAGAGCAGGGTGACCGAGGTGGTGAGGTAGCCCGGGTACGCGGCGCGGGCCGCGGCCTCGTCCCGGTGGACCAGCATCACCAGATCGTCGAGGTGGGCGAAGTCGGCGGCGAGGGCGCCCGCCTTCCAGTGCGCCGGTTCCTCCGCCGCGCCGGTGAGATGCCGGGAGCGGTTCGCCGAGGTGATGTAGAGGTGATCCGTTCCGGTCTCGGTGAGCGCCCGCTCGAAGAAGGCGTTGGACGGGCAGGTCAGCCCCGGCGCGATCACCTGGGTGGTCCGCATCCCCTGGTCGATCTGGGTGAGATGCTCGGGGAGCCGATCCGCCGCGGGCCCGCGGAAGCCGAAGGGCCCGGCCCCGTAGAGGGCGTCCATCAGCGCCCGCACCCGACCGACCGGCAACCGCGGCGAGATCCGCGTCCAGTCGAACATCCCGGGAATCCGGCCGATCGCGGTGGTGATGCTGCCAACCTGGTGTGCCGGTCGGCCCTTGGCCAGGTTGACCCGGCCTACGGTCGCCGCGTCGGGACGCGTCACGATGACGTAGAAGTTGGCGAACGCCGCCGCGACGATCGCGCCGCCGGCAAGCGCGCGGGCCGCGACCGCGACGTCCTCGGGGCGGTCGATATACAGGGGCGGTGTCGGGGCGTCCATGAGTCCTCCTCGGCGGGGCCGTGAGGCAGTTCTACGTCCACTCACCCGGATGACGGCGAGGTCGGTCGCCGATCCGATAGCCGACAGGCGCTACCCGGTGCGGGCGGCGGATGCCTGGGCGGTACACAACGGCGGACGGCATCGGCCGGATGGGGGATCCGGCGGGGGTCGTAGCACGCAACCGTTAGGCGCGCGACCCGATTGGGTACAACGGCTGCACCTCAGATCCACCACATACCCCCAGGAGGCAGCGATGCGCGGCACCTCGATTCTCGGAGTCATCGTCGTGATCTGGTTGGTGATCGGCGCCATCGCCGGTGGCCAGCGCGGTTATTACAGCGGCGACGACACCAACTGCGCCGAGGCCGGCACCATCCTGGTCACCATCGTGGCCGGGCCGTTGAACTACATCGGCGCCAACCCGAAGGTCGACTGCAAGCTGCCCGAGCCTTCCAAGTAGACGACAGACGTACCCCGGCCCGTGCCCCCGCAGTGGGGGTACGGGCCGGTTCCGTTCTGTGTCCGCGGCACCGCCAGTGAGCCTCAGAAACACACCTCGACCGTCCTCCACCGCGCCGGCAGCTCCGTCCTGATGAGGACCTGCTGCCGTCTGCCGTCGTGGGCGGCACACCGCCTAAGGCGTCCTAGGAGGCTGGTTTGCGGCTCGGCGGCGTTTGTCCGCGCCGAGGCCGGGAACCGCCGATGCCTCAGTCAGCGAACGGGATCGGGAGTGTGGGCATGCAGATCGGCTACAAGCTGGCCTCGGAGGGGTACGGCCCGCAGGAGATCATCCGGCAGGCCGTCCTGGCCGAGCGGGCCGGCTTCGACTTCGTCGAGATGAGCGACCACTTCCATCCGTGGCTGGACGCTCAGGGGCACTCGTCCTTCACCTGGAGCGTGCTCGGCGCCATCGCGGCCAAGACCACCACCCTGCGCCTGGCCACCGGGGTCACCTGCCCGACCGTCCGTTACCACCCGGCGATCATCGCGCAGGCCGCAGCGACCATGGCACTGATCTCCGACGGCCGGTTCACCCTCGGGGTGGGCGCCGGAGAGCGGCTCAACGAGCACGTGGTCGGCCAGGGCTTCCCCAGCGTGCGGGGGCGACACGAGCGACTACGCGAGGCGCTCGAGATCATCCGGCTGCTCTGGCAGGGCGGCTACCAGTCGTACGAGGGCCGGCACCTGCAACTGGAGGACGCCCGGATCTTCGACCTGCCGGACACCCTGCCCGTGATCGCGGTGGCGGCCAGCGGTGAAGCGTCGGCGCGGCTCGCCGCCGAGTTGGGCGACGGCCTGTTCGCCACTGAGCCGGACGCGTCGATCGTCGAGCACTACCGCCGCGCCCAGGGTGCGGGCCCGCGCTACGCCGAGGTGCCACTGGCCTGGGCCACCGACGAGCAACAGGCGGTTCAGGCGGTGTTGCAGACGAGCCGGTGGATGGTCACCGGCTGGAAGGTGATGAGCGAACTGCCGAACCCGGTCAACTTCGACGCGGCCAGCGCGTACGTCGAGGAGAAGCACATCCGGCAGCTCTTCGCCATCGGCCCGGACCCGGAACCGCACGTCGCCAAGGTCCGGTCGTACGTCGAGGCCGGCTTCGACCACATCGTCCTGCAGAACGCCGGCCCCGACCCGGACGGCTTCCTCGACTTCTTCGCCGGCGACCTCTCCGGCCGGCTGCGCGCCATGGGTTGACGCCGTGCTGAGGAGCAGGTCGGCAGCGTCGGTGGCCACCGGGATCGGCGGTCGGCGCGGGGCCGAGGGTGTCACGTGACGACGGAGCACCGCCCGCCCGGACGATCGTCCGGGCGGGCGGTGCACTCAGGATGAATATGCTCGGGATGGTGCGCGGGTCGACGCTCAGCGGAAGCAGTGTGCGATCGGCACCTGGCTGCCCTCGCAGTTGGTCGGCTCGTTCTCGACCACCACGCTCTCATCGTCGATCTTGACTTGGGCGTGCATGCCGAAGATGCCGCCGGGCTTCACCGTCGACGCGTTGTGGGTGACCTTGCTGGTGTAGATGGCAACCGAGCCCGCGCTGGCGTAGATGCCGCCGCCCTGGGACGCGGCGCCGACAGCCTCGTTACGGGTCACGTCGCTGCCGCGAACCAGCAGGTTCGCCTTCTCGGCGTAGATGCCTGCTCCGAGGCCGTGGGTGGTGTTGCCGTCGATCACACTGTCGTCGATCGGCGTCAGGCCCTTCACTGTCGAGACGCCGCCGCCGTTGACTGTGGACGTGTTGCCGCGGATGGTCATCGTGCGCATAACCAGCACCGCGTCGGAGTTGGCGGCACCGCCGCCGACCTGCGCGGTGTTGTTCAGCAGCTCGGTGTCGGAGACCTTCGTCCGGGCCGAGAAGCTGGCCAGCCCGCCACCCTGGGCGGCGCTGTTCTGGGTGAAGGAGACGCTCTCCACGTCGGCGGCACCACGGTAGTTGCCCAGCCCGCCGCCGTAGGCGTTGGCGCTGTTGCGGTGGAACTCCGAGCGCTTCAGCGTCAGCACGCCGCCGTTGAGCAGGCCCCCGCCCTTGCCCGCGGCGCCGGAGGCGCTGTTGCCGACGAACGTGGAGTCGGTGACCACCATGTTGCCGTCGTTGAAGATGCCGCCGCCGCCCCCCTCGGGCGACAGCGAGGTGCTCTGCGTGACGGTGACCCGTTCGACCACGGCGGTGGCGCCGTGCACCACGTGCACGCTGCCGCCCTCGATGGCCGAGCGGCCGTTGTGCAGTTCCACGTCGCGAAGGGTCAGCTCGCCGCCGTCGCGGACGGTGAAGAAGCGGAACGAGGCGGCCTGGGCGGCCCGGGCGATGGTGGCGCCCGCGCCGTCGATCGTGATCGGCTGGTAGATCACCGGCAGGCCAGCGGTGTCGTCGGCCGGGTTGTGCGGCGGCGCCTCGGCGTCGCCGGGTGTCTCCGCGGCGTCGGCGGCCTCCCGGGCGTCACGGATCCCGCCGTCGTACTGGTCGGTCTCGTGGAACGCCTCGGTGAGGGTGTAACGGCACTTGGGCGCGAGCCGAAGTTCGCCGCCGCCCTCGGCGTTGGCAGTGACCAGCGCCGCCACCAGCTTCGCGGCGTCGCACGGCACCGACACCACGCCCCGCTTGCCGGTGCCCGGGGTGGTAGGGCGGGCCCGCTCCGCGTCGTCCTGGCCGGGCTGCGGACCCCGCCGATCGCCGTCGCGGCGGTCGTCGTCGGCTGCCGGGGTCAGCCGGGCCAGACCGGGGAGGGTGAGGGCGCGGTCGGCGGCGGCGGCCGCTCCGGCCGCTCCCACGACGAGGCTCCCCGCCAGCAAGCCGCTGGCTAAGAACCATCGGGAGCGCCGTCTGGGTCGGTTCGCGCGGTCTCCCTCTCGGTACGTGGACATCAACGGTGCCTACCTTCCTGCGTACGTGACGTGGCCGCGCGCCGATTCGGGCGCGGGGGGCTCGACGTGTTCGCCGGCTACCAAACGTCACGATAGGTCCGCAATATGGACAGGAAGGTGTGAACGTGAATAGTGCCCTCTTTCATCTTCAAAGCTGTCAGAGCGGCATCGAGGTCACCCGCCGACGTGGATGCCGGGTCGCCGCAGCGGGTCCCGTTCGGTCCGGCGGATGATCTCCCGCACCACCGGCGGGGTGTCCCCCCGGCCCAGGATGAGGTAGCGCGCCAGGTGCGCGATCGGGCTGCCCTCCGACCACTCGAAGTGCGCGTGTGGCCGGACCCCGGTGGCGTCGCGCAGGGCCAGCAGGATCGCGGCGATCGCGTTCGGCGCCGCCGGGCTGTTGGCCCGCAGCACCCGGAAGCCGCCCACCTCGATCCCGTGCACGCGCAGCACCTGACTGAACTCCGACGGATCGACCACATCGATCTCCAGGAACAGCACGTCCGCGGCCCCGGGCACCGGATTCATCCCGCGCTGCGCCCGCTCCTTGAGCGTGTACTCCTTCACCGACCCCTTCTGCCGCTTGTTCGCGATCAGGTGCAGCTGCCCGTCGTGCGCCAGCGAATCGGTGATGAACCGACGGGCAGCCTCGTCGAACTCGATCCGCTCGGCGCGCAGCTCGGTGGTCCGGGTGACCCGGGAGACCAACGAGACCACGATGATGCCGAGGATGAACAGCGCGGAGATCGTGATGCCGTCCGGCTGTTCGATGACGTTCTCCAGCAGCGCGTACAGCAGCACCAGGGTCAGCACGGTGAAGCCGATCGCGGAGCCACGCCGGTGATGACGGGCCGCGGAAATCGTCACCGCCACCGCCCCGGAGACCATCATGGCCAGGATCCCGGTGGCGTACGCCCCGGCCTGGGCGTTGACGTCGGCGCGGAAGGCGATCGTGATGGCGACGCTGACGACGGTGTAGACGATCACCACGGGGCGTACCGCCCGCGCCCACTCCGGCGCCATGCCGTACGACGGCAGGTAGCGCGGCACGATGTTGATCAGCCCGGCCATCGCCGAGGCGCCGGCGAACCAGAGGATGAGCACGCTGCTCACGTCGTAGACGCTGCCGAACACCTCCCCCAGGTAGGCGTGCGCCAAAAACGCCAGCGCCCGCCCGTTCGCACCACCGCCCGGCCGGAACTCCTCCGCCGGAATGAGCGCAGTGGTCACGAAGGTGGTCGAGATCAGGTACACGGACATGATCAACGCGGCGGTGGTGAGCAGCCGACGTGTGTTGCGGATCCGGGCGGCGAGCCGGGCCTGCTTGTCCGGGCCGTCGGCCGCCACCAGGGGCATCATGCTGACCCCGGTCTCGAAACCGGACAGCCCCAGCACCAGGAGCGGGAACGCCAGCACGGCGGTGAACAGCACCTGGCCCGGGCCGCCACCGGTCGAGGTCACCGCGGCCGTCCAGTTCGACACGATGTCCGGGTCCTCGACGATCCGGGCCACCGCGACCACGACGATCACCGCGTTGAGCACCAGGAAGACCGCCACCAGCGGGATGGCCACCACCACCGCCTCGCGGAACCCGAGCAGGAACACCCCGCCGAGGATGAGCAGCAGCACCACAGTCACCACTACCGGCACCAGCGACCCGTGCAGGACGTCCGGCAGGTACGGGTTCTCCAGCAGGTGCACTGTGGCGTCGGCAGAGGAGAGGGTGATCGTGATGATCCAGGAGGTGGCCACGAAGCCGAGCAGCACGAGGACGAAGATCTTGCCCCGCCAGAACGGCAACAACCGCTCCAACATCGCCACCGAACCCTGGCCGTGCGGGCTCTCGTGGGCCACCCGCCGGTACATCGGCAGCATGCCCAACAGGGTGAGCACGACGATCAACAGGGTCGCCAGCGGGGAGAGCGCCCCGGCCGCCACCGCCGCGATGCCCGGCAGGTACGACAGCGTGGAGAAGTAGTCCACGCCGGTCAGGCACATCACCTGCCACCAGGCGTGCCGACGGTTCTGTCCCTCGCTCGCCTCGGGGCCGGGCGGCTGCACCTGGTGCTGAAAGAGCCACCGGCGCAGCGGGCTGGCCGGCGGCGCCGAGCGGGCCGGAGTGGCCACGCGTTCGGGCACCACGATGCCCTGCCGGCCGCCCCGGTGTGGGCGGGCTGGATCGCGGGCCGCCCGCAGCGCCGGGTCCGGCCCGCTCGGCGTGTGGCGGCGCCCGTTCCAGCGCCGTGGTTTCGCCCGGTGCTCGTCAGCCATCGCCAGTCCCACCCTCACAGGTCCTGATCTGACGGTAGGCGGTGCCCCGGCGCCCGATCGGCGGAACCGGGCACCTGTTCGGGCTGCTCAGGACAGGTCCGCGACGGCGAGCAGCCGGGCCAGCGCGGGTGGGTCGGCGATCGTCACCGTGGCCGCCGGGTGCCGGGGCCGCCCCCCGGGCACCAGCGCCGGCACCGGTACGCCGAAGCGCAGGCAGATCCCGCCGGCCGCACTGCTGCCGAAGGTCGCGCCGCCGTCGGCCAGCGACAGGTGCGGGCCGATCGCCCGCCACCAGCGGTACGGCCCGCTCAGTTCGACGGCGGTGACGTTGTCCCGGTCGGTCCGCAGTCGCCACGGGCCGTACCGGATCATCAGGTCCCGTTCGGTGACGACGACCCAGGCGGTCGTCGGACGGACCCCCAGCAGCGCCAGCATCGGGCGGAACACCGGGTCGAAGCGGAACGGGAACCGGGCCACGACGCCGGTCATCGGGCGCCGGGCCGAGCGGTGGGTCGCGACACCGGGCCGCCCGGCCGCAGGGGGCCGGGCCGCGCGGGCCGGGGGCGGGCGGCGGGCCGGCGCCGGGCCAGGACGGTCATGGCGCGGGCGTACCCGATCCCAGCCCGCCGACACCCCCGGATCCGCACGCCGTCGACGTGACCCCCCGTTCGGCGCTCCCCCACCGCCGGCCGGCACCCCCCGGGCCGGCCGACGGTGGCAGACGGTCGACACCCCCCGGGCCGACCGGCTGTCCCCTGCGTGACCGACCCGACCTCGGGCGGCCACGCGGGGTGGAACTGGTGGGACGCGCCCCCGCGCTCCGCCGCCCCCCACGGGGCGGAGCGCGGGGGCCCCCCGTCCCGGCTACTGCAGGAACGCCCCGAGGGGCGAGAGCAGCAACCGGCCGAGCGCCGCGGCGTTGTCGTCCAACCGTGTGCGCTCACACTCGCGGGCGTCCGGATCGTGCCGGCACCGCCAGATCTTCTGCGCGTTACGCCAGGCGACATCGCGGGTGTACTCGACCAGTTCCCCCTGGTACCAGTCGTCGATGTCGCCGTTGAGCATGTCGATGAGCAGCTGCCACCGCTCCAGGTAGCCCCGGCGAAGGCCGGGGATCTTGTCCGCGAAGATGTTGTTGATCTCGAGGTAGTCGTGGTGCTGGTCGCTGCCGTCGACCGGCTCCGACTCCAGGTGGTCGAACGTGGTCACCAGGGCGAACGGCAGATCGAAGTTGATGTGCGCGTTCACCCCGGCCGCCGCCGACGGCAGCGGACGGGCATCCGGCCCCCGCATCCGCTCGAAGAGGCACGACCACGCCTTCGGGGTGCCGGGGCTGGAGTCGGTCCACAGCCGCATCGCGTCGAAGTACCGGGCGGCGAACTCGACGTCGAGCCGGGAGAGGAAGACCGGATCGATGAAGCGGTCGTCGTACAGCCCGTCCAGCACACTGCTGGTGATGGTCAGGTAGAGCTTGTTGAAGTCAGCGAGAGGGCAACTGGCCTCCAACGGCGGCAACCGGACCAGCATGTCCTGGAGCTTGGTCAGATGATCGACCACGGCCGGCACGTCCGCGGGATGATCGGCGAGCAGGTCGACGATGTCCCGGTGCACGGGCCCCCAGACCGGTTCGATCATTTCTCCTCCATTGTGGTCGGCGGCATCCCCCGTGCCGTCGTCGACGCGGCCCAGCCTCTCAGCCGACACCGGGCCACCGGATCAGTAAAACGACGTATCCCGGCGCGCACACGCGCCGGGATACGTACTTCAGTGGTCGGGTCGGTCAGCTTCGTTGGTTGCGCAACTGGATCGCGCTGGCCTGCACGCGGGTACGGACCTGGAGCTTGTCGAAGATGTGTGACACGTGCACCCCGATGGTCCGCTCGCTGATGAACAGCCGCTGCCCGATCTCCCTGTTGGTCAACCCCTCGGCGACCAGGGCGAGCACTTCCCGCTCCCGGGCGGTGAGCGCCGCCAACTCGTCGTCGGACGCCTCGACCGGGACGCCGCGCGTGCCGGTGGTGCTGTCGCGCTCGTCCAGCGACACCCGGGCCCGCCCGGCCAGCTCCCGGATCTCCGAGGTCAGCGGCACCGCGCCCAACCCCTGCGCCACCCGGTAGGCCTCCCGCAGGAGCTTGCCGGCGGTGGCCACCCGGCTGCGCCGAGCCAGCAGCGCCTCGGCCTGCCGCAGCCGCGAGTAGGCCGCCGGATAGGGGTGATTGCGTCGATCCCACTCGGCCGCCGACGCGGCCCACAGCTCCGGATCGCTGCCGTCGAGGCGGCTCACCTCGGCGGCGCACAGCGCCAGGAAGCCCTCCACCACCGAGCGCACCGGCCGGGCGGCCCCGGCGCTCTTGCGGGCCACCCGCTCGGCCACGTCCCGTAGCCTGCGCACCGCCGTCGGGTCCACCTCCACCGTGCGGCTGGCGTGCGCCTCCGCCTCGGCGCGCAGGCCGTGCCAGACCAGCGCGGAGAGGATCATCACGTCGTCGGAACGGCTCTCGGTGAGGCCGCGCTGCACCGCCTGGCGGGCCACGTCGTGCCGGCCCTCCCACATGGCCAGCCCGGAACGCAGGGTGAGCAGCGGAATGACGTGTCGCGCCCCGCCGCCGGCGAGCAGGGTCGCCACCGCGTCGAGGTCCCGACCGGCGGCCTCGATGTCGCCGTAGCCCACCGACAGCCGGCACCGGGCCAACAGCAGCTCCACGGCGTCCGCACCGGACGGTCGGTGCCGCAGGGCGGCGGCCACCACCTTCTCCGCCTCGGCCCACTGGCCCACCCGGAACAGTCCGTTGATGGCGATGGCCAGCAGCCGGGTGCCCCAGGTGCGGCCCAACCCCAGCTCGGCCACCCGTTCGGCGCCCCGCCGGGCCACCACCACGCCCTCTTCGAGGACGTTCAGCGGCCCGGTCAGCAACTCCGCCAGGTGCAGGTACGCGCAGGCCACGTCCTCGGGCTGGCCGGCACGCTCGGCGGTGTCGAGCGCGTCGCGCATGACCGCCAGACCCGCGTCCGGGTCTTCCAGACAGGCGTCGCTGAAGCCCAACGCCGAACTGGCCAGCACCACCTCGGTGGCCGAGCCCGCCACGTTCTCGGCCAACGCCAACGCCTCACGGGCCCGCGCACCGGCATCGGCGTAGCGACCCAGGTGCAGCAGCAGCTCGGCCAGGCGGGCGGCGGCGCTGGCCCGGTCCCGAGGAGAACAGTCCTCCGCCTTCAGCGCCCGCTGGTATTCCTCCTCGGCCAGCGCGGAGCGACCGGCGGCGGCCAGGTAGCGGGCCCGGCGGATGTGCAGCGCGCAGCTCGGCTCACCACCCCGCAGCGTGGCCAATTCCTCCAGCAGGGCCAACGCGCGGGCGTGCTCCCCACAGTGGTGAGCCGCCTCGGCGGCGTTCTCGAGCAATTCGACCCGGTCCACCGTCAGCGGGCCCGGCTCGGCGGCCAACTGCAATGCGGCCGACCAGTGCCGGTGCGCCTCGGCGTAACCGTGCAGCCGCTCGGCCTCCTGGGCGGCGGCCACCGCCGCCGGCAGGGCGCGCGCCGGCTCGCCGGCCAACCGCCAGTGGTGCGCCAGCCGGGCCTGGTGCAGCTCACCGGGCGCCGTGGTCAGCGCCTCGGCGTAGCGGCGGTGCAGCCCGGAACGCTCGGCCGGCAGCAGCTCGTGCGCCAGCACCTCGGCCACGAGACGGTGCCGCAGCCGGTAGCCCTCGTCGGCGCCGACCAACAGCCGGTGCGCCACCGCCGCCCGGGCCGCGGCGATCAGCTCGTCCTCCGGCATCCGCAGCACCTCGGCCAGCAGCCAGTGCTGCACCGGCTCGACCCCGGCGGCCACCGCGTGCACCACGGCGTGCGCGTGCTGGGGCAGCGCGTCGACCCGGTCGAGGAAGATCTCCCGCAGCGTCTCGGACAGGCCGTCGCGGCCGTCGCGCAGATCCCGGGCCAGCTCCTCGATGACGAACGGGTTGCCGCCGCTGCGCTGCCACACCTGCTCTGCCGCGTCGGCGGTCAGCGTCCGGCCGACCACCGCGGCGGCGAGCGTCTCGGTGTCGGCCCGGCCCAGCGGCGCCAGGTCGAGCACCCGCACCGTGCGGAGTCGACGCAGCTCGGTGAGCACCCGGCGCAACGGGTGCGCGCCCTGCAACGACTCGGCACGCACCGCCGCCAGCACCGACAGCTGAAGATCGCCCAGGCCGGCGAGGAGGTAGAGCAGGAGCTGCCGCGTGCTGCGGTCGACCCACTGGAGGTCGTCCAGGATCAGCACCAGCGGGCGACCCTCGGCGATCAGGTGCAGGCCACGGGAGACGCGCTCCAGCAACGCGCCCGCGCCGTCCGGCCCGGCGGTCTCGTCGGCGAACATCTGCAGCAGCCCCCGCACCGCCGAGGAGGTGCGGGCGGGCGAGGTGGACACCTCGGTGTCGAACCGGCGCAGCGCCTGCAACAGCGGGTGCAGCGGGGAGGCGTCACCGATGTCCAGGCAGCTGCCGGTGAGCACCACGGCGCCCCGCTCCCGTAGGCGGTCGCCGATCTCGCCCAACAGCCGGGTCTTTCCCACACCGCTCTCGCCGGTGAGGAAGACCGCAGCGGTCTGCCCGTGCGCGGCGTCACCGAGCAACGCGGACCGAACCGTCTGCACCAGCTCGGCCCGGCCCACGAGCGGTGCGGTGTCCACATCGCTGGCCATGCCACGCAGCCTAATCACAGGGCCCCATACCGTTCTACGTCCGCCCACCGCTTGTGGTACTCCTCGCGTCGACTTTGCGACTAAAGGTTGCAGGTGGCCGACATACGTCGTTCGGCAGATCCCCCGTCGGCCCAGGAGTGCCAATCTCCGGAGGTGATCAGGCAACCGCGGGGAGAAAGGCCGGTGCGACACCCATGACCACCAGCATCATCGTCGACACGCAACGGACCGTCACCCCGCTCTGGCCGGTACCCCAGGAGAGGCGCGTCGTCACTGTCCTCTTCGCGGACATCGTCGGCTCAACGGCCCTGGTGGACCGGCTCGACCCCGAGGACGTCCGAGCGTTGCAGCGGGCCTACTTCGACACCGTCGCAGGTGTGCTGCACCGCTGGCACGGGGTGGTGGAGAAGTACATCGGCGACGCCGTGATGGCGCTCTTCGGCGCTCGGCACTCCGACGGCTTCGACGCGTACCGGGCAGTGCGCGCCGGGCTCGAGATCCAGGCCGCGCTGGACCGACGGCCCATGGTCGACGGCATCAAGCTGCGCGTCCGGGTCGGTGTCGCCACCGGCGAGGTCGTGGTCGACCTGGGCGACGTCGTCACCGGTGGGCACGGCGTGGCCAGCGGCGCGGTGATCACCACCGCGGCCCGCCTGCAGGAGTACGCCGCACCCGGTGCCGTCGCGCTCTGCGCGGCCACAGCGCGCGCCACCGCCGGCCTGATCACCCAACGTCAACTGACGCCGGTGCCGGTCGCCGGCCGGGTGCCGCCGGTGCCGGTCTGGCACGCCGTCGGTCCGGTACGCCCCGGCGCCGACCGGCACGACGGCCCTTTGATCGGTCGACGCCGCGAACTGGCCACCATCCGCGACCAGTTGGGCGCGGCCATCCGAAACCGGACGCCACGCTGGATCTCACTGGTCGGCCCCACCGGCAGTGGCCGAAGCCGGCTGCTGCACGAGCTGACCCGTGGGCTGACCACGGTGGACGGATTGCCGGTCCGCTGGTGCGTGGCGACCTGTCAGCCGTACCCCGATCAGGTGTTGGCGCCGGTCGCGCACCTACTACGGGGCCTCGCCGGGATCCGGCACAGCGACGGCCCGGCGGCGGTCCACGACCGGCTCGTCGCCACCCTGACGCCGCTGTTTCCGCCGACCCGGGTGGCCACCGCGGTCCCGGCGCTCCAGCGGATGCTGACCACCCCGGACGGCTCGGCCGCCGCGCTCGCCGGCGCGGCGATCTGCCGCGAGGTCCTGCTGCGGCTGGCCGCCCACCGGCCGCTGATCGTGGCCGTCGACGACCTGGACCGGGCCGCGCCCGCGGTGAGCCGCTTCCTGCACGCGCTGTTCGGCGCGGCTACGGAGCGCGGGCTGCCGCTGGCCCTGCTCACCGTGCACCAGCCGCAGTGGGCCGACACCCGCCCCGGTCCGGCCCGCCAGATGACGATCGGACCACTGGCCACGGTGCAGTCCGGACGGCTGCTGCGCCACCTGCTCACCCGGGCCGGGCAGCCGGTGGCCCTGGTCGACCGGCTGCTGCCGCTGGTGGGAGGCCGCCCCGGGCACGCGACGGCGTACGTCACGTCGCTGGTGGACGGCGCCGATCCGGCGGCGCTCCCGCTGCCCGAGGCGGTACGGCGGGCCGTCGGCGCGGAGCTGGATCACCTCGACGGTGAGCGGCGGGCGGTGCTGATGGCCGCCGGCACCCTCGGCGGCCTGATCTCCGGGGCGGCCGTGGACCGGGCACTCGGCTGGACGCCCGGCCGGTCCGCACCCGCGCTCCGCAAGCTGGTCGCCGCCGGGCTGCTGCTCCCCCACCACATCGACGGGTACGCGTTCGCCGCTCCGGCGCTGCGCCAGGTCGCCGCCGAGCGGTTGCCCCGCGCCCTGCGGGCCGTCTTCCAGCGCCGCGCTGCCGGCGCGACGCACCTCGACACCGTGCACCGGGAGACCGACCCGGCCGCTGGTGCGGTCAACGGTTCGGCGGCGAGGAGTGCGGAGATCGTGCGCCTCGACACCGTCGGCGCTCGGACCGGCCGCCTCGACGCCGTCTTCGCGGCGCTGGCCCCGGCAGGGCCGGGCGGTGCCACCGGCCCGACCGCGCTGAGACGAGGCAGTCCCAGCCCGACGATGGCCACCCGTCCCGCCGCGTCGGGTCCCGCCGCCGACCGTACGGCGGGCCCACGCCGGCTCCGAGCCGTCGCCTCGGCGGGCGACGTACCGCCGACGCCGGCCGCAGCGGTGTCCCGACCTGCGCTCGGTGCGGGCGGTAACCCGTTCCGGGACCTCAAACGGCCCGCAGCGCCGATCCGCCCCACGCCAGCGAGTTCGACTGGGCACTGGACACTCGCCGACGCCGGCACTCCACGGGGCGTGGTGCGGGCAATACCCCGCCCACCGTTGGTCCGCCCACTGGAGGGCCTGCCCGCCTCCGCCTGACCCCGAGGATCACTTGATGCCCGGCAGCCGAACCGACCCCTCGACGACTGGTCAGCACTGCGGGTCAGGACGGACGCCCGCCGAACTGCCAGTTGTGCACCTCAATGTCGGCGTACCGGTCGACCGTCAGGATGGCGCGCGCCGCTTCCGGATTCGGCGCCCGGAGCAGCGCGGCGGTGCCGAGCCAGGTGACGCCGTCGTCGGCCAGCAGCGGCCCGTACGCGATCAGTTCGTCCGGGTCGGGTGGCACGGCCAGGTCGGCGGCCTGCCCGGTACCGAGGCCGAGCACCAGATAGCGGTTGCCGCCGGTCCGGCCGCCAGGGAAGTCCCACATGGTGCGGCCCAGCGTGTTGCGCCACCGGCGCAGCAGCACGTCCCGGTACACGCCGGCCTGGTAGTTCGGTTCCTCGAACGCGAATGCCCGCGCGGCGGCCGGGTCGGGCACGTCGACGATGTGCAGGCTGCCGGTGGGCGTGTCGCCGACGAAGGTCGGGCCACGGGCGATCATTCCCGCCGCGTACCGGTCCATGTAGGACCAGTGCTCGGGCAACAACTCGTCGCGCAACGCCACCGAGCCGGGCCGGTCACTGTGGTAACAGAGAAACTCCACGCCGCATTCTCCCCGGGTGCCCGGATCGAAGGCGGGCCGGGTGCCGCCGTGGCCGCTACGGCACGGACGCCGAGGCGGATCTTGATGGTGGTGTCACGATATCGAACGAGGCGCATTCGCTGGTGCCCCGCGCGCGGCTGGGCAGCCGCCCGCGTCTGCCGTGAGCTGGCTGCCCGGTGTCCCGTGGGAGGGGGTGAGCCGCTCACCAGCGTGACTAGGATTGGTCCGTCATGCTGCTACGGGTGCTCGGGCCGCTTGAGGTCGAGGTCGACACAGGCGGGCCGGTCGACCTCGGCGGCCCCCGCCAACGCGCCGTGCTCGCGCTGCTGCTCGCCGCCCGCGGCGAGGTCGTCTCCGTCGGGCAGATGATCGAGGATCTGTGGCGGGGTGACGCGCCGCCGCGGGCGATCGCCTCCCTCCAGGCGTACGTCTCGCATCTGCGCCGCCTTCTGGAGCCGGCCCGCGAGCGCCGGGCGCCGGCCCGGGTCCTGGTCACCGCGCCACCGGGCTACGCGCTGCGGCTGCCCGCCGACGCCGTCGACGCCGGTCGGTTCGAGACGCTGCTCGCCGAGGCGCGTGCGGTCGGCCCCGCCGACCCGGGCCGGGCACGTCGGTTGCTGAGCGTCGGGCTCGATCTGTGGCGCGGTCGGGCGTACGCCGAATTCGCCGGTGAGCCGTGGGCGCAGCCGGAGGTGCTGCGGCTGGAGGAACTGCGGCTCGGCGCCCGCGAGCTGCTGCTCGACGTGACAGTGCGCTGCGGCGACGCGGCCGAGGCGGTGCCGGAGGCGGAGCTGTTGACCCGGCAGGCGCCGCTGCGGGAGGAGAGCTGGCGGCTGCTGGCGCTGGCGTTGTGGCGTACCGGTCGGCAGGGCGATGCGCTCGCCGCGCTGCGCCGGGCCCGGGCGACCCTGGCCGACCAGCTCGGACTGGATCCGGGCCCGGCGCTGGTCGAGGTGGAGTCCGCCATCCTGGGCCAGCGGCTCGACCTGCTGCCACCGGTGGCGGCGACAGCGGTACGCGGCCAGCGACAGGTGTCGGAGGAGGTCTTCGTCGGTCGGGAGGCGGAGCTGGAGGCGCTTCGGCAGGCGGCCGCCGAGGCGGTGGCGAGCGGGCCGCGAGTCGCTCTGCTCAGCGGTGAGGCCGGGGCCGGCAAGACGAGCCTGCTCACCCGCTTTCGGGACGAGCTCACCGCTCAGGGCTGGCTGGTCGCCGTCGGCCGCTGCCCCGAGGTCGAGGGCGCCCCGCCGGCCTGGGCCTGGGTCGAGGCGCTGCGGCAACTCGCCGAGCAGGCACCCCCGGGTGACCTCGCACCGGCGCTCGCCCCGCTGCTCGGTGGGGGCGACGGCGACCCCGGCGGCGACGTCACCGCGGGCCGGTTCCGGCTGCACCGCGCCGTCGGCGCCTGGTTGGACGCCGCTGCGGCCCGCAGACCGGTCACCGTGATCCTCGACGACCTGCACGCCGCCGACGCCGAGACGTTGCTGCTGTTGCAGAGCGTCACCGAGATGACCACCGGCACCGTCCTGTTCGTCGCGGCGCTGCGGCCCGCCGACAACACCGAGCGGCTCGCCGACACGATGGCCGTCCTGGCCCGCCGGTCACCGCAGCGGATCCCGCTGGGCGGTCTGACCACGTCCGAGGTCGAACGGCTGCTCGGCGCGCTGGCCCGGACCACCGTCGACCCGGACACGGTCGCCGCGTTGGCCGAGCGGACCGGCGGCAACCCGTTCTACGTCCGGGAGTCGGCGCAACTGCTCGCCGCGGAGGGCACGCTCGTGGCCACCTCCGACGTGCCCGAGGGCGTACGCGACGTGCTGCGCCGACGACTCTCCCGCCTCCCGTCGACAGCCGTCTCGGTGCTGCGTCTCGCCTCGGCCGTGGGGCGGGAGGCCGAGGTGCGAACACTCGTCGACGCCGCCGGCACCGACGAGGGCACCGTCCTGCGGGCACTGGAGGCCGGGCTGACCGCCGGGCTGCTCACCGAACCTGCACCCGGGCGGGTGCGGTTCGTGCACGGCCTGGTCTGCGACACCATCTACACCGACCTGCCGCAGCTGCGCCGCACCCGCCTGCACGCGCGGATCGCCGACGCCACCCGCCGGCTGCGGCCCGACGACTACCCCGCCCTGGCCCACCAGTACGCCCGCGCCGCGTCGGCCGACACCGCGCCGCTCGCCGTCGACTACGCCATCCGGGCCGCCGAGCTGGCCGAGCGGCGGTACGCGTACGACGCCGCTATCGAGCTGCTCAGCAATGCTGTCGAGGCCGCTGCCACGGTCGTCGGGGACCGCGACGCGCTCCGGGTCGACCTGCTCGGGCGGCTGCTGCGCGCGCAGGCGCGGGCCGGGGCGGTGGCGGCCGCCCGGCAGACCCGCGCTCGGGCGATCGACGTCGCCGCGGCGTCCGGCCGCGACGACCTGCTGGTCGCGGCGTTCACCGCGTGGACCGTCCCCACCCCGTGGCTGACCCACGAGTACGGCGTGGTGGACCACCGGGTCGTCGAGCTGCTCACCCGGCTGCTGCGCGCCGACGACCTGGACCCGGTCGCCCGCTGCCGGCTGCTGGAGGCGCTGGCCACGGAGTTGGACGGCGAGTCCGATCCGCGAGGCGTGGCGGCCGGACGGGAGGCGCTGGCCCTCTCGCAGCGGCTGGACGACCCCGAGCTGCGCGCCCTCGGGCTGGCCGCACGGTTGCGCACCATGAGCTACGAGCGGGAGGCGCCCGACCGTCGGACCTTCGCCCTTGAGCTGCGTGACCTCGCCGACGAGCACGCGCTGGTGACCTACCGTTCGGTCGCCGAGCAGGCGCTGGGCCACTGCGCTGCCGCGCTCAACGAGCCGGACGAACTGCGCCTCAGCGTTGCCCGGCAGGGGTGGCTGGCCGAGGCGTACCAGCTGAACGAGGCGCAGACGATCAACCTGTGCTCGCTGGGCGCCCTCGCGCACGTCGCCGGCGACTTCGCGGCCGCACGGCGGCACTACGACCAGGTCGCCGTGCAGATGCGGCGGCAGGGTTCGCTGCACGCCGAGGCCTTCCACTACTTCTCCACCGGCACCCTGCTGATCAGCCAGGGGCGGTTCGGTGAGCACCTGGAGGCGACCCGGCGGATACGGGGGTCGTTGGGCCCGATCGTGGACGACCTGCTGGCGCTGGCGCTGATCGGGACCGGGCGCCTGGACGAGGCGCGGGCCATGCCGATCGGGCGGCACACCTACCGCCCGGACTACTTCGAGTCGGCGCTGCTCAGCGTACGGGGAATGGTCGTCGTGGCGCTGGGTCGACGGGACCTGGCCCAACCCGTGATCGACGCGCTGCTCCCGGTACGCGACCAACTGGCCGGTTTCTCCACCACCGCGGCCGTGGTGCGGCCGGTCGCGCTGACGCTCGGTGAGCTGTTCCGGCTGCTGGGACGCACCGAGGAGGCGACCCGGCACTTCACCCTCGCCGCCCGGGTGGCCCGCCGGTGGGAGTCGCCGCACTGGCTGGCCGAGGCGACGGCGGCGATGGCCTGCTGACCGTCACGGGTGGCGGATTCCAAGCCGGTTCCAAGTGGCACCGAGCATGATCAACAGATCTGTGCCAGTTGATCCTCGGAAAGGTCACCGTGAACCAGAACCACCGCGAAGCCATGGCAGACGTACGCGACATGTACATGGCGCACTCGGCGCTCCGTCGCGAGTTCAGCCTGCTGCCGCAGCTCGTCCGCGACGTCACCCCGGGCGACGCCACGCGCGCGGAGGTCGTCGGCGCCCACGCCGAGATGCTCTGCCACATCCTGCACCTGCACCACGAGGGCGAGGACCTGCTGCTCTGGCCCCGGCTGCTGGAGCGCGGCGGCGCGGAGGCCGCGGCGATCGTCCCCACCATGGAGGCGCAGCACCACGCCATCGAGGACGCCCACGCGGCGGTGGTCGCCCTCCTCCCCCGGTGGCGCCGCACCGCACGCGGCGGTGAGCAACTCGCGGACGCCCTGGAGCAGCTACGCGCCGCGCTGATCGAGCACATGGCCCTGGAGGAGAGCGAGATCCTGCCGCTGGCGCAACGGCACGTCACCGCCCGGGAGTGGATGCAGCTCGGCGAGCACGGCATGAGCAAGTCCCCGAAGAAGCAGCTCCCGCTGGCCTTCGGCCTGGCCATGTACGAGGGCGACCCGGAGGTGGTGAAAGCAGTGCTGGCGCACGCTCCGCTGCCGGCCCGACTGCTCATGCCGATCATCGCGCCCCGGCTGTTCGCCAGCCACGCCAAGCGGGTGCACGGCACCGCCACGCCCCCGCGCATCGGCGCCAGCGTCCGCTGAGCACGATCAGCGGCTCGCCCGACGCGGCTGGGTCGGCTTCGCGACCAAACCCCACCTCGCCCGGAACATGATCGACGCGGCGGTCCCGGCCGGCTGGGTCGCCGGGGGTGCTAGCCCACCTGGCCGCGTCTGGGTACCGACGCCGGGGGCGCCAACCGCGCCACGGGCGGGAGCGGCGAGACATCCGGGGAGGCTTGGAATGCCGAGATGGCGAGCGCGGCGAAGCGCCGGGAGGCGCTGACCTGAGCGGTCGGCGAGGTCACCTGGATACCGCTGTTGGCCATGAGCACGAGGATGACGTCGTCCAGGACGAAGTCCGGGCGAAGGCGACCCGCTTCCTTCGCACGGCGGGCCAGTTCGTCAATCGCTCTGAGCGCGTATTCACGGCGCGCCTCGAAATCAACTGCCTTGGGAAAGGTCGACATAAGAGCTGCGGTAAAGCCTCGGTCGAGTGCGTGCAGTTCACACATTTTCTCGATCACGAGACAGAAACCGTGCCATGGATCCGGATCGGCAAGGCCCTCGTCGACAACGCCGCGACACGCATACATCTGTTCTGTGAATGCCTCGGTGACCAGCATCTCCTTGGTCGGAAATCGGCGGTACAGGGTGGCGGGTGCAACCCCGGCGCGCCGGGCAACCTCCCGCATCGGCACGTCCAGGCCCTCAACGGCGAAGACCGCGCGGGCGGCGTCGAGGATGCGCTCGCGGTTGTCCAGGGCGTCGGAGCGAAGAGCGTGAGGCAAACGATCGGTCACGGCTCTCACTTTAGCGAGGCGGACAGCGGCGTGCGTTAGCGTCCGTGTGCATGAGGGCTTTGCAATTTTCGAAGTACGGTTCCGCGAGTGTCCTTGAGGTCTCGGAGGCACCGGAACCGCACGCCGGACCCGGCCAGGTACGGGTGGCGGTTCGGGCCTCGGGTGTCAATCCGGCCGACACGTACGTTCGCGCCGGCCGATTCCAGGAGTGGATTCCGCTCCGCCTGCCGCACGTGCCCGGTGTCGACGCTGCCGGAGTGGTGGATGAGATCGGTGACGGGGTGACAACGGCTCGGGTAGGCGATGAGGTTTTCGGCATCACCGACTACGCCCAGATGGGCGGAGCGAACGCCGAATACGCCGTCCTGGCCGCGTGGGCGCGGAAGCCGACCGCCCTGAGCTGGGAGCAGGCCGGCGGCGCGGCGGGCAACATCGAGACGGCCACCCGAGTGCTCGACCGGTTGGGCGTCAAGGACGGCACCACGCTGTTGATCGAGGGCGCGGCCGGCGGGGTCGGTACGACAGCGATCCAGCTCGCGGTCGCTCGCGGGGCGGCCGTCATCGGCACGGCCAGCGACCGCAACCATGAGTTCGTCGCCTCGCTCGGGGCGATCCCGACCACCTACGGCCCCAGGCTGGCCGAGCGGGTCCACACTCTGTCGCCCGGCGGGGTGGATGTCGTACTCGACTGTGCCGGCTCTGGTTCCATGCCCGACCTGGTCGGCCTGGTCGCGAGCCCGGACAGGGTGGTGAGCATCGCCGACATCAACGCCGCGGCCTACGGCGTACACCTGTCGCGCGGCTCTGGCCCCGGCGCGGACACACCGGCACTCGAAGGAATCGCCGCGGCCGGCGAACTCGCCGAGCGGAGTCGTTTCACAGTGCCGGTCGCGGCCGTGTTCTCTCTGGAAGAGGCGGCCGCCGCCCACGAGCTGAGTGAGTCCCGCCATGCGCGAGGCAAGATCGTGCTGAAGCCGTAGGGTGCCCCACCCAGCCTCTGTGCACCTGACCCGAGCCCGCGCGACCGACCATCCGGTGTGGTCGGCGAGCACGGGACGGGCGCTCAGCGGGCGGCCAGGAAGGCCAGCACGCGCGGCCAGGCCGCCGCGGTGGCGTCCGGGGAGTACTCGGCCAGGTCCGGGTCGGTGAACAGGTGACCCACGCCGGGATAGCGGAAGACCGTCAGATCGGCGTCGGCGTCGGTCATGGCCTGCTGCCATTCGTCGACCTCGTCCGGCGCGTCGTACGGGTCGGGGTCGGCGAGGTGCAGCTGCACCGGCAACCCGGATCGGACCGTGCCCGGGGCGCCGCCGGTGCCGTGCAGCAGGAGCAGGCCGGCGGTGTCGGGGCGTTCGGCCAGCAGCGCCCCGGCCACCCCGGCGCCCATCGAGAAGCCGGCGAGCACTGTCTCCGGTGGCAGGTCACGCAGCGCGTCGCGGGCCCGGTCCAGCACCACCTCCTGGCCGATCTTGTCGAGTAGCGCGAAGCCCTCCTCGACGGTGTCGGTGGCCGGGACGCCGTACAGGTCGGGGGTGCTGACCTGGTGCCCGGCGGCCCGCAACCGGTCGGCGGCGGCGCGCACTGCGGGTCGCAGCCCGTACACGGAGTGGAACAGCACGACGTGTCGCATCCGGTCATCCTGCCGCAGTCGACTGCCCATCCGGGGTGGCCACGCGGGGTGGGCGTCAGACCAGTGCCGTCAGCCGCGCGACCAGGTCCGCCGGTGGCGGCATCGCGGCGATCTCGCGGCTGACCTGCGCGGCAGCGGTACGCAGGTGCTCGTCGGTGAGCAGCTGGGTCAGTGCCCGCGCGGTGATGTCCCGGGGGCGCAGCGCCAGGCCGGCGCCCCGGCGGGCCACCAGTTCGGCGTTGTGCCGCCGGTCCCCCGGACCCGTGGTGGCCAGCTGGGGCAGGCCGGCGGCGAGGGCGCCGAGGGCACTGCCCGCCCCACCGTGGTGCACCAGCGCCGCGCTCGCCGGCAACGCCTCGTCGAGCGGGATCCAGTCGACCACCCGCACGTTGCCGGGCACCGAGCGGGCCGACCGTTCGTCGGGGCGGACCAGCACGATCTCGGCGTCCACCTCGGCTGCGGCGGCCACCACTGCGGGCATCGGCCCGCGGTCGCCGGGGCCGGTGAGGGTGCTGCGGGTGACCAGGATCCGCTGGCGCTCACCCGGCTCGCGCAACCAGGCCGGCAGTTCCCCGCCGCCGACGTAGGACGTGTAGCGCATCGGCCAGCCGCCCTGCGTGGCAACGCTGGGTGGGGCCACGGCGAGGGCGGCGGCCGGCGCGGGCAGCTCGGTGAGGCCGTGGCGGCGCAGCGCCGCGCCGAGTCGGGCGACGGTGGCGCGGACCAGGTCCCGGCCGTCGAAGAGGGCGTTCTCCTGGCGTACGGCCGGCACGTCGAGCCGCGCGGCGGCCACCGCACCGGCGACCGCGAACGGCTCGTGAAGCACCAGATCCGGCCGCCACCGGGTGGCCAGCGCGACCACCGGGTCGGTGAGCTGGTCGTTGAGCGCGCCGAACAGCAGGCCGGCGCCCCGGGTGCCGGCGGTGCCGGCCATTTCCGCCCGCGCGATCAGCGGATGACAGGGAAAGACCCGCAGCGCGATCCGGCCGAAGTCGAAGCCCGGCGCGATGTCGTGCACCGCCAGACCGGCGTCGGCGGCGGCCAGGGCTCCGCCGCCGGTGGCCACCAGCACGTCGTGGCCGGCGTCGCGTAGGGCGACCGCGAGCGGCACCAGCGGGAAGACGTGCCCGACGAGCGGAGCGGAGACCACCAGCACGCGCATGGGCAGGATCCTATGTCGACCACTGCCACACCGGAGGGCCCGCAACGTCGGGCAGCGGTCAGGCGGACGGCCGCTGGTCGACGATGCGGCGCATCTTGCCCATCGACCGTTCCACAGTGTCGGGGGCGAGGACGTCGACCGCCACGCTCACGCCGATGGTGTTCTTCACCAGCTGAACCAGCGTGCCGCCGGCCCGCTCGGCGGCGTCCAGGTCGACGTCGGCTCGCCGCTCCACCCGCACCGTGAGGGTGTCCAGCCGGCCGTCCCGATCGAGGACGCACTGGAAGTGCGGCGAGAGCTGCGGGGTGCGCAGGATCAGCTCCTCGATCTGGGTGGGGAAGATGTTCACCCCTCGCAGGATCATCATGTCGTCGGTGCGGCCGGTGATCTTCTCGATCCGGCGCATCGGGCGGGCGGTGCCGGGCAGCAGCCGGGTCAGGTCGCGGGTGCGGTAGCGCACGACCGGCATCGCCTCCTTGGTCAGGGAGGTCAACACCAGCTCACCCCGCTCGCCGTCGGGCAGCACCGCCCCGGTGACCGGGTCGATGATCTCCGGGTAGAAGTGGTCCTCCCAGAGGTGCAGCCCGTCCTTGGTCTCGACGCACTCGGTCGCCACGCCGGGGCCCATCACCTCGGAGAGCCCGTAGATGTCGACGGCGTGGATGTCCAGTTGCTGCTCGATCTCGCGGCGCATGTCCTCGGTCCACGGCTCGGCGCCGAAGATGCCCACCTGCAGTGAGGTGGCCCGTGGGTCGATGCCCTGGCGGCGCATCTCGTCGACGATGGCCAGCAGGTAGCTGGGCGTGACCATGATGACCTCGGGTTCGAAGTCGCGGATCAGCATGACCTGACGCTCGGTCATGCCCCCGGAGACCGGGATGACCGTGCAGCCCAGCTCCTCGGCTCCGTAGTGCGCGCCCAGGCCTCCGGTGAAGAGCCCGTAGCCGTAGGCGACGTGTACCCGGTCGCCGGGGCGACCGCCGGAGGCGCGGATCGAGCGGGCCATCAGCCGCGCCCAGGTGCGCAGGTCGTCGCGGGTGTAGCCGACCACGGTCGGCCGACCGGTGGTGCCGGAGGAGGCGTGCAGGCGGGCGACCTGCTCCCGGGGTACGGCGAACATGCCGAACGGGTAGTTCTCCCGTAGCTCCGCCTTGCCGGTGAACGGGAAGCGCGCCAGGTCGTCGAGATCCCGGCAGTCATCGGGGTGCACCCCGGCCGCGTCGAACGCCCGTCGGTAGTGCGGCACGTTGTCGTACGCGTGCCGCAACGACCAGCGCAGTCGGTCGCGTTGCAGGGCGCGCAGCTCGTCGATGCCGGCGCGCTCGATCGGCTCCAGCTCCTCGGGACGAGGGGTGCGGTCCTGCATCGGCTGCCTCCTTGGCGCGGCGGTCCCGGTGGGGCTGCGGGTACCGTACGCCCGCCGTCGCCGGGGTTGGCGGGGCGGTCAGCGGGCGGCCGGCAGCCGGTGCAGGGCGTCGACCAGCGGCGCCAGCTCGGGGGTGGCCTCCGCCTGGGCGAGCGCGTCGGTGAGCACCCGGTCGTGGGTCGGTCGGGTCTGGGCGAGCAGCTCGGAGCCGGCCGGGGTCAGCTCGGTGTAGATGCCGCGCCGGTCGTCGGCGCAGAGGATGCGGGTGAGCAGCCCCCGCTGTTCGAGGCGGGTGACCAGCCGGGTGGTGGCGCTGCCGGAGAGCGCGGCGGCGCGGGCGAGCTGGCTCATCCGCATGTGCCAGCCGTCCTGGCGGGAGAGCGCGTCGAGCACCGTGTACTCGACGACGGAGAGGCCGTGACCGGCCTGTAGCGCCCGCTCCAGGGATGTCTCGATCAGCCCGTGCAGGGCGGCGAGGGTGCGCCAGCCCTGCGCGCGGATCTCGACCGCGTCGTCGGCGATGCCCATGCCGGCCTCCTCGGTGTGATCTGAACGGACCCCAGGTTACCACGCTTGCGCCGATATGAAGCGCGTGCAAGTATTTCGTTGTCGGCGCGCGTAGTTGCACGCGCCGCATATCTGCCCCCTCCCGATGGGAAGACCATGTCCGTACGCCCAAAGTCCCTGCCGCCCGGCCTGATCGCGCTGGCCATCGGCGCCTTCGGCATCGGGCTCACCGAGTTCGTGATCATGGGGCTGCTGCCCGAGGTGGCCGCCGACTTCGCTGTCACCGAACCGGTGGCCGGCTGGTTGATCTCCGGCTACGCGCTCAGCGTGGCCGTCGGCGGGGTCGCCCTCACCGCGGCGGTCACCCGACTGCCGCGCAAACCGGTGCTGCTCGGCCTGATGGTGCTCTTCATCATCGGCAACCTGCTCTCCGCGGTCGCCGGCGACTACGCCGTGATGATGGCCGGCCGGATCGTCGCCGCGCTCTGCCACGGGGCGTTCTTCGGCATCGGCGCGGTGGTCGCCGCCGGCCTGGTCGCACCGGCCCGTCGGGCGGGCGCCATCGCCATGATGTTCGCCGGCCTGACCATCGCCAACGTGCTCGGCGTGCCGTTCGGCACCTTCCTCGGGCAGCACTTCGGCTGGCGGTCGACGTTCTGGGCGATCACCGCCATCGGGGTGGTGGCCCTGATCGGGCTGGCCCTGCTCATCCCGGCCGGCGAGACCGCCAACGCCGACCGCCCGGCCGGCGGGCTGCGCGGCGAGTTGCGGGCCTTCACCCACCCGCAGGTCTGGCTCTCCCTGGTGATCACCGTCCTGGGCTTCGGTGGGATGTTCGGCGCGTTCACCTACATCGCCTACACGCTCACCGAGGTCAGCGGCTTCGCCACCAGCACCGTGCCGTGGCTGCTGGTCCTCTTCGGCGTGGGGCTCTTCGCGGGCAACCTGCTCGGCGGACGGGCGGCGGACAAATCACTGTCGCGCACCCTGGTCACCGTCCTGGCGGTGCTCACCGTGGTGCTCGTCGGCTTCGCGCTGACCGCCACGAACCCGGTGCTGACCATCGTCGCGCTGGTGCTGATGGGCGGGTTCGGCTTCGCCACAGTGCCGCCGCTGCAAATGCGGATCATGCGGTACGCCCACCAGGCGCCGACCCTGGCGTCCGGGGCGAACATCGCCGCGTTCAACCTCGGCAACGCGTTGGGCGCGTGGATCGGCGGGGTGACCATCGCCGCCGGACTCGGCTACACCTCGCCGATCTGGGCCGGGGCCGCACTCACCCTCATCGGTCTGGGCGTACTCCTCGGCGCGCTGCGGCTGGCCCGCCGCGACGAGCCGGCCCGGGCCGACGCGAGCCTGGTGGACGCCCCGGTCTGACCTCGCCGGGAGGAGGACGCCGGGCCGGGCGGATGCCCGCCCGGCGTTGCTCTGATCATCGCCCCGCCATCGTCCTGCAATTGCAAAAGATGTGCAACAAGGTCTGGACAATACGCTCGTGCCGTAACTAGCCTGATCGCTATGAGTCCTTACATTGTGGATCCCTGGGCCTGGCAGGAGAGCTGGGACCGTCAGCAGGAGGCCTACCTCCCGGACCGGGAGCACCGGTTCACCGCCATGCTCGACACCGTCGACGCGGTCCTCGACGGCCGGCCGCCGCGGGTGCTCGACCTGGCCGGCGGCACCGGCAGCATCTCGCTGCGGACGCTGGCGCGCTTCCCCGCCGCGGAGCCGACACTGGTCGACCTCGACCCGGCGCTGCTCGCCATCGCCGCCGCCTCGCTGGCCGACCGGGCCACCATCGTCACGGCCGACCTCGGCACCCCGGAGTGGCGCTCCACGCTCCCCCACCAGGAGTACGACGCCGTGCTCACCGCCACCGCACTGCACTGGCTGCCGGCCGACCGGCTCGGGCAGCTCTACGCCGAACTGCGCGACGTGCTGCGACCGGGCGGCGTCTTCGTCAACGCCGACCACATGCCCGACGACACCCTGCCTGAGCTGACCAAGCGGCTGATGGACCGAGCCCGGGACCGGCGCAACGCCCGGTACGCCGCCGGCTCGACGCTGTCCTGGTCGGACTGGTGGGAGCGGGCCGGCGCCGACCCGGCGCTCGCCCCACTGGTCGCTCAGCGACACGCCATCTACCCGACCGGGCACAGCCCCGAGTGGAACCCGCCGGTCTCCTGGCACCTGGCCGCGCTCACCGCGGCGGGCTTCAGCGAGGTCGGCACGGTCTGGCGAGGCGGCCCGGACGCCGTCGTCGCGGCGGTGCGCTGACGTCGCCCTCGCCGACGATGCGCTGACGCCGGTGGCCGGCGGTGCGCTGACGCCGGTGGCCGGCGGTGCGCTGACGCCGACGTCGCCGCACTACGCTGAGGAGCCGTGCCAGAGCCGTTCGAGCCGCGTACCGACCCCGACGTCGACCTGCGCGTCCCCGCCGACCGCCGCGAGCTGACCGCGCGCCCCGCGACGGTCCTCGCCGCGATCGCGGCCGGCGGGGTGCTCGGCGCGCTGGCCCGAGCCGGCCTGCAACACGCCGTTCCGCACCCGCCGACCGGCTTCGCTTGGGCCACGTTCACCATCAACACGTTCGGCTGCCTGCTGATCGGCGTGCTGATGGCGGTGCTCGGGCACCTCGACGGTGGACCGCCGCTGGCTCGCCCGTTCCTCGGGGTCGGGGTGCTCGGCGGGTTCACCACCTTCTCCACCTACGCGGTCGACGTCCAGCAGGCGATCGTCGTGGGCGCACCGGGCACGGCGCTGGCGTACCTCGCCGCGACGGTGCTCGGGGCACTCGTCGCGGTCGCCCTGGGCGACGCCGTCACCGCCGGGCTGCTACGTCGGGCGACCCGATGACCGTGCTGCTCATCGCCCTGGGCGCGGCCGTCGGCGCGCCGCTGCGCTACCTCACCGACCGGGCCGTGCAGTCCCGGCACGGCTCGGTGTTCCCCTGGGGCACGCTGCTCGTCAACGTGGCCGGGTCGTTGCTGCTCGGCGTCCTGGTCGGGTGGCCGGCCGGCCCGGCGGTCAGCGCGTTGCTCGGCACCGGGTTCTGCGGCGCGCTGACCACCTACTCCACCTTCAGCTACGAGACGCTGCGGCTGACCACTGGCGGTCATCGACTCCTCGCGCTGGCCAACGTGCTCGGCAGCGTGGCTGCCGGGCTCGCCGCGGCCACCGCCGGCTACGCAGTGGCCCGCGCCCTGACCGGCTGACCGCACACCAGCCGCGCCGCCGGACTCATCCCCAGCGACGCCTGGCCAGGCGTTCCCCACGAACACACCGAGGGTATATACGCGAGGTATACCCTCGGTGTAGTCTGCTGGCATGAGCGTGCCACTGACCCTTCTCGGCCTCCTCGAACGCGAGCCCAGCCACGGTTACGACCTGAAGCGCGACTACGACGCCTTCTTCGGCCGGGGCAAGCCACTGCCGTTCGGCCAGGTCTACTCCACCCTCAGCCGACTCGCCCGCGACGGCAAAGTGGTGATCAGCGACGTCGCCCCCGGTTCCGGCCCCGACCGCAAGCGCTACATCATCACCGACGTCGGCGCGACCGAGGTCGAGCAGTGGCTGACCCAACCCGTCGACCCGGAACCGCACCTCCAGACGGTGCTCTTCGCCAAGGTCGTGCTCGCGCTGATGCTGGACCGCCCGGCCGCCGAATACCTCGACACGCAGCGCAGCGCGCACCTGCACCGGATGCGTGAGCTGACCGAGATCAAGCGCGCCGGCAGCCTGGTCGACGCGCTGCTCGCCGACCACGGCCTCTATCACCTGGAGGCGGACCTCCGATGGATCGAGATGACCGGCGCCCGACTGGACGCCCTGCGGAAAGAGGTGCGGCCGTGAGCGTCGTGATCGAAGCGCGCGACGTCGGGTTCTCCTTCGGTCAGACCCCCGCCCTGCGCGGCGCCAGCGTCGCCGTTGAGGCGGGCGAGATCCTCGCCGTCATGGGCCCCAGCGGCTCGGGCAAGTCCACCCTGTTGCACTGCCTGGCCGGCATCCTGGTGCCCGACTCCGGCGAGATCCTCTTCGACGGGGCCCGGGTGCACGCCATGGCCGAGACCGAACGCAGCAGCCTGCGCCGGGACCGGTTCGGTTTCGTGTTCCAGTTCGGTCAACTCGTCCCCGAGCTGACCGCTGTGGAGAACGTCGCGCTGCCGCTCCTGCTCAGCGGCGTACGCCGCAAGCAGGCGCTGCCCAGGGCGTACGACTGGTTCGCGCGCCTCGGGCTGGACGGCCTGGAGCAGCGGCGCTCGGGTGAGCTCTCCGGCGGGCAGGCGCAACGGGTCGCCCTGGCTCGCGGCCTGGTCGCCGAGCCGCAGGTGCTCTTCGCCGACGAGCCGACCGGCGCGCTCGACTCGCTCACCGGCGAGCAGGTGATGGACCTGCTGGTCGGCGCCGCCCGCGAGCAGGGCACCACAGTCATCCTGGTCACCCACGAGCCGAGGATCGCGGCGTACGCCGACCGCGAGGTCATGGTCCGCGACGGGCGCGTGAACGCGCCGGACCGGATCGCCTCGTGATCCGCTTCGGGCTCCGCCTCGCCGTGGCCGGCGGTCGTGAGGCGCTCACCCGCCTGGTCGTCATCGCCGCCGCCGTCGCGGTCGGTAGTGGGCTTCTACTGACCACCCTCGCCGGGGTCAACGCGGTCAACTCCCAGCTCACCCGGTACGCCTCGGTGTATCCCAGCGCCTCCGCGGGCGGCGACGCCGATCCGCTGTGGTGGTCGACCCGGGAGGACTACTTCCGGGGCATGCAGATCACCCGGATCGACGTCGCCGCCAGCGGCTCGACCGCGCCCACCCCGGTCGGCATCCCGGCGACCCCCGGTCCCGGGGAGTACTACGCCTCACCCGCGATGCGGGAACTGCTAGCCGCCCACCCCGCCGACCACCTGGGCAACCGCTACCCGGGGCGTGATCTCGGCACCATCGGCCCGGCCACGCTTCCCTCACCCGACACTTTGCTCGTCATCGTGGGCGGCAGACCCGACGACGTCGCCAAACTGCCCAACGTCAGGCAGGTCACCAGCGTCGGCGAGACCCCCGCCCTCCCCGAGGCCACTGTGAACCTGATCCTGGGCGTGATTGCCGGCGGGTTGCTGTTCCCGGTGCTGATCTTCATCGGCACCGCCACCCGGCTCAGTGCCGCCCGCCGGGAGCAGCGCTTCGCCGCGATGCGCCTGGTCGGCGCGACACCCCGGCAGATCTCGATGGTCGCCGCGGTGGAGGCGGCCGCCGCCGCCGTCGCCGGCACCGCCGTCGGATTCGGACTGTTCTACGCCTTCCGCGACCCGCTCGCGGCCATCCCGTTCACCGGCATGCCGTTCTTCCCCAGCGACATGTCCCTGGGGGTGCTGGACGTCCTGCTGGTGGCGCTCGGCGTCCCGGCCGGCGCGGCGCTGGCGGCCCAGGTCTCGCTGCGCCGGGTCCGGATCTCGCCGCTGGGCGTCACCCGGCGGGTCACTCCCCGGGCGCCGCGCGCGTACCGGCTGATCCCGATGATGCTCGGCGTCGCCGTACTGCTCTTCGCCATCGGCTTCCGGCCCGAGACGTCCGACGGCCAGGCCGCGGTGTTCCTGCCCGGGCTGCTGCTCATCATGGTCGGCCTGGTTTTCGCCGGCCCGTGGTTGACGATGGTCGGCGCCCGGGTGATGGCCCGGTACGCCAACCGCCCGGCCACGCTCATCGCCGCGCGACGCCTCGCCGACAACCCGAAGGCCGGCTTTCGGGCGATCAGCGGCATCATGCTCGCGCTCTTCGTCACGAGCGTGTCCGTCGGCGTGATCACCACGATCGTCGCCAACCGCGGCCCGGCGCCCACCGGCTCGACCGACGCGGGCACCGTGACCACAGTCTTCGACGAGAAGACGACGTCGGTGCCCGACACGCTCTTCGCCGAGCTGCACGCGATCACCGGGGTGCGCTCCGCGACCGCGATCCGAGAAGCCCCGGACATCAACAGCGGCGGGGAGGGCGGGGTGATCGCCTGCGCCGACCTCCCGAACGCGTACGGCCGGTGCGCCCAGGGCGCCACCGTCATCGAGGTACCGATGGGTCTGAGCCGGTGGCGGGAGTCGGCGTCGTCCGCGACGGAGTGGCGCGCGGCGTCGATCACGCTCGACGACCTCCAGCGGCTGCCGGTGGTCTCGGTCGTCGTCGGCACGGACGGCTCCGCAGCCGCCATCGAGCGCACCCGTACCGTGCTGGAGGTCGCCTTCCCGACCTTCTGGGTCGGGCCGAACGTGCCCGGCGACTTCGAGTCGGACTTCGCGAACACGCTGCGCGGCTGGGAGCAACTGGCCAACGTGGTCATCATCGCCAGTCTCGCGCTCGGTGGGTGCAGTCTCGCGGTCAGCGTCATCGGCGGTCTCACCGAACGCCGACGCCCGTTCAGCCTGCTGCGCCTCAGCGGCGCTCCGGTGCGGGTTCTGCGTCGGGTGGTGGCGTTGGAGAGCGCCGTGCCGATGCTCGCCGTCGCCGCCGTCGCCATCGGCATGGGCCTGCTCGCCGCCCACCTGTTCCTACGAGCGCAGATGGACTACGCCCTCGTCGCGCCGGAGCCGGGCTTCTACGTGATCGTCGTGGTCGGGTTGGCAGCCTGCCTCGGCGTCATCGCCTCCACCCTGCCGCTGCTGGAACGCATCACCGGGCCGGAGACCGCCCGCAGCGAGTAGTCGTCATCCCGTCGGCCCGGTGGTGGTGAGGGCTACCACCGGGCCGAGGACGAAGACGGCGGGCGGGCCTACGCCCTCCCGGGCGGCGACTACGCCGATCTCGTCCAGCCGGGCGCGCACCGATCGCTGACCGGGCAGCCCGGCGTCCTGCACCGCCAGCACCGGGCTCTCCGGGGCACGACCGTGCTCGATCAGCACGGTCGCGATCTTGGCGATGGTGTCGACGGCCATCAGCAGCACGGCGGTGCCCCGGGCCCGGGCCAGCGCCGCCCAGTCGACGAGCGAGTCGGGGTGCCCGGGCGGCAGGTGCCCCGACACGACTGTGACGTCGTGCGCCACGCCCCGGTGGGTCACCGGCACGCCGGCGAGGGCCGGTGCGGCGAGCGCGCTGCTCACCCCGGGCACCACGGTCACCGGGACGCCGGCCGCCGTGCAGGCCTGCACCTCCTCGTGGCCGCGCCCGAAGACGTACGGGTCACCACCCTTGAGCCGAACCACCCGGCGACCGGCGCGGGCGTGCGACACCAGGGCCTCGTTGATCGCCTCCTGGGCCATCGACGGACCACGGGGCACCTTCGCGGCGTCGACCACCAGCACGTCGGGGCGCAGCCCGGCGAGCAGCCCCTGCGGGGCGAGGCGGTCGACCACCACGACGTCCGCCGCGTCGAGCAGCGCCTTTCCGCGTACCGTGATCAGGTCGTCGGGCCCCGGCCCGCCGCCGACCACGGCGACCGAGCCATGGACGTGGTGTGCGTGGTCGTGGTGATCGTGCCCGTGATGGTGATGGTGGCCGACCGGGTCGTCGGGGTGGTCGTGCGGGCGTTGCGGGCGACCCACCTTGTCCGCGAAGCCGGGCATCAACACCCGGTACGCGCAGGTGTCGCAGTTCATCCGGATGTCCCCGCCCAGCGCCTCGGCGTACCGCTCCAGGACGAGGTCGGCGAGGGCGTCACAGTCGCCGATCACCTCGGCGACCCGGACGTCCAGGTCGGGGTGGGCGGCGGCGAACTCCGCCGACTGGGCGACGATCCGGTCCGGTAGAACCCCGGCGAACAGGAAGTACGGCGCCACCACGATCCGCCGCGCGCCGAGGCGGCGCAGGCGCTCCAGCACGGCCGGCACCGACGGCTGCGCCAGGGAGATGAACCCCGGCTCCACGCCCGCGTAGCCGCGTCCCTCCCAGAGCAGCCGGGCGACCTTGGCGACCTCGGCGTTAGCGTCCGGGTCGGTGGACCCCCGCCCGATCAACGCCACCCACGTGCCGGCCCGGTCGGCGCCGGCCGGCTCCGTGCCGGCCCGGTCGGCACCGGCCAGTGCGGCGTCGATGCGCTGTTCGAGGGCTTCGTGCAGCAGCGGGTGGGGGCCGAGCGGGCGGCCGTAGCGGTAGCTCAGACCGGGGTGGCGCTGCTGCTCCCGGGCCATCGCGGCGGGGATGTCGCCCTTGCCGTGACCGGCGCCGGTGAGCACCAGCGGCAGCGCCACCAGCGCCCGGTGCCCGCTGGCGACGAGCGCGCCGACCGCGTCGGTCAGCGGTGGGCGGGACAGCTCGATGAAGCCGCCCTCGACGTCGCCGATGTCGCCGCGACCTCGGACCCGTTCGACGAGAGCGGCGAACTGCTCGACCCCGGCCGCGCTGCGCGTGCCGTGCCCGACGATGACCAACCCGGTCATGACTTCTCCTCGACGTAGAGCAGGGCGTTGAGGGCGGCGGCGGCGACCGCCGAGCCACCCTTCTCCCCCACGTTGGACACGGCGGGCAGGCCACTGGCCCGCAACGCCGCCTTCGACTCGGCGGCGCCCACGAAGCCGACCGGCAGGCCGACGACGAGCGCCGGTGCGGCGTCCAGGCTGAGCAGTTCGACGAGCGCGGTGGGCGCGCAGCCGACCACCCAGACCGCTCCGGTCCCGACCCGTTCCACTGCGATCCGGACGGCCGCCGCCGAGCGGGTGATGCCGGCCGAGCGGCCCAGCGCGGCGGCGGCCGGCTCGGCGACCGGGCAGACCAGTTCCAGGCCGGCCCGGGTGATGCCGGCGGCGACCATCGCCACGTCGGCGACCACTGGCGCCCCGGCGCGCAGCGCCGCCAGCCCCGACTCCAGGGCTGCCTCGTCGCACACGAGGTCGTCGACGTACGCGAGGTCGGCGCTGGCGTGCACCACCCGCTCGGTCACCGCGCGGCTCAGCGGCGGCAGGTGCGACAGGTCGACGCGCTCGCGCAGGATGCGGTACGACTCGGCCTCGATGGGGTGCACCACCCGGCTCATCGGGCTCCTTCACAGGGGTCGGGCTCGACGACGCGGATCGCGTCGACCGGGCAGATCTCCAGGCACTCCAGGCAGCCGGTGCACCGGTCGGCGCGGACCGTGAGGCCACCGGCGACCGGTCGGATCGCGTGCGTGGGGCAGGTGAGCAGGCAGGCGCCGCAGCCCTGGCAGGCGTCGATCGTCACGAACGCCACCGGTACCCCCGGGGTGTGACCATCCGGCCGGCGACCAGCCGGGTGTCGCTGCTGCCGACGACCACGACGCTGTACATGTCGACGATGGCCGGGTCGAGCGTGGCCACTGTGGCGAGGTGCACCCGCTCGCCGGGGCGGCTGGCGTTGCGCACCACGCCCACCGGGGTGTCCGGTGACCGGTGCGCGGCGAGGATGCCGAGCGCCTTGCCGAGCTGCCAGTCGCGGGCCCGACTACGCGGGTTGTAGAAGAGCGTCACGAAGTCACCCTCGGCGGCGGCGGTCACCCGCCGCTCGATGACGTCCCACGGGGTGTGCAGATCGGACAGGCTCAGGTAGGCGTGGTCGTGGCCGAGCGGCGCGCCGAGCAGCGCCCCGGCGGCGAGGGCGGCGGTGACGCCGGGCACGCCCACCACGTCGATGCGCTCGTCGGCGTACTCCAGGGCGGGGCTGGCCATCGCGTACACCCCGGCGTCGCCGGAGCCGATCAGCGCGACCGCCCGGCCGGCGGCGGCCTCGGCGACGGCGGCGCGCGCCCGCGCCTCCTCAGCGCCCAACCCGGTGGAGAGCACCCGGGTTCCCGGGCGGAGCACGTCGCGGACCTGATCGAGGTACTGGTCGAGGCCGACCACCACGGCGGCGCGACGTAGCTCGGCCACCGCGCGGGGGGTGCGCAGGTCGGCGGCGCCCGGCCCGAGGCCGACGACGGCCAGCCGGCCGCGTGGCGCGTGCCGGGCCACCGCCACGGTGGCCATCGCCGTCGCGGTCTTCCCCACCAGCAGCGTCGCGTCGTCGACCCGACCGTCCGGGCCGAGCAGGGCCGCGGCCTCCGCCACGCTCGGCGTGCCGACCGCGGCGCGGACCACCTCGCTGGGGTGCGGCACGTCGACCGCCGCCAGCCGCGTCGCCGGCCAGGTCACCAGGGGTACGCCGAGCGCGTCGACGGTGCTGCGGATGCCCGCCTCGTCGGCCTTGATGTCGGCGGTGGCCAGGCAGCGCAGGCTCGCCGGGTCGAGACCGGCGTCGGCCAGCACCCGGTGCAGCAGCTCCGCCACCTCGGCGGCGGGTACGCCCCGACTCGCGCCCACGCCGGCGACCAGCGACGGCGGCCGCAGCACGGCGGTCCGCTCGTCGGACGGCACCACCCGGTCGGTGACCAGCAGCCGGTACCCGTCGTCCGTCGGGTCCTCGTCGGCGGCGCGCACGTTCGGGGGCAGGGCGGGCAGTGGCCAGTCGGCGTCGGCGATCAGCCGGACCGGCTCGCCGTCCAGGATGGCCCGGGACACCGCGGCGACAGCGCCCTGGACGGGCCAGCCGAGGGTGTCCAGCCCCGGCAGGTCGACCGCGTCGGTGGCGGTGGTGATCACCGGTCGGGCGTCCAGCAGGGCGGCGACCTGTTCGGCGAGCGCATTGGCCCCGCCGGCGTGCCCACCGAGCAGCGCCACGGCGTGCCGGGCCGCCTCGTCGACGACCACCACCGCCGGGTCGGTGCGCTTGTCGTCGAGCAGCGGCGCGACGATCCGCACCACCGCCCCGGTGGCCAGGAACGCGATGACCGCGTCACAGCCGGCCCAGGCGGTCCGCAGCGCGTCGGCGACGGTCTGCGCCTCGACCAGCCGGGCGTGCGGCCAGGCGGCGGTCAGGGTGTCGGCGTGCCGGCGGCCGGCGGCGGTGGCCGCCACCAGGCCGATCCGGGCGGGCGGGCTCTGGTCGGTCACTGGCGCTCCCCGGTGAGGACGACCACCGGGTTGGTGGCCGCGAGGCGGATCGACCCGCCGGGCAGGTCGGCGAGGCGGGCGGCGGAGAGCTGGCTGCCCTCGACCGTGTAGCCGGCGGCGCGCAGCAGACCCACGGCCGGTGCGACCCGGTCCAGTGCGGCCAGGGTGAGCACCACCCGCTCGGGTTGGCGGGCCACCACGGCGGTGAGGACGTCGACGCCGCCACCGCCGACGAAGACCGCGTCGGGTTCGGGGAGGTCGGCCAGCGCCGCCGGGGCACGTCCGGCAACCAGCCGGACGTGCACGGCGTGCGCGGCGGCATTGGCCTGGATGGTGGCAACGGCCTCGGGGTCCTGTTCGACGGCGAGCACGGCCGCGCCGAGCAGCGCGCACTCGATGCCGACCGAGCCGCTGCCCGCCCCGATGTCCCAGATCAGCCGGCCCAGTCGGGGGCGCAGCCGGGCGACGACGAGGGCGCGCACCTCCGACTTCGTGATCATGGAGTCGCGGTGGGCGTACCGGGCCTCCGGCAGCGCCCAGCCGCCGGCCGGCGCGGCGGCGGGCTGGTTGTCGGCGCGCATCCCGCCGGCCGCTCCCCTCTTGGGAACCGCGTCGGCGTGGGCGGACCCGGCCGGTACGGGATCGGCGAGGCTGAGCAGGACGTGCGGGTCGGCCCAGGTCTCGGCGGCGGCCTGTTCGGGGGTCACCGCGCGGATCCGTTCGGCGGCGGTGCCCAGGTGCTCGGCGACCAGCAGGCGGCGGGACCAGCCGATCAGGCCGGCGCCCAGCTCGGCCGCGCCGGCGCCGGGCGCGGTGAGCACCGCGACCAGTGGCAGCGCCCGGCAGGCGTTCACTGCGGCTCGGGGGTCGCGCCCGTGCGCGGTGACCACGGCGGCGCCGTCCCAGGGCAGCCCGGCGCGGGCGAACGCGGCGGCCACACTGGACACCGCCGGCACCACCCGCAGCGGCAGCCCGGCCTCGCGCAGCCGTCGGACGATGCCGAACAGGCCGGGATCGCCGCTGGCCAGCACCACGGCCGGCACCCCGGCGGCGACGGCCTCGGCGAGGCGGCGCAGGGCGGGGGCTAGCGGCCCGAGGGTGATGGTGTCCGCGCCGGCCGGTAGGGGCACGGCGGCCAGGTGCCGGGCGGCCCCGACCACCAGCCCGGCGGCGGCCAGCACCGGGGCGAGCGCGGGGTGCGGCGGTGCGCCCGCCGCGTCCAGACCGACCACTGTCACGGCGGTCACCGGGGCCACAGGCGTCACCGAGGCCATCCGCGTCATCGGGGCCACCGGCCGGACGAGGCGACGACGTGCGCTCCGGCGAAGTCGACCATCGCCACGTCCACTGTGACAGCCGGCCCGGCGAAGCGCCGCAGCACCTGGCGGACCCGCTGGCAGAGCAGGTCGCCGGCCGGGGCGAGCAGCCCGGCGGCCTCCCACAGCTCGTACGCGTGCCGCCCGGTGTTCGCCTCGGTCACGGCGGCGACGAGCGACGGGTCGCCGCCGGCCTCGGCGGTCACCGCGCCGAGCAGGGAGAGGTCCACCTTGGAGCGGGTGTAGTGGGTCATCAGGATGCCGGCCGCGAGTTTGGCGAGCTTGCCGGCCATGCCGACGAAGACCACCCCGGTCATCGCGTCACCCACGGCGGCGGTCACGGCGGCCCCGGTGAAGTCGCCGACCTCGACGAAGCAGACCTCGGGCAGGTCGGGCAGGAGCGCGCGGGCGGCCCGCTCGGTACGCCCGCCGGTGCAGAGCACCACTGTCGGCTCGCCCTGGGCGGCCATCACGTGCACGGCCTGCACGACGCTGGCCCGCCACGACGCGGTGGAGAACGGGCGGACGATCCCGGTGGTGCCGAGGATCGAGATGCCGCCGAGGATGCCGAGCCGACGGTTGGTGGTCTTGCGGGCCATGATCTCGCCCCGGGGCACGCTGATCACCACCCGGACCCCGACCTCGCTGAGGTCCACCACCTCGGCCACCGCCTCGCCGATCATCCGGCGGGGGGTGTCGTTGATCGCTGGCCCGCCGACCGCGAGCCCGAGGCCGGGTTTGGTGACGGTGCCGACGCCGGCACCACCGGCCAGCCGCAGGCCGGGCACGTCGGTCCAGTTCACTGTGGCGGTCAGCTCGGCGCCGTGGGTGACGTCCGGGTCGTCCCCGGCGTCCTTGACCACCACCGCCTCGGCCCGGAGCGGTGGGGCGCCGGTCACCTCGCAGCGCTCCACCGGGAAGCGCACCCGACGTCCGGCGGGCAGCCCGATCTCCACCTCCTGCTGGGTGGTGCCGGTGACCAGCGCGGTGACCGCGGCCTTGGCCGCCGCCGTCGCGCACGCGCCGGTGGTCCAGCCGGTGCGCAGCGCGGTGGGCCGGACCTTCGCGGTGCGCGGCAGGTCCGGCTCGCGCAGCGGCGGCTCGGCGTACGTCATGGTGTGGCTGTCCCCCCGGTGCGGGCGCTTGCCTGGCGGCGCAGCTCGGCGCGGGCGGCCGGCTCGGCCCGGCGGAAGGTGTGGAAGTGCCCGGGGTGGTAGAGGTGCGAGCGGGTGCCTTCGGCGGCGAGGGCCAGGCCGACCAGGAAGAGGGTGTGTTTCCACAGCTTGTGCTGTTTGACCGTCGCCTCCAGGGTGCCGACCGTGCAGCGCACCACCAGTTCGTCGGGCCAGGTCGCCTGGTACGCCACCACGGCCGGGGTGTCCTCCGGGTAGCCGCCGGCCAGCAGCTCGGCCTGCACCTGCCCGGAGCGGGCGGCGGAGAGGAACAGCGCCATGGTGGTGCCGTGCCGGGCGAAGTCGCGGACCCGCTCGCCGGGCGGCATCGGGGTCTTGCCGCCTTCGAGGCGGGTGAGGATGACCGACTGGGCCACCTCGGGCACTGTCAGCTCGCGTCCGACGATCGCCGCGACGGCGGTGAACGAGGACACCCCGGGCACGATCTCGACGGCCAGGTCGAGCGCCCGGCACACGTCCAGTTGCTCCTGCACCGCGCCCCACAGCGCCGGGTCTCCGGAGTGGATCCGGGCCACGCTCAGCCCCTGCTCCGCGGCGCGCCGGTAGAGCGGCAGCACCCCCTCGATGGGCAGCTGCGACGAGTCGACGATCTCCGCGCCGGGGCGGGCGTGGTCGAGCACGTCGGCGTGCACCAGGCTGGCCGCCCAGATGACGATGTCCGCCTCGGCGATGACCCTGGCGGCCCGCACTGTCAGCAGGTCCGCCGCCCCCGGGCCGGCTCCGACGAACCACACCTTGCCGTCGCTGGTCACAGCTTTCCTCCTCGGTGCTCGCGGCGGGCCGGAACCAGCAGCGTCGACAGGTACGGCAGGTCGTGCTCGGTGTCGTCGACCGGCCCGATGCGTTCACCGGGGAGCCCCAGGCTGCGTCCGAGCACCGCGTCGGCGAGGCGGCCCTGCCGACGCAGCTCGGCGAGCAGTTCCGGGTGCCGTCGCCAGCCCTTGTAGGCGACCACGGTGCCCGGCCCGGCGAGGGCGTCGGCGAAGAGCGCCAGGCCGGCGGTGGCCGGCAGCAGGGTGAGCGGTTCGCGTCCCTCGCAGAGCGGGGTGCCGCTGCGGGCCGCCAGCTCCTGCATGGCGGTGACGCCGGGCACTGTCGCCACCCGCACCGCCGGGCGCAGCGCGCGGACGCTCTGGGCCAGGTAACCGAAGGTGGAGTAGACGTTGGGGTCGCCGATGGTGGCGAACGCGAGGGACCGTGCGCCCGCGTCGATCGCCTCGACCACCACCCGGGCGGCGTCGTCCCAGGCGGCCGCCCGGCGCGCGGTGACCCCACCCCGGTCGTCCAGCGCGAACGGCAGCCGGCGCAGCCGCTCCGCCGTGACGTGGGTGCGCACTGTCGCCTCGGCCCGCCCGGCGTCCGCACCCGGCGAGGCCGCACCGGCGGGCGCGACCCGGTCCGCCATCACGGGTACGAAGACCAGGTCGGCCTCGCGCAGCAGCCGCACCGCCTTGACGGTGAGCAGTTCCGGGTCGCCCGGGCCGACGCCGACCCCGGTGAGTGTGGCGTCGGCGTTCATCGGCACGCCTCGACCAGCCGACGGGCCGCCTTCGGTTGGCCGGCCCAGTGGGTGTGCAGGTAGGACGCGTGCACCCCGCCGGCGACGAAGCCGTGCTCGGTGTCGTTCCAGCGCCACGCCGGTGCGTCGCCGTGCCCCGGGTCGGTGGTGGTGCGGTGGAACTCGTGGCCGCGTACCGGCTCGCCGGCGCGCGCCACCGGGGAGTCGGTGACGGCGAGGGCCTCCCGGTAGCCGAGGGTGAGCCGGTCGGTCATCCGGGTGGTCAGGTCCAGCCGGCCGCACATCGGTACGCCGTCCAGGGACCGCCCGAGGTAGAGCAGTCCGGCGCACTCGGCCACGATCGGCCCGTCGAAGTCAGCCAGTTCGGCGCGGAGCCCGGTGTTGTCGGCAAGCCTCTGGGCGTACGCCTCGGGGAAGCCGCCGCCGATCACGACCGCCCGGGTGCCGGTGGGCAGCGCCGGGTCGCGTAGCGGGTCGACGGTGACGACGTCCGCGCCGGCCGCGGTGAGCAGTTCGGCGGTCTCCGCGTACGAGAAGGTGAAGGCCGGACCGCCGGCGAGGGCGACCCGTGGTCGCTCGATGCCGGCCGACCCGCCGACGGCGGCGACCGGGTCCCACGCCAGGGTGGTCAGCGGCGGGGCGCTCCGGGCCAGGGCGAGCACGGCGTCGAGGTCCACTGTGGCCTCGACCAGCTCGGCGAGCGCGGTGACGATCGCTACGGATTCGGGTGCCCGCTCGGCGACCGGCACCAGTCCGAGGTGCCGGGCCGGCGCGGCCACCTCGGCGGCGCGGGTGACCGCCCCGAGCACCGGTACGCCCACCTCGGCGAGGGCGTCGCGCAGCAGGGTCTCGTGCCGGGGTGAGCCGACCCGGTTGAGGATCACCCCGCCGATCCGTACCGCAGTGTCGAACGCGGCCATGCCGAGAGTGAGCGCGGCGGCCGACCGGCCCTGCGCGGTGGTGTCCAGCACCAGCAGCACGGGTGCCTCGATCAGCCGGGCGACGTGCGCGGTGGAGGCGTAGTCACGGCGGCCCACCGCGCCGTCGTGCAGGCCCATGACGCCCTCGACCACGGCAATGTCGGCGGGCGTGGGGACGCTCGCGCCGTGTCGCAGCAGGGGGGCGATCCGGTCGGCCCCGACCAGGAACGGGTCAAGGTTGCGCCCGGGCCGCCCGGCGGCGAGGGCGTGGTAGCCGGGGTCGATGTAGTCGGGGCCGACCTTGTGTGGGCTGACCGTGAGGCCCCGTCGGCGCAGCGCGGCGAGCAGCCCGGTGGCCACGGTGGTCTTGCCGTGGCCGCTGGCCGGGGCGGCGACCACCACCCGGGGCAGCGACAGGTGCGCGCTCACCACTCGATGCCCTTCTGGCCCTTCTGGCCGGCGTCCATCGGGTGCTTGACCTTGGTCAGCTCCGCGACCAGGTCGGCGGCGGCGACCAGGCGCGGGTCGGCGTCCCGACCGGTGATCACGACGTGTTGGAAGCCGGGGCGCTCGGTCAGGGTGGCGACGACCTCGTCGACGTCCACCCAGCCCCACTTCATCGGGTAGGTGAACTCGTCCAGCACGTACAGCCCGTAGCGCTCGGCGGCCAGGTCACGCTGGATCTGCCGCCAGCCCTCCAGGGCGTCGGCGGCGTGGTCGGCGTCGCCGCCGCGCTGAATCCAGGACCAGCCCTCGCCCATCTTGTGCCAGGCCACCGGCGCGCCCTGGCCGGTGCGTTCGTGCACCTCGCCGAGCGCCCGGAAGGCGTTCTCCTCCCCGACCCGCCACTTGGCGCTCTTGACGAACTGGAACACCCCGACCGGCAGCCCGGCCGTCCAGGCCCGCAACGCCAGCCCGAAGGCTGCCGTCGACTTCCCCTTCATCTGTCCGGTGTGGACGATCAGCAGTGGCCGGTGCCGCCGCTGCCGGGTCGTCAACCCGTCAGCGGGCACCGAACTCGGTTGTCCCTGCGGCATCAGCCTGTCCCCCGTCCCGCGGACACTCCCGCGATCTTGCAGTTTCTGTTGGTCATATGCGCGCTTCGCCCTCTATGCCGCGACAGGAAGTGCAAGATCGCGGGGATGGGGGTGGGGGTGGGTGAGGGCTTCCAGGGGGGTTCGGGGGGCCTTCAGCTGGGCGGCCAGGCGGGCGGCCAGGTGCAGGCGGACCGGGCCGGATTCGCAGTCGACGACCACGCACGGAGCCCCCGTGGCGGCCAGGACGGCGGCCGCCGCTGCCGCCCGGTCCAGCGGGCGGGTGCCGGCGGTGGCCCGGCCGTCGGTGACGATGAGGACCAGCGGGCGGCGCTTCGGGTCGCGCAGGCGCTCCACCCGCAACAGGTCCGCCGCGGCGAGCAGGCCCTCGGCCAGCGGCGTACGCCCACCGGTGGGCAGCTCGGCCAGCCGGGTCGAGGCGGCCAGCACCGACGAGGTCGCCGGCAGCAGGGTCCGGGCGCCGGCACCCCGGAACGCGATCACCGCGACCTTGTCCCGCCGCTGGTACGCGTCGGTGAGCAGGGCGAGCACCGCGTCCTTCACCGTGGTCATCCGCTGCCGGGCACCCATCGAGCCGCTCGCGTCCACCACGAACAACACCAAATTGCCCTCGCGCCCCTCACGAACCGCCTCGCGCAGGTCGTCCCGGCGCAGCCGCAGCGGACCGGTGAGCCGGCCCCGGGCCGCCTGGTGCGGTGCGGCGGCGCGGATCGTGGCCGGCAGGTGCAGCGCGCTCACCCGACCCGCCGGCACCCGGGCGCCGGTGGTGCGGCCCCGCCCGGTGCGGGCCCGCGACCGTCGACCCGGCACCCCGTCACCCAGGCCGGGCGCGGTGAGCACCCGCGCCTTCAGCCCACCCCGGGGTACGGCCACCGGCTGGGACTCCCCGCCGCCGGTCGGGTCGTCGGCACCGGTCGCCGACTGCCGGCCACCGCGCGGGCGCGAGTTCTGGCCGTCGCCGCCCCGGTCACCCGTTTGGTGCTGCGGCCAGCCGTCGTCGTTACCCCGGTCGCCCGGCTGGCGCTGCGACCAGCCGTCGGTGCCGTCCGGGCCGTCGGTGCGTCCCTGCGGGCCAGCGCCGTCACCCGCCGCCGAGTGTCCGGCCGACCCGGGTTCACAGTGGTCGACGCCGTCGCCGCCCTGCGGCCCGCCGGCGCTTGGTCCGCCCCCGTTCGGGCCGCCGTCACCGGCCGGGCCACCGCCCCGCGGGGGGCCGCCGTCCGGGCCACTGTCGTCCGGGCCACTGTCGTCGGGGCCGGCGTCGTCCGGGTCGTCGGGGTGGGCGTCCTGAGCGCGCTGCAACGCCTCGTCGAGGCGCTTCTCGTCCAGCCCGGGGGTGTCGAACGGGTCGCGGCGGCGGCGGTGCGGCAGGGCCAGCCGGGCGGCCACCCGGACGTCGTCGATGGTGACCCGGTCCCGGCCGTGCCAGGCGGCGTGGGCGAGGGCGGTCCGGGCGGTGACGATGTCGGCCCGCATCCCGTCCACGTCGAACGCCGCACACACCTCGGCGATCTGCCGTAACGCGGCGTCCGGCAGTCGTACCCCGGGAAGTCGGCGGCGGGCGGCGGCCACCTGGTCGGCGATCTCCGCGTCGGCGTCGGCCCAGCGGGCGGCGAAGCCGGCCGGGTCCGCGTCGGCGGCCAGCCGGCGGCGGACCACCTCGACCCTGATCTCGGGGTCCCGGCTGGCGCCCACCTCCACTGTGAGCCCGAACCGGTCGAGCAGCTGCGGGCGCAGTTCCCCCTCCTCCGGGTTCATCGTGCCGACCAGCAGGAACCGGGCCGCGTGGCTGACCGAGACGCCCTCCCGCTCGACGTGGCTGCGGCCCATCGCCGCCGCGTCGAGCAGCAGGTCGACGAGGTGGTCGTGCAGCAGGTTGACCTCGTCGACGTAGAGCACACCCCGGTGCGCGGCGGCCAGCAGGCCCGGCTCGAAGGCGCGTACCCCCTCGCCGATCGCCTTCTCCAGATCCAGCGCGCCGACCACCCGGTCCTCGGCGGCGCCCACCGGCAGCTCGACGAGGCGGGCCGGACGGGTCTCGGCGGCGGCGTCGGCCGGGTGCGGGCCGTCCGGGCAGGCCGGGTCGGGCTCGGCCGGATCACAGCCGAACCGGCAGCCGGCCACCCGGCGCACCGGGGGCAGCAGCGCGGCGAGAGCCCGCACGGCGGTGGACTTGGCGGTCCCCTTCTCACCCCGGACCAGGACCCCGCCGATCGCCGGGGAGACCGCGTTGAGCAGCAACGCCAGCCGCATGTCGGCCATGCCAAGCACCGCGCTGAACGGGTAGGTCGTCACTGGGCCTTCTTTCGTTCGCGACTGCGGGGCTCGCAAAACCGGCTCACTCCTCGCGTTCACACCCGGTCCTCCAGGTCGCCCTCGCTGGCCAGGTACGTGTCGCGCAGCCGGTCGAGGGTGGCCGGCTCCGGCTTGGCCCACAGCCCCCGGTCAGCGGCCTCCAACAGCCGCTCGGTGATGCCGCGCAACGCCCACGGGTTGGACTGCTCCAGGAACTCCCGGGTGGTCTCGTCGAAGAGGTACGCGGCGGCCAGGTGCTCGTACATCCAGTCGTCGACCACACCGGCGGTGGCGTCGTAGCCGAACAGGTAGTCCACTGTGGCCGCCAGCTCGAACGCGCCCTTGTAGCCGTGCCGGCGCATCGCGGCGATCCACTTGGGGTTGACCACCCGGGCCCGGAACACCCGCCGGGTCTCCTCACCCAGCGTGCGGGTACGCACGTCGTGCGGCATCGCCGAGTCACCCACGTACGCCTGCGGTGACGTGCCGGTGAGGTGGCGGACCATCGCCACCATCCCGCCGTGGTACTGGAAGTAGTCGTCGGAGTCGACGATGTCGTGCTCGCGGGTGTCCTGGTTCTTCACCGCCACCGCGATCCGGGCGAACGAGCGCTCCATGTCGGCGCGCGCCTCCCGCCCGTCCAGGCCCCGGCCGTACGCGTATCCGCCCCACACCGCGTACACCTCGGCCAGGTCGGCGTCGCTGCGCCAGGTCCGGGCGTCGATCAGGGGCAGCAGCCCAGCGCCGTACGCGCCGGGCTTGGAGCCGAAGATCCGGGCGGTGGCCCGCCGCTCGTCGCCGTGCTCGGCGAGGTCGGCGGCGACGTGCGCCCGCAGGTAGTTCTCCTCGGCCGGTTCGTCCAGGGCGGCGACCCGCCGGACGGCGTCGTCGAGCAGCGCCACCACGTGCGGAAACGCGTCGCGGAAGAACCCTGAGATGCGCACTGTGACGTCGACGCGCGGGCGGCCCAGCTCGGCGGTCGGCACCACCTCGATGCCGGTCACCCGCCGGGACCGGTCGTCCCAGACCGGCCGGCAGCCCAGCAGCGCGAGCACCTCGGCGATGTCGTCGCCCTGGGTCCGCATCGCGCTGGTGCCCCACACTGTCAACCCCACCGAGCGGGGGTACGCCCCGGTGTCGGCGAGGTGCCGGGCCAGCAGCGAGTCGGCGAGGGCCACCCCGACGTCCCAGGCGTTGCGGCTGGGGATGGCCTTCGGGTCGACGGAGTAGAAGTTGCGGCCGGTGGGCAGCACGTTGACAAGGCCGCGGGTGGGTGAGCCGGACGGGCCGGGCGGCACGAACCTCCCGTCCAGCGCCCCGAGTGTGTTGGTCAGCTCGTCGGTGGTCCGGTCCAGTCGGGGCACCAGCTCGGTGGCGGCGAAGTGCAGGACCGCGGCGACGTCCGGGATCGACCGACCGGTCACCTCGGTCACCACGGCGTCAACCGTGTCCACTGCCCAGTCCAGGGTCTCCATGCCCACGACCAGCCGCCGCGCGAGGGCCTCGATGAGGTCGATCGCGTCGGCGGCGGTGCCGGCCGGCCCGTCCACCACGTCGGTCAGCGCCGCAGGCAGTGCCAGTCGCTGTCCCGGCGACGCGAGCAGCTCCTGCTCGTCGAGGGAGTACGCGACGGCGAGGGCCTGTCGCAGGCCGGGCAGGGCCCGGGCGCCGCCCCAGATCTGTGGTGCGCGCAGCACCGCCAGGACCAGGTTGACCCGGGGCTCACCGGTGGGCGCGTCGGCGAGGATGTGCAGCCCGTCGCGGATCTGCACATCCTTGACCTCGCACAGGTACCCGTCGAGGTGCAGCACGAAGTCGTCGAAGTCGTCCGCGTCGGGCATCGCCTCGGCGTGCAGGTCGTGGTGCAGCTCGGCGGCGCGCACCAGGTCCCAGATCTGGGCCCGTACGGTGGGCACCTTGGCCGGATCGAGGGCCTGCACTGTCGCGTACTCGTCGAGCAGTTGTTCCAGTTTGGCCAGGTCGCCGTAGGTCTCGGCGCGGGCCATCGGCGGGACCAGGTGGTCGACGACCACGGCGTGCGCCCGCCGCTTGGCCTGGGTGCCCTCGCCGGGGTCGTTGACGATGAACGGGTACACCAGCGGCAGGTCGCCGAGGACCGCGTCGGGCGCGCAGTCCTCGGCCAGGCCGAGGCCCTTGCCGGGCAGCCACTCCAGGGTGCCGTGCTTACCGAGGTGCACCACGGCGTCCGCGCCGAAGCCGCCGTCCGCGACCGGTGCGGTCAGCCAGCGGTACGCGGCCAGGTAGTGGTGGCTGGGCGGCAGGTCCGGGTCGTGGTAGATGGCGATCGGGTTCTCCCCGAAACCGCGGGGCGGCTGGATCAGCAGCACCACGTTGCCGAAGCGCAGCCCCGCGAGCACGATGTCGCCGCCCTCGGTGTACAGCTCGCCCGGCGGCTCACCCCAGTGCTCCCGCATCCGCCCGCGCAGCTCGGCCGGGACCTCGTCGAACCAGCGCCGGTACGTCGGTCCCGGTATCCGGGCCTCGGCGGCGGCCAACTGTTCCGGGGTGAGCCACTCCACGTCGTGACCACCGGCGGCGATCAGCGCGTGGATCAGCGCGTCGCCGTCGTCGGGCGGTGGCGCGTCACCCAGGTCGTAGCCGGCCTCAACCAGCGCGGCGAACAGCCGGACCGCCGAGGCCGGGGTGTCCAACCCGACGGCGTTGCCGACCCGGGAGTGCTTGGTGGGGTACGAGCTGAGCACCACGGCGACCCGCTTGTCGGCGTGCGGCACGTACCGCAGCCGGGCGTGGCGCACCGCGAGCCCGGCGACCCGGGCGGCCCGCTCGGGATCGGCGGCGTAGACCGAGAGCCCGTCGGCGTCGATCTGCTTGAACGAGAACGGCACGGTGACGATCCGGCCGTCGAACTCGGGGATGGCCACCTGCATGGCGGCATCCAGAGGGGACAGGCCGGCGTCGCTGTCGGCCCACTGCGCGCGGGTGCTGGTGAGGCAGAGCGCCTGGATGACCGGCACGTCCAGGGCGGCCAGCGCACCGACGTCCCAGGCGTCCTCGTCGCCGCCACCGGAGGCGTCCGCGGCGACCGCGCCGCCGGCCGCGAGCACCGTGACCAGCAGCGCGTCACAGCGGGCGAAGAGTCCGAGTGGGCCGGCGCCCGCGGTCAGCCCGCGCAGCGAGCCGCAGAAGATCGGCAGCGGGTTGCCGCCCGCTTTGCGGACCGCGTCCGCGAGCACGTCGACGAAGTCGGTGTTGCCGGCGAGGGCGTGCGCCCGGTAGAAGACGATCCCCACCGTGGGCCGATCCGGGTCGGCGGGGTGTTCGCCGTGCACGCCGTACGCCGGGGTGGGCGCGGGTGCGGCGAACCCCTCCCCGGTGAGCAGCACCGTGTCGGAGAGGAACCGGGCCAACTGCCCCAGGTTGTCCGGACCGCCCTCCACCAGGTACGCCAGCGACTGGGTGACCACCCCGGACGGCACTGTGGAGATGGCCATCAGCTCCGCGTCGGGCAGCGCCTCGCCGCCGAGCACGACCGTCGGCACGCCGGTGGCGAGCACCGCGGCGAGGCCGTCCGGCCACGCCTGCCGACCGCCGAGCAGGCGTACGACGACGAGGGCGACCCCGTCGAGCAGGGCGGGCACCTCGTCGGCGGCGACCCGCGCGGGGTTGGCGAGCCGGTAGTCGGCGCCGCTGGCGCGGGCGGCCAGCAGGTCGGTGTCGGCGGTGGACAGCAGCAGGATGCGCACGGCAGGCTCCGGAAAGTGACGCCCTGGGCCCTCACGGGGGCGACCGGGGCGATTCGGGTGGGTACGGCGTCAGCCGGTACGACGGCCCGAGCGAACGGCACACCGACGCATGGGTCGGGGCCGGTCAGCGCCGGGCGATCAGCTCAGCGGTGCCGGTGGCCGGTGTCCTTGGAATGCGCTGCCTGGAGCGCAATACGACGACAATCGTCGATGAATGAGACGCCGTGCGTCATCGGGTCCTCCTCGGGTGTCCACGCCCTGGGGTACGTCCCGACGGCCGAAGTATCCTGGCTTCCGGATCGACGCTCTCCCCCGGCCTTCCAACCGCAGACACACGGCCGTGACTCACGAGGGGGGATCGCTCCCCGGTGACAGTGGCGGGACCGCGTCGGATTCGCACCGACTTCCTTCACTGCCGTCAGGCCGCGAATGCTGCCACACCGCCGCGCCGCCGGTCAACGCGGACCCCACCACCATCCGACCACGCCCACCACATTGACCTGCGAAAATATCGGCGTGCGGGTGATGCCTCTCGCCGCAACGGCGGCTGGGCGGACTGATTGACCGGCCTCGCGGAGTGGCCCGTGGCCGGGGGCGGAGTGTTCACGCGGCCCCTTTGGAGCTGATGTCGTAGACGATTCAGCCGCCTCGGCTTCCGGTCCGCGTCTCGGCTTCAGGTCCGGACGTACGGCGATGTCGCCAACGATTCAGCTCTAAAGGCGCCGAACGACACACGCCCGGGACCGAACACGCCACGCGCGACGACCGACACCGCTCGACGCCCCGATCAGCGGGCGTGGCGTTCCGGGTGGGCCCGGCTCCAGGTCCGCATCCGCTCCGGGTAGCCGGTGCGCGCCGCCTCGTACAGCGGCACCGCGTGCTTGCGGGCGATGCCCCCGGCCGCGCGGGGCGTTCCGGTACGGCGGCGGATCCACTCGCCGTCGTGGGCGATCGCCACCACAGTGGTGTCCGTCGCCGTCGTCTCCGGTTCCAGGTAGAACTCCACCCCGCGCCGAGTGGCCACGAACGCCTCCAGCGCCGCGAGGTCGTCGCGGGTCGCCTCCCGGTCCAGCTTCGTCGGGGTCGCCTCGGCACCCCGTGACCGGCGGTTGAACCAGCTCATGCCCCGCCCCTCTCCTCGACGTCCCTCCAGTGCAGCACCGGTTCCTGGCAATACGCTGCACGCCGGATGGGAGAGAGCTGACCTGCGTCGGGAAATCCTGTGGAACCCGCGGCGGGTGGGCGGTGTCATGAGTGTGATCCGAACGGAGGCTCCCCTGGACGACGAGGCGCTCGTCACCCGCGCTCGGGCAGGTGACCTGGAGGCGTACAACCTCCTGGTCGCCCGGCACACCGCGTCCGCGTACCGGACCGCGGTGCTGCTCGGCGCGGGCTCGGACTCCGAGGACGTCATCCAGGAGGCGTTCGTGAAGGCGTACCGGAAGCTGTCCCGTTACCGGGGTGACGCGTCCTTCCGGTCGTGGCTGCTCGCCATCGTCGCGAACGAGACCCGCAACCTGCACCGCTCCCGTGGCCGGCGCGACGGGCTCGTCCTGCGGGCGGCGGCAGCGGACCCGACGTCCGAGATCGCCGAGGACGACGCGGTCGGCGCGGTCCTCGCCGGGGAGCGCCGGGCGTCGCTGGTGCAGGCCCTGCGACAGTTGCCGGTACGGGACCGTGAGGTGATCGTCTGCCGGTTCTTCCTCGATCTCACCGAGGAGGAGACGGTGGCGGCTCTGGGTTGGCCCCGAGGCACTGTGAAGTCGCGGACGTCCCGGGCGCTGGCGAAGCTTCGCGGCCTGCTCGACCGTGAGGAGGTCCGGCATGGGTGACCTCGAACGGGAACTGCGCGACCTGTCCGCCTGGCTGGACACCCCCGATCCGCCCGACGTGACCGCCCGCGTCCGCGTACGACTCGGCACGCCCGCGCCACGACGGCGTCGGTGGCGGTCGCTCGCCGCGGTGGCGCTCATCGCCCTGCTGGTGGCGCTGTTGCCGCCGACGCGGGCCGCGATCGCCGACGTCGTCACGGGGCTGCTGCGCTTCGCCGGGGTCAGCATCGCCACCTCGCCCGCCCCGACGCAGCCCTCCGGCACCGCGTCGCCGTTGCCCGGGCAGCGGACCGTCGCCCTGGACGAGGCGCAACGGGCGGTGCGGTTCCCGATCCGCCTGCCGACGATGCTGGGCACGCCGGAGCGGGTGCTGGTGGCCGACCCGGACGCCACGGGCCGGTACCGGGTGGCGACGCTGCTCTACGACGGGGGCGCGCTGCGCGTCGACGCGTTCGACGGTCACCTCGACCTGGCCTTTCACAAGGAGGTCACCCCGCCGGGCGCGAACTGGGTTCACGTGAACGGCGACTTCGCCATCTGGGTCGACGGCCCACACGCGTTGTCCTACGTGGACCGGGCGGGCGAGATCCGCAGGGAGACCGCCCGACTGGCCGCCTCGACCCTGATCTGGCAGGACAACGACGTGAGCTACCGGCTCGAGGGCACCCTCACCAAGGCCGAGGCGATCGAGATCGCGCGCTCACTGGGCTAGTACGCGTTCGGGTCCCAGTCCGCGAGCTGCTCCATCGGCTGGGTGTCGCCGGTGGTCTCCAGGTCGTCGAGCGGGACGCGGTCGTAGAAGTAGAGGACCAGTTCGCTCGCTGCGCCTCGCATCGCCATGTCGCCCGGCTCCGCGTCGGCAGCGAGGTCGTCGCAACGGACGCCGTCGGCGTTGAGGGTCAGGCGCCAGGAGCGGCCCTCGGCCGTGTGCAGGTCGATGGTCGCCGGCTTGAACGGCCAGGGGACTGTCGTCGCCGCGACAGTCGTCAGGAACTCGTCGACGCCCTCGACCGCGACGTCCGTCGGCAGCGGCTGCGTGGCCCCCTGGGTGAGCTGGGCGTCGTAGGTGTGGACGGCCAACTCCTGGATCTGGTGCCGGGCCACGGCTCCGCTGGTCTGCGGGGCCTGCGAGCGGCCCCACCAGGTCCAGCAGCCGCGGTCCGGGCCGGCCGCGCGCATCGCATCGAGCATGAGCTCGGTCGACTCGGCGAGCCAGGCGTCCAGGGTTTCGCGGTCCCGGGGTGCGGTCGGGGCGCCCTTCGGGTCCGTCCTCGCCGGGGGCTCGGCGCCCGGGCCCGCCGCGATGATGGCGGCCTGACGCCGGCGGCCGTCGCCGAGATGCTGTGCCAGTTCGCGCAGCGTCCAGTCCGGACAGGTCGGGACCTGGACGTCAAGGTCGGGGGCGGACGCGATCGCGGCGCGGACCGCGGCCGAGCGGTCTTCGATCAGCCGCAGGACCTCAGGAAAATCCAACATGTTCTGCACCTCGGTTGTGTACCAGTACGCTCCGACCACGGACAGCGAATTTGTCTGACGAACGCATCGACAGCCGAGCGGAGCGCTGACGGTCAGCCCGGTCTACGAGTCGTCTCGGCCCTGCCAGGTCGTCACACAAGCCTCGTTACCCTCGATATCGGCGAGAACCCAGAAGGCGGGAGCATGGGACGCGGATACAAGTCGGCCGCCGGCCGCCAGCGCGGCTTCGATCCGTCGTGGTGCCTCGTCGTGCGGGACGCAGATGTCGAAGTGGATGCGATTCCGGTCCGGGCGTGGCTGATCCATCTGCTGAAACCACATCGCCGGCCCCTGCCCGACCGGGTCGACGATCGGATCCCTGGGACCGTCGGCTCCCGCCTCGTCCGTGTAGCCCAGCACGGCCTTCCAGAACGGCCGGACCGCTGCGATGTCGAGCGCGTCGACAGCGATCTCCACGAGCTGCACCGACCGCGAAGCTCCCGTACCAATCTCAGGCTCCGTCCGTAGCCCGACGTTCCGCATGGCGGCGGAAATCCGATGCGCAAGGTCGATATCGCAAGCGGTGAGCGACGCCCGATCCGCCGACTGCAGGGTCAGGACGACCCGGTCTGGTCGGATATCAGCGCGTAGGTGCCCGTCGGCGTCGCTACCGCACGCCGCCACCGCACGCGCCGCCGCCTCGGTTGCCTGGACCAATGAGCCGACGGGGACCGACGTGCGCAACGCGCCCAGCAAATACCGCCATCCCTGGTCGCTGACCGCGTCCGAGGCCGCCTGCCGACCCAGTGTCTGTTCCACCTAGACATCCTCACACGCGCCCGTAAGGGTCTGTCCCCTCTGGCCTCGCCGCCGTCAACCCGGTAAACGTTCCCGGTCAGAGCACTAGGAACCCGGCGGGCCCGGGCGGTGTCGGAAAGGTGCGACGAGTCCTCGGCGCGTACCGGAAGGGGCGAGATGGGTTCCTGGGGCAGGTTGATGCTGGCATCCTCGGTGGTCCTGCTGGCGGGGTGCACGGCCACCACCAGCGGCGCGGCGCCGACGGCGGGGGCGGCCACCACGGCGAGCACCGAGACCGCCTGCGCGGCGCGCGTCGAGACGGGGTCCCTGCCCGACTGGGCGGACGCCGGGTTCAGCGGGGACGCGCGGGTTCCGCACGTCTTCGGCGCGAAGGGTGACATCGTGGCGGTGCTGTTCGCCCATCCCCTGCGGCAGGTCCGGACGGACGGGTCGAACAACAAGATCCTCTGGGTGGCCCGCGCCGCCACGACCTCGCCCGACCCGACCGCACCGGCAACCCTGGTGATCACCGCGAGGCTGGACGGCACCGACACCCGGGTGATCCGGGAGGTCGCCGGCGGTCCCGGCCCGTCGATCATCGACCTGCCGCAGGCCGGTTGCTGGCGCCTCGACCTGCGCTGGTCCGGGCACATCGACACGATGGACCTGGTCTACGCCCCCTGAGCTACCCAGGTCTCCGCGGTGCTTCGAGCGATGCGGAATCGGCGACGTCGCGGCCCGCCCTCGCCGCCACCGCCGCTTATGGTGTGGTCGTGCCGATCACCTTTCAGCTTCCCGAGGGTCGGGACGTGCTGATGGACCGGACCGCGGATCGGACCGAGGAGGAGCTGTCATGACCGTCCCAAACCATGAGCCGTACTGGCATGCGGCGATTCACTTGGGTGAGCTGGCGGCAGTGGCATGACGCCGCTGTACGTGGCGGCGGACATCCACGGTCACCGGTCCGAGTTCTGGGAGTCACTTCGCGAGGCCGGGCTCGTCGACCACACGGGGCGCTGGTCCAGGAGTGGGGCGCGGTTGTGGCTGCTCGGCGACTACGTCGATCGCGGCCCGGACGGTATCGGCGTCATCGACGACATCCAGCGGCTAGCCGTCGCCGCACGTGCGGCGGGCGGCCACGTCGGGGCGTTGTTGGGTAACCACGAGGCGCAGTTGCTCGCCGCGCACCGGTTCGGCACCATGCCCGTCGCCGGCTGGGACGAGCCCGGCGGGTTTCGCGGTGGCTGGGCCCGATTCGGCGGACGTGAGAAGGACCTGCACCAGCTGACGCCACAGCATCTCGAGTGGATGTCGCAGCTGCCTGCGGTCGCGGTCGTCGACGGGTTCCTGCTCGTGCACTCCGACACCGCCCGGTACCTGGAACTCGGATCCAGTGTGGCCACAGTGAACGCGGCAGTCACCACTGCTCTCGGCTCCAGCGACCCCTCGGTGTGGCTGGACTTCTGTGGCCGGATGAGCGATCGGGGCGCCTTTCGTGACGTCGGGTCGGCGAAACCCGACGATCCGGTGTCGCTGATGCTGCGCACGCTCGGGGGCAACGTCCTCGTCCACGGCCACAGCACCCTCACCAAGCACTTCGGCGTGGCGCCGCAGGATGTCACAGTCGCGCTGCGGTACGCCGACGACAGAGTCATCGCCATCGACGGCGGCGTCTACGAGGGCGGCCGGATCCTGCTCACTCGACTCCGCTGACTCTGGCTAGGCTGCCCGACGTGCTGGAGGACATGCGGACGGCGGCGCGCAACAACGCCGAATGGTGCGACATCGTCTGCGGCTGCCAGGGGTTGGCCGGCCGTACCGACGCCGACGCCTGGTCGGTCCCCCACCGTTCGCCACAGTGGTACCCGGACGCGGTCACAGTGCGGCCGGGCGTCAACGCCGAGGCCCTGCTGGCCCGGATCGACGCGGGGCCCGGCGCGTCGGTGAAGGACAGCTTCGCCGACCTCGACCTGGCCCGGTACGGGTTCCGGGTGCTCTTCGACGCCCAGTGGATCCACCGGCCACCGTCGGCACCACCTGTCGACACACCGCTGGCCCCGGTCACCACACCCGACGAGCTGGCGGCCTGGGCGGCGGCCCACGGCGGTGGGGACCTGTTCCGCCCCGCGCTCCTGGCCGACCCCCGGGTACGGGTTCTCGCCCGCCGCGACGACCGGGGCGTGATCATCGGTGGGGCGGTGCTCAGCGGCGACGGCCCATACGGCGTCTCCAACCTGTTCACCCGCACCGACAACTCCCCGGACATCTGGCGCGCGGTGTGCGCCACAGTGCCCGACGCACCGCTGGTCGGCTACGAAACCACAGCGGACCTGACGCCGGCGCTCTCCGCCGGCTTCACCACCACCGGCCCACTCCGCGTCTGGCTGCACGCCTAGCGCTCCGGCCACGAGCTCCGCGCACGGACAGCTATGCTGGGCGGCATCGGCACCGATCCGGCCATCACCGGGGAGCCTCCGGAAGAACGGGCAGCTCCGCCGCCCCAGTAGAACCGGACGTAGCGGTACGTCACGTCGCGAAATTGAGCGGCGCCCGCACCATTGAGGCGCAAGCGGGGTGGTACCGCGGAGTCCTGGCCATACGCCCGGCACTTCGTCCCCGCGTGGGCAGTGAGCTGATGCCCGCGCGAGCGGACGTGGAGTGTAGGGAGAACGTCGGTGCCGGACGGTCCGTTGAAGTCACCATTCGTGCCACTGCCCACCAAGATCGACCTTGGTGGGATTGACCGTGCGGTCATCGAGTGGTGGCAGGCAAACAACGTGTTCAACCGGAGTCTGGAGCAGACGGCCGACGGTCCGCCGTGGGTGTTCTACGAGGGGCCGCCGACCGCCAACGGCACGCCGGGCACCCACCACATCGAGGCGCGGGTCTTCAAGGACCTCTTTCCCCGGTACCGGACGATGCGGGGCTTCTCGGTGCCGCGCCGTGCCGGGTGGGACTGCCACGGCCTGCCCGTTGAGCTCGCGGTGGAGAAGGAACTGGGGCTCAGCGGCAAGCCCGACATCGAGAAGATGGGCGTCGCGGAGTTCAACGCCCTGTGCCGCACGTCGGTGCTGCGGCACGTGGACGAGTTCGTCCAGCTCAGCGAACGTATGGGTTACTGGATCGACCTGGAGCATCCGTACCAGACCATGTCCCCGGAGTACGTGGACAGCGTCTGGTGGTCACTGAAGCAGATCCACGACGGCGGGCGACTGGTGGAGGACTTCCGGGTCGCGCCGTACTGCACCCGCGACGGCACGACCCTCTCCGACCACGAGGTGGCACAGGGGTACGAGACCGTCACCGACCCCTCCGTGTACGTGCGGTTTCCGTTGCACGGGGACGTGGCCGGCCACACCGGCGTCGACCTGCTGGTCTGGACCACCACCCCGTGGACCCTGGTGTCCAACACCGCCGTCGCCGTACATCCCGCTGTGACGTACGCCGTCGCCCGCACCGGGCAGGGCACGTTCGTCGTCGCCGAACCGCTGACCCAGCGGGTCCTCGGTGACGAGGCGGAGATCCTGGCGACCGTTCCCGGGTCGGCCCTTGAGGGTCTGCGGTATGAGCGGCCGTTCGACCTGGTGGACATCCCGGACGCGCACCGGGTGGTTCTCGCGGAGTACGTCACGACCGAGGACGGCACCGGCCTGGTGCACCAGGCACCGGCCTTCGGCGCGGACGACCTCGCCGTCTGCCGCGCGTACGGGTTGCCGCTGGTCAACCCGGTCGCCCCGAACGGGCGGTTCAACGACGGCATCGACCTGGTCGGTGGGGTGTTCTTCAAGGACGCCGACGCGTTGCTCATCGACCGCCTGAGGAAGTCTGGTCGGTTGTTCCGGCACGAACCGTTCGAGCACCCCTACCCGCACTGCTGGCGGTGCCACACGCCGCTGATGTACTACGCGCAGCCATCCTGGTACATCCGGACGACCGAGGTCCGCGACGAGCTGACGCGGGAGAACGAGAACACCAACTGGTTCCCGGAGCACATCAAACACGGCCGCTACGGCGACTGGCTGAAGAACAACATCGACTGGGCGGTGTCCCGCGCCCGGTACTGGGGCACCCCGCTGCCGCTGTGGCGATGCCCGGACAACCACGTGACAGCTGTCGGTTCCCGCACGGAGCTCGGGGAGCTGGCCGGCGCCGACCTGTCCGAGCTGGATCCGCACCGCCCGTACGTCGACGAGATCACCTTCGCCTGCCCGGACTGCGGCCAGATCGCCACCCGCGTCCCCGAGGTGATCGACGCCTGGTACGACTCCGGGGCGATGCCGTTCGCGTCGTTGGGCTACCCCCACGTGCCGGGCAGCAAGGAGATCTTCGAGCGCACCTACCCGGCCCAGTACATCTGCGAGGCGATCGATCAGACGCGGGGGTGGTTCTACACGCTGATGGCGGTGGGCACGCTCGTCTTCGACCGGTCCCCGTACGAGAACGTCGTCTGCCTCGGGCACATCCTGGCCGAGGACGGCCGCAAGATGAGCAAACACCTGGGCAACATCCTGCTGCCGATCCCGTTGATGGACACGCACGGCGCCGACGCGGTGCGCTGGTTCATGGCGTGCTCCGGCTCACCGTGGTCGCCGCGCCGGATCGGGCCCGGCCCGCTCGACGAGATCGTCCGCAAGGTGTTGATGACCTACTGGAACACCGCGGCGTTCTTCTCCCTCTACGCGGCGAACTCGACGTGGGCGCCGCATCTGGCGCAGCCGGTCGCCCAGCGACCGGTGTTGGACCGGTGGATCGTCGGCGAGGTCCACGCCCTCGCGGCCGCCGTTGACGAACGGCTGCAGAACTACGACACGGCGCGCGCCGGTCGACTGCTCGCCGACTTCATCGACGACCTGTCGAACTGGTACGTACGGCGGTCGCGGCAGCGTTTCTGGGAGGGCGACCCCGACGCCCTCACCACCCTGTACGAGTGCCTCGACATCCTCACGCGGCTACTGGCGCCGTTCATTCCCTTCGTCACGGAGGAGGTGTGGCAGCAGGTCGTCCGGCGCGGTGCCGAGTCGGCTCCGGAGTCGGTGCACCTGGCGACCTGGCCCACACCCGACACCACACTGATCAGCACGGAGTTGTCGGCCCAGGTGGCCACGGCGCGGGCGTTGGCGGAGGCGGGGCGGTCCGCGCGTAAGGCGAGCAGCCTGCGGATCCGTCAGCCGTTGAGCCGGGCGCTCGTGGGGCTGCCGGCCGGCACCGTTCTCCCGCAGGCGTTGCTGGACGACATCGGCGACGAGTTGAACGTGAAGGTCCTCCAGCCGCTCGATCCCCAGAGCGGGGTCATCGACGTGCAGGTCAAGGCGAACTTCCGGACCCTGGGCCGCCGGTTCGGCAACCGCACCCAGCACGTCGCGAAGGCGATTGCCGCCGTGGCCCCCCGGGAGCTGGTCGACGGCGTCCGGGCGAACGGGACGTACCCACTGTCGGTCGACGGTGCGCAGGTCGAGGTGAGCCTGGACGACATCCTGATCACGGAGGTGCCGCGCACCGGTTGGGTGGTGGAGTCCCAGCGCGGCACGACGATCGCGTTGGACACCGAGATCACCCCCGAGCTGGCAGCCGAGGGCGTCGCACGCGACGTCGTCCGGATCATCCAGCAGGCCCGCCGCGACGCCGACTTCGAGGTCTCCGACCGGATCACGGTGTCGATCGCCGCCCCCGCGGACGTCGCGGCGGCGATCTCCACGCATCAGAAGCTCATCGCGCACGAGACCCTCGCGCTCCAGCTGACGGTTGTGGACGCGTTGTCGGAGGGGTTCTCCGGCACTGTGGGCGACGGTCAGGAGATTGTGGTGCACGTCGTGCGGGCCTGAGCGGTGACGGGGTAAGACGATCAGTGCAGGCGGGTCAGGTCTTCCGGGGTCAGGCGTAGGGTTCCAGCGGCGACGTTCTGCGCCAGGTGCTCCGGGTCCGAGGTGCCGGGGATGGCGAGCACGTGGGGGCCCTGGTGCAGGGTCCAGGCGAGGCGTACCTGCTGCGGGGTGACGCCGTGGGCGCGGGCGACCGCCTCCACGGCCTCGTCCTGCGCGGTGCTCGCGCCCGTCTCCCGTCCGGTGCCGGCCAGCGCGAAGAACGGCACGTAGGCGATGCCCCGCTCACCGCAGAGCCGGACGAGCGCGTCCTGCTCCCGGTAGGCGTTCACCCCGTAGTTGTTCTGCACGCAGACCACCGGAGCGATGCCCGCCACCTCGTCCAGCTGTTCCGGCCGGACGTTGGAGAGCCCGAGGTGCCGGATCAGCCCGGCGGTCCGCAACTCGGCGAGCGCGCCGAACCGGTCGGCCACCGGCACCGCACCCGGCCCCCGGCCGAGGCGCAGGTTCACCACGTCGAGTTGGTCGCGGCCGAGCCGGCGAAGGTTCTCCTCCACCTGGGCCCGCAACTGCGCCGGGGTGAGCGCCTCGGTGAAGCCCGCCTCCGGGTCGTACCCGAAACCGACCTTGGTGGCGATCACCAGGTCCTCCGGGTACGGGGCGAGCGCCGCGCGGATCAGCTCGGTGGCGTAGCGGGCCGGGCCGGTGCCGACGCGCAGGGTGCCGCCGGGCGAGACGTAGAACGCGGCAGTGTCGATGTGGTTGACGCCCAGCTCCACGGCGCGGCGTAGCAGGGCGACGGCCCGGTCGGGGTCCGGGTTCGCGGTGATCCGCATGGAGCCGAAGCCCATCCGGTGCACGGTGCGGTCGCCCAGGGTCCAGGTGCCCGCCGCGGCGGCGGTGATCTCATCGGTTGGCATCGGGCGACCGTAACCAGTGCGGGTGCGCGGCGCAGTAGGCCGCGCACCCGATACCGCCCGGCGGCGAAATGGGTTAGTTTTTAACTACCGACGGAGCAGTTTCAGCGGAGTGCGGCGGACGCAGCACCGGCACCAGCAGCAGGGTCGGCAGCAGCAGCAACGGCACCGCCAGCAGCGCGCGTAGTGTGCCGACCTCGTCGCCGACCAGCCCCAGCAACGGCGGGCCACCGAGGAACGCGGTGTAGCCGATCACCGCGACCACGCTCACCCGCACCGCCGCGTGCGCCTCGTCGTCGGCCGCCGCGCTCATCCCGACCGGGAAGCCCAGCGACGCACCCAGACCCCACAGGGCGACGCCGATGACGGCCACCGGCCCGGAGCCCGCCAGCACGGCCAGGCCGGCGCCCACCACGGCGAGGCCGATGGTGCCGCTGAGCACGGGCACCCGACCCCACCGGTCCAGCGCGATGGTGCCGACGGTGCGTCCGACGGTCATGCCCACCACGAAGACCGCGAAGACCGCCGCGCCGGCGGCCTCGCTCAGGTCCCGTCCATCGATGAACGCGACGGCCAGCCAGTCGTTGGCCGCACCCTCGGTGAACGCCGCTACCAGCACGAACAGCCCGATCAACAGGGTGCGCGGCTCCCGCCAGGCGGCGAGTTGCGCCCGGCGACGGGCGGCCGGGGTGGCGTCCGCCGGGTCGCCGTTGTGATCGCTGCCCACGGGCAGGAACGTCCGGGCGGCGAGCGCGGTGCCGGTCAACACGACCACCGCCACCGCGACGAGATGCGCGCCGACCGAGACGTCGAACCGGGCAGCCCCGGCGCCGAGCGCCGCTCCGGCCACCGAACCGAGGCTCCACCCGGCGTGGAACCGGGGCATGATCGTACGGCCCAGCCGCCGTTCCACCGCCGCGCCCTCGACGTTCATCGCCACGTCGCAGGCGCCGGAGCCGTAGCCGAGGGCGACCAGTCCCAGGGCGACGATGGCGAACGACCCGGTCATCGTGGCACCCAGCCCCGCCACGGTCAGGCCGACCGCGACCAGCACGGTGGCCATCGTCACGGTGCGGGCCGCACCGAATCGCTGGGCGAGCAGGCCGGAGGTGGGCATGGCCAGCAGCGCGCCGACGCTCATCGCCAGTAGCAGCAACCCGAGTCGGCCGGCGGAGAGGTCCAACGCCTCCCGGACCGCCGGGACGCGGGAGAACCAGCTGCCGACGGCGAGCCCGTTGAGGGTGAAGGTGACGGCGACGCCGTTGCGGGCGAGCCGCACCGTCCGCAGGGTCGGCGATGCGGTGCCCGGGGCTACGGGTCGACTGGTGGGGGCGCTCACGAGGGTAGGTCCTCTTTCTCGGGGTGATCTCCTGGCACGATCGCACACCTGAGAGCGCTACCACCACAACCGGGAACCGCCCCTTACCGCTGCTGCTCGGGCCGGGGCATGATGTGAGCAGGCGTTGGCCCGACCGGACGGGCCGCCGCAGGAGGCGACGATGACGACAGCGGCACAGCGACCGGCAACTCTCGAGGACGTGGCCCGGGTCGCCGGGGTGTCCCGGTCCACGGCGTCGCGGGTGATCGCCGGCACGGGGTTCGCCTCGCCGGCCGCCCGGAAACAGGTCACGGCAGCCGTCGACCAGCTCGGCTACGTGCCCAACCCGGCCGCCCGGGCGCTGGTCAGCGGCGGGGGCGGCGTACGCCTGGTGGTGGCCGTTCTGGGCACCAGCGCCGGGGTGCTGGACGACCCGTACGTGCACCAGGTGGTCGGCGCTGCCGCTCGGGTGTGCACGCCCGCCGGTGTCGGGGTGGCGCTGTACTGGCTGCCGTTCGGCGACCCCCGCAGCCTCGACCAACTCGACGGGGATCGCAGCGTATGCGGGGTGATCCTGGTCAACACCACCGAGGAACTGCTGGAGGCGGTGCCGCGGTCGCAGCGCGGTCGGGTGGTCTCGATCGGCATCGGCTCGGCGACAGTGCCGTCGTTCGACGTCGACAACGCCGCCGGTTCCGAAGCGGTGCTGCGCCATCTGTACGCCTCGGGTCGCCGCCGGATCGCCATGGTGACCGGCCCCCGGTGGCTGCCCTGCGCGCAACGCCCGGTGCAGACGTACCGCCGACTGATGGCCGAGGCCGGCCTACCGGAGCGGATACTTCCTGGGGACTTCAGGGCGCCGCGTGGCCGGGCAGCGGCCGGCGAGGCGCTGCGCCGCTGGCCGGACATCGACGCGATCTACGCGATCAGCGACGACACCGCGCTCGGGGTGATCGCGGGCCTGCGGGACGCCGGTGCGCGGGTGCCCGCGGACGTCGCGGTGGCCGGCTTCGACGACATCCCGTTGGCCGGGATGACCGCCCCGGCGCTGACCACGGCGAGTCATCCGGTGGGGCGGATCGCCGCCGCCGCGGCCACCGCCCTGCTGGACGGGCGCCCGGCGGCTCCGGTGACCCTCTTCCCGTCCGCCCTGGTGGCGCGGGCCAGCGCCTGAGTCGACGTTCGGTCGAGCACACTGACGGTTAACCCCGTACGGGCCGGGTAACCGCGTCGGACCTTTCGTCCACCGTAAGGAGCGCCGACCCGTGTCCGACTCCGCGCCGTCGCACTGGGACCCGGCGCCGAGCCCTCGGGACGGCCGGTTGACCGCCCGCCGCCACCCGCCGGTGGCGTCGGGCCGCACCGGGCTGGTGCCGATGACCGGCCCCGACGGTGACCGGCTGGCCCTGGGGTACGCCCCGGAGCCCGCGACCGACGGTTCGGCGTACCGGTTGGTGCTGCTCCTGCACGGTGCGGGCGGTTCGGCGCAACAGGGGCTGGACCTGCTGTTGCCGGTGGCGGACGCGCAGCACCTGCTGCTGGTCGCCCCGGACTCGTCAGCGGCCAGTTGGGACCTGATCGCCGGTGGCTTCGGTGCGGACGTGGGGCGCATCGACGGGCTGTTGGCGACCGTCTTCGACACCTACCTGGTGGCCGACGTGACGGTCGGCGGCTTCTCCGACGGCGCCTCGTACGCGCTGTCGTTGGGCCTGGCGAACGGGGATCTGGTTGACACGGTGCTGGCCTTCTCCCCCGGTTTCGCCGCGCCACCGGTCACCCACGGCCAGCCACGGATCTTCATCTCGCACGGCGTCGACGACCGGGTGCTGCCCATCGACGTGTGCAGCCGCCGTCTCGTCCCCCGCCTGCACAATCTCGGTTACGACGTGACGTACCAGGAGTTCCCCGGTGGCCACGACATCCCCGCCCCGATCCGCGATTCCGCCGTCGCCTGGCTCACCGCCCGTCCTCCACGGGCGGGGAACCACCGTTGAGCGGTGCAGCCGTCAGACCGGCGGGAGGCCGAGGGCGTCGTCGACGCGGGCGAGGACGGCGGCGTCGTCCTCCGGGTTGACGCCCCGCAGCAGGTCGATGGCCGTGGCCCGGACCTGACCGATGATCATCGCTAAGGGGAGGGTCTGCGTGGGACCGAAGAGCTGCCCGGCGGCGTGCACCGCGGCCAACGCCGACTCGTCGGCCCGGGTGGCGTGCCGGTCGGCGGTCTCCTCCTGCCCGTCCAGGTCCGCGGCGAGGGCGGCACCGGCCTGACGGACCGCCTCGGCCAGTGACCGCAGGGCGGCGCCCAGCTCGGGCGGGGCCGGAGTATGCAGCCGGCTGAGGGTCACGCCCGCACGGGCCAGCACCCGGACGTTGCGGACCGCGTAGTCGATCTGCCGGATCGACTCGTCCACCGAGCGCAGCCGACCGATGTGCCGACGTCGGCGGACGTTGAGCCGCAGCGCCTCACCGGCGGCCAGCACACCGTCGCGCAGCCCGTCCACCCGGGCGTCCATCCCCCGCGCCTGCCTCAGCGCGGCGACCGCCGCCGGCTCGTCGCGGTCGTCCAACGCGTCGGCGATCCCGCCGAGCAGCCCGGCCAACTCGTCGAAGGTCCGCCGTACCTCGGCGACCAGCGGCGCCAGCGGATGCCGGGCGTCGACCAGCAGGCTGGCCGCGAGGGCGACCGCGCCGCCGACCAGCGCGTCGACGAAGCGGAACGGCACCAACGAGCCGTCCGGCGGTGCGACCACCACGAGGTAGAGCGCGGAGACCGCCGCCTGCACCAGCGTCACGCCGGTGGCGCCGAAGGCCACCGCGAGGAGGACGGTGAGCAGGATGACGGTGAACACCGTCCAGGTGCTGCCCGGGCCGAGCGCCTGCACCACCAGGTCCGCGACGAGCACCCCGGCGGCGACACCGAGGATGACCTCGACGGCCCGGCGGATGCGCTGCCCCCGGGCCTGCCCGAGGACGATAAGCGCGGCGGCCGGCGCGAAGAAGGGCTGCGGGTGCCCGAGCAACCGGGTAGCCAACAGCCATGCCACGGTCGCCGCGACGGTCGCCTCCAGCACCGGCCGCCAGCCGTGCCGCAGCCGCCCGCCGGCCGTCCGCAGGCCGCTGAACCGCACCATTCCCAACCTCTCCCACCCACGCCGACCGGCCCGCCACCCCGGCCCGCCACCCCGACCCGACGCCAGGCCGCCAGCTCACCACACCCGCCACCAGCGCACGCCGGCACGCCGCCAACCCGCGACACCACACCACACCACCGGCGCGGCACGGCGCGGCGCGGCGCGGCGTTGTCAGGTCACGACAGACACCACCAGCTCACGACGGCACACCGCCAAAGGTCCGACGCCACGCCGCCGGCCCACCGCAGCACGCCGTCCGCTCCCTTTGGAGCTGATGCCGTAAACGAATCAGGTCCAAAGGACCGGTCCGCGGCACATGCCGGCGGCCCACGGCATCCCGGGGCGATCGTCTCCCATCACGCGTCGGACCTGATCACCGGGCTGCTTCCGGCCAGCCGAGTGCCAGCGCGCCGACGCGCCCGCACGCAGCCAGGCCCGCACACCACCACCAGGCCCGGCCACCGTCAGGCCCGCACAGCAGCGGGCCCGCACGCCACCAGAGCCGGCCACCGTCGGGTCCGCGCGCTGCCGGACCCGTGCACGACAGGGCCGCCGACCCGCTCGCCGAACGGCGCCGGTCGGGTCAGCTTCCGGTGAGGGCGCGCAGCAGCGTACGGACGGCGGCGCTCAGGTCGGCCCGGCTGGCCGCGGTGCCGGGCGGTGGGGCGCTGAGCGCGCCCGCGCCGGCCAGTCGGTCGAAGAGCAGCCCGTCCACGAACGCCACGAACTGGTCGCCCTGCCGGTCGGGGTCGGTGGCCCCGGCCCGGGTCAGCAGGTCCCGGGCCTGCACCCGCAGGCCGGTGCCGTGTTGCAGGATGCCGCGCAGCTCGGGCCTGTGCACCGCCTCCAGCAGGCAGGCGTAGCGGGCGAGGCTCCGGCTGCGTCCGGTGCTCAACCAGCGGTCGAGCACCTCGGCGACGCCGGCGGCGAGCGCGTCGAGGTCGCCGCTGTCGAGCCGGGGGGCAGGGGTCGGGGGTGGCGGGCCGGTCGGCAGGTCGTACGCGGCCAGGTCGGCCCGGTCCCGTTCGGCGAGCCGTCCGACGACCGCCTCGATCAGCGCCTGTCGGGTCCGCAGGTACGCGGAGGTGGTGCCCGGCGGCATTTCGGCGCGGCCGTCGACCGCCCGGTGGGTCAGGGCTCGCATGCCACCGTCGGCGATCAGTTCGATGGCCGCGTCGGTCAGCGTCGCGATCCTGTTCGCCCGCGCCGTCATGGCACTCCTCTCTTCCGGTGGTCCGCAGGTAGTATCACTCTTCTACAGATGTAGAAGGAGGATCGACATGGACGACTCACACGCGGTGGTGGTGGGCGCCGGCATCGGCGGGTTGAGCGCGGCGCTCGCCCTGCACCGGCACGGGTGGCGGGTCACCGTGCTGGAGCGCGCCCCCGAGATGCGCGAGGTCGGTGCCGGCCTGAGCCTGATGTCCAACGCGGTACGCGGGGTGGACGCCCTCGGTCTCGGCCCGGCCCTGCGCCAAGGTGGACACGGCGGGGCACCCGGCGGGATCCGCAACCGCCACGGGCGATGGTTGTCCCGGATCGACGCCTCGGAGATGATCAGGCAGCTGGGCACCACTGCGCTCGGCGTGCACCGGGCCACGCTGCACCGCACGCTGCGCGAGGCCCTGCCGGCCTCGTCCCTGCACACCAACGCCACGGTGCAGCACGTCGAGTCCAGCCCGGACCGCGCCGAGGTGCACTATCAGGGCCCGGACGGCGCACATACCCTCAGCGCCGATCTGGTGGTCGGCGCCGACAGCCTGCGCAGCCGGGTCCGCGCCCAGCTCTGGCCGCAACACCCCGGCCCGGTGTACGCCGGATCGACGACGTGGCGGGCGGCCATCGCCTTTCCCGATCCGATCCCGGCCGCCATCACCTGGGGGCCGGGGGCCGAGTTCGGCATGGTGCCGATCGGCGACGGCCAGCTCTACTGGTACGGCGCGCTGAACGCCCCGCCGGGCGGTCACGCCCCCGACGAGCTGGCGGCCGTGCGGGAGCGCTTCGGCGACTGGCACGACCCCATCCCGGCGCTTCTCGCGGCGACCCCACCCGATGCCGTGCTCCGCAACGACATCCACTACCTGGCCAAGCCGCTGCCCTCGTACGTGCGGGGCCGGGTGGCGCTGCTCGGCGACGCCGCCCATCCGATGACACCCAACCTCGGGCAGGGCGCCGGGCAGGCCATCGAGGACGCTGTGGTGCTCGGCGCGGTCTGCGCCGGCGGCGCCGAGGGAGTGCCCGCCGCCCTGGCCGCGTACGACGCGCAGCGTCGACCACGCAGCCAGTCCGTCGCCCGTGCCTCCTACGTCGCAGGGCGGTTCGGACAGCAGCTGCACAACCCGATTGCCTTCGCGATGCGGACCGTCGCGTTGCGGCTCACCCCGGGCCGGGTGGCGCTGCGCAGCATGGCCCGCTACGCGGACTGGAGACCGCCGGCGGGCTGAGCTGGCCCGGCGATCCGGCCGGTGGCCATTGCGGCGTACTCCGGTGAGGCGAGGAACTTGGTCAACACCTCAACGGTGCCCGGCGTCCACTGACGACCGTTGAGCACCTCGGCACCGGGGACGAAGAGCATCGCCGCGCCCTCGCCGAGCACCACGTCCTCCTGCCGAGCCCTGGTGCTGCCGAGGAAGTAGTGCTTCACCCGGGCCAGCTCGGGCAGCGACTGCACGGCGACCGGGTGCAGTGGCCCGTCGGCCCGCAGGCCGGTCTCCTCCAACAACTCCCGCTCGGCGGTCTGCTCCGGCGTCTCCCCCGGTTCGCCGTGGCCGCCGGGCAGCCCCCACACGTTCGGGTGGTGCGTCGCGTCGCCGTCGCGCAGTTGCAAGAGCAGCCGCCCGTCGGGATCTACCAGCAGGACGCACGCGACAATTCTCATCCGACCAGACTACGGCCGACGGGGAACCGTCGTGGCCCCAAAGCTCCAGAATAGTCATTCGGATCGCCGTCGGGGCTAATCAAAGGCGACAGTGCGCCGGTACAATCGGCGACTTCGTTGTGACCGATCGCTGACTGCTGATGGTGAAAGCGATCACACACACTGAGCCCATGAACAGGAGAGTCAACCGCGGTAGGGCACTCCGCGTCGCGGTGTGCCTCCTTCTTCTCGCCGCGTTGAGCGGCTGCATGCAACTCAACATGGGGTTGACAGTCAACGCCGACGACACTGTCGACGGGCAGCTCCTGCTGACGGCCCAGAAGTCCGTGCTGAGCGGTCGTAACAAAAACCTTCCGGTCGCCTTCGCGGAGTTGCGGCAGAACATCCCCGCCCTACCGGCGGGCGAGGAAACCCTTTACCAGGACGCCACTTTCTACGGCTCCCAGATCAGTTACCGCAAGGCGCCGCTGGCTGGTTTCGACACCGAGAGCGTGAAACTGGTCAGGGACGGCGACCTGTACCGCTTCACGCTGCCGCTCGATCCCAAGAAATATGGCGGAAAGGTTGCGGAACAGAATCCGCAAAACCAGCAGGCGTTCCTCAAGCTCATGTCGTTCGAGATCTCGGTGACATTTCCCGGCCGAGTGATCGATAGCAATGGCACCGTCAACGGCCGTTCGGTCAGTTGGAAGGTCGATCCCAACCAGGAGAAACCAGCCGAGCTGCGGGCCGTGGCCGAGGCGCCACCACGACCGTCCACCTCGCCGGTTGCCGCCGGCGAGCAGGACGACGGCGGATTCCCCTGGCTGCTGGTCGTCGGCGGTGTCCTCCTCCTGCTGCTGCTCGCCGCGGTGGGCGTACTCCTGGCTCGCCGCCGTCACCCCGCGGCGCCGGCTGCGCCCGGTCCGACCCCGCCGCCGGGCCCGCCCGCCGGCGCCCCGGGGCCCGGCTGATCCATCTGGTGGCCGGCTCAGCCGGCCACGCCCGGCCCCGGCCGCCCCCGAAACGACGGCGACCGGCCCCGGTGCTCCCCGCAGGGCACCGGACCTCACCACCACCACATCCCGGTCGCACCATCGCAGAAGGGGGATCGTCATGAACGATCTCTTCACCTGGGCAGCCCTGGGGACCATCGCCGGCGCGAGCGCCGCCACCCTGCTGGCCACCAACGTCATCGGCGGGCTGATCGGCCCGAGCGGCGACAAGCTCCGCAAGTGGATCGCCATCGCCATCGCGCTGCTGCTGTCCTACGTGACAGCGGCATTCGCCGACGACGCCGGCGGCGAGAAGTGGATCATCGCGTTCTTCAACGCGCTGGTCATCTTCTCCGCCGCGCTCGGCGTCAACCAGTTCCCGCCCGGCAACCGACAGGCGACGCCGACCCAGGTCGCGAGCGGTCGTGAGCCCCGAGTCTTCCGTTCCTGGGTCTGAGGGGTGTCGTCATGGTCTTCGGAATTCTCAGCGCAGCCATCCAGGTCGCCTTCGCCGCCCTGCTCGGCTTCCTCGCCGGTGGCTCGATCGGGCTGCTGATCGGCGCCGTCGTGGGCCTGGTGGTCGGCGCGGTCTTCGGCTGGTCGGTGGCCTCCGCCGGGGTGTACGCCTCGGACGCCCGCGGCATCTTCCTCTTCGTCGTCGACCACACCTGGAGTCTGCTCAACACTGTCGTCGGCGCCATCTACCTGACCGTGCACCTGATCTTCGGGCACTCACTGGACCGGCCAACGTCACTGAACAGCGGTCGGGTCAGCGTGGTGGAGGGGGTCTCACCCCGCTACGCCACCACCATCGGCACCGTCTGCGCCGGCTCCAGCTCCGGCATCCAGCGGCACGAGGACGTGCACATCTTCCAGGGCCGCCTGCTCGGGCCGCTCTACATCCCCCTCGTCCTGGCCAACTACGTCCTGTTCACCATCGCGCCGGTGTGGCTGCTCTACCACGACCACACCAACGCGCCGATCAACCGCTTCACCCGGTACTTCGAGATCGGCGTCTACCCGCACGTGTGGAACGAGGCCATCGCGTACCGGATCCAGGGGACGCCGCCGCGATGACCACCCACGGGCGCGGACCGATCGAGACCGCCACCGCCGCGCTGGTCGCCTGGGTGACCAGCGCGGCGGGGGAACCGGTCCCGGTCGGCCCGCCCCGCGCGTGCGACGACGCCGACGGGCTCACCCTCTGGCCGATGGAGCTGCGCCCGGCCCGGCAGACCCGCTCCAGCGGCGCGGTCCGCGAACCGTACCGGTTCACTGTCCGCCACCTGCTCTGCGTCACCGGTCCGGCCGGGTTGCCCCGGCTGGACCGGGTGCTCACCGCCGCGACCAGCGACGGCAGCTACCCGGTCGTGCTGGAGGCCGGCGATCCACCACTGTGGGCGGCCTTCGGCACGGCGCCCCGACCGGCGCTGCTGATCGACGTGGCGGCGCAGGTGGACCACCCGACTCCGGCCGCGCCGCCGGTGCTGCAACCGCTGCGGTTGCGGCAACTCGACGTACGCAGCCTCAGTGGGCGGGTGGTCGGCCCCCAGGAGCAGCCACTGGCCGCGATGCGGGTCGAACTGCCCGGCACCGGGTCCGCCACCCGCACCGACACCGAGGGCCGGTTCCTGATCGTCGGCGTCCCGCACGACCCCGAGCATCCGAGCCCGGTCCGGCTGCGGCTGACCGGACGCGGGCTCGTCCTCACCGCCGACGTCGACCCGGCCGAGGACGACATCGTCATCGTCTGCGCGCCACCGACCCACTGACACCCACAGGCACAGGAGGACCGATGCCCAGTTACTTCTCCCCCGGCATCTATGTCGAGGAGGTCCCCAGCGGCGCCCGACCGATCGGGCCGGCGAGCACCAGCATCGCCGCCTTCGTCGGCGTCGCCCCGGACCGCTCCGCCCACCTGGGCAAGGCGGTGCCGGTCAACAACTGGACGGAGTTCCTGCGGCTCTTCGCCGGTGGGGAGCGGGTGGAGAGCACCCCGCTGGCCCGGGCGGTCTTCGGCTTCCTGGACAACGGGGGTGCCCGCTGCTGGGTGGTCAACGTCGGCGAGGGTGGCGCGATCACCGGCACCGGGCAGCGGCGCGGCGGTCTGCAACTGCTGGAGGCCGTCGACGAGATCTCCATCATCGCCGCGCCCGGTTTCCACGACGTGGTGTCCCACGAGGCGCTGCTCAGCATGGCCGAGCGCACCCGCACCATGGTCGCGATCTGCGACCCGGCACCCGACATCGACGATATCTCCGCGTTGACCCGGGTCGCCACGCCGTCCTCCGGCAAACCCCCCAAGCCCGCCGAGGGTACGGGCGGCGGCGCGGCCGGCGGTCCCGGCGGCGGTCCGGCCCAGCCGGGTGGCTCCGGCGGCCACGAGGGGGCCGCCTACCGGCCGCGACAGTCCGAGTTCGGCGCGTTCTACTACCCCTGGCTGCGGGTGCGCGACCCGATCAGCGGGGAGTTGGAACTCACCCCGCCGAGCGGGCACCTGGCCGGCATCTGGGCCCGCACCGACGCCCTGCGCGGGGTGCACAAGGCACCGGCCAACGAGCCGGTGCGCGGCGCCGTCGACCTGGGCTACCTGGTCACCCGACCGGAACACGACGTCCTCAACCCCAAGGGTGTCAACGTGATCCGCTACTTCGCTGGCGAGGGCATCCGCGTGTGGGGCGCCCGTACGCTCGCCGCCGAGGCCAGCGAGTGGCGCTACCTCAACGTCCGACGCCTCAGCATCGCCATCGAGCAGGCCATCGCCAACGGCACCCGTTGGATGGTGTTCGAGCCCAACGACTTCACCCTCTGGCGTTCGATCCGGCGCGACATCGGGGCGTTCCTCACCCGGGTCTGGCGGGACGGCGCGCTGCTGGGACGCAGCCCCGAGGAGGCGTTCTTCGTCAAGTGCGACGAGGAGACCAACCCACCGGACGTCCGCGACGCGGGCATGGTGATCGCCCACATCGGCATCGCGGTCGTCAAGCCCGCCGAGTTCGTGGTGTTCAAGCTGAGCCAGTGGGCCGGCGGCACCGAGACCGAGACGATCGGAGGCTGACATGCCCACCACCGCCACCCCGCAACCCGGGGCCCCGGTCGACCCGTACCGGGCGTACAACTTCCGACTGCTCATCAACGGCGTCACCAACGGCCACTTCACCGAGATGACCGGGTTGGAGGTGAACATCCCCGGGCAGCCGTACCGGGAGCACGGCCTGGGTCGGATGCGGATGGTGCCCGGTCAGGCCGAGTACGAGCCGGTGACGCTGCATTTCGGCCTCACCGCCTCCCGCGAGTTGTGGGACTGGGTGAACGCCACCGCCCAGGGCACCCTCAACCGACGCAACGTCTCGGTGGTGCTGCTCGACTCGGTCGGGACGGCCGAGGTGCTGCGCTGGAACCTGATCGACGCCTGGCCGACCCGGTGGCGCGGGGCACACCTCAACACCCTCAGCCACGAGATCGCCATCGCCTCGCTGACCCTGCGCTACGAGGGCCTGGAGCTGGAGACCGGCGGTGCCACCGCGCCGACGCCCGCGTAGCTGGCTGGCCGGCCGGCTGCGCTCGGCGGCCGGGGCGGTGCAGCGCCTCGCCGGGCGGGTCGAGCCCGCCGGCCACCTTCCGCAGCCGTCGCAGACACCCGAGGCGACACCACGCCGTTTCGGGGAGCCGCCGCGGCACTGGCTGGACCTGGTCGCCGCCCACGCGCCCGGTCTGCTGCACGACCTGGATCTTGACCCGTCCCCGACCGGCAACGCCGAGGCAGGGGCCCGGAGCGGCGGGCAGGGCGAATCGACCGGTCTTGTCGACGCCGACGATGCGGACCCGGTCACGAACGCCAGGTCCGGCGAGCCCGACAGGTCCGGCGGGCTCGGCAGGTCCGGCAGGTCCGGCGGGCTCGGCAGGTCCGGCAGGTCCGGCAACGAGGGGGACGTGGGTGGTCCCGGTGCGAGCGGGGACAAGGGGCCGACGAGGTCGCAGGCCGAGGGCCGAACCGGCAGGTCGGGCCGCTCGTCGCGGGCTGGTGACCAGCCCGACGGTACGGGGACCGGTGCTGCCGGCGACCGGACGCCTTCGTCCAGCTCGGACCTGACGACCCCGCCGGCCGGATCCACCTGGCCGGACCCCTCGACCCCGCCAGCCGGTTCGACCTGGCCGGCGGGACCGGGGGCGGCGGTGCCGCCGGTGGGCCGGGCGGCCCGCGGCGCCACCACAGCCCTCGACACCCCGGCCTCCGACACCACGGCCCTCGACGCGAGCGGGCTGGCCCGGACGGACGGCCGCCGACAGCCGGTCCGCTCCATGGTCTTCGGGCCGCACAGTTCGTCGAGCAGCCGCCCGTACCAGGCTGAGGCCGAAGCCGAAGCCACCCGAACCACCTCACACCCGCCAGTGGACACACGGTGGTCCGGCGAGGTTGACCACGGGCGTTCCACCGGCTCGCCCCCCGTACGACCCACCGCCGACCGGCTCTCGGGTGGTCGCGACGGGTTCCGGGGCGACTCGGACGGTCAGCCCTCGCCCAGGGAGGACCAGAGCGGGCATCTGCGTGGCGATGCACCGAGCGCGACCCGGACGTCACCAGTGGACGCAGTGGCTGTGCACCACCTTCTGAACGGGCCGAACCGGGGAGGGGCCGACGCGTCCTGGACCGGTTCGACGGCGACGAGCGCCGGAGACCCGTCGGCCTCTGCGCGCGGCGACCTGGATCGCCTCGCGGGCGGTGGCCCCTGGCTGGCCCTGCCCGGCGAACCGGCACCACCCGGACACCCGGCCGCGCTTCGCGACGCCGGGACGGGAACGCCCGGCGGCGGACGAGCGACGGGCATCGACGGACCGCCCAACGCGGCGGCGCGGAGCGTCGACCCGTGGCCGGCCCTGCCGGACGACACCACACTGTGGTCGGTCGCCGGCGCGGCGGTGGACACCGTCCAGCTGACCCGACTGGACCGGGAACAGGCGGGTGACTGATGGAACGCGTCGCCTTCCTCATCGACTCCTCAGGCGTTCGGGTGGACTGCCTGCTCAACCCGGAGACCGTGCAGGTGACCCGGCTCGCCGGCGTACGGCAGCGGGGTGCCGGCGGCGGACAGCTCACCGGGTCCGGTCTGGCCGACGATCCGCTGGTCTTCACCGGCGGTGGCCGTACCGAGCTGGTGCTCGACCTGCTCTTCGACGTCGATTTCGTGGAGGCGCAACTACGTCCGGCCGATGTCCGGGTGCTCACCCGTCCGCTGTGGATGCTCGCGGAGAACTCCACGGCCGAGCACGGTTGGCTGCGGCCGCCGTTGGTCCGGTTGGTCTGGGGCAAGACCTGGAACGTTCCGGGTGTGATCATCGCGGTGGCGGAACGGTTCGACGCGTTCACCGGCACCGGGTCGCCCCGGCGGTCCTGGCTGCGGCTGAAGCTGGTCCGCGCCGCCGAGACGGCCGATCAGGCCGAGGCCGGCTTCGCCGAGGAGTTGGCCGCCGCGAGCACCCCGACCGCCGCGCCGGGCAGCGCGGTGATCGCCGCCGGTGACGGCGCTGCCGAGCCGGGTCGCTCCGGTGTGCGTTTCGATCTGCTGGCCAACGACGCGCTGGGTTCGCCGCTGCGCTGGCGGCTGCTGGCCGAACACAACCGGATCACCGATCCCCTGGCCGTGCCGGCCGGCACCACCCTCGCCGTGCCACCGAGCGCCGGCACCGGTTCGGCGACCGGGTTGGCGCGGGCGGTGGCGGGTGTGGTGGGCGCGGGAGCGTCGTACCTGGGCGCCTCGATCGCCGACGCGCCGTGGAACGCGGCGACCGGCCCGACCGCCGCGGCGCCGAGCGCGTCCGGCAACCTGGGAGGTACGCCATGACCAGCGTTGCGCCCCGGGCGTTGATCGTCCTGCTCGACGGCGTCGAGCTGGTGGGCGCGGCTCGTCAGCGGGTCCGCGCACTGCGGGTGGCGGCCCGGCTCAACCAGCCCACCCAGGCCGAGCTGGTCCTCGCCACCACCGCCGGGAGCGGCGCGTTCGACCCGGCGGTGCGCCCCGGCACGGCGCTGGACGTACGGCTCGCCGACCACGCGGACGCCCTGTTCACCGGTGAGGTCACCTGCGTGGAGGTGGAGTACGCCGCCGACGGGGCGGCGGTGCTGCGGCTGCGGGCGTACGACCCGCTGCACCGGCTGCGCAAGCGGCAGGGGTTGCGGGTCTTCACCTCGGTGACCGCCGTCGAGCTGGCCCGGGAGCTGTGCGGTGCGGTGGGTCTGGCGGTGACCGCCGATGTCGACGGCCCTCGGTTGGAGCGGCTGCTCCAGCACCGGCACAGCGATCTGGAGCTGCTGCGCGAGGTGGCCGGCCGGGCCGGGCTGCACCTGGCCGCCGACGGTGGCGGCGTCCGGCTGATCACCCTCGCCGGCTACGGGGAGCCGATCGCGTTGACGCTCGGCGCGGGCGTGCACACCCTACGGCTGTCCACCAACACCGACCAGGCCAGCGGTGCCAGCGCGGCCCTGGGCTGGCACCCGCAGCGGGCCGAGGTGATCAGCCAGCAGGTCGACGAGGCGCGCTGCGGCCGACCCGTCGACGACCGGCCGGACCCGACCGACGTGGGTGCCGGCGGCGTTCGCACCGCCGTGGATCAGCCCGGCCGCAGCGACGACGAGTTGGCGGCGCTGGCCCAGGCCCGGCTGGACACCCGGGCGGCGGCGCTGGTCACGGCCGAGGGGGTGGCCGAGGGCGATCCGGCGCTACGGCCGGGCCGCCGCGTCGACCTCGGCGGGGTGCCCGACCCGGTTTCCGGGACGTACGTGCTGACCGAGGTGGTGCACACGGTGGACGGCAACGGGCACCTGACCCGTTTCTCCACGGTGCCGCCGGCCACCCCGGCGACCCCGACCGGCGGCGCGGTGGTCACCCTCGGCAGCGTCACCGACGTCGCCGACCCGGACGGGCTGGGGCGGGTCCGGTTGACCCTGCCGGCGTACGGGGAGCTGGACGCCGGCTGGCTCGCCGTGCTGTGCCCCGGGGCGGGACCGGGCAAGGGTCTGGTGGCGCTGCCCGATCCGGGTGACACCGTGCTGGTGGTGCTGCCCGGCGGCGAGCCGGCCTCGGGCATCGTGCTCGGTTCGCTGTTCGGCGCCGTCGAGCCGTACGACGCGGGCATCGACGACGGAAAGGCCCGCCGCTGGACGATGCGCACGGCCGGCGGGCAGTCGATCGTCGTCGACGACGTGCGGCGCAGTCTGCGGCTGGGCACCGAGGGCGGCAGCTTCCTGGAGCTGACCCCCGACCTGGCCATCCTGCACGCGGCGTCCGACCTGGTGGTCTCCGCACCCGGCCGGGCCATGGTGGTGCGCGCCCGCAGCGTGGACTTCCTGCACGCCGACTCGACCGAGGACCCGACCACCGCGGCGGAGCAGGCCCGTTCGCTCGCCCGCGCCCACCACAAAGGAGGCGGCTGATGCGCTGGATCCACAGTGACTCCGTGATCACCTGCGATCACGACGGCCGGGTCGAGAACCGACCCTCGCGGCAGTGGGTGACCGTCACCGGTGTGCCCGTGCTCGTCGATGACGACCCGGAGGGACGCACAATCGTTGCCTGCCCGAACTACGGCCCGACCATCAAGCCGTGCACGACGACGCTGACCGTCCGGGTCGGCTACAGCGACTGGGTCCGCGTCGACGGGCACCGGGTGGTGCTGTCGCACCTGGAGGGGTTCACCAACGGCACACCGCCGGGGCTGGTCAAGCACACGGTGCGCGACCCTCGCCAGCAGTTCCTGGGGGCGGACCGATGAGGGCCTTCCGCTTCGTCGGCGCCGGCTTCGACGCCGGCCGCACCGGCGGGTTGGCGCTCACCGCGGCCGGCGGCCTGGCGATGACCGAGGGCGACGAGAGCGTACGGCAGGCGCTGTTCCTGCTCCTGTCGACCACGCCGGGCGAGCGGTTGATGCGACCCGGGTACGGCTCCCGGCTGCACCGGTTGGTCTTCGCGCCCAACGATGACACCACTGCCGGTCTGGCCATCCACTACGTCCGGCAGGCCATCGCCCGGTGGGAGCCCCGGGTCGAGGTGATCGACGTGGACGCCGGGCCGGACGCGGACGACGCGTGGCGGTTGGTGATCCGGTTGGACTACCGGGTGCGGGCCAGCCTGACACCCGGGCAACTGGTCTTCTCAGTGGATCTGCTCCCGGTCGACGAGCCCGCCCAGGGAGGAGCGTCATGACGCTGCCCGTGCCGCATCTGGACGATCGCGGTTTCCTCGACCTGGTCACCGAGGCCCGGGAACGGATCCGCCAGTCCTGCCCGGCGTGGACCGACCTGTCCGCGCACGACCCCGGCATGGCGCTGGTGGAGACGTTCGCGCACCTCACCGAGGTGATGATCTACCGGTTGAACCAGTTGCCGGAGAAGGCGTACGTCTCGTTTCTGAATCTGCTCGGGGTCACCCGGCACGCGCCGACCGCGGCCTGGGCGGACGTCCGGTTCACCCGTACCGGCACCGACCGCGGTGCGGTCCGGATCCCGGCCGGGCTGCGGGTCGCCGCGGCCCGGGGCGCGGACCCTCGGCCGGTCGTGTTCGTCACCACCGAGCCGACGCTGCTGCCCGCCGACGAGACGTCGGTGACGGTACGGATGCACCACTGCGAACCGATCGAGGCGGAGTTGCTCGGGGTGGGCACCGGCCAGCCGGGGCAGGTGCTGCGCGCGACGCACGCGCCGCTGACACACACCGCCGAGGCGCTGGACCTGCTGCTCGGGGTGGAGGTGCCGGCCGGCACTGTCGAGCTGGGCGCGGCGGCCCGCGAGCACGACGGCCGCACGTTCGAGATCTGGCAGCCGGTGGACAGCTTCGCCGGGCTCGGTCCGCAGGCCAAGGCGTACCTGGTCGACCGCTGCTCCGGCACTGTCATCTTCGCCCCGGCCCTCGACCTGCGACCCCCCGCCGGGGCGACCCACGGCGAGGCCACGGCCGACGCGGCCACGCCGACGAGCACCGTACCGCCGGTGACCGTCGCGGCGGTGCCGCCGGCCGGACGGCAGATCCGGCTCTGGTACCGCGCCGGTGGCGGGCCCACCGGCAACGTGGCGGCGGGCACGCTGACCAGCCTGCGCGACCCACTACCCGGGGTACGCGTGGACAACCCCGCCCCGGCGGCCGGCGGCCGGGAGATGGAGGCGCTGGAGTCGGTGCTGCTGCGCGGTCCGTACGAGTTCTTCGCCCAGCAGCGGGCGGTCACCGCCCGCGACTTCGAGGTCCTCGCGACCAGCTCCGGCGCGGTGGCGCGGGCGCGGGCGTTCACCCGCGCGGCGGTGTACAGCTTCGCCCGGCCGGGCGAGGTCGAGGTGGTGCTGGTGCCGTACGTGCCGGCGGCTGCCCGACCGGGCGGTCGGCTGCCGGTGGCGGTGCTGCGCGAGCACGAGGTGCCCGAGGCGCGCCACCGGGTCGAGGCGGACCTGGAGGAACGCCGGATGGTCGGCATCCGCTCCCGGGCCACCTGGGCGCGGTTCAAGGCGGTGTCAGTGCGGGCCCGGGTGGTGGTCCGCCGCGAGGAGGATGTGGACGCGGTCCGTCGTCGCATCCACGATCGGCTGCACCAGACGTTGAGTCCGCTGCCGACCGCGCTCAACCCGACCGGCTGGCCGTTCGGCGAGCCGCTGCGGGCGTCCAACGTGTACCGGCTGCTGGAGCACGCCGAGCCGGGGGTGCGCTACGTCGAGTCGGTGCGGTTCGTGGTCGACGAGGCCCCCGACGCCGACGTCCGCGCCCTCGCCGTGGACCAGTACCAGCCGCGCACCTGGTACGCCGGGCGCGGCCCGGTGCTGTTCCGCTCCAGCAACGGCGGCGCGGGCTGGGAACCGGCCGGTCGCTTCGACGACGAGACGGTGCTGCGGGTGGCACCCGCGCCCGCGCCGGTGCGACCGGGCATCGTCGCTCGTCCCGGCTCGGTGGCCGTGGTGACGCTGCGCGCCTCGGGCGGCTCCCGGGTGCATCTGAGCAGCGACCTGGGCGAGACGTGGTCGCTGCTCACCGACCTGGACTCGCGGATCTCCGACGTGGCCTGGCTGGACCGCGACGGCGCGGGCGCACTGCTGGTGGCCACCGACACCGGCCTGTACGAGGTGTCGCTGCTGCCCGGGGCGGTGCCGTTGCAGATCCTGGTCGACCCGTCCGACGCCGACCGGGGCTTCTACGCGGTCCGCACGTTCGTCTCCGAGCGGGGCGCGCCGGGGGTGGCGGTGGCCGCCCAGGCCAGTTTCGGGGTGTACCTGTCGACCAGCGGCGGCCGACCCGGCAGCTTCACCCACGTCGGTCTGGCCAACGTGGACAACCGGGTCCTCGCCGTGCAGTACGACGGCCCGGCCACCCTGCTGTGGAGCGGCGCGGGCGAACCGGACCCGAAGAAGCCCGGCCAGGGCTGCCACCGCACCCGGCTGTTCGAGTCCGACGTGAAGTGGCAGTCGATGCAGGCCGGGTGGCTCGGCGGCACCTGCCGGGACCTCGCGTTCACCGGCCAGCAGGCGGTGGCGGCCACGCAGAGCGGCGGGGTGCTGCGGCTGGACACCCTGGCCGCCCAGCCGCAGTGGCAGGCGGTGTCGGTCAACTGCGGGTTGCCGTTGCGGGACCGGACCCGGTTCGTGCCGGTCGACGCCATCGCGGTGAGCGGCCCGACGGCCGCCAGCACGACAGCCGGCGGCGCTGGCGCGGCGGAGCGGTTGATCCTGGCCAGCGGCGAACGCGGCGTGCACCGCAGCGCCGACGCGGTCACCTGGACGCCCAGTGCCAACCAGGCCACCGCCGACGTGGTGACCGTCCCCGATACCTGGCTGCTCTGCTCCGGCGAGCACGACATCGAGGTGGTGCGCCAGGATGCGACGCTCGGCGATTGAGCGGCTGCTGCCCGCCGCCTACCAGCGGGCCTGCGTGCCGGGCAGCGTGCTCTGGGCGCTGCTGGACGTGATGGAAGGGCTGCACGCCCCGGACGAGGCGATCCTCGCCGAGGTGGACGCGCTGTTCGACCCGTACCGGGCGCCGGACGGGCTGGTCGTGCGGTTGACCCGCTGGGTGGCCATGGACCACGTGGTGGCCTCGCCCCGGCCGGACACCCCGTTGCCGCTGCCGGTGGGCCGGCTGCGCGACCTGGTGGCCAACGCGGCCCTGCTGGCCCGCTGGCGCGGCACCCCCTACGGAATGCGCCGCGCCCTGGAGCTGGCCACCGGGATGTCGGGCTTCGCCATCGACGAGCCCGCCGAGCGGGCCTTCCACGTCGTGGTGCGGATACCGGTTGCCGCCGCCGGTCAGCTCGCCGTGATCACCCGCATCGTCGAGGCGGAGAAGCCCGCCTCGGCCACTGTCGAGATCGTCCTGGAAGAGGAGTCGTCATGACCACCGAGTGGGCGGTCGTCGCCGCCGCCGAGCAGTTCACAGTCGACCCGCGCAACAGCGGCGAGCTGACCTTCACCGTCTCCAATCCGGGCAACGCGCCGGACACCGTGGTGTTCGACGTGGCACCCGGTGACGGCTCCCAGCGGGCGTGGTTCACCGTCGCCGAACCCCAACGGGTGGTACCCGGCCAGGGCTCGGTGTCGTTCCTGGTCAAGCTCGCCGTGCCGGCCGGAACCCCGCCCCGCCGCTACGACATGACCGGGTTCGCGTACTCGGCGAACACGGCGCCGGAGGAGAGCTCCCGCTCCAGCGGCCGGGTCACGTACGAGGTGCGGGCGGTCGCGCCGCCACGGCGTACCCCGTGGTTGTGGATCGCCGCCGCCGCGGCGTTGGTGCTGGTGGTGGTCGCCGTGGGGGTGGTGTTGCTGACCCGCGACGGCGAGCCGGCCCCCGGCGAGCCGCGGGTGGTCACCGTCGAGGCGGAGAGCCTGGTGGAGGGTGCGGTGATCAAGTCGCCGCAGAACAGCAAGGCGGCCGTGGGCGCGCAGCCCAACTGCTGTGGGGTGACCTGGTCCGGGGACAAGCAGCTCTTCTTCACGGGGCTGGCGATCGGCGATCAGGTCACCGTGACGGTGCAGATCCCGGCCGACGGCACCTGGCGTTTCGCCGCGGTACGCACCACGGCCCTCGACTACGCCAACACCGTCTTCGCCATCGACGGCAACCAGGTCGGCGGCACGTTCCTCGGCTTCACGCCGACGGTGCGCAAGACGGAGTTCCTGGACGTCGGCACGGTCCGGCTCGCCAAGGGCCCCCACCAGGTGACGCTGCTGGTGGTCGGCAAGACGCAGGGCACGAACTCCTACTTCGCCGGGGTGGACACGATCCGGTTCACCGAGATCGTGACGCAGGCCGTGGCGCGATGAGTGGTCGGCAGAAGGCGTTGCTGGGGCTGTTCGCCGTCCTGCTGGTGGCGCTGTTCGTGGTCGCGGTCGGCGCGGGCCGCGACGACCAGGGTGATCCCGGGGCCCGGCACGGGTTCGTTGACCGGTTGGGTGCACTGGGCGGCAAGCGGTCCGCCGTGGACCCGGCGACGGTCAGCGCCGACTGCGCCGACGAGACGGGTCGGCTGGCGTTCTCCGGCAGCTGCGTGGTGCGCGTCGCGGACCCCGGCGGGCTGCGCACCCTGGTGCTGCGCAGCGCGGCGCGGTTCACGGTCGTCGCCCCGGCACCCGGCGACGCCGACCTCACCATCCGCGACGAGGTCGAGCCGGCGGCCGACGGCACCGGCGCGGTGGCGAAGATCGCCGTCGACCAGGCCACCGAGGTGGGCCTGGTCTGCCCCGGCCTGGGCGGCTGCACGGTCGTCGTGGCCACGTCCTGACCCGACCCGGACTGAGAGGAAGGTGCCGCCGTGGGTGATCTGCGCAAACCGTTCCTGCTGCTGGCCATGCTCGCCATCGTCCTGGCGATCGGGGTGGAACTCGGCGCCGGGCTGCTGCTCGGCGGCGGCGACGCCGGTGCGGCCCTCGCGGACAGTGCCGGCGCGCTGGACGTGGAGATCGACGACGTGTCCGGTGTCAGCGAGCCGTCCGGCCGGGGCACCGGCTACCTGGCGTTGATCGACGCGGTGGCGGTCTGGAGCACCGGGCTGTTCTGCCTGGGCCTGCTGCTGCCCGAGCGCGTGCAGGGCCGGGTGCAGGGCGTCGCCAGTCTGATCTTCTCGATCATCCTGATCATCGTCGGGCTGGTCGCGCTGGTCGTCGCGTTCGTGGAGCTGTCCATCATGGTGTCGCTGTTCCTGGCCGTTCCGTTCGGCACCCTGGCGTACCTGGCGCTGTGGGGGTTCTTCCCGGTCGGCGAGGCGGCGGTGCTGCTCGGGCTGGTGCTGCTGCTCAAGCTGGTGTGGGCGGGGATGCTGGTGCTGGCCCAGCCGCGCTTCCTGCAGAACAAGGGCCTCGTCCTGCTGATCCTCACCACAGTGCTGTGCACGGTCGTGCTGGAGTTCCTGCACAACCTGGTGCCGGTGATCCTGGTCAGCATCGTCGACGACGTGGCGGCGCTGGTCTTCGCGATCATCGCGATCATCTGGGGGCTGGTGCTGTTGATCGGCTCCATCCCGGCGATCGTCAAGGCCATCCGAGTCACCGCCGCCCTACCAACCCGCACCAGCAGCCCCTCGTCCCGTTGATCATGAAGTTATTGCCACTCCGCCCGGCGTGTCATGGCAATAACTCCATGATCAACGAGGGCGGCGGGCTCGGCGTGGTCACGGCACCGTCGCTACCAGGGCCGGTACGGCGTCCCGGTCGAGGGTCCCGTCGGCCACCCACACCTGGTACCGGCCGTGCCGGCTCCCACCGGCCGGCACCACCGCCGGGCGGTCGAACGCGAACGCCACACAGACTCCCGGATACATCCCGGTCCGCACGAACCACCGGTCGTCGCGGCCGAGGCCCGCGAAGACCAGGGTGTACGCCCCGCCGCCCGACCCGACGCCGGTCAGCGCGAGCCACGGCGCCGCACTGCCGTTGACCGTTTCCTCCCCGGCCGCGTCGGCGGTGAACACCGCCGGTTCGCCGTCGGCGCCGGCTCGCCAGAAGAACCCGCCGTAGCCGGCCCCGCCCGGGCGGCCGTTGGTGGCCGGGCTGCCCAGCCTGATCTCCCGGTCGTCCGGGGCGACGAGAACGGACTCCACATCGAGCCGCCAGGCGTCCGGCGCGACCACCGATGCGGCCAGCCACCTCCGCTCGGTCAGCAGCACCCCGCCGGCCCGGTCGCGCCACTGGAGATCGTGCGCGTACCGGCCCGGGGACCGTTCGACCTCGCCGGTGTGCGCGATGACGCCGTGGTCGTCCCGCCAGGTGTAGCCGACGTCGCGGACGTAGGTGCGCCCGCCCCAGAGGTTGCTGCCGTCGACGTCCTGCATCGCGAGGGACGCGCCGAGGTGCCACACGTGGTCGGCGGGGAGCGCGTCGGTGACCACCGTTCCGGCGAGCGTGCGTACCGGGTGCAGGTACGGTCGGGGCCCATGCCGCGCGTCCAACGCCGGGTCGAGCACGTACTCGGCCACCTCCGTGGCCCCGACCGTCAGCCGCACCGGATCCCCGCTCACGGTATCTCCCGGCGGGCGACGGCGACCGGGACCGGCCGGCGGACGGTGACGGCGTGCAGGGCGGCCACTGTGTAGCCGGCGAGGATCGGCACCGCGACCGGGGTGACCAGGACGGTGAGCAGCCCGGCCAGCGCGACGACCCCGGTGAGCGCCGCCCAGCGGGTGGGCACGTCGAGGCAGGCGCGGGCGGCGGAGCGGGCCGAAGCCCGCCACTGCCCGCCCCCGTTGCCGCCCACCTCGACGACGACCAGCCCGGCGTAACCGGCCAGGCCGGCCGCGATCAGCGCCGTCACGAGCAGCGCAGCCGTGCCGCCCGGCACCCGGCCGGTGGCCAGCGCCGCCAGGTCGGCGGCGAGCAGCGCGGCGCCGGCGAGCGCAAGCAGGCTGACCGGCACACCGGGCAGCACCGCGCGGCCGAACCGGCGCACTGTCGTGCGCGCCGACGGCCAACTGCCGGTACGCGTCCAGTCGTGCACCGCCGCGCTGGCCGTGCCCGCCGCCGCGGCGGCGGTGAGCAGAGGCACCGCCGCGAGGGTCAACAGGATGCCCAGCAGTGCCAGGTCGGCGGCGTCGCGGGCGACGTCGCGCCAGTCCCGCCGCCCGCCGGTGTCGGCGGGTTCAGCCCTTGATGCCACTGGTGTTGATCCCCTCGACGAGCATCCGCTGGAACGCGACGAAGAACAGGAAGACCGGCAGCAGCGACAGCACCGACATGGCGAACATCGGGCCGACCGCGCTCTGGCTGGTCGAGTCGATGAACAGGGTCAGGGCGACCGGAACGGTGTAGTCCTCCAACTGGGACAGGAAGACCAGTTGGCGGAAGAAGTCGTTCCACGTCCAGATGAACGAGAAGATCGCCGTGGTGACCAGCGCCGGGCGGCTCAGCGGCAGGATGATGTGCCGGAAGATGCCGAACGGGCCGGCGCCGTCGATGCGGGCCGCCTCGTCCAGCTCCCGGGGGACGCCCCGCATGAACTGCACCATGAGGAAGACGAAGAACGCCTCGGTGGCCAGGAACTGCGGGATGAGCAGCGGCAGGTAGGGCCACTCACCGCCGACCAGCCCGAGCGTGCGGAACAGGATGTACTGCGGAACGATCAGCACGTGCTGGGGCAGCAGCAGTGTGCCGATCATGACGGCGAACCACATGCCGCGCAGCCGGAACCGCAGCCGGGCGAAGGCGTACGCGGCCAGCAGGCAGGAGAGCCCGTTGCCGACGACGGTGAGCAGGCTGACCATGGCGCTGTTGAGGAAGAACCGGCCGAAGCTGACGTCGAAGTTGGACCACCCGGCGGTGTAGTTGCCCGGGGTGAAACGCTCGGGCAGCAGCCCGACGTTGTTGACGATCTCCTCCTGGGACTTCAGCGAGGTGCCCACCATCCAGATCAGCGGGTAGAGCACCACGACGACGATCGCCACCAGGATCACCAGCCGCAGCACGGGCCGTCCGCCGGGCCGTCGGCGCGCGGTCGGCGGCGCTGCGGTCGGCGCTGCGGTCGTCGGGGTCACCGTCACCATCACCGGTCCTCCCCGTCGGAGTAGTGCACCCAGAACCGTCCGGTGCTGAAGAAGATCGCGGTGATGACCGCGATGGCGAGCAGGAACACCCAGGCCATCGCCGAGGCGTAGCCCATGTTGAGGTCGGTGAAGCCGGTGATGTAGAGGTTCAGCGTGTACATCAGGGTGGAGTCGACCGGGCCGCCGGTGCCGTTGCTGAGCACGAACGCGGCGGTGAAGCCCTGGAAGCCGTTGATGGTCTCCAGCACCAGGTTGAAGAAGATGACCGGGGAGAGCATCGGCAGGGTGACGTTGCGGAACTGGCGGAACCGGCCGGCCCCGTCGACCGACGCGGCCTCGTACAGCTCGGTGGGCACCTGCTTGAGCCCGGCCAGGAAGATCACCATCGGTGCGCCGAACTGCCAGATGGCCAGCACCATCAGGGTTTCCAGGGCCCAGTCGGGGTCGTTGACCCACGGTTTCCCGGTGATGCCGAAGAGGCTCAGCAGCGAGTTGAACGCGCCGTCGCGGTTGAACATGTTGACCCAGACGATGGCCAGCGCGACGCTGCCGCCGAGCAGGGACGGCAGGTAGAACAACCCGCGGAACAGCCCGACGCCGCGCCAGGCGCGGTTGAGCAGCAGCGCCACGCCGAGGGCTGCGGCCAGCTTCAGCGGTACGGCGATCAGCGCGAAGGTCAGAGTGACCCGCACCGCGTGCCAGTACGACGGGTCGGCGGTGAACATACGTTCGTAGTTGGCCAGCCCCACCCACTCCACCTCGGAGAAGGGCGTGAGGATGTCGTAGTTGGTGAAGCTCAGGTAGAGCGACAGCAGCATGGGGATTGCCGTGACACCCATCAGGCCGATGAGCCACGGCGACAGGAAGACGTACCCCGCCAGACCTTCGCTGTGCCGGAAGCGTCCGGGCCCACGCCTCTCAGCGTGGGCCCGGTCGGATCCGGGGCCGCGTCGGGTCGGGTCGGGTGCCGTGGTCAACGCCACGAACAGCTCCTCTCCTCGCCTTGACGGCGTCAGGCGATGGCGGACTTGCACGCCTCGATGAACTGGGTGGCGGCCTCGGCGGTGGTGGCCCGGCCGTACTGGGCGTTCTCGGCAGCCTTGATCAGCTCGGAACGCACCTTGCTGTGTCCCTTGATCGGCACCTGCGGTGACTTGCCGAACTTCTGGGTCAGCTCCGCCTCGACGGCGATGGACTGCTTCATGGCCGGGTCGGTGGTGTCGTCGCTGACCACGCGGCGCAGGTCCTGGTTGGACGGCAGACCGCGGTCGGTGCCGAGCAGCTTGACCGCCTCCTGGTCGTTGTTCAGGAAGTTGATCACGTCGACCGCGACGTCCTTGTTCTTGCTGCCCTTGAACACCGACCAGTACATCGAGGCCCGGGCCCACTGCGCGCTCGGGTCACCGGGGTAGGCGATGACCCCCAGCTCGTCCTTGGTGTTCTTCTTCAGGTCCGGCATCTGGTTGGCCCAGACCCAGGAGGTCGCCGACTTGCCGGTGACGACCAACTGCTTGGTGATGTCGCTGGAGTTGCCCTCGTGGATGACGTCGGCGGTCGGGGTGGCCTTGCGGTCCCGGGCGCCCTTCCACAGGTCGAACCACTTGGTCACGTCCTCGGCGGTGAAGCCCAGCTCGGAGCCCTTGTAGAGGTCCTTGCCCTGCTGCCGGAGCCAGACCCAGAACGCCTTGTAGTCGGCGCTCGGGTCCTGGGTGCCGGGGACCTTGGTCTTGGCGGTGACCTGCTCGGCCCAGGCGATGTGCTCCTCCCACGACATTCCGGTGGTCGGCTCGGGCAGGTTGTGCTTGGTCAACAGCGTCTTGTTGTAGACCAGGCCCTGGGTGTTCTCCCCAGCGGCCAGACCGGCGAGCTTGCCGTCGACCACGCCGTACTGCCAGAGGCTCTCGGGGAACTTGGAGGTATCCAGCTTTCCGGACTTCTGGTACGAGGTCAGGTCCAGCGTGGTGTTGCGGGCCGCGTACTCGGCCAGGTAGTTGTCGTCGATCTGAAACAGGTCCGGCGGGTTGCCGCCGGCGGTGAGCGTGGCCAGCTTGTCGAAGTAGCCCTGGTTGGCCTGCCAGGTCTTCTCGAAAGTCACGTTCGGGTGCTTCTTGGTGTAGAGCGCGAGGGCGTCCTCGGTCAGCTTGGCCCTGGCGTCGCCGCCCCACCAGAAGATGGAGAGCTTGACCGGCGCGTTCGGGTCGGCGGCGCCGCCACCGTCGTCGCCGCAGGCGGCGGCGCCGAACATCAGCGGTGCGGCGACCGTCACGGCGAGCAGGCCACGCAGCAGGCGTCGCCGAGGCAGCGGGGTACGGTGGGCGCGCCCGACGGGCGCGTCAGTGGTGGGGGGCGTTGCGGGGTGCATGTGCGCTCACTCCTCGGCATTAGGAGGCGACGGCGTCACCGGTGGCCGCAGTCGGGATGCCCGGGCCCGCAGGGCAATGCGGGCCCGGGCCACGTGGTGCGGCCAGGGGACGTGCCGGTCGGGCGTACGGGCCCGGGCCGGTCGAGTCGCGGATGACCAGGTCGGTCTGGAGCATTACCTGTGCGGTGGTACGACGGACGCCGAGCGCCGTGCCGGCACCGGACCCCCGCGCACCGCGCGGGGACTCGATGTCCTGTTGCAGCAGCATGTCGACGGCCGTCCGGCCGGCGGCCCCGGTGGGTGTGGCCACCGTCGTCAGTTTGGGGCGGGTCAGCCGGCTCAGGGTGATGTCGTCGACCCCGACGACGCTCACCTCCTGCGGCACCCGGACCCCGAGCGCGTCCAGCCCTTCGATCAGGCCGATCGCCATCAGGTCGTTGTAGGCGAGCACTGCCGACACGCCACTGCGTCGCACCTGCTCGGCGACGGCGGAGCCGCCGACCTCGGTGGGCGCGTTGGGGCCGAGCATGGTCAGCTCCGCGCCACCGGCTCGGGCGGCCGCGCCGGCGGCGCGGCGCATCTCCCGGTTGGTCCACGAGCTGCGCGGGCCACCGAGCAGCGCGATGTTGCGGTGCCCCAGGCCGACCAGGTGCTCGATCGCCGAGCGGGCGCCCTGCCCGACGTCCATCAGCACGCAGGGCAGGCCGGTCACCTGGCGGTTCACCACGACCAGTGGCACCTCGCGGCTGAGCTGCTCGATCAGGCTGTTGCTCATCCGAGGGCTGCACAGCAGCACCCCGTCCACCTGCTTGGCCAGCGCGTGGACCAGTTCTTCCTCGGCGGTCGGGTCCTCGTTGGTGTCGGCCACGAAGACGTGGTAGTCGCGGTGCCGGGCCTGACTCTCCGCCGCTTTGATCAGCGGCGGGAAGAACGGGTTCGCGATGTCCGCGATGATCAGCCCGATGTTGTGCGTCCGCCCGGTGATCAGGGCTCGGGCGGCGCGGTTGGGCCGATAGCCCAGGTCCTCCGCGCAGGCCAGCACCCGGACCCGGGTCTCCGGGTTGACCAGGTGTGGAGCGGAGAAGGTGCGGGACACGGTGGAGATGTGCACACCGGACGCCCGGGCGACGTCCCGGATGGTGACTGGCACGGCGGCCCCTTCGTCCGATGTGGTGGCGGTCACGCAGGTGTGGCCCATTAATGCAAACGGTTGCGCCAGTGTCAACGGTCAATGATTACGGCTTCGTTGCACCCAGGCTCCCCTTGGTCACCAGTCAACCCCCAAACGCTGACAAATGACGCTGATCCCGCCGTCGTCGTTGACGCGAACGGATCGATCGTGATTACTTCATTGCAAACCTTTGCAGCATCACGGGAGGCGACCGCATGTCACCGAGAGCCGCCGGCCGAGTCCGGTACGCCGTCGTGGGCACCGGCGCGCGGGCCGAGATGTTCGTCCGGGCGCTGGTGCTCGACCACGCCGACACCACCGAGCTGGTCGCCTTCGCCGACGTCAACCGGGCCCGGATGGACGCGCACAACCGCTGGCTCGGCGAGCTGGGTCACCGCCCGGTGCCCACGTACCCGGCCGGTGACTTCGCGGCCATGCTGGACAAAGAGCGCGTCGACGTTGTCCTGGTCACCAGCGTGGACGTCACCCACGACGAGTACGTGGTGGCCGCGCTGCGCGCCGGCCGGGAGGTCGTCACCGAGAAACCGATGACGGTGGACGTGGCCCGCTGCCGGCGGATCCTGGACACGGTCACCGAGACCGGTGGGCGGGTGACTGTCGCCTTCAACTACCGCTACAACCCGCTGCACGAACAGGTTCGCCGGCTACTCGCCGAGGGCGCGGTCGGCGAGATCGGCTCGGTGCACTTCGAGTGGCTGCTGGACGTCCGCCACGGCGCCGACTACTTCCGCCGCTGGCACCGCGACAAGGCCACCTCCGGCGGGCTGATGGTGCACAAGGCCAGCCACCACTTCGACCTGGTCAACTGGTGGCTGGCCGCCACGCCCGTCGAGGTGTACGCGGCCGGCCGACTCTTCTTCTACGGGCAGGACGGTCGCCGGCACGGCTACGCCCGAGACTACGACCGGGCGCACGGCTCCCCCGCCGCCGCCGACGACCCGTTCGCGCTGCGGCTGGACGCGCATCCCCGGTTGCGCGAGCTGTACCTCGACGCCGAGGCCGAGGACGGCTACCAGCGCGACCGCAACGTCTTCGCGCCCGGGGTGAGCATCGAGGACGACATGGCGGTGCTGGCCCGCTACTCCACCGGCGCCACCATGACCTACCACCTCACCGCGTACGCGCCCTGGGAGGGCTACCGGGTGATGGTCAACGGCAGCCGGGGCCGACTGGAGCTGGACGTGGCCGAGAACGACTTCGTCGACCGGGGCACCGCCGGCGCGGTCAAGGGCGCCGCCCTGCACGGTGCCGAGGCGCCGGCCGAGGGCGGCGGTGCGACGCTTACCCTGCGCCCGTTCTGGGCCCCGCCCCGGCAGATCCCGGTGGAGGGTCGCAGTCGGCACGGGCACGGCGGCGCGGACGCCCGGATGACCGGGGTCCTCCTCGGCGGTCAACCCGACCCGTTGGGCCGCGCCGCGACCGCAGACGACGGCGCGTTGGCACTGCTCACCGGTCTGGCCGCCAACCGGTCCTTCGAGACCGGCCAACCCGTTCGCGTCGCCGACCTGCTCACCCCCCGCTGACACAGGAGACGAGGAGTCCCACTCCGTGCCCACGTTCGACCACACCGACCTGCTCTTGCCGCCCGAGCCGGGCCAGCGCGCGCTGGCCCGGGAGCTGTACGCCCTGGCGGCGGAGCAGCCCATCATCTCGCCGCACGGGCACGTCGACCCCGCCCTGCTGGCCGAGGACCGACCCTTCCCGGACCCGGCGCAGCTGCTCATCGTGCCCGACCACTACCTGACCCGGATGCTGCTCAGCCAGGGCGTCCCCCCGTCCGACCTGGGTGTGCCCACCCGCGACGGCAGCCCGGTGGAGACCGACGGCCGGGTGATCTGGCGACGCTTCGCCGCGCACTGGCACCTGTTCCGGGGCACCCCGTCGCGACTCTGGCTGGAGCAGACCTTCCGCACCGTGTTCGGGGTGCACACCCCGCTCGGTCCGGCCACCGCCGACACCCTCTACGACGAGATCGCGGCCCGGCTCGCCGAGCCGGACTTCCGGCCCCGCGCGCTGTTCGAGCGGTTCAACATCGAGGTCCTCGCCACCACCGAGTCGCCGCTGGACGACCTCGCGCAGCACGCCAAGCTCGCCGCCGACGGGTGGGGCGGGCCGGGCGGCCGGGTGGTCACCACGTTCCGCCCGGACGACGTGGTGGACATGGAGTTCGAGGGTTGGTCGACCAACGTGGACCGTCTCGGCGACCGGGCCGGTGAGGACACCGGCACGTACGCCGGCTACCTGGCCGCGCTGCGGGCTCGACGCGCCGCGTTCATCGCCGCCGGCGCCACCTCCTCCGACCACGGCCACCCCACGGCGCGCACGCTGGACCTGACCCCGGCCGAGGCCGAGCGGCTCTACGACCGGGGCCGGCGCGGCGAGGCCGACGCCGCCGACGCGGAGGCGTTCCGGGCGCACATGCTCGTGGAGTTCGCCCGGATGTCGCTCGACGACGGCCTGGTCATGCAGCTGCACCCCGGCGCGGTGCGCAACCACAACCGGTGGCTGCACGCCCGGCACGGCCGCGACGTCGGCGGCGACATCCCTCAGGCCACCGAGTACGTGCACGCGCTCGCGCCGCTGCTGGAGCGCTACGGCAACGACCCCCGGCTGCGACTTGTGCTCTACACCCTCGACGAGGACACCTTCACCCGCGAGTTGGCACCCCTCGCGGGCGGGTACGCCGCGCTGCTGCTCGGCGCGCCCTGGTGGTTCCTGGACTCCCCGGAGGTGCTGCGCCGGTTCCGGGAGACGGTGACCGAGAGCGCCGGCTTCTACAACACCACCGGGTTCGTCGACGACACCCGGGCGTTCTGTTCCATCCCGGTACGCCACGACGTGGCCCGCCGGGTGGACGCCGGCTTCCTGGCCCGGCTGGTCGCCGAGCACCGGCTGCCGATGGACGAGGCCGCCGAGACCATCGTCGACCTGGCGTACCGGCTGCCCAAGCGGGTCTTCAACTTCGGAGGACACCAGCAATGACCGTCACCATCACCTCCGTCGAGGTGCACGACGTGCGGTTCCCCACCGCCGCCCGGGGCGACGGCTCCGACGCGATCAACCGTGGCGACTACTCGGCGACGTACGTGGAGCTGGGCACCGACGCCGGCGCGACCGGCGCCGGGTTCACCTTCACCAACGGCCGGGGCAACGAGATCACCTGCGCGGCGGTGCGCGCCCTGGCCCACCACGTCCAGGGGCGCACCATCGAGGAGATCACGGCCGAGCCGGTGGCGTTCTGGCGCTCGCTCAGCGCCGACGTGCAGCTGCGCTGGCTGGGCCCGGAGAAGGGCGTCATCCACATGGCCACCGGCGCGCTGGTCAACGCGGTGTGGGACCTGCGGGCCACACTGGCCGGCAAGCCGATGTGGCGCTTCCTCGCCGACCTGCCCACCGAGGATCTCGTGGCCAGCGTCGACTTCCGGCACATCACCGACGCGCTCACCCCGGACGAGGCGGCCGCCATCCTCGACAAGGGATTAATCGGAGGGGATGGCCGGCTCGCGGAACTCGAGCAGAGTGGTTTCCCTTCGTACACCACCTCGGTCGGGTGGCTCGGCTACCCCGACGACAAGGTGCGGGCGCTGACCCGGCAGGCGTACGCCGACGGCTGGCGGGCGATGAAGATGAAGGTCGGCGGCCCGCTCGCCGACGATCTGCGGCGGGCCCGGATCATCCGGGAGGAAATCGGCCCGGACGCGCTGTTGATGATGGACGCCAACCAGGTCTGGGACGTCGACGAGGCGATCACCGCGATGGCGGCGCTGGCCGAGGTGGACCCGTACTGGATCGAGGAGCCCACCCACGCCGACGACATCCTCGGGCACGCCCGGATCGCCCGCGCGGTGACCGAGTTGACCGCCGGCCGCTGTCGGGTGGCCACCGGGGAGGTGGCCGCCAACCGAGTGATCTTCAAACAGCTGCTCCAGGCCGAGGCGATCGGGGTGATGCAGGTCGACGCCTGCCGGGTCGGTGGCGTCAACGAGGTCCTGGCCGAGCTGCTGCTGGCGGCGAAGTTCGGCGTGCCGGTCTGCCCGCACGCCGGCGGCGTGGGCCTCTGCGAGTACGTCCAGCACCTGGCGATCTTCGACTACCTGCGGGTGGGCACCGGTCTGGACGGTCGGATGATCGAGTACGTCGACCATCTGCACGAACATTTTGTCGATCCGGTGCGGACCCGCGGTGGCCGCTACCTGCTGCCCGAACGGCCCGGTTACAGCGCCACCATGAAGCCCGCGTCGATCGCCGAGTTCCGCTTCCCGGACGGTCCGGCATGGCGGTGACCGTCGGCTCCCGGCTCGGCCTGGGCATGCTGCGCCGGCTGCCCGCCGAGGCCCGCCCGCTGATCCGGCCGGGCACCGTGCCGACCGGCGTCGTACACCTGGGGTTGGGCGCGTTCCACCGGGCCCACCAGGCCGTCTTCACCGAGGCGGCGGTCGGCGCGGCCGGCGGTGACTGGGGCATCATGGCCGTTGCCCCGCGCAGCACCGCCGTGGTCGAGGCGATCGCCGCGCAGGACAATCTGTTCAGCGTCAGCGCCCTCTCCGCGGCCGGCAGCTCCACCCGGGTGGTGGGCGCCCTGAGCGGTGTCCGGCACGCGCCCAGCGACCCGGACGCCGTGGTGGCGCTGCTCGCCGACCCGGCGGTCCGCGTGGTGACCCTGACCGTCACCGAGAAGGCGTACCAACTCGACCCGGTGACCGGCCGACTGTCCCCGGACTCGGCGCTCGCCGCGGACCTGGCCGGCGGCGGACCGCCGACCACGGTGCCGGGGCTGCTGCTGCGCGGGCTGGCCGCCCGGGCCGCCGCGGACGCCGGGCCGGTGGCCCTGGTGAGCTGCGACAACCTGCCGGCCAACGGTCGACGACTGCGCGGCATGCTCGACCAGGCGGTCAGCCGGGCCGGCGCGGTGCCCACCGGGCTGGTCGAGTGGGTGGCCGGCAACGTCACCTGCCCGGGCACCATGGTGGACCGGATCGTGCCGGCCAGCACTCCGGAGACGATCGAGGCGGCCCGGCGGGCGCTCGGCGTGACCGACCTGGCCGCGGTGGCCGCCGAGCCGTACGCGCAGTGGGTGATCGAGGACGATTTCCCCGGCGGTCGGCCCGGCTGGGAGTTCGCCGGGGCGGTGCTCACCGACGACGCCGGCCCGTGGGAGCGGTTGAAGCTGCGCGCCCTCAACGGGGTGCACTCCGCCATCGCGTACCTCGGAGCCTTGGCCGGTCGGGAGACGATCGCCGACGCGCTGGAGATCCCGCACCTGCGTGAGGTGCTGCGCCGGCTGGTCGCCGAGGACGTGGCGGCCAGCTTCACCCCACCGGACGGGGTGCGGGTGGTCGACTACGGCGAGCAGGCCCTCGCCCGGTTCGGTAACCCGGCGATCCACCACCGCACCCTCCAGGTGGCGATCGACGGCTCCCAGAAGCTGCCGCAGCGCGTCCTGCACACCATCGCCGACCTGCGCGCGACCGGGCGGTCCGCGCGCTGGGGCGCGCTGGTTGTGGCGTCCTGGTTGCGCTTCGCGCTGGGGTACGCCGACGACGGCCGGCCGTTGCCGCTCCAGGACCCGCTGGCCGGGCCGATCCGGGCCGCGCTGGACGCCGGGGCGCAGAGCCCGGCGGGCGCGGTCGACGCGGTCTTCGCGCTGCGCGACGTCATCCCGGTGGAGGTGGCTGAGGACGACGAGGTCCGCGCCGACGTGATCGCCTGGCTCACCGCGTTGGAGCGGCACGGCGTCGAGGCAACCCTGGCCGGTGCACGGTGACCGGGTCGACCCGGACCGGTCGGCGGTGAGCGGGACAACCCCGCCGCCCCGGGTGGCGGTGATCGGGGCGAACGGGCACGGTCGCTGGCACCGGCGGGTGATCGCGCCCCTGCACGCCGCCGGTCGGCTGCGGTTGGTCGCCCTCGTCGACGTCCGACCGGTGGAGGACGACCCGGCCGCCCCGGTGCCGCCCGGGGTGGCGGTGTTCACCGACCACCGGGCGATGCTCGCGGCCACCCGGCCGGAGGTGGTGGTGATCTGCACGCCACCGCACACCCATCTGGCGATCGCCCGCGACGCCCTGGCCACCGGCGCGGATCTGCTGCTGGAGAAGCCGCCGGTGCTGTCGTTGGCCGAGCACGAGGAGCTGACCTGGGCCCTCACCGCCGCCGGCCGGGTGGCCCAGGTCGGCTTCCAGGCGCTCGGCTCGGCGGCTCTCACCGCGCTGACCGACGCGCTGGCCGCCGGCCGGCTGGGCACTGTCACCGGCATCTCCACCATCGCCGCCTGGCAACGGCCGGACGCCTACTACGCCCGCTCCCCCTGGGCCGGTCGACGGAGTGTGGACGGCCGACCGGTGCTGGACGGCGCGCTCGCCAACCCGCTCGCGCACGCGGTGATGCAGTGCCTGGCGATCGCCGAGGCGCTCGCCGGGGCGACGCCGTGGCCGGTCGCGATCGAGGTGGAACGCTACCGGGTCCGGCCGATCGAGGTGGAGGACACGGCCGTGCTGCGGGTCCGGTTCCGCGCCGGGCCGCCGGTGCTGGTGGCGGTGACCCTGGCCGCCGAGGAGTTCGTGGCGGGCGAGGTGGTGGTGACCGGTACGACGGGGCAGGCGGTGCTGGAGTACCCGACCGACCGGCTGCGTCTGCCCGGGGACGTGGTGACCCGCCGGGTGCCGGGGCGGTTGGGGCTGCTGGAGAACCTGCTCGCCCACCGGGTCGACCCGGTGGGCGTGCCACTGATCGCACCGCTGGCCCGTACCGCGCCGTTCACCGCGCTGCTGGACGCGTTGCGGCCCGCGCCGGAGCCCCGGCTGCTCGACGGCGAGCTGGTGATCACCCTCGGCGAGGGCGGGGAGCGGGTCCGCCACCTGCGGGGAGTCGTCGACGTGTTGCGCCGGTCGGCCGAGCGGGGGGCGCTGCCGAGCGAACTGGGGGTGCCGTGGGCGTCCGCCGCCTACCGCGCCGAGCTGGCCGGATAGCGGCAGACCTACCTGGGACGGACCTCCACCACCAACGAATGGAGTGAGTCGATGCGCAGAATCCTCGGCGGCGCCACAGTGGTCGCCCTTCTTCTCGGCGCCGCCCCGGCCGCGGCCGCCGCCCGTCCGGACGTCCCGTCCGCCGACCGGCTCTCCTGGTTGGCCGACCACCTCGGCCGGCAGACGCTGGCCGAGCGGGACGGTTGGGCAGCCGACGGCCCCGGCACCACCGGGGGCTCGGCGGCCACCCCCGAGCGGACCCGGGTGGTCCACAACCGGGCGGAGCTGGTCGCCGCGCTGGGCGGCGACAACGCTGGCAACGCCGCCGACGCCACCCCGAAGCTCATCTACGTCGACGGCGCCATCGATGGCTTCGAAGGACCCGGTGGCACGCCGCTGAGCTGTGCCGACCTGGCCGACCCGGCCTACCGGTTGGACGCCTACCTGGCCGCGTACGACCCGGCGGTGTGGGGACGGGTGCCACCGAGCGGGCCGCTGGAGGAGGCTCGGGTGCGCTCGGTGACCAACCAGACCCGGCAGACCCAGATCAACGTCGGGCCGAACACCACGATCATCGGGCTGCGCGGCGCTCGACTGACCGGCCTCACCCTCATGATCGACCGGGCGTCGAACGTCATCGTCCGCAATCTGACCCTCGTCGACGCCCGGGACTGCTTCCCCGCCTGGTCGCCGACCGACGGCGAGGCAGGCAACTGGAACAGCCAGTACGACCAGATTTCGGTACGCCGGAGCGAGAACGTCTGGGTCGACCACAACACCTTCACCGACGGCGACAACCCGGACAGCGCCCAGCCGGTGTACTTCGGTCGGCCGTACCAGGTGCACGACGGGTCGCTGGACGTCACACACACCGCCAGCCTGGTCACCGCCTCCTGGAACCGCTTCACCGGTCGGGACAAGCTGCTGTTGATCGGCTCGTCCAACACCGTCGGCCCGGACGTGGGCCGGCTGCGGGTCACCCTGCACCACAACCTCTTCGACGGCGTCCTGCAACGGCTGCCCCGGGTGCGTTTCGGTCAGGTCGACATCTACAACAACCACTACCGACTCGGTGGGGACGACTTCCAGTACGCGCTGGGCGTCGGTGTCCAGTCGGCGATCTACGCGCAGAACAACTTCTTCACACTGGACGCGGCGGTCGACCCGGCGGACCTGCTCTACGACTGGGGCGGCACCGCGCTGACCGAGCGAGGCTCCTGGGTCCGCCAGGGCGGTGGCGCGGCGCGACCGGTCGACCTGCTGGCGGCGTACAACGCGACCCATGACCCCGACCTGGCCGCGGACGCGGGTTGGACGCCCACCCTGCGCCGCGACCCCGTCCTGCCGGCGCCGCTGGTCCCTCTCCTGGTGGGCCCGCTCGCCGGCGCCGACCGGCTGCCGATCTGACGGCTCGGCACGCCCGCGAATCGCGGTCGGGTCGGCGACGTACGGGCTCATCGATGTGGTGAAGATCGGCTATAAGTGACGCATGGACTTCCCGCCGCACCTGGGCAGCATGCCGATGCACGCGATCACCGAGATCCACGGGGAACCGGGCCTGCTGGAACGTTTCCGGTTGGAGGTCCAGCAGTTCGACGACGCCGCCCGGGCGCGGTTGACCGCCGCGCTCGACCTCGCCGCCGAACTGCACCGCGACGATCGACGCGTCCGCGAGCCGTACCTGAACCACCTGCTGCGGGTGGCGATCAGGCTGATGCACCACTACCAGGTGCGGGACGTGGACGTGATCGTCGCCGGTCTGCTGCACGACGCGGTGGAGGACCACCCGGTCGAGCTGGCCGACGGCGACCAGGGCACCGACCCGACCGGGGCCGCGCTGGCCGCGCTCGCCGCGCGGTTCGGGCCACGGGTGGCCACCCTGGTCGCCGCGGTCACCAATCCGGTGTACGACCCCGAGCGTGACCGCAACGCGCAGTACCGGGAGCATCTGGCGGTCAGTCTGGACCGGGAGCCCTGGGCCCGGGTGATCAAGGTGTCGGACTTCACCGACAACGGGGTGGGCGTGATCCACACGATCGGGCCGAAGGTGATCTCGTCGGCCCGGAAGTACCGGCCGCTGGTGCCGCTGTTCCGGGACCTGATCGGCCGGCCGGACACCCCGTTGTCGCCCGCGGTGAAGCGGCACATCTTCGGCCAGCTGGACCTTGCCGAGGAGCGGTTCAGCGCCATCCTGGACCAGCCCGCCCCGAACTGACCCGTCTCCGGATCACCCGACCGGGTTCCGTGACAAGTTCTCAGATCTGCCAGGAAGCCTCGGGCATTACGGTTGGTTTGCGCCAGATGAGAGGAAATTTCCCTCTCGATTCGTTTTTCTGGCGTGTCACCAATCGAGAGGATTCGGATCATGCGCGACCTTTCCCGTCGTGATCTGCTCAGGGCGACGGCCGTCGGCGCCGGAGCGGTCGCTATCCCGAGCGTGATCGCCGGCAGCTCGGCCGTCGCGGCCGACGGTCCCGGGTGGCCCTCCGACACGAAGTTCCCGCCGGCACAGCTGACCGGCCGGATCGTCCGCCCGCAGAGCCCCAACTACGCGGAGGCGAGCCTCGGCTGGGACGAGCTGTTCGTGCACTATCCGCTGGTCATCGTCTTCGCTCAGGAGACCCAGGACGTGGTCAACGCGCTCACCTGGGCGCGGCAGCACAACGTCGCACTGCGGGTACGCAGTGGCCGGCACAACCTGGAAGGCTGGTCGAACGTCGACAACGGCATCGTGATCGACGTCAGCGAGCTGAAGGACGTCCACATCGACACCGCCACCCGCACGGCGAAGGTCGGCGCGGGGCTCAACCAGTCGGAGGCGGTGACCGCCCTCGGGGAGCACGACCTCGCGGCGACGACCGGCACGGAGGGGACCGTGGGCCTCTCCGGCGCCACCCTCGGCGGCGGCTTCGGCTTCCTCACCCGCTATCTCGGGATGGCCTGCGACAACCTGATCGGTGCGGAGATCGTCGTGGCGGCGGGCGCCGACGGCGCGAAGGTGCTCGAAGTGGACCCGTGGAACCACTCGGACCTGCTCTGGGCGCTGCGCGGAGCGGGCAACGGCAACTTCGGGATCGTCACTTCCCTGACCTACAAGGTCGCGCCGCTCACCAGCGTCGCCTACCTGCAGGTGACCTGGCCCGGTCTCGGCGATCTGCACGAGGTCTTCGACGCCTGGCAGCGGGTCGCACCCTTCACCGACCCCCGCCTCGGCACCCAGGTCGAGGTCCACCCGGATGAGATCCTGCTGTTCGCGGTGCTCGCCGAGGGGTCCGAGGCAGAGGCCAGGAAGCTGCTGGCGCCGATCCTGTCGATCGGCAGCCCCACGGTCACCGTGCAGATCGGCGGCTGGGGTGACGTCTACGCCGGCTTCCAGATCCCGAACGAGGACGAGCCGGCGAAGTGGAAGTTCTTCTCCCAGTTCACCCGCGAACCGTTCCCGGAGAAGGCGGTCAGCATCGTCCGTGAGTTCATGGAGAAGGCGCCCTCGCCCGACAGCAACTTCTTCACCCAGGCCTTCGGCCGCGGGGCGCAACGACAGGAGCCATTTGGCGGCTCGGCGTTCCCGCACCGCGACGCGCTCTTCTACTCGGAGCCCGGCGTCGGCTGGGGCACCCGCGGCGAACCCGACAGCGACGATGCCATCACCCCGATCGCCCAGACCTGGATCGCCGAGTTCAGCCAGGCGCTGCGGCCCTACGTGGACGGCGCCTACGTCAACGTGCCGAACATCGGCATGGCCGAATGGGAGAAGGCCTACTGGGGGCACAACTTCCCCCGGCTGCGCAAGATCAAGGCGAAGTACGACCCGCACAACGTCTTCCAGTACGAGCAGAGCATCCCGCCCGCGACGCACTGACCGGATGACCGGCGGTGCGGGCGGGTGCGGGTGGCACCCGCCCGCACCGCCGGGCCACCAACCTCGTGCCCGCCCCGGGAGGGAGGCGCGATCCGGCGCGGGAGCGGTGTCACCCGTGAGTGCGGTATACCTCAGAGTCATATTCATACCCCAGAGTCATAGCGCTGCTCAGAGCATCCACCTCCAGGCGCCGTCACCCACCGTGAGATTTCGCCGCCACTGCCGCTGACGGCGGGGTTGGGCAGCGGTCAGGACGGCACCGCCTTGGTGAGGAGCGGGCCGGCGCCGACGGCGCATGGCCTGGTTCGTGTCGATATGCCGTCTGCTCGGTGACGGCGTGGCGGCAGGCAAATCGGTCACCGGTTGTTAGCGTGAAACGCGGATCCGTGACCGTGGAGGGGTGCCATGACGGACGCCCCCGACGGGAGGCCGAGGCCCGCGGACCAGTGGCGACGCCGGGGCGTACGAGGGTTGACCATCGCCCGCGACGCCGGTGTGCGCGCCTGGCGGTGGTGGACGCGTAGCTGGGATCGGCTGGTCGCCGCGCTCCAGGACGAGGCGCCCGTCGGCTCCGCTGCCGCGCCGTCGCCGTCCGGTCCACTCGTCGAACAACGCGACGCACCCCGGCTGATCGCGGTCCCGGCACGCGGATACGTCTACTCGTTCTACATCCGCGCCACGTTCGCCTGGTCGTCACCGGCGAGCCTGCGGTCAGAGGTGCTGAGCTGGTACGTGCAGTACTTCCAACCGAACGCGATCCAGCGGCTGACCCGGCTCGCCGCCGACGCCGCCCGGGACCTGCCGCCGAACCGGGCAGCGGACCTGGAGGTGGCGTTGCAGCGGGCGCTCGCCGACGACCCCGTTTGGCGCTACAGGCGGGGCGAGGTCGTCATCACCTGCCGACCCGACGCCGCCGTCCGGCTCGACGAGCGGATCCTGCCGGCACTCAAGCCGCACATCGACCGGCTGGTCAAGCTGGAGTACCAGTTCGACGAGCAGCTCCGGCAGGCCAGGTACGCCGAGGAGCTGAGCCGTCGGTGGACGGCGATCCTGAGCGAACACGTCGATGAGACAGCTGACCAGGACATCACCGACGCCCGCGACCACATGCTCACCGCCCAGCAGGACGCCGCACGCTGGATCAACGAACTCCTCAGCCACCACGCCGACCACCCCACCGACGCGACCCCCTCCCCCTCCATCCCACCCCAACAGACTCGCTCGGCCCCTGATTCATCCCCTTCATGATCACTTGATGGTGGGTGGTTGGGTGCGGGCTCTTGCGGCGTTCCGGGATCAGGTAGCGGGGAGGTACGTCACTCGGGCGGGTTCGGCGAGCACCGCCCGTGCCGCGGGGACATCCGCCAACCGGGCGGCAAGAGTAGCGACAGCGAGGCGCTCCGGCAGGGCAGCGCTGAATTTGAGACCGGTAAGTGCCTTGTCGCTGACGTCCGGTAGACAGACCCGCTCCACCGCATCTGTCATTGCCGCCCGTACCGTCCGACCATCCAGGTCCGCCCGCAGCCGGATCGACGCGTCGTCATATCGTTGGGTCGGGTCGGCGAGTTCGCTGAGCGTGGCGATCAGCGTCGCATTGGCACGGAAGCCGGCCCAGGTCCACCACCGCACCTCACCGTCATTTTCCCTGGCAACCACCGTCCCCGCGGGATGGATGACAGACGTCGCGTCATCCCGCAGATCGGCCAGTCTCGTCTTCGCCCGGCCCGTCAGGGCAACCGGCGGGTCGGCGCCGAGCAGCACATCACGCATCGCCCGGACCATCCGGTACGACAGCCCCTGGGGGGAACCGCTGGTCATCCAGAGCGCCTTTCCCCCGCCCTCGGCCGGCTCGACGAAGCAACGGCGGCGCTTCCAGTCGATGTAGGTGACCCGCCAGCTTCGGCCGGCGAGCAGCAGCAGCCGGGGACCGAACACCTTTGCGGTCAGCAGCGCGGGATCAGTACGACCGATCTCGGTCCGACCGGAGAGCACGGTGAACTGCGGCGCAGCGGTGAACACCGCGAGCATGTCCATGAAGTGCCGGCGCCCGAAGCGCAGTTCTGCTTCGGGCCCGATGAAAAGCATCCCGGAGTCGGTATCGAGGTAGCCGTGTTCGACGAGATGGCGCACGATCACGTCGGCGGTCTTGTCGAAGGGCGCCAACCCGTTCCACTCCCGCGGCCAAAGGTGGTCACCGACCCGGTGTTGTTGCAGCGACAGCGCGAGCATCTGCTGGGCGACGATGTGTCGTGGCTCGGGCGGCGGGTCGACGGCTTCGACCCAGCCCTGCGCCCAGAGGTGCAGCAGCCCGGCGGCGTGCAGCAGCCCTTCACCGTCCAATGCGAGGAACAGACAGTTGCGGCTGCTGCCGGGCCGTCGACCGGTCCGGCCGATGCGCTGGAGAAACGCGGCGACGCTGCGCGGAGCATTGATTTGGATGACCCGGTCAAGGTCACCCACGTCGATGCCGAGTTCGAGGGTGCTGGTGGCGACGATGACGCAGTCCCGCTCCTGCGCGAACGCCTCTTCAGCTCGCCGCCGCTCGTCGACCGAGAGTGACGCGTGGGAGAGGAACGTCGTCACGTTGAGCGCACGCAGTCGTTGGCCGAGGTCCTCGACCAGCGCTCGGGAATCGCAGAAGACCAGGCGCTTCTGTCCCTGGTGCAGCGACGCGATGACCTTGGCAGCGTTGTGCACCGATCCCACGTAGTCCAGCTCGACCTCACCGGCCGGCACTGCCGGCCGCCCGGTGCTCGGCGTTGCGCCCAGGTCGGACGCCACCACCCGCGCCGCCCGCTGACCCCGGCCCGAGCCCTGCAACCAGCTCAACAGCTCGTTCGGGTTACCGACGGTCGCGGAGAGACCGATTCGCTGTATCGGCCGTCCCGCCACGCGGCCGATACGTTCGAGAACGGCGAGCAGGTGCCAGCCTCGGTCGTCGCCGGCGAACGCGTGCACCTCGTCCACCACGACCGCCCGGAGCTGGCCGAAGAACGAGTCATGGTCGACCGCGGCGCTGACCAGCATCGACTCCAGCGACTCCGGGGTGGTCAGCAGGACGTCGGGCCGGTCACGGAGGATCGCCCGCCGCCGCCCCATCGTCACGTCGCCGTGCCAGAGCGCCGTCCGGCGGCCGAGCCAGCCGGTGTAGGTCTCCAGTCGAGGCAGCAGATTGTTGAGCAGGGCCTTCAGCGGACAGACGTAGATGAGCGAGGTGCCCGACCAGTTCTCCTGCGCCATCCGGGACAACAGCGGGAACACCGCCGCTTCGGTCTTACCGCCTGCGGTAGGCGCCAGCAGCAGGGCGTCCTCCCCGTCGAGCAGCGGACGCACGGCCGCTTCCTGCAGCGGTCGCAGCGCAGGCCACTGCAGGGAGTTCACCACGTGGTGCAGCACAACCGGATGCAGCAGCTCCGCACCACTCGTCATGATTCGACAAGCCCTTACAGCTCGAGCGCGATCTCGTCGGCGCTGTTCGCGTTGCGCTCGACGTCGGTCATCTCGGTCGTCGACAGGGTCGGGGCGTAGTGCTGCCGGGGATCGAACTCGGGGAACTGGTCCACCCGGTCGAGCACCTCCCCCACCAGCTTCTTGAGGAACAGGCGCGGCGCCACCCCCACCTTGCCGCCCAACCCGCCGGCGACCGCACGGGCCAGGGCATCGAGGTACGCATCGTCAACCAGCGCGGACACCCGCTCCGGCGCCGCCGATCCGTCCGCGTACAGGTCGCGGACCCGACCGCCCAACTCGACGAGCGAGTCGACGGTGAAACCCGGCAGGCGAATCTGCACCGCGCGCGGGTTGTCGAAGCGCGGATCGGTGGTGAAGTCGACGGCGAGCCGCTGGGCCAGCGGTGCGAGCCGCTGCACGCCCTGCGGGCCGTCGTAGAAGGCCGGGGTGCCCGTGATGACCAGATACAGCCCCGGGAACCGCCCCGAGTGCACCTCGTCGATGAGCTGCCTCAGCGCGTTCAGCGCCTTGTCGCGGGCGTCCGACCGGACCCGTTGCAGCGTCTCCACCTCGTCGAGTACCAGCAACAGACCGGGGTGCCCGCTGTCACGCAGCACCGCGAGCAGGCCCTGCAGGAAGCTCAGTGCCGCGAAGTGGTCGAGGTCGCCACGGACGCCGGCGACCCGCCGAGCGGCGGCGGCGACGTGCGGCTGTCCGCCGAGCCAGGCGAGAACCGCGTCAGCGGTGGCCGAGTCGCCCAGTGCGGTGGCGGCCCGGTAGCCGCGAAGCGCCGCGGCGAAGGCGGGGGCGCTTCGGCTGACCGTTGCGAGGCGCTGGTCGAGCAGGCCCTCAACCGCTCGGTCGAGGGCGGAGGTGTCATCGGGCGCGACGTCCCCCGCTGCCAGGACGTCTTCTTCCAACGCGTAGAACCATCCGTCCACCACCGGTCGCAGGGCACTGGCCGAGAACGTCGAGGTGGTGAGCCGCTCGGTGAGTCGGCGGTAGACCGTCTCGAGCTTGTGCAGCGGCGTCTCGTTCTCCGAGACCTGCACCTCCGCGGTCGCGAGGTTGGCCCGTTTCGCCCGCTCGGCGATCCACCGGGTGAAGAACGTCTTTCCGGATCCGTACTCACCACGGACCGCTTTGAAGACGGAACCGCCGGCGGCGACGGTGTCCAGGTCCGCCCCAATCGCGGCGCCGAACCGGTCCAGCCCCACGGCGAAAAGATCCAGTCCGGCCGACGGCACCGCACCTCGCCGAAGTGCGTCGATCACCTCACGCCGGCGGGCCGGGCTGACCGCACTCACGAAGACCCTCCGGACAGCCGAAACTGCTCCCGCAGCAGGCGGATGTCCAGCCGGACGGTCCGATTGTTGTCGGTCAGCGACAGCACCGGGTAGTTGTCCACGTTGAAGATCCGCTGCAGGGTGGTGGCGAATCCGGTGGCACGAGCCGGCACCTCGCCGGCCCGCTGGGCCAGCACGGCCACCGGCAGCACGCCCTTGGCGTCCACCAGCGCCCGCAGCGCCGCCTGAATCTTCTTGACCTCCAACCGGCGCGGGGTCAGGCCGTGCTGCGCCTCGAACAGCTCGGTGGCGAGCAACGCGTCCACCAGGTCACCGGCGCCAGCAGCCGGCGCCGCTGCGGGCACCGTGGTGCTTTCGGGTACGTCGAACAGCGCCTCACCTGCGGCCGCGGGCGCCTTCCGGCGTGCCTTCGGTACGGGCGTCTGCCGCGCCGGGGCAACCGGCACCGGCGCGGCAGTCGTCGGCTCCCACCAGTCCGGCCGGCGCTCCTCGACGGGTGCCCAGTCGACCGGCGGCTCGGTCACGTTGGGCAGCAGGTAGGCCAGCAACGGAATGGTCACCTCGGCGAGCGAGGCACCTCCGTGGTAGCCGGCCTTGCTCGGGCGGTACCGCAGCAGTGGATCCCACAACGCGATGATGCGGTTGCCGTCCGCGACGACGCGGGGGCCGGTCAGCTCGACCTCGCCGGGACCGGCGGGCCCTGGGCCGGTGCGGTGCCGCGCGGAGGCGGCGTCGAGCGCCTTGACGTGCTCGCCGCCCCGCTCAAGCACGTGGCCGTGGTCGCTGGTGATGACGACCGCCCGCCCGGAGGAACGGGCCTGGTCGAGCAGGCTCCGCAGGAAGCCGAGGTCATCGAGCTGCCAGCCGGCCTCGTTGCCCTCCCGACCGTACGCCAGGGAGTCGTCCACCGTATTGATCACGACGGCGACGACGGGTGCCGAACCAGACACCGCCTCAGCCAGTCCGCCGGCCAGCACCTCCCCCGCTCCGCCGCGCGCCGGGCCCTTGTGGAAGATCCGAGAGTCTCTGCCCCACCGGCCGTCGGCGAAGAGCCTGATCTCGTGCTCCTGCTTGCCGCCTCGCAGCGCGCCAGCGAAGAGCGACGTACGGGAAACCGCGGTCAGCGTGGGCAGGGCGGCCACGATCCCTCGCCGCTGGCCCGCGCCGGACCCGGCGAGCGGGTCGTACTCCACCCAGTGCGGGGACAGCTGATCGGCCAGTTGCACGGCGACCGCGGCGCTCATGCCGTCGAGCACGACGAGCAGCACCGGCCGGTCCGCGCGGATCAGCGGGTCGATCACCCGCGGGAGCAGGTTTTCCACAGTCAGCAGGCCACCGTCGTTGCCGGGGCCCGCGGTGGCCCAGGCAGCCAGCCGGCCGGCGAAGGCTCCGTCGAGGTCGCGGCGACGTTGGTGCGCCCGCTCGTGGATCTCCCGGAACGCGTGCTGCAGCTCCGGGTGGGCGTCCTCGCCCGCCCACACGTGGTTGAGGGCGAGGTCCACCCAGCCCCATTCGGCTATCTGCCGGTCCACGCCGTCCGCGACACTCTCCGGCGCTGCCACCGCCGTGCCCAACCAGCGGACGAGCCGCTGCGCCATCTCGATGCGGCGAACCCGCTCGCCTTCGATGTCGGCGAGCCGGTGCTCGGCGAGGTGCTCGACGGCCTGGTCGAGCACCGGGTTCGCCGGGTCACGCAAAGCGGCGAGCAGCGCCTGGGCGGCGGCGGCGATCCGCCGGGTGAACCCGGTCCGCAGGATCGGGCTGTGGCCGGCGCTGCTGACCGCGTTGAACTGGATGAGCAGTTGCTCGGCGCGGTCGAGGACGGCGTGCCCCTGTCGCTGCACCTCCGGCACCGGTGCGCTGAGCAGCGCGCTGACCACCTGCACGGCGGCCGCCGCGAATCCGCGCACTGTCGCATCGTCGTTGAGGTTGCCGAAGTACTGGTCGACGCGCCCCTGGGCGCGTACCGCGTCGGCGCTGTCAGTACTCCAGAGCGCGTCGCAGACCAGGCCCAGCGGCAGGGCTTCCGCGCCGTGTCCGGCCGCGATAAGCGCGAACAACGCCTTGGCCGGTCGGCCGAACTGCTCCACCAGCCAACGGGCGAGCCCGTCCCGTTCGGCCTCCCGCAGCAACCTGTACGCCTCGACGGCGCCCGGTTCCGCGCTCCAGCGCAGCAGGGTCGTCACATCGAGGTCGTCCGGGGCCTCGCCCCGATGATCGAGGCCGAGACGCACCGCGGCGAGGTGCCGCAGCGCGACGTCCCGGGTCAACACACGGGTGGTGAGCTTCGGCCAGCCGGCCGGCGGCATCGCGTCGAGCAGCGCCACACCGGCCCACGATTCGCGTTCCAGCGCGCTGTCCGGCACCTGCGCGCCGAACGCGTCGACAACCAGGTCCCACGGCTCGACGGTGATGACCCGCTGCCGGAAGATCCGGCTCCGCACGCCGTGGTGCAGCACAGACTCCGGGACGTCGGTGAGCAGCACCAGCACCTCGTCGCCCCGCTCGGCGACGAGGTGCTCCCAGACGGCGAGCGGCGACACGCACGGCACGACCCGGATCGGACGTCCATCGGGCAGCAGCACCATGGGGTCGTGCGGCCACGCCGGTTCGGCCCGCACGACCATCACCGGGTACGCGTCGCCGTTGCGGTGCCGTTCGAGCTGCTGCGCCACCTTCTGCCGCAGCGCCACCGGGTTGATCCGCAGCGCCTGAGCGGCGGCAGGTGCCTGAGTCACGACACGATTCTCCAGGTCACCTCGATGGTCGCGTCACCCTGGTCAGCGGCGAAGGCACGCAGTTGCTCCACGGCTCGGTCGAGGTCGCCGGCCGCCACCGAGATCCGCCCACTCGGCTTGCCGACCTCGCCCTCTGGAATCCGAGGCGTCTCCTCGTCGATCGGGCGGCGCGGTTGGACGATTTCGTCCTTGCCCTCGTCACGTCCGGGCACGTAAACGATTTCCGGCTTGCGGGTGGCGCGACGCAACAGTGCGGTCGCGTCGCCTTGGGCGCGGCGCAGGGCCGGGGCGAGTGGCGAGGTCAGCTCGTCAGCCTGCGCCACCCGGCGCAGCTCGGCGAAGATCGCAGCCGCTTCGGCCGCGTGCGGCTCAGGCAGACCAGCCACGATCTCGAAGGTGTCCCAGGGCGCGGCGGCCAACGCCGCCGACACCTGCGAAGCGCTGCTGATGCTCCGACCGGTGCGGTCGGCGGGGCCGGCGAGTTCCGCGCGGGCGAGCCGTTCGACCGCCTCCACCGCCGACCGTCCGTTGACCAGCGTCTCCAACAGGTCAGCGGCGGCCCTGGCCGTGGCGAGCCGGCCGGACTCCTGATCGATCTTCAGCCAGCTGGCGTGCTGTTGTAGGCGAGCGACCAACCCGTGAGCGGCTTCACGATGACGAGTCGCACTGGTGACCAGGTCCCGGCCGAACATCGCCACCAGCCGACCCCGGCGCAGGGCGAGCGGCTGAACTCCGAAAACCGCGGCGGACCGGGCACGGGCGATGTCCCAGTCCTCCTCGCCTGGCAGACGCTGCTCGCGCAGCGTGTGATCGGCGGTGATCCTGCCTAGCTCCGGAGCGGGGATCACCTCGCTGCCGTGCAGGTGGAACGCACGGTCGGTCTGCTCGGCGAAGGTCGCCACCACCAGCTGCGCGACGATCGGGTCGAGACCCCGAGGGCTCGGGTCGTCGATCCAGCGCAGGAGGTCGGCCACCCGCAGGTCGCCCGTGATGCCCTCGGCGGCGGCCCGGCGGTGAAAGTGCTGGGTCCACTGCCCCTCGATGACGAACGCCGCCTCGTGCATGGTGCCGAGCTGAAGCGGGTTGGCGATCCGGCGCAGGGTCTGCCGGTTTGCCCGCTCGACCTCGACGCGTCCCTCCGGTGACTCGACGGCCCGCCGGACGTGGTCGAGGACGACCTTGACGTCAGGCAGACGTACGGCCTCGCCCTTGCGGTCGGGGTCGAAGTCCGGGTGGGCCGGGAACTGCTGGCCGAGCATCTGGTCGCCGATGCTGCGCAGCGCGTCGTTAAAGGTGGCGCCCATGGGCAGCTTCGGCTCCAGGGCGCGGGTGAGGGACTGGAGGTGGTCGTCGAATCCGAGCTGCACGTCGGTGGGCTGCTTGCCGGCCAACCCGTACGCCTGGCGCAGCACGGCCTGCATCTTGGCCAGCAGCGCGCTGCGCTGGTTGGTCAGCGCGGCGTGCGCCCGGCGCCGGTCGTCGGGGTTGAGGTGCTCGGCGTGGCTGTCGAAGCGCTGCCCTTCGAGAAGCTTGTCGATGATGACGAGCTTGCCCAGCTCGGTACGGCGTTCGATGGTCAGCGCGGCGGGGATCCAGCAAACGGTGCGGGGGCTCATCCGGCTGGAAAGCTCCTGCACGCGCTGCCGGTCGTCGGCCGGGCCGTGGCTGCCGTCGTCGAACGGGTAGTCGATGATCATCCGCCAGCCGGCCGGGTCGTTCGGGTGGAACGCCTCGTCCCGGATGTCGTGCGGGTCGCGGACGTTGCCGTAGACCAGCTCGACCGTGCGACGACTCCCCCGCCAGGTCAGCCCCGCCTCGGCGAAGAACGAGTCGCTCCACGGCACGCCGAGCTGCTGCCAGAGCAGCCGCTGGACGATGTGCTTGCGAGCACCCTCGTTGTCGTAGTGCTTGGCGGTGGCGAGGACGCTGTCGACGTCCACGCCGACCAGCTCCAGCGACACGATCGGGTCGTCGCCCTCGCCGATGCGGATCTCGGCGAACCGGCCGGCCCAGTCGGCGAGCTTCCGGTTGACCTGGGCGACCTCGCCCCCGGGGATCGGGCTGGTGATGCTCCCGTGGTTGAGCGCCGAGAGGCGTCGGGCGGTGAGGTTGCGCAGCGCCGGAACGCTGGGGGCCAGGGCGGCGAGCAGCAACGTCTTGATCAGCCGATCGTCGCCCGTGAAGGCCCGGATACGCCCGACCATCTCGGCGGGCTGTGCGTCGCCGCGTCGGACGGCGTCCAGGTCGTCGTCGGTGAGGTCGTACTGGCCGAGCAGGTAGGGGCGCAGCTTCAGGTCGTAGAGCTTCTGGGCCATCTCGAACTCGGCCTTGAGCTTCTCGGTGAAGGGCTGGTCGCCGCCGCCGCTGATCACGTCATAAAGGTCGCCGAGCGGGACGAGCTGACCGAGGCGCAGGGTGTCGCGGCGGTCGACCAGCAGCTGCCGCATCAGCTTGAGCGCGGTGCGGGAGCGCTGCAGCGCGCTGGAGACGTGCACCAGCGTGGAAAGGAACGCCGGGCTGAACGGGTACGTCGACCGGAAGGCGTCGATGTCGGCGCCGCTGCCCGAGTCGGTGCCGAGCAGGGTGTCGAAGACCTCCCGCCGTACCTTGGTGGTGGCGTCGAAGGCCCTGCCGATCGCCTCGCCGGCCGTGGTGTCGCGGGGTTTGAGCAGCCGGCGGCGGGCGATCTCGGGAAGGTTGCGATCCTCCAGCTTGATGACGTCGAAGCGGCCGCTGGCCAGGTTGAGCGTGTCCTGGTAGCTCAGCTCGTTGGCGCCGGTGACCTCCTCACCGACGAGTTCGCGCAGGTCGCGCTGGCGGGCGATGAAGCTGACCACCGGGATCGGCCGGCGGGTGTCGCCGCCCTCGACGAAGTTGGTGATCTTCTGGATTTCCCGGGAGACGAACTGCTGGTCGCCGATGGAGTTGGCCAGCCAGAGGATCAGCTCGTCGAGGAAGAGGATCAGGCCGTGGTAGCCGAGTTCCTTGGCGTGCCGGCTGATCTCGGTCAGGCCCCGGTCGAGCGAGACGAACGCCTCGGCGTCCTCCCGGGCGTTGCTGAAGAAGCCCTTGTTCCAGCTGGTCAGCAGGTCGTTGACGAGCTTGCGGCGCAGCTCGTCGGAGTACGCGCCGGCGAACGCCTGGTCCAGCCGCTCGGACGTCCAGAACGTCTCGCTCTCGCCCCACTCGTCCTCGACGTCCCCGCCGGGCAGGCCGTCGATGAACTGCTTGTCGCCGATCTTCTCGCGCAGCGAGGCGGCCTGCTCCAGCAACGCATCGGTGCGGTGCACCGCCGGGATGGGCGCCTCGGGGTGCAGGGCGCGGACCCGGTCGACGTAGCCGCCGAGCACCCGCTGCTCCAGCGAGCGCGCGTCGAGCAGGTGGTACGGCACCAGCAGGAACTTGCGGCCGTCCAGCCAGACGCTGTGCTTGGCGACCAACGGGGCCAACTCGTCGCGGCCACGGGCAGCGGGCTCGCCGCGCAGCAGCGCATGCAGCACGGCCATGAAGTGCGACTTGCCGGAGCCGAAGGAGCCGTGCAGATAGGCGGCCTTGGAGGCGTGTCCCTCGACCGCAGAACGGATCAACCCGAGCGCCTCGTCGAAGTTGCCGACCAGCCGGTCCGTGACGACGTAGTCGCGGAGGGTGGCATCGGCGTCGGCGACACTGTCGGCAAGCTTGAGCACGAAATCGCTCATGCTCGTGCGCTCCGGGATGTCGATGTAGTCCCGGAGCAGCGGCGCGGGGGTGGGCGAAGACATGCTGCATACCGTACCGAGGGAGGTGCTGATCGCATCCGCCCTGGGTGTGGAGCGGGTCCACACCGCCACGGGCTCTGGTACGAACAGGCGTACCCCTTCACACGAACCGTCCGGGGCAATGAACGATCGGCAGAGGCACTGTCCGGTACATGTCATTGACAGGGCGTCACGAAGCTGACAAGACTTTGCATTCCCACGCCGCCGATCAGCCACAAGCCGACGGTCGCCCCTCGTGATCCGGTCACTGTGTGCGACCCGCGCTGCCACTACCGCAGCTGCGCTGGCCGATGGGCAGGCCATCGGCCAGCCGCCTCAGCGTCCTCGAGCTCCGTCCAGAAGCGATGCGAAGTGCTGCGCCAAATCCGGTGTGGACATGTAGAGCAGAAGGGAGTTCTCGTGGAACTTCATCCCCGCGGCGCTGTTCGAGTTCCGCATCGGCGCGTAGTGAAGTGGGCGGTGGGCTGATGCTACGGATCATGTTGTGCGGCGCCCACGACACAGAGCGCTACCGCGAGGACTTCATCCACGTCGCCAACGGCTTTGACGCGGAGGTCTGGCACTACCTGTCCGGAGACATCCTGCACGTCAACCATGCGCAGGCAAGCTGGGAGACCAACTCGCGCGACACCGTGCAGCACGCACATGTGTGCGTGTTCGTCATCGTCGAGGCGTACGGAGAGATCACTTGGAGGACGGAGCTGCGGGAGGCGCTGGCCATCGGGAAGCCGACCCTGGTCTTCTGCCTGGATCGGACCTACCAGGTGTACAAGACTCTCACCAGAGAGGCTGCCGGAATCCTCGACCCCGACAAGCAGAAGCTTGTCGACATCCTCAGCGAGGTGGAGTCAGAGCGACGGCTGACCATCGTCCCGTTCTCTTACGGAGGCTTCAAGGACCGCTTCAAGAGTCAGCTGTCCAGACTGACGGAACTGGCCCTACGCCAGATGGAGGAGCGCAACAAGCGGGCTGCGGTGGTCCGGCTGTTCAATGAGCGCACTCGGCTCAGCCGGTCCGAACTACTGGTCGGCGCTGAAATCGCGGTCGACGAGTTCGAGAACAAGATCGCCCGTAAGCAGGCGATCCGCGTGCTCGCCGCGCACCGTGCCGCAGACGAGGAGATCATCATCGCGCTGATGTCCAGCATGGAGCAGGGCGTACAGCGACTCGCGATCGAGCTGCTACCGCAGCTCTACGCACCCCGGCCCGCCGATCCGGACTTCTTCGCGCACTGCATCTCGGTGGCGAACCGGGCCGCTGACGTCGGCGTCGCCAGACGCCTCATCCCGGCGCTGGTCGACATCGATCTGCCCGCCGCCGTTCGCGCGATGGCCACGCTCGAACTTGTCGAGTCCGGTGCCCGCCGCCGGCTGGCCGAAACCCTCGAGACGTACGAGCAGCGCATCACCGATCCCGAGGTGGTCGACGGCGTGTGTTCCCTGCTCACGCGCTGCCTGACGAGCGAGGCGGAATTGGACTGGAAAAATCGCTGCCGCGCGTTCTACGAACGGCTGACCTCGGGTCGGCCCCGCGACCGCGGCCAATCCAGCCACAATGGGGATGGAGAGCCGCAATGTCCGGACGACGGCAACCGAGCGGCCGATTGAGCCACCCGAAGCTCCAACGCAATTTCGTCCGAAAGTCGTCGTCGAATTGACAGATCTTGTATAGCGCGTGAATCAGGGGTTGCGGTTTCCCTGTAAGTGGAGTGCACTCACTTTTGCCCGGACGATGGGCAGAAGGCCGGTGCGACCGAGCAATTAGTTCTGACGCATGCGCCTTCTCCGCCAAGAACGGCATAGGAGGGTCAACATGGCGACTTGGGCCGACCTCAAATCCTACGTACGGTCGAATTACAAGATTTCCGATGACCAGCAAGACCTGATCAAGCTCGTCTTCGAGACCGGGAACCTCCGTTCGCAGGTGGTGCTGCTCTGCCATGTCACCCTGGCGGACGGCTCCGAGGAGTGGGTGCAGATCGAGTCGCCCTTCGGGGAGTTGCACTCGGTCAACGTGGTGCAGGCGCTGCTCGAGATTGGAAACACGGTCTGCGGTGGGATGTCCGTCGTGGGCGACATGGTGACGTTCCGCCACGCCGTGCCGCTGCTCAACCTGAACATCAACGAGTTCGAACGGCCACTGGCGCTCGTGACCTCGACCGCCGACCGCCTTGAGCAACTTCTCACCGGGGCCGACCGGTACTGAAGCGTGACGCGTCGAGGGCAGGCAGGCGAAGCCGACACGAAGCAGGCGTGGCGGCTGGTCTTCGAGAAGAACTGGCGCGGGTGACGCGCCACCAAGTGAAACAGGAGGCAAACGTGGGCTGTGCATGCGTCAAGGCAGGCAGATCGAAGTGCGCGTGGTGCAAGGAGGCTGAAGGGCTCAGGCGGAAGCCCTCGGGCCACAACTGTCAATGGGGAACCTGTTCCTGAACAGCCGAGCCATAGCTGCCCCTGATCTGTCCGAGCTGGCCAGGTCAGGGGCCTTCGGAGCTGGGCAAACCTGCTCAGTATTCGTGCTCGGAGAGGACTCCACACGCCTGGAGGAATGGATGGGTTTGTTCGGCAGGAAAGACAAGCAGACCGCAAGGGTTTTACCACCGCCGCCCCCGTCGGCGACCCGGGATGATCTGGACGTCGCCCGGCGAGTCGTTCAAGACTTTCTCGTGGTGGTCGGCAACGACGCGAGCATGCGGCGGACAGCACTGGCGGTGTCGCGCGCCGGCGGCGGCCCAGCGGATCTGGAAACAGCGATGAGGAACATCCACGAGACCGGCCAGACGGGCATCGATCGCCCGTGGCAATGGCTCGCCGCCGTCTGTCGAGAAGCACGCTCGGCAGGAGACGCGGCCCTCATCGCCGCCATCGCCCTGTTCGTCAACATCTGGGACACCCAACTGCGCGACAAGGTCGGCTTGGCCGACACGACCGACATGATGTTGGCGCCCCCGCCGACCGAAGTCGCTCAGGAGGTCTACTCGGTCGCGGTGCTGGCCCTGCCCGATCACGCCGTGAACCAGCAGGTGGTCGGCAATGTCAGTGGTGCCGTGCGGATCGGCGACGTTCGGATGAAATGTGCAATCGACGTCCTGGATGCCGGATACGCGATCTCTTCAGAGGTGAAGGCGGCGGCACAACGGATTCTGGACCGCTGACCACGTAACCAACCTCTGCCCTGTCTACGAAGGATCACCGATGGACCACCTGCTGGATCTGGCACGTCAACAACTCGAACAGGTGAAGAATGCCCTCACCAAGATCGGTCTGCGGTACACCGAACTCGATCCGTTCGTCATGGGGGTCGGCGTCGGAGTCCCGTTCGGGCCGGCAGACTACGTCGTCATCTCGGTTTCCGGCGGCGGCAACGAGTCCATGTTGAACGTGACCTCGGGGGTCCTCCAGGACCTTCCTCAAGACCCGCTCAAGGTCCTCAGCATCTGCAACGTCCTCACTCGCGACAATCCCACCTTCCCGCACTTCCTTCACGACGCGGAGGCAGGCTGGGCCGTCCTGGTGCAGCACCGGGCGCTCGCCTCGGTCCTGTACGACGTACCAGGAATGATGCAGGTGATCGTCGAGAACCTGCCCGTCATCGCACGGCAGAGCCGCGAGCAACTGACCGCAGCCGGGGTGACGGGGCGTCCCTACGACTGGAACGCCACTGAGGCGAACCACCTCCTCATCCGCTCCCTGATGTAGGCGGTGTCAGGAAAGGCCCCTGGTCGTCCAAGCCTCGTTCCGCCGTCGGCTCGTCCGCCTGCTCCGCTGCCCATCATGCCCACCCCGTCCTCTCCACCCTCAGCAGATCTATGACCCGTGGCGGGTCAGGTAGGCGCGTAGGTGGTCCTCCCATCGCCGACGGACGACGTCGTACGGCTCGGTCCACTGGGTCGGCACGGGACGTACGGGCAGGCCGACCGATTCAAGGAAGCACTCGACCGGAACCCACGGGCGGGTACGGATGGGTACTCGGTCGATCTCCTGCCGCAACGCTGCCAACCGGTCCCAGTCGTCGGCGAGTCGCGCGTCGCAGAACTCCGCCAACGCGTATCGGAAGCCGATCGCGCCGGTGAGCCCGGACGCCTGATCGAGGCTCTTGAGCCGGTCGAGCAGGATGGACGCTTCCGTCGGGTCGGATCGGTGTAGAAGAACCGTGGCCAGCAGAGCGCACCGGGTAGCGACGGTATGGCCGGCCAGCTCGGCGTCGTCGCGGAAGTTGTTGACCTCCTCGACGTCGAGGTCGTCATGCAGGAGAGCCCGACGTTCGAGGTAGAGCCCGAATTCCTCGAGGTACTCACGCTGGCGCCCGGAGCGCCGCAGCTTCAACATCTTCTCGCCGATCTCCTCGAAGTACCGACGAGGCCGACCGTGTGCATACTCCTGGCTACGAGTAATCAAGGCTCGGACCCGAAGGCCCACGGCGACGTCTCGGGCATCGACGAATCGGCGCGCCGTGCTCAGGGCCTGCGGTCGCTGCCCGAGGTGGAGTTCAGACGGCTCCTCCTCGACAAGCTCGTCGAAAACCGCCAGCGCCTCTTCCCAGCGGCACTGCGACTTCAGGGTGTAGCCGAGATGCCGGTGAGCGACTTGGCGCAACGGATGATCTGCGCGGGAGATCTCCCGCAGGAGCCGCAGTCGTTCCTCGACGGCCGTGTCGAGCGATTTGGCGGTGATGAAGTTCAGGACGTGCCGGCCGTACTCGGTCCTGCTCCCGGCTGGCACCCGGGTGCTCAGGCCCTGCACGGCAGGGCTGAAGACCACAGCGCTGGACAGCCAGTCCGCGTAGGAGGGACTTCGCGAGGGCTCAAGGGTCGTGTTCTGCTCGCACACCAGTTCGATGGCGATGCCGATCGCATCGAGGACCCCGGTGTTCTCCTCTATTGCCTTGGCGTCATCGTGCATCTGCCGCGCCGCCACCGCGGCGCGAGTGGCGGCCAACTCCCAGTCGCGCTCGGACCAGCCGCCGGTGACCTGGTGGTCGGTGCGGCGGATGGCCTCTCGCACTGCGTCGTGCAGGCGGTACGGGAACCGTCCGCTGTCGTGCCGTTCGATCATGGGACGGGTCACGGCACGTTCGGCGCACCCGTGGTCGACGTCGGCGGCCGCCGCGATGAGTGCCGTGTCGAAGACGCGGAACAGGCAGGCGGCGCGGATCGCCCGCTGCTCGTCGGCCGGAATGTCGTCGAGGACGCGCATCACCAGCGAGCCGAGCCCTCCCGCCACGTCGGCGATCTGAACCATGCGGCCCTGACCCGCCTGCTTGATGGAGATTGCCACCTGGCGGGCGAGTTCGAGATACTGCGGCAGCCCGGCCGACGATCGGACCAGTTCCTCGATCACCTCGTCACTCATCGGCAGGTCGAGCTGACGCCGGGCACGCTCGATGAACGTCCGCGCGTCGGCTGGTGAGAGATCATCGACGGAGTGCTGTCGCGGTGACTTCTGCGCTCCCGCAACCAGGCCGGGCCAGGTCCACGGGCCCCGATGGAGCAGGTCGGTCCGGCTCTCCCGGTGCCAGTCCAGCTCGTAGCGCCCGGTCAGCACGAACAGGACGTTGGGCGAGCGGTGGATCAGCCTATTCAAATGGCTTTCGGCCACTCTTCTCGGGTCCAGCGTGAGGCGCTCGGTGGTGTCGATGAACACCGCCACGAGCGGGGACGGTGTCATCCTCGCCAGCTCCCAGGACAGGAGCGCCGCGATCTCACAGGCGAGCGCGGGCCGCGACTCGGTGGGGCTGGGTTCGTCCGCGCAGCGCAGGAGAAAGTCCTCGAAGCCGGTGTACGACTCAACGCCGAGCCGGATGTCCCTCCGCCTGCGCAGGACACCGACGATCTTGCGCACTCCCCACACGCCGAGGCCGACGGGAGTGCCGGTGACGTACTCGCCCACCGATCCGAGATCGTTGAGGATGTTGCTGGTCGTGTCGGCGACGACCTCGGCGTACTCGCTGCGGCTGTCGATGCTCGGCAGGGGATCGCCGGGGCGCACGGCGGACCAGTACGCCGCGAACGCAAGATCGAACAGCGGCCACCGGCGGCGAATGCTTGCCACGCCCGTGCGCAGGGCGAGCAGCAGTGCCGTCATGTCGACCTGGCCGGCGGAGGCGTGCAGATCGAAGCGGACGACCGCGTCCACCTTCGTGGATGGCGGGGGGCCCCAGCCGTTGACGAGTGGCAGGTCGCGCTCGACCCACGCCTCCAGTCGCTCCGACAGCGCCGTCTTACCGATGCCGCCGAGGCCGTGGAAGGTGACGACATTGCGCCGTTCGGTACCCAGCTCGTCGTCCTGGTCGATCAGCCGCCGAAAACTCGCCAACGTGGACTTGAACGCCTGCGCCTCGGTCTCGCGGTCCGTGAACAGCTCAACGGCGCGCGCCTCCCATTGATTATTGTCACCACCCGGGCGAGGAACCCTCATGGAAACACTTCTACGTGTCGGGGTGACACCCGACAAGGCGCCAAAGGGAAATCAAGGTGAGCGGTCGGCCCTCAGCATCCGTTTTCGTCAATCGATCTACGAGCCGATCGTTTCCTGCTCCGGTCGGCCAGTGCGGGCAGGCCGGCAAGATGAGCCGGCCTCTGTCACGCCTACTCAGGCTTTCTCGTCGCGTTCCTCGTCGTCCCCGCGCCGACGGAGCGTTCGCTCGGCGATCCGGCTGGAGAGCTTGCCCGTCGCCCACTTGGCTCGGCCGAGGGTCTCGTTGCCAAGGCGCTTGGCGGCACCAACGCCGTCTGCTCCCGTGTCGAGCGCCTGGTCCCTCACCTCCTTGGCCGCGTCCGTCCATCGTCTCGCCTCTGATGACTGTCGATCGCCCTCGATTCCGAGCCGCCCGTGGAACTCGACGATGGCGATCGAGACATGGTTGCTCGACTTCACCACAGCCGGGGAGTCCATCGGATTCAGCAGCACCTTGGCGTTGGCTCTGCCCGCGGCCGCGTCCATGCGGGCCAGCAGGCGCTCGGTGCACCGGGAGATGAGTTCCAGCCGGTTCTGCCGGGCAGTCCTCAGCCCGAGGCGATGCCCGTCCAACTCCTCCGGCGACGCGTCCAGCACCCGGTCGAGTTCGAGCACGGCGATCGCGTCCTGCAGCTGGAAGCAGCGAGCCAGGACGACGAGCCACTCCTGTCCCTTGGACTCTGCTTCCCTGGCCGCCTTGGCGAGGTCACCGATCGTGGTCTTGCGCTCCAGCTTCTCCGCGAGCGCGTCGAGTTGACGCAACGCGTACGCCTGGGTTTCTGCGATCGTCGCCGGTGCGCCCTGCACCTTCGACCAGGTGACCTCGTCGACCCGGCCCCTCGCCTCTCGGATGGTCATGGCCTCCTCGATGACGAAGCCGACTCCGATCATGCGGGCCAACACGGCGTCCTTCTGGGCGCGGAGCACATCGTCGACCTTCTCGTCGATCGTGGCGAGATAGTCGGTGATTTCCTTCATGCTCTGCTGCATGGCGAGCTGCGCCATGATCCCCGCAGCGCCGGCTAGCATCGCCGGGTTGCCCGCAATCGCTCCCGGCGCCTTCGAGATCTGGAGCCATGACTTGATCGAGCCGGGATTCCCCACCATCGCATGACTGACGCCCGGCGTCTTGCTCTGCATCAGTCCGTATTTGTGGACGATCTGCGCGGATTCCTTGGTCAGCTGCACCCAGCGACCCGAGTGGGCGGCAATCTCGGAGCCTGCCTGTGCGGCTGCAGCCCCGGTGCTGAGGACAGACCCGAGCCGAGGCAGTCCGAGGTCCTTCGACGGCAGCCCCTCGGAGACGAGGAAACGTTCGACAGCCGTCGGATGCCCGATGACCGCCAGCCCGTCGCCGTCACTGATCAGCTGAATCTCGTTATCCATTATCGGCTCCTGACGTGCGGGAAGGGTGGACAGCGACGCCCTCTGCTCTGGTCACTGCTTCGCTCTGCGGCCGCGGGTCGCCTTCGCCGGGCGCCACGACGTGAGCGCCTCGTCGGTGAGGTGCAGGCGGTTGGTGGTCTCGGAGAGGAACCCGTCGTAGATGTCCGCCGGCGAGGCACCCCACTCCGGGTCGAACTCGCCGTGCCACTGGCGTACCCAGGGAAGGATCTCCCGCAGCCCCGCGACCAGCGGCAGCAGCCGGTCGTCGGCCCAGCCGTCCTCCTGCTCCCGCGCCACGATCAGGGTGGCCAGGGCCTGGGCCTGCTCGCGGTGGTCCCAGCCAGCCCAACCGACCAGCAGCGACGGGTCACCGTCGCGGCTGGCACCCGGGTACGACACGAACCGCTCCTTGGGCACGTCGAGCTTGCCCCGGTGCCGCCAGTAGCTGGTCTTGAGGAAGTCCGCAGAGGTGTATTTCGGCGGCACCGGGATCTGCTTGCGGAACTCTCGCTTCGCCGCCTCGTCGGGCAGCGCGTCCTCCTGCCGCTGCAGGTCCCACACCTGCTCCCAGTCGGCGCGCTTGGACAGGCCGGTGTCCTTGTAGCGCAACGCGGCCAGGTGCGGCACGTGCTCGTCGGCGACCAGGTCGGCGATCACCTTGCCGAGATCCTGACCGGGCGCGTAGATGCCGGCGACGGTGAGCACGTCGCCGTCGCGGCGCAGCTCGTCGGCGAGCTGGGCGGTGGTCAGCGGGCGCGGCTGTTCGAGGCCATCGACGTGTTGGTACCAAAACTCCCGCGCCTCACACCGGTCCAACAGCCAGTCGCGCAGCGCCTTCTGCTGCATGACCTCCCAACCGTCGGTGGCCCAACGCCGCTTACACTCCGGCCGCTCGATCAGCCCGATGTTGCGGTTGCCCTCAATGACCGCGATCCGCCGCTCCACGACCGCCTTGTACTCGTCCGACCAGTGCGCCGGCAACTCCGTGATCGGCGTCGACTTGTGTCGCTCAAACCACTGCGTCTCCGCCTCACCGGCGGCCATCTTGCGAGCAAGAACAATCTCGAACGCCCGCTCCCCCAGCTTCAACTGCGGCACCGAGCCGGCCGTGGCGGTCAACTCCTCGTCCAGCAGCCCGTAGAGCGAGTAGACCTGCCAGTCCAACTCCTCCTGCAAGGAGATCATCCGCGCGCGAATCGAGTGCCAGTCGTCGCGAGCGGCAGCTAGCCACTCACGGGTGGGCGCTCCGGCGGCCGCGACGGCCGTCGGGGTCACCGTGGCGAGCCGCTGCGCCAGGCCGTCAATCTTCCGGCCCAGTTCTAGTGGGTACGCCGGGGGAAGTGGAAACTCTTGCAGCTTGGTGCCGGTGAATTCGTAGAACCGTTCCCAGTCATCACTCGTGAAGCCGCCGCCCTCACCACGAATTCCCTTGTCGTGGCTGACCTGCTTAAGCCAGAAGCAGGCAGTTGAACTATTGAGCAACCCAAGCAGCCGTAGATGATCTTCCTCCGACGCCACCTCCGGCAACTTGATCACCGGGGCGTGCCGGTTGAAGACCTTCCCACCGCGATCCAAAACAAAATGGTTATGTGTCGCAACAACCGCGAAGGATATCTTCATCGAAGCGGACCATCTCGAAGGATGGAAATCGGAATATTCGAACCAAGAAAGCCCTCGATCTTCCTGAGTCCCAGAAAGGGCCTGACGCGTGCGCAGCTGCGCTCGGCAGGTCCAAAGAACCCGCCGCGCGGCTTCTCCAATCGCTGGAGTCCGACCATCGGCGGAGTATGGGAAAACGACATCGCTTTCGGGGTCGTTACTAAAGTCACGAAGGGATGTGCCGGTGGTGAAAGGAGCAATCCGGGTCTCGGCCGCCAGTCGCCGCCCGAGGGACCGCTCGACCAGGTACACGTCATCGGCACGTGTAACCGCCATGAACCCGGTCGAGCTGATGACCCCGGCCAGGAGCTGCTCGGATGCGCTGACGATGTGCTGCAAGACGTTTACAGCGCCGCCACCGCTCAGACTCCACGGGTAGGCCGCCAGACGCTCCCGCGGAGTGTCCGCAACGCTGACCCACTCTGACTCAGAGTCAACCTGGTCAATCTGGGAAACGATGGCTTGCCAGACAAGTCCTCTGCTCGGGTCGGCGGGAGCGCTGGGCTCCCCCCGAATGCCGAGCACACTTCGCACGGTTGCACCGCGGTTACGTTTGCGGTTGCGACCCACCAGGATCACCGTCGGTGTGCCGTGCCCTGGAATGTATGCACCGGAGGTATCGATGACTTGCGTCAAGTCAACCTCTTGGCCAAAGACGTGTTCAATTAGTTTTCTACCGAACTCACGCTTCATGAACGAGTTAGCGGTGATTTGGCCGACCATACCCGCACTCCTACCGTCCGAATCGGCCGGTATCGCCAGCTGAAAGAAGCGCTGGGCGAAGGGCACCGAGAGGGCGTACTGCATGTGGCAGGCGGAATAGATGGCGCGATAGAGGTCGTTGAGGCGCTTATCCTTGACAGTAATGTAGGGCGGATTACCGACCACGACGTGGTAGCGGCCCTCTTCGAGAATGCCGGGATAGTCCTGCCCGTCCTCGGTGGCGTAACGGAAGTCGGCCAACTCGTCCGCACCGCCGAAGAGGTCGAGCTGCCGGTGCTTGATGAGGGTGTCACCGACCGCCAAGTGGAGCGGGAAGGCGTACCCAGCGCTGTCGGCGAGGCTCTTGAAGTCGCATGCCCCCAGCGCGGCGACCAGGAGGCGGAAGCGGGCGATGGCTACCGCGAAAGGGTTGATGTCCACGCCGTGGACAGCATCAAGGGCGAGGCGTACCCGCTCGTGGGGGTCGCGGTTGGGGGCTTGCTGCTCCCACTCCTTCAGCAGCCGCTGGAAGGCACCGAGGACGAAGTGGCCTGAGCCGCAGGTAGGGTCGATCATCTTGACCACGTCGTGGCCGAACTCGGCGATCGCCGGGGTGAGGGTCAGGTCGAGGATGAACTCTTCGACGAACTCCGGGGTCTGGAGTAGGGCGTAGGTCTTGCGTGCGGCTTCGGAGAGGTCCTGGTAGAGGTCACCGAGGAAGCGGGTGTCCCACTCCGGGTCGGTGAAGTCCTGGACCAGTCCGCCGGCCTCGCCACGCCGACGCCAGAAGGCGATCAGGTTCTTGGCCTCGTCGTGGGACAGCGGGATCTGGTACAGCGGGTTGTGCCGCTTGTCGAAGAGCGACTTGCCGGCCTGCGTGCTGGCGATGGCGTCGAAGCCCTGGTGCAGCCAGTCGCGGAGGGTCTTGTCGGGCTGGTCGCGGAAGAACTGTGCCTCGGCCTCCTCAGCGAGGACCAGACGGTCCCCCGGGCCAGCCAGGTAGGGGTCGGGCAGCAGGCCGTTGTCCTCGCAGAAGCGCACGAAGACCGTGCCGAGCACCCAGGCGACAGCGGCCTGAGTGACCCGCTCATCGCGCCAGGCAGCCCAGGTGGCGGCGGTGCGGCCGACCTTGAAGGCGTGGTCGTATTCGCCACGCAGACGGAGGCGCACCTCCTCGACCGACTCGACCTGCTCCCGCAGGTCCTTTTCCAGGTTCTTGACCTGCTTCTGCAGGTCGGACAAGAGCAGTTTCCGGTCGATCACGCGCCGACTCTAGTCGTCCCGCTCGTGTGACGGTGTTACCCGTAAGGCCCGTTTCGGCTGACAGGTCGCTACCTACGGCTCCCGCATCCAGGTCTTTGGGTCGGTCACGAAGACGCCCTTGCCCTGCTGCCTCCGGATAACCCGCAGCGCCTCCAGCCGGGCGTAGGCCATCTGCACCGTCCCGTGGCTGACGTCGTAGCGAGCACGCAGCTCAACGATCGAGGGCAGCTTGTCCCCGGGCTTCAACTTCTTCGACCTGACGTCGGCGATCACATCATCGGCGATGCGCCAGTAGTCCGGCACTTCTCGCATGGCACTCCTCGCGTGGCAATCCGATTTGATCACAACGCGACGCGCCTAACAAGCAGCGTTGACTCATCTGACATGTCTAGCTATGTTGATTCGGAGCCGCTCCTCGCGTGGCAACGAGTTCGGCTCATCCCCTGGTCGGGGCGGGTGCGTGTGCCCGTCCCGACCCACCGGACTGCTCTGCTGTCGTACCGCCGAATTGGGCTGCGGGGGCGGAGCGGGCGGGTCGCCCGCGGCCCCCGAGCGGACGGCCCGCCCTTCCAGACCCCATCACCAGGACCTTCCGCGCTACCGCCTGCCCTCAGAGAGGATCGTCGTGGCTCAGGTGTATCGAGGTGGCCAGCCCTACCCCGCCGGCTACCCAGGCCGGTTGACGCCGCACGAGGTGCGGACCCGCGAGTTCGCCGCGTGCCGGCGCGGCGTCGACCCCGATGAGGTACGCGAGTTCCAGGCCCGGGTGTCGGATGAACTGGCCATGCTCAACGAGACGGTACGGCTGCTCAGCCAGGAGAACGACCGGATCAAGCGGGCGCTGCGCGACTGGCAGGCCCTGCACGCGCGGGAGTGCCGGCCACCGAACTCCGGCCACTGGTGACCGCGCGCCCCTCCCCCGGCGACCTGCTGATCGTCGACGGCCGGGCCTCGGTGCAGTTCGCCGGGCACCGCGCCCTGACCTTCCGCGTCGTGTCGGTGTCCGCCCAGCCGACGTACCACGGCTGGATCTGGCTGACCGGCTACGTCCTCAATCGGCGCGGCGAGGCGACCGCCAGGCGCGAGGTCTACATCCAACTCGCCGGCCTCCGCCCGGCCAACGCGAGCGCATGCCGGTTGCGCGAGCGCACCCTCGCTGCTCGACGCGTCGTTGAACCCGCTGGCGATCACAATCAGCCCGGCGGCACAGGCCCCCCCGACCATCGATCCGAGCCCATTGTTCAGCTTGGTGCCGCCGATACCCTGCAGGTGCCTATGCCGGGTCAGGCCGAAGGTGGTGCCAAGTGCTGGCGACGTGGAGAAGAGTCAGGACGACAATGACCATCTGGCATCGCAGGCTGTGGCGGTACCGGCTCACCACAGCCGGTGCCCTGCTGGCCGCTCTGGGCGCATCCACCGCGCTCGACAACCCGCCCGTGGTGGTGAGCATCGTGGCCGCCACGGCCGGCGCCCTGGTCGCGGCCCTGGAGATCCGCGCCAACCGGCAGCGAGCCAGGGTGGTGCGCTTTCAGGCGCGCGAGGGCGACACCTATCGCGACATTGCCGAGCAGGCGGCCCACCTGGGCCGCTTGCTGGAGAGCGGCCGGCAGACCGGCATCGTCATGGCGACAGAGAGCATTCGGCTGCGGCAGCAGCCCGTCCCGGTCGACCCCGTCATCACCGACTACGTGCTGCACCAGGACCTGAAATCCTGGTCGTTCGACTTCCTGGCCCGACATGCCCGGCGGTCGGTGATGCACAACGCCGCTGTGCTGGGGCTGGGCTCGGACCTGCCCGGAGAGCATGAGGACTGCGGCGTCACCCTGCGACGCGCCCAGTACTTCGACTTCTTCTGCAGCAACGTGCTCGCTCCGTACGACGTGCACGAGGCCGGTCGGCGAAGCCTCGCACTACGCGGGCGTGATCTCATCGTGGACCGCCGCGGTCGGCTGCGGAACCTGAAAAGCAGCCGACTCGCCAACGTCATCGGAGTTTCCACCCTGGCCTTCACCACAGACGGCCGGCTACTCGTCGTGGCCCAGACCAAAGACAACGTGGGCAGCCCCGGGCTCCTGGCCCCCTCCGGCTCGGGCGCACTCGAACCGCAGGACGTGCCGCCGCCGTCGGCTGCCCCGACGCTCCAGGAGATTATTCGCAACGGCGCCGAGCGTGAGCTGCAGGAGGAGTGCAACGTAGAGCCGGCCGAGATCGAGGACACTGACCTCCTGGGCTACGGTCGCTGGCTCAGCCGCGGTGCCACGCCCGAGTTCTGCGCCATCACCCTCCTCAACGTCAGCGGCGACCGCGTGCTCGGTCGCTCCGTTCGGCGTGCCGAGCGCCCCTATGTGGGCGAGGTGATGCTCGTGGATCTTGCGCCAATTCTCACCTGGGACCCGCAGGAACCAGCGAAGATGCTGCCACCGGACCTCAGGTACGCGGCCTCCTGGCCGCTAACGTTCAGCCTCTCCTGCCTGGCCGAACGGATGTGCACCGACTCCTGGCCGCTGGGGACCGAGGTGGCTGCCCGGCTGGATCAGTAGTTCCGTCCGTCAGACGGCAACTTCGCTGCGGTGGGCGTTGACCACCCAGGCGTCCGGCAAGCCGATCCACTCGTTGTCGCCCACCCGCACCACCGCACCGTCCAACTTGGGCAGCAGCGCCGGATCCTCCATCGGGCAGAGCACCCACACGCCCCCCACCCCACCGCGCGCCGCGTCGGCCAGTTCGTAGAGCCGGTCCATTGCCCGGTACCGCGCCAGCACCGCCGCGTCGTGCAGTAGCACCGGCCCAGTCGCGGTCGACAACGAGGCGTGCAGCGACGGCACGGTGAGCTGCCACGCCTGTTCGACGTACTCCCCGAGCTTGATTGCCGCCCGGGAGCCCTCCTCGGCGATGTCCGCACCGAGCACCGTCTCCCAGGTCGGCTTCGGCCTGGCGTCGACCAGCGCGTGCAGGTGGTCGAGGAAGCGGGCCGCCACGTTGACCGGCCGGGCGTCGAAGCGCCGGACCAGCTCCTCCCGGGCCAGCGCGTACCGGGACAGTCGTACCGTCAGTGCCCGGAACCCGCCGGCGGACCGCACGCCGGTCAGTCGCTCCTCGGCCCGCATCGCCGCCGCCAACTCCGGCGACTCGGCCGTCCACCGGCTCGGCGCGGCGGTCATCGACGGCCGCCGCTGCAGGATCGACACCGACGACGAGGCGGCTCGCGGCGGCGGTGGCACGTACCTGTCGCGGTCCCAGCGCAGCTCGAAGCCGGCCTCGGCGAGCAGCCGGTCCAGCTTCGGATGCGGGGGCAGCGGATCCAGCTCCGGGAAGCGGGCGCTCACCCGGTCGGCGACCTGCGTCGGGGTGAGCCCACGCCGCCCCTCGCTGGCCGGGGGCACCACGCCGGCCTGGGCCAGCCGCAGCGCCCGTACCGGATCGAGGTCGCGTGGGTAGAGCTCCAGGCGCGCGGTCGCGGCGGCCCGCTCCGAGGCCACCGCGGCGAGCAGCACCCTCCGCCGCTCGTCGAAGGCGTCGGCCGCCCCGCCGGGCGCGGTCACCGCCGCGAGGGTACGCAGCACCGTCGCCGGGCTGGGCAGCACCTCGCTGGCGGCGAGTCTGTCGGCGGCCTTGCCGAGCGCGTCGGCGTAGTCCAGCAGGGCCGGCGCCGCCGGGGTGTCCGGCGCGTCGTCCTCACCGGCCTCCAGCGCGACCAGCAGTCGGTCCCCGCGCGGATGCGGCTTGCCGTTAATGTCAGCGCGGGCGTGCCGGCGCAGCAGCAGGCGCGGCTCCTCGGCGAGCGCGTCGACCTCCACGGCGGCCCGCACCGCGGCGACCGCCACCGCGAGACGCAGCGCATCCCCGGTGCGCACCGAGCCGCGACTGCTCAGCAGCGCCGCGGCCAGCTCGGCGACGCCCATCACCCGGCCGCCGTCGCGCAACAACTCGATGATCTGAGTACGCACGCTGCCGACCACCGGGATCTCGTCCCAGCGTTTGCGCTGCTTGCCGAGAATCTGCGCGACCCGGGCAGGGGTGACACCCAGCGGCTTCGCCACCTGCGGGTGCTGCGGCCACAACGGCAGGTCCGGCAGGGCGCCGGCAGCGTCGGGCAGGTGCAGCGCCAGCCTGGTGGCCTCGACGTCGTTGGGGTTACGGCTGGCCGGGACGAGCAGCGTGGCGATCGCGTCCAGGCCGACGCGTACCAGATCGGGGTCACCGTCCCCGGCTGCGGCCTCGGCGGCGACCTCCTCCGTCGCGGCCTTGCGGGCGGCGGGCGTGGTGGGAATGGTCTCCCGCTCCCCCAGCCGGCCGCGCCACTCCTTGACCCGGCGCTGCAGCTCCTGCCGGGTCTTCGCGCCGAGGCCGGGCAGGTGCGCGAGCTTGTTGGCCACGGCGAGCAGGTCGCCGACGGTGGTGGCCTCCAGCCGGTGCGCGGCGGAGACCGCGCGCGGGGTGAGGCCGGCGGCCTCCAACGCGGTGGCCCGGGTGGCCCTCGTGGCCGCCTCGTCGCGGGCCGCTTCGGCGCCCTCGACGTCCGGCCCGTCGGGAGCGATCTCCGGATGGTCGGTGCCGACCGGGGCGCTGGCGTCGGAGCGGCGGAAGACCTGCTGCCACGCGTCGCGCAGGTCCTTCAGCGAGGCGAACCGCTGGCGATGATCACGGTGCAGGGCGCGCTGGAAGAACTCCACCAGCTCATCGCGGATCGCCGGGTCGAACGCCTCGGCGGCCAGCACCGGCGGGCCCTCGGTGAGCTGCGGCTCGGTGCCGCCGTCGCCCCAGACCGGCAGCTCGCCGGAGGCCATCTCGTGCAGGGTGACCGCGAGGGCGTACCACTCGGCGTGCTTGTCGTAGACCTGCCGAGTGGCGGCACCGAGGAAGGGGTCGAGGTAACGCGGCGTGCCGGCGTTGATTTCCTTGACCGAGACCCCGGCCAGGGAGAAGTCGAAGAGCACCAACTGCCTGGTGCGGTTGGGGCGGATCCGGATGGCTATGTTGTCGGGCTTGATGTCGCGGTGGTAGACGCCCTCACCCTCGAGATAGTCGAGGGCGCCGAAGAGGTAGTCGCTGTAGGTCTCCAGCTCGTCGACGGTGAGTCGGCCGTCGTCGCGCAGTTTGCGGGCCAGGGTGTGGTCGCCGGCGTGCTCCAGCACCACGACAGTCCGGTTGCCGAGCTGCAACGGCTCGGGCCGGGCCAGCCGGATCACCCGGGAGTCGGTGAGCGGGCCCAGCACCCGGGCCTCATGAGCCAGTCGAGCACCCTTCTCGTCGGAGAGCCCGACCTTGAGCACCTCCTCCCGCCGGGTGCGCTCGTTGAAGCCGAGGAATGCCCGGCAGGTCGAGCCGGTGCCGAGGCTGCGAACGATCTTCCACTCGCCTACCCGGTCGCCGCCACGCGCTTCGAGAGGGTCGACCTGCTCTGGCTCCGGCTCCTCGGGGTGCACCGAGGGGGCGGGCGGGGCGGTCAGCTCGTCCTCGACGACCTGGAGCATCTCCACGAAGTCGGCGACGGTGGTGAGCCGTTGGGTGGGCACCGGCGCGGTAGCGGCCTGGATCAGCTCATCGGCGAACTCGCTGATGCCGTCGGCGACCGCAGCGGCCCGCAGGCCGTTGTCCCGGGCCAGCCGGGCGAGCAGCTCCGGGCGCTTGGCCGCCGGCGGCTGGCCGGTCAGGATCAGGTACGCCAGCGCGCCGAGGCCGAAGACGTCCATCGCGACCGCGTCGGGCTTCGGCGCGGTCAGCTCGGGCGCGAGGTACGCCTCCGCAGAGCGCTCGATGTGCGAGGCCGCGTGCGAGGAGAGGGTGACCGGGTCACCGCTGCTTCCACCGCTGGAATCTGCGCCGCGGGTCGCCGCCTGCCAGTCGCTGATCTGCAGCTGGGGCATCAGCCATGCTTCGTCCTCGCTGCCACCTCTCCTGGCGCGTCCCGGGCTGACCAGCACGCTGCGGGCCGACAGGGCCCGGTGGTGCAGCCGCCGGCGATGCGCGTACGCCACGGTCTCGGCGAGCTGGCGGATCATCGCCAGCCGGCTCAGCGCGTCCAGGCGGTCGCCGTACTGGGCCATGTAGTGGTCCAGGCGCACCGAGCGGGGGTCGAACCGGAAGATCAGCGCGGGGCCGGCCTCGTGCGACTCCATCGAGTCGACCTGCACGATGCCCGGGTGGTTGATGCCGTGCAACGCGAGCATCTCGCGCTTCGCGGCGCGTTCGATGCTGGCCCGCTCGGTCTGCACGGCGTTGCGTTCGACCAGGTAGATGCGCACCCGGCGGCGCTCCCGCTCCAGGTCACGGTGCCGGGCCTGGTGGTCCTGCCAGGTCGGGCCGACGTCGAACGGACGGGTCTCGAGGTCCCACGCGCCGATCTGGTAGTGCCGGCGGCTACGGGCGATGCCAACCGCCTTGAGGAGCTCCGGTAGCGCCGCCGACATCTCCTTGGTGACCCGCTGGCGCTCGTCCTGTGGGGGCCGCTGCAGCAGCGAACCGATCGTCGGCAGCGAGCCAGGCTGGTGGCCGGGTGCCGGCTCCGGGCCGAAGATGCCGTGCAGGTGGTGCTCGGAAAGGCCGACGTGCAGGCCGGGCTTCGACAGGAAGACCGCCGCCTGCACGAAGGGGATCCTGACCGGCGGCCCCTTGCGCTGGGTCGCGGCGACCTGAAGCAGGGACTTGAGCTTCTTGGCCTTCATGTCCGCCAGGTGCAGCGGGTTGTCGAAGGTACGGGTCGCGCTCCCCGACGGTCCCTGCAGGATCCAGTTGGAGCCGCTGGAGATCAGCCGACCGTTCAGGCTCTTGATCTCGATGAGGTAGAGCCCGCCCGGGGCTGCGACCAGCAGGTCAACCTCGTAGGGGTGCCCGGTCTGGGCGGTGAAGGTGAAGTTCGACCAGGCGCGGTAGGGCTCGGTGTCCGGTAGCAGAGCCTGGACGTGGGCCAGCGCCTCCCGCTCGTGCGCGAACTGCGACGGCGTGATCGTCGTCCACCGGCCCTCCTGCATTCCAGAGATCCTAGGGCCAGGTGACCAGGGGGCCGTCGCCCGGCGCTCTCCCATCAGTCAGCGTCATTAGGAGTCAGCGGCCAAGTTCGCGATACGCCCGCGGGAGATCGTCCACGGCGAGCACCTGCACCGGGGCCCTGTTGGCCTTGTCCGTCACCAGTACCAGCGGGTAACCGCCGTCGGCGTCGTCCGGCCGGTGCAGAGCCGACTCGAGCGCGGCCACGGCGCTCGCGAGGGTGGCCGAGGGGTCGAGTTGAGTCGGCCGCACCGGACCGACCTCTGGGTGATCCGCGAGTTCCAACACCGCTGCGCTCAGATCGAGCAGCACCATTCCGTCGGCTTCAGCCTTGGCCTCTGCCCATCGGCCGACCTGTTCCCGGGTCACGAGGAGCCAGCCGCGCCGCTCGTCCCGGTAGGGCAGTTGGGAGAAGTCGCCCCGGTGCATCGTCTGCAGCGCCTCGCGCAGTGGCGTGGTCGGGAGGCAGGTGCTGGCCTTGGTGGCGATGTCCCCGACCTTCCGCGGATGCCGCAGGCCGCCAAGAATCTTCTCCAGGCGCTCCACGATCTCTCGCGGCGGGGACGCGATCGGCCCCGAGTAGCCCTCGAACGACACGTGCGTGTAGGCGTTGCGGACGCTGCGGCAGCGGTCCAGGAATCGCTCCTGATCGGTGGTGAGCAGCTTCTGGTCCCGGGCCCAGGTCAGCATGCTGAATGGGGTTTGCTGCTGCCCGGAGCCGCCTCCGGTCCGCTCCCTCCAACGATGCTTCAGTTCCGATTCGAGCGCCTTCCAGGCCGCGTCGAAGCGACTGGCCATTGATTCCCTGTCGTGCTTCGCCATCAGCCAACCCCTTCATCCGCGCTGGTCGTCCGGGGCCAGCCCGGTGCCGCAGCGGATGATCATAGGGCCATGATCAGCTCAGGTCGCAGCCTGCGCCAATGGCGGACGGTGGGCGTCCCACCCAGGAGGTCGGGACGTACCAACAGGTGCAGTCGCACGCTAGTTGGCGCCGACACCCATGCCGTCAGCCCCAGAAGACGCCGGTCGGGTCGCGGCTGATCTCATCGAGCAGAACGTCAACGGTGGCGGCTGGTGGGGCAAGGTCGTAGCGGCGGAAGCGGAGCTCCCCGTCTCGGCAGTACAGGTGCCACGTGCCGGTCTTCTTCGTATATCGCAGCCGTGCGATCGGGAAGCTGGTCCACTCAGGGCCAGCGTTCGCTCCCCACGGCGGCCGCCGTTCGACGATCGTGAGGTGTCGGAGAGCCTCCTGGCACTCCACCCGCACCTTGTCCCGTACGCCCTCCGGCACCCGCTGATCGCACAAGCCCTGCACCTGCGCCACGTCCTGCTCGGCAAGCCCACTCACGGGGCCAGCATCTCATCAGCTCGGATCGTCGCGCCCGCCCTACGGGTCGCCAGGATAGCCAGTGTTTCCCGACGCACCGCGTCGATGTCCTTGACCAGACGGCGGTGGGCGAAGCGGACCACAACGATCCCGACGGTCGCCAGCAGCGCGTCCCGGCGCAGGTCGATCTCCCGTTGGCGCGGGTCGCCGTGGGTGGTGGCCCCGTCGAGTTCGATGTTGACCCGTTCCCGCTCGGCGAACATGTCGAGGTACATGGTGGTGCGCCCTACGCGCACAGGCACCTGCCGGTGGAACCTTGGCATGCCCGGTCCAGTGAAGACGTGTTCGTGTCCCCAGATCTCCAGCGGGCTGCGGCAGTCATCGGCGAGCCTGGTCAGCAGTGTCCGGAACGTTGCCCGGTCGGTCAGCTTCGGCGCGCGTTCCAGGGCTACCGACAGCCGCTCGGGTGTGGTCAGCCAGTCGTTGACCGCCCGGATCACGGGTCCCCGCCGCTCGCCGGGCGGCAAGGTCTGCCACGAGTCGACAAGCGTCTGCTCAAGACGGGTGACCGTCAGGCCCCTCCGGACGACCACCTGCGGCGGTTCGAAGACGAGCCCTCGACGTCGGTGCACGACCAGTCCAGGTCGGGTGCGCAGGCTGGCGCTCGACGATGTGCTCAGGTGCACCAGATCACCGACCGCCTGCGTGCGCAGCCCCCAGACGCTGAGCGCACTCAGGTGGCTGAGCGCGCCGCAGCCCCCGGCCCAGGCGAGGGCCGCGCGCTGACCCATGACGGGGTCGAGCCGACTCAAGGCAGGGGCGTCGCGCCGATCATCCATCAGATGCGTCGCCACGAACACCTCGGGCAACACCCGCATCAGTTCACCGTTACGGCAGGCCTGGTGCAACGTCCACGTTGGCACGACCTGGCTGGCCACCCCGAGCGTCAGCAGCCCGCCACCACGCTCCACCAATTCCCGAAGCACCGAGTTCACATCACGAACCGTGACGTCCCACCCCAACCGATCGCAACCACGCCACACAGCCCTCTGTTGACGAGAGTCAGTCTGTGGACAACAGCCAGCCGCGCCCCGGTCTGTGCTAGCGCCACCGATCGGTGGCAGCTCAGCAGGGCTGACGTCGGCGTGTCGAGTCGCTCAGCTGCCAACGATCATCGGGACGCCTGAAACGTGGGCTCACGACGGCACGTCGCGGTGACGGAAGGCGGCCACACCGACGGCGAGCAGGGCCGCGGCCACCGCCGCCAGCACCACCAGGGGAAGCGCCGCCGGGTCGACCGCGGGCACGGCCGGCACATGGGTGTACGGCGAGACGTTGAGCGCGGCCTGGGGCAGTTCCAGCACCGCGCCGAGCTGCCCGAGGAGCAGGAAGACCAGCAGCGCCGTCCAGGACAGCACCACCGACCAGCGGGGCAGCAACCCGAAGATCGCGGTCACCACCCCGGCGATCACCAGCAGGGCGGGCAGGCGCAGCAGCGCGGCGCCGCCCAGCTCGACGGCCTGGCCGAGCGGGTCTCCGGTGACGATGCCGTAGCCGAGGCCGGTGGTCACACCGGCGACGAGCAGCAGGGCGACCGCGCCGAGCGTCGCGGCGAGCACCTGGGTGCCGAGCCAGCGGGTACGGCTGACCGCCGTGGCGAGGGCGGCCTCCAGCACCCCGTCGGCTTCGTCGCCACGTACGCGGAGCAGGGCCTGCACGACGTACGCGCCGATGGTCAGGGCGAAGAGGCCGAGCATCGCGGCCAGGTACGCCTTGATCAGGTTGGCTCCGCCACCCATCGCGTTGATCGCTTCGGCGGCGGCCGGATTCGCGTCGATCATGTCGTTGAACTCGTCGCCGGCGATGCCCATGGAGAAGCCGAGCACGGCCACCCCGACCGCCCAGCCGAGCAGCGTGCCGCGCTGCATCCGCCAGGCCAACCCGGTGGGGCTGAGCAGCCGCGGCGCGCCGGTCGAGGGGCCGCGCCGGGGGGCGATCAGCCCGGCGCCCTGGTCGCGTCGCTCGGCGAGGGCGTACGCCAGCGCCACCCCGGCGAGCAGCAGCGCGATGGGCAGGGCGAGCACCCACCAGCGTTCACCGTCGAAGGCTCGTACCTGGTTGCCCCAGCCGAGTGGGGAGATCCACGACGGCCAGGCGCTGCGCACGCGGGTGCCGTCGGCGCTTTGTTCGCCGAGGACGTCTCCGGCGGCGCGCAGCACGAAGGAGAGCCCGACGGTGGCGGCGGCGAGCGCGTTGGCGCCGCGTGCGGTGACGGAGAGCTGGGCGGTGACCGCGGCGATCGCGGTGAAGGCGACCCCCACGCCGCCGATCGCGGCCGCTGCCGCGACGGAGCCGGCGAGCGGCAGACCAGCGCCGACCAGCGCGACCGCGAGCAGCACGGCGGCCAGGGCGTTCGCGACAACGATGACGAGCAGCGCGGCGGTGAGCGGCGCGTACCGGCCGACCACGTTGGCGCCGAGCAGCTCGGCCCGGCCGGTCTCCTCGTTCTGGCGGGTGTGCCGGGTCACCGCGAAGGTGCTCAGCAGCGCGACGATCAGGGCCAGCGTCACGTACGTCTCGGCGACCACCACGGCACCGAGGTCGGTGCCGTGGATGGGGCCGTTGAAGGCGCGGGCGACCAGGCTGGACGCCGAGGTGGTGGCGTAACCCAGCCGGGCCTCCTGGTCCGGGTAGATGCCGGCGACGCTGCCGGCGAGGGCGTAGCCGAGCAGGGGCGTGCCGAGGATCCAGATGGCGAGGCGGATCCGGTCGCGGCGCAGCACGAGCCGGGCCAGCCGGGTCGTGCCGGTGAGGGCGCTCACCGGGCACCGCCCTGCGGGGCGTCAGCCTGCACATCGGCGTCCAAGGAACCGACGGTCGGAGCGCCCGATGCAGCGGCGGCGGGAGAGCCCGGTGCAGCGGCAGGAGCACCCGTGGCAGCAGCGGCGGGGTCGTCGCCGTAGTGGCGTAGGAAGAGCTGCTCCAGGGTGGGTGGTGTGCTGGTCAGCGCGCGGACGCCGAAGCGGATGAGCTGGCCGAGCAGCTCGTCGAGGTGGGCGGGCTCGACCTCCAGGTGGGTGCGGCCGTCGACCTCGTGCACGTCGTGCACGCCGGGCAGCACGTCCAGGCCGGTGACAGGGCGGGCGGTCTCGACGGTCACCGCCGTGCGGGTGAGGTGGCGCAGCTCGGTGAGGGTGCCGGATTCGACGGTACGGCCCTCGCGGATGATGCTGACCCGGTCGCAGAGCGCCTCGACCTCGGCGAGCACGTGGCTGGAGAGCAGCAATGTGGCGCCGGCCTGCTTGACCCGCCGGACCTCGTCCTGGAACACCGCCTCCATGAGGGGGTCGAGGCCGGAGGTCGGCTCGTCGAGCACGTACAGCTCCACCGGGGAGGAGAAGGCGGCGACGATGGCGACCTTCTGCCGGTTGCCCTTGGAGTAGGTGCGGCATCGGCGGGTCGGGTCCAGGTCGAAGCGGTGCAACAGCTCGTCGCGGCGACGCCGGTCGAGACCGCCGCGCAGTTGACCGAGCAGGTCGATGGCTTCCCCGCCGGTGAGGTTGGGCCAGAGGCTGACGTCGCCCGGCACGTACGCCAGCCGGCGGTGCAGGCGGACCGCGTCGCGCCACGGATCGGCGCCGAGCACCTGGGCGTCGCCGGAGTCGCGGCGGAGCAGCCCGAGCAGGATCCGGATGGTGGTGGACTTTCCGGAGCCGTTGGGCCCGAGGAAGCCGTGCACCTCCCCCTGCTCGACGTGCAGGTCCAAACCGTCGAGTGCCCGGATGGCGCCGAACGTCTTGACCAGGTTGCCGATCGAGATGACGGGCATGACCCCTCCTGCCGTTGGGTGCGTCGACCGTCACACTGTACTGACCGACGGTCAGTGGAATCAACGGTGATCGTGCCCACCGGTCAGGGCGTCGCTAGGCTGGCCGCATGACCGCCGATCCCGCGGACGACACCCGCACCCGGATCCTGCGCGCCGCGCTCGACCTGTTCGCCGAACACGGCTACCAGCGCACCTCGCTGCGCCAGATCGGCGAACGGCTGCGGCTCACCAAGACCGCGATCCTGTACCACTTTCCGGCCAAGGAGCATCTGCTCGCCGCCCTGGTCGAGCCACTGCTGGCCGACCTGGAGACGCTGCTCGACGCCGCGCAGACGCAACCCACCGAGCAGGCCCGGTGGACGGTCCTGGAGGGCTGGGTGGACGTCATACTCGCTCATCGTCGACCGCTCGGCATGCTCTACCACGACATCGCGCTGGTCGGTCGGGGCGACACGTACCACCGCCTGATGGAGGTCGCGATGCGGGCCAACGACCTCATCGCCGGACCGAACGCGGGGCGCCGCGAGCGGGTTCTCGCGGTCCAGGCGGTGGGCGCGTGCAGCGATCCGGTCGTCTTCTTCACCGACGTGCCCGACGAGGTGCTGCGCGCCGACATGCTCGACGGCGCACGCCGACTGCTGGCCCCGCATCCCGCGGACACGGCGGCCGGCCCACCCACGTGGTCCGCAGCCGAGCCGCGCACTGACGCCTTTGCCGGTTCACAGGCAGACGCCGCAGCCGGGCCGCGCACGGACGTCTCGGCCGGGCCACACACGAACGCCGCCGCCGGGCCGGACGCGGACGCGACCCTGGGGAGCGCGACCCCGGCGACGCCAGCGGGCGCGGCCAGCGGGGCGGCGAGCCGTCGTCGGCGGCCGGGACGGCCGCCCGCTCTGGGCCGGGAGCAGGTCGAGGCGGCCCGGCGCATGCACGCGGCGGGCACCCACTCCGTGGACGCCATCGCCGCCGCGCTGGGAGTCTCGCGGGCCACCGTCTACCGCCACCTGACCGCGCCATAACGAGACAGTTCCGAGACGGTTTCGAGACGGTTGTGATCCGGCGTTCAGGTCGCCAGCGTGGCGTAGCGGCCGTTGCGGTCCAGCAGGCTGGCGTGGGTGCCGGCCTCGACGATCCGACCGTGGTCGAGCACCGCGATCTGGTCGGCGTCGCGGACCGTGGAGAGCCGGTGCGCGATGGTGATCGTGGTGCGCCCCTGGGCGAGTACGTCGAAGGCCCGCTGTACGGCGCGTTCGGTCTCGGTGTCCAGCGCGCTGGTGGCCTCGTCGAGGACCAGGATGCGCGGGTCGCGCAGCAGGGTCCGGGCGATGGCGAGGCGCTGCTTCTCACCGCCGGAGAACCGGTGGCCGCGTGAGCCGACCACTGTGTCGTACCCGTCGGGCAGCCCGGCGATCAGGTCGTGGATCTGGGCGGCGCGGGCGGCGTCCTCGATCTCGGTGTCGGTGGCCGCCGGCCGGGCGTAGCGCAGGTTCTCCCGGACGGTGGTGTGCAGCAGGTACGTCTCCTGGCTGACCACGCCGACGATCGCGGCCAGGTCGGCCAGGCGCAGGTCACGCAGGTCGATGCCGTCGACGGTGATCCGGCCGGCGCTCGGGTCGTGCAGTCGGCTGATCAGCCCGGCGAGGGTGCTCTTGCCGGAGCCGGTCTCGCCGACCAGGGCGAGGCTGGTGCCGGCGGGCACGTCGAGGGTGATCCCGGCGAGGGCGGCGGTGTCGCTGCCCGGGTAGCCGAAGGTGACGTCCTCCAGGCGCAGGTGGCCGCGTACCCGGGTGGGGTCGAGGCGGACCGGGTCGGTGGGGTCGGCCACGTCGACCGGTAGGTCCAGGTACTCGAAGATCCGGGCGAAGAGCGCCAGCGACGCGGTGAGCGAGACGCCCACGTTGAGCAGGCCCATCAGCGGTCGGAACAGGCCGCCCTGCAGAGCGGTGAAGGCGACCAGGGTGCCGATGCTCAGCGTGCCGGCGGTGCCGGGCAGCCCGGCGGCGAGGTAGATGACCGCCGGTACGGCGGCGAAGATGATGCTCATCGAGGCCATCCGCCAGCGACCGGCCAGCTCACTGCGCAGCTCCAGGTCGACCAGGCGGGCCGAGGAGGCGGTGAAGCGGTCGATCAGCGCGGGGCCGGTGCCGAGGGTCTTGGCCAGCTGTACGCCACTGATCGAGAGCCCCTCCTCGACGGTGACGTTGAGGTCGGCGAGTTCGCGTTGCCGTTGGGCGGTGATCTCGCGGCGCATCCGGGCGACCCGACGGGTCAGCCAGATGGCCGGCGGCAGCACCACGAGCGAGACCAGGGAGAGCTGCCAGGAGAGCGCGACCATGGCGACAGTGGTGGCGACCACTGTGGTGAGGTTGGCGGCGACGGCGGTGGCGGTGGAGGTGACGACCGACTGCATGCCGCCGATGTCGTTGGTGATCCGGGACTGCACCTCGCCGGTGCGGGTGCGGGTGAAGAACCCGAGCGACTGGCGCTGGAGGTGGCTGAAGACGTCGGTGCGCAGCCGGTGCATGACCCGCTGGCCGACCTGGGTGGAGATCCAGGTCTGCACGACGCCGAGGGCGGAGGTCACCGCCGCGACGGCGACCATGCCGAGGACCAGCCACACCAGCAGCGTCACGTCGCCCTGCGGCAGGGCCCGGTCGATCACGGCACGCAGCAGGAACGGGGTGGCCATAGCGATGATCGAGGAGACCACGATGATCGCGGTGACGGCGGCCAGCGCGGGCCGGTGGGGGGTGAACAGGCGGCCGATGCGACGCAGGGACACCTGACGGGCCTGCGTCTTCTCTTCGGCGCTGATGGTGCGGTGGCCGCGGTCGCGGCCCATCGGGGTGGGTTCCAAGGGGGCACTACCCTTCGTCGGCGATATTGCTGAGGTTACCTCATCATGAGGGAGCAACCACATATCCTGCTACCGTATTCCGGTGACCGAGCACACCGTCGACAGCGCCGACGACGAGAGCCTGGCGGAGACGTTCTGGGCGGTGGCATCCCATCTGCGTCGGCAGACCCGGGACTCACTGGCGCCCTGGGACGTCACCCCCAGCCAGTCCCGGGCCCTCGGCGTGCTGGCCCGGCACGGCGAGGTACGCCCCGGCACCCTCGCCGAGCACCTGCGCATCGCGCCCCGCTCGGCAACCGAGGTCGTCGACGACCTCCAGACCCGAGGGCTGGTCGAACGCCGACCGGACCCGGCCGACCGTCGGGCGACTTTGGTCGCGCTCACCGAGGAGGGCGACCGGGTCAGCACCGCCATCCGGGCCGCGCGCCGGGCCGAGGCCGACCGCTTCTTCGGCCACCTCAACCACACCGACCGCGCCGAACTGGCCCGCATCCTGCGCACCCTGCGTGGCTGACGGGTTTGCTCCCCGCGCCCACGGGTAGCCAGCGCCCCCGGTCCGGTCGGCGGGACCGGCCGGCACCGGTCGGCGCGAGGTGACGGGAGGCCCGGCTGATGTGCGGGATCAGCGGGGAGGCGCGATTCGACGGCCGCTCGCCCGACGCGGCGGCGGTCACCCGGATGACCGAGGCGATGCGCTCACGCGGCCCGGACGACGAGGGCCTGTTCGCCGACGGCTGGGTGACCCTCGGGCACCGTCGGCTGACCATCATCGACCTGTCCGACGCGGGCGGGCAGCCGATGGTCCGCGACGACCTGGGCCTGGCGTTGGTCTTCAACGGCTGCATCTACAACTACCCCGAGCTGCGCGAGGAGTTGCGTCGGGCCGGGTACGCCTTCCACTCCACCAGCGACACCGAGGTGATCCTGGTGGCGTACGCCCACTGGGGTGAACGTTTCGTCGACCACCTGGTCGGCATGTTCGCGATCGGGCTGGTCGACCGGGTCCGGCGGCGGCTGATCCTGGCCCGCGACCGGCTCGGCATCAAACCGCTCTACCTCGCCGAGACACCTGGGCGGCTGCGGTTCGCCTCCACCCTGCCCGCGCTGCTGCGGGCCGGCGACGTCGACACCGGCATCGACCCGGTGGCGCTGCACCACTACCTGTCCTGGCACTCCATCGTGCCCGCGCCGCGGACGGTGCTACGCGGTGTGCGCAAGCTGCCGCCGGCCACCCTGCGGGTGATCGAGGCGGACGGGAGCAGCCGCGAGGAGGTCTACTGGCGACCCGACTACGTGCGCGAGCCCGCCGACGCCGGGATGGACGCCGCCGACTGGCGGGCCTCGATCGGCGAAGCGCTGCGCGCGGCGGTACGCCGACGGCTGGTCGCCGACGTGCCGGTGGGGGTGCTGCTCTCCGGCGGGCTGGACTCCAGCCTCATCGTGGCGCTGCTCGCCGAGGCCGGCCAGCAACACCTGCGTACGTTCAGCATCGGCTTCGACAGCCGCGACGGCGAGTCCGGCGACGAGTTCCACTACTCGGACCTGGTGGCCCGCGCGTACGACACCGACCACCATCGGATCCGACTGGCCGACGACGACCTGGTGCCCGCCGTCCGACGGACCGTGCTGGCGATGACCGAGCCGATGGGCAGCCACGACGTGGTCGCCTTCCACCTGCTCTCCGAGCAGGTGGCGCAACACGTGAAGGTGGCCCAGTCGGGGCAGGGCGCCGACGAGGTGTTCGCGGGCTACGGCTACCACCAGCCGCTGGTCGAGGCGCCCCGGCACGGCGCCGCCGAGACGTTCGCCGCCGCGTTCTTCGACCGCGGCCACGACGAGCTGCGCCGCATCGTCGGCCCGGCGTACGCGCTGGAGCACGACGCCAGCCGGGACCTGCTCACCGGGCACCTCGCCGCGCCCGGGGCGCAGACCGCGCTGGACGCCGTGCTGCGCCTGGACACCCACCTGATGCTCCCCGACGACCCGGTCAAGCGGGTGGACAGCATGAGCATGGCGTGGGGTCTGGAGGTGCGTACGCCCTTCCTCGACCAGGACCTGGTCACCCTGGCCGCGCACTGCCCGCCGGAGCACAAGGTCGCCCAGGGCGGTAAGGGCGTGCTCAAGGAGGTCGCCCGGGAGGTGCTGCCAGCCGAGGTGATCGACCGGCCCAAGGGCTACTTCCCGGTGCCGGCGCTGCGCAACGTGGACGGCCCGGTGCGCGAGCTGGTGGCCGAGGCGTTGCAGGCGCCGGCCGCGCGCGAGCGGGGGCTGTTCCGCCCTGAGTACGTGGCCCATCTGCTCGCCGAGCCGGACCGGGCGGAGGCTGCGGCCGGCAGCAACAAGCTGTGGCAGCTCGGCCTGCTGGAGCTGTGGCTCCAGACCCACGACATCCGCTGAATCCCCGGTGCGTGCTGACGGGCGGTCAGCTGGCGGCGGTGCGGGTGATGAGGTCGTCGAGGACGGCGTGCAGGTCCCCGGCACGTTCCAGCACCTGCCGCTGCCGCATCGCGCCGGTGCCGTCGCGGCGCAGCCGGGCGAGCTGCGCCAGCACGTACCCGAGGTCGCCGTGGCGCAGCAGGGCCGGGGCGATCACCGCCATCAGCTCGTCGACGAGCGCCCAGGCGGGGCGGGTCCCGCCGGCACGCAGGTCGATCAGCTCGCCGTCGAGACCGTCGTGGGCGGCCCGCCAGTGCGCCGCGGCGACCAGGCAGTCCCGGACGTCCGGGGCGCTCACCCCGGCGCGTACGTCGTCGACGAGGGTGGCCACGAGGGACCGGACCAGCGCGGCGACCAGCACCGCGTCGTCGACCTCGGTGCAGACGTCACCGACCCGCACCTCCACCGTCGGGTACGTCGACGACGGCCGGGCGTACCAGTAGACCATCGCCGCGTCGAGCATGATGCCGGCGGCGATCAGCTCGTCGACAGTGCGGTCGTAGTCGGCGACGGAGTCGAAGTATGGCGTCGGTCCGATACTGGGCCAGCGTTCCAACTGCATCGAGCGCCAACTGGCGTGCCCGGTGTCGTACCCGTCGTGCAGCGGCGAGTTGGTGGTGATCGCCTGCACCACCGGCAGCCACACCCGCAGGTGGTTGCAGACCTGCACTGCCAGTTCCCGGTCGGGCAGCCCGACGTGCACGTGGCAGCCACACACCGCCGGGTCGTGCGCCACCGGCCCGTACCGGCGCGACATCGCGTGGTAGCGCGGTTCGTCGGGGACCGTCCGGTGCGGTTCGGCCACCGGGGTGGCGCCGACCGCCACCAACCGGGCCCCGGCCGCCGTGGCGGCCTCCGCGGCGGAGCGGCGCAGCGCCACCAGGTGCGCGCGCAGCTCGGTGAGGTCGGCGCAGACCGGGGTGACCATCTCCACCATGCTGTGCCGGAACTCCTGGCGGCTCTGGTCCCGGGCGGGGCCGCGCAGCGCGGCGAGCACCTGGTCGGCGACCGGCAGGTTCCGGCCACTGTCCGGGTCGAGCAGCAGGTACTCCTCCTCCACGCCGAGCGTGAGGGTGGACAGGTCGGGCGCGGTGTCGACGACGGTCCGGCGGTACGCCATGGCCCCTCCCCATCCCCTGCTGCGGCGGTGCCTCGGGTTCCCGGCCGCTCCTGCGGCAAACGCGCCCTCAGGGCGTCGCCAGGGCCGTCGCGCGTGCGGTGAGAAAGGCCCGTTCGGCCGCGTTGTCCGTCAGGGCGATGGCCGTCCGGTACGCCTCGACGGCCTCCCCGCCCCGGCCGAGCCGAGCCAGCAGGTAGGCGCGGACCACGTGGTAAACGTGGAAGCCGACCAGTTCGAGGCGGTCCACCTCGGTCAGCGCCGCCGCCGCACCGGACACCTCGGCGAGCGCGACGGCCCGGTTCAGCGCCACCACCGGGCTGGGGGCGACGACCGTCAGCTGGTCGTACAGCTGAAGGATCTGGGCCCAGTCGGTGTCGGGGGCGCGCCGCGCGGCGCTGTGCACGGCGGCGATCGCGGCCTGGATCTGGTACGGGCCCGGCCGGTCGCGGCGCAGGCAGCGACGCACCAGCGCCTGCCCCTCGGTGATCAGCTCGGCGTCCCACCGGGCCCGGTCCTGGCTCGGCAGCGCCACCAGCTGACCCTCGGCGTTGGTCCGCGCTGCCCGGCGGGCTTCGGTCAGGAGCATCAGGGCGAGCAGACCGAGCGCCTCCGGCTCGTCCGGCATCAGCTCGACCAGCAGCCGGGTCAACCGGATCGCCTCGGCGCACAGCTCAGCGCGGACCAGGTGCGGGCCGGCGCTGGCCGTGTACCCCTCGTTGAAGATCAGGTAGAGCACCGCGAGAACCGCGTGCAGCCGGTCGGGCAGGTCGGCGTCGCGGGGCAGGCGGTACGGGATCCCCGCGTTGCGGATCTTCGACTTGGCGCGGACCAGCCGCTGCGCCATGGTCGGCTCCGGCACCAGGAAGGCTCGGGCGATCTCGGCGGTGCTCAGTCCGCCGAGCAGCCGCAGGGTGAGGGCGACCCGGGTGCTCGGGGCGAGCGCCGGATGGCAGCAGGTGAAGATCAGCCGTAGCCGGTCGTCGTGCACCGGTCCCTCCTCGACGGGACTGTCGGCGGCGAACAACAGAGTCGCCTGGGCGTGCCGGTCGACCCGGGACGCGTCGCGGCGCAGCCGGTCGATCGCCCTGTGCCGGGCCGTGGTGATGATCCAGCCGGCCGGACTGGGCGGCAGGCCGGTCGTCGGCCAGCGCGCCACCGCGACGACGAAAGCCTCCTGGACGGCCTCCTCGGCGAGGTCGATGTCGCCGAGGAGGCGAACCAGAACGGCGACCGCGCGCCCGTACTCCGCGCGGAACACCGCCTCCACATCCGGCACGGTCAGTCTCCGGCCCCGCCGTGGAAGGGGCGCACCTCGATCGGCAGGGTGGTGGCCAGCGCGTAGCGGCGACCCCAGTGCAGGGCGGCGTCCAGGTCCGGCACGTCGATGATGGTGATGCCGCCCAGGTATTCCTTGCCCTCCACGAACGGTCCGTCGGTAATGAGCACCTCGCCGTCGCGGGGACGCAGCACGGTGGCGGTCTCCGGGCCGTGCAGGCCCTGTCCGAAGACCCACGACCCGGTGGACGCCAACTCGTCGCGCAGCTCGCCGAGCTGACGCATCACCCCGGCCAGAAACTCCGGCTCCGGGGGCAGCTCACCCTGCGGCTGGTGAAGGCTGAGCAGGTACAGCGTCATCGTTCCTCCTCGCGGGGGGCCGGCCCGTCGCCGACCTCTCATCCTCCACACGATCGGCCGCCGCCCAGATCGACAGGCCGGCGGAAAATACTCGGCGGCCGACCCGGCCCCGCTGTGTGCCGTGACCGGGGCCGGTAGTCATGGCTGCGACCGTTGTGGGTAGACCGCGGTGTGGTCGACGGTATGCGCGTGATCGTGGTCGGCGCCGGCTTCTCCGGTCTCGCGGCCGCGTTGGCGCTGAGCCGCGCCGGCACCCAGGTGCGGGTGCTGGAGGCCCGCGACCGGGTGGGCGGTCGGGTGTTGACCCGCTGGCTGCCCGAGCTCACGCAACTCGACCTGGGGGCGCAGTGGATCGGGCCGACCCAGGACCGGATGTACGCGTTGGTCGCCGAGCACGGGCTGGCCACCTTTGCCTCGGCATCGGTCGGCGGGCCCACAGTGCTCTGGGCTGGTGCGCGCCGGGCCGAGCCGCCGACGCAGGTGGGCCAGGTGCTCGGTCTGCTCGACGAGTACGCGGCACGTCTGGACCCGGCCGCACCCTGGGCGACGCCGGAGGCCGCACTGTGGGACCGGACGACCCTCGGCGGCTGGCTCGCCGCCACGGCCGGGGACGACGACACCGCCGACTACCTGGGGCGGGTGCTCGCCGGCGGGCTGCTGGCCACCGGTGCGGACGAGCTGTCCCTGTTGCACCTGCTGTTCTACCTGCGCAGCGCCGGCGGGACCGGGCCGTTGCTGGGAATGGCCGGCGGCGCGCAGCAGGACCGGATCGTGGGCGGGCCGCCGGCGCTGGCCGAACGGATGGCCACCGCTCTGCCGCCGGGCGCGCTGACGTTGGCCGCGCCGGTGCGGGCCATCGAACAGACCGTCGACGGCGCGACGGCGTGGACCGACACCGGGCCCGTTGACGGCGACGCCGTGGTGGTCGCGCTGGCCCCGGCGCTGGCCGGCCGGATCCGGTACGACCCGCCGCTGCCCCCGCTGCGTGACGGGCTCACCCAGCGCATGCCGATGGGTTCGGCGCTGAAGGTGCACGCCGTCTACCCGGAGCCGTTCTGGCGTGCCGACGGGCGCTCCGGGGTGGCCACCAGCAGCGCCGGTCCGCTCACCGAGACGGTCGACAACTCCACCCCGACCTCGCCGCTCGGGGTGCTGACCGGGTTCAGCTACTCCACGGACGCCGCCACGCTGCGCGGCATGTCCCCCGGGCGGCGTCGACGATGCCTGCTGGAAGCGTTCGCCAGCGTGGTCGGGCCACGAGCCGAGGACCCGGTGGATCTCGTCGAGTACGACTGGTCGGTCGACGAGTGGACCCGGGGCTGCTTCTCCGGTGCGCTCACCCCGGGCACGTGGCGGACGTACGGCCCCCACCTGCGGACGCCGGTGGGGCGGGTGTACTGGGCGGGCACCGAGACGGCGACCCGCTGGAGTGGCTACCTGGAGGGCGCGGTGCGCGCCGGTGAACGGGCGGCGGCCGAGGTGCTGGCCGGCTGAGCGGCACGACCGCAGCCGGCCCGGTCTCGGCGGGACCGGGCCGGCCACGGCCCTGGGTGCTACCCGGCCGAACCGGTCCCGGAGGACCGGGCCGACGCGGGTGCCCCGGTCAGGGGTAGGTGGTCAGGTACACCTGCTGGTTGGCCGCGTTCGCGGTGCCACCGGCGTTGTTGATCACCCGGTTGATGGTTCCGACGCCACCGAGCGAGACGGTGACCATGTTGGTGAAGCGCACGTTCGGGTTGTTGGGCACCTCGAAGGCCCGCTCCTCCACGACGGCGGGATTGACGTTGAAGTAGCTGTAGCTGCCCAGCCCGAACGCCTGGTGGCTGGTCACCGAATCGGCCACCTTGTACGCGGCGTAGCCCCGGGTCGACCCGTTCATCCAGGCTGCCTGGTTGGGCGGGTCGTACGGCAGTTCGTTCTGGTAGAAGTACGTCCGGCCGCCGTTGCCGTTCCAGATGGTCTGGTACTTCTGGTAGTGCTCGACGAAGAGGCCGTACATGGTCACGTTGTCGCCGTTGACGGTGAGCCCGGTGTCGGCGGTGTTCAGCGTCCAGCCGGTCGGTACGCCGCTGGCGGCGTGGTCAGCCCGCCACAGCCACATGTGGTCGCCGATCACGTTGTCGCTGTTGACCGTCAGCGTGTTGGTGGCCTTGCCGACGTGCGGCCCGCCGATGCGGAAGAACACGTCGTGCAGCGAGGTCGGGTTCGTGGCGTGGCTCGCGGACGAGCCGGACGGCCCGACCTCCATCAGCACCGGCGAGTTCGTCGTGCCGGCCTCGAACATGATGCCGGCCACCTTCACGCCGTCCACATCGGCCACCCGCATGCCCACCGCGCCGTTGTCGGCCTGGATGGTGGCCAGGCCGAGACCGAGGACGACAGTGTCGGCCCGGTTGACCTGGATCGGCTCGGTGACGCGGTGCACGCCCGGGGTGAAGAGCAGGTGCCGCCCCTGGGCGAGGGCCGCGTTGATGGTGGCGGCGCTGGTGCCGGGCTGGACCACGTAGAACTGCGACAGCGAGATGGACGAGCCGGCCGGGGTCTTGTTGTACCAGCTGGTTCCGGCCGAGTTGGTGCGCAGCGCCGGCACGAAGACCCGGTACTCACCGGTGCCGTCGACGTACAGGAACGGCTTCTCCCGGACCTGCGGGGTCTGCGGGATGACGGTGTGCGACGGGTTGGGGAAGCTCGGCGCGGGAGCGCCGTTGACGCCCTGGAAGACCATGTTCCACACCGAGCCGGTCCAGCCGTTGCCGAACTCGCTGTTGCGGGAGTACCACTGCTGCTGCGAGCCGGAGACGACCAGGCCGTCGATGCGGGTGTCGGCCATCAGGCCACCGCTGGACCAGCCGTCGCCGCCGTTCCAGAGCTGAATCTGGTTCTGCGCGCCGCGCAGGTGCATCCGCCGGTACGGCGCCGCCTGGGACACCGCCCAGCGCTCCACGGTCTGCCCGGCGGGCAGGGTGACCGACAGGTTCTCGGCGGCCCGCCAGAAGTTCTGGGTGGCGTTGCCGCCGAACCAGAACGCCTCGGCACGCACGTGGCCGTTGAGGTTGACGTCGTCGGGGCTCATGCCGAGGCCGGCGACCTGGGTGAAGAAGCCGAGGTTGACGTCGGCGGTGTAGTTGCCGGGCTTGAACAGCACCGCGTAGCGCTGCGGGCCGAACTGGTTGGTCTCCTGCTGGGTGAAGAGGGTGTTCAGTCGACTCTGGATGGTTGACGTCGGCGTGCTGGGGTCGAAGACGAACGTGTTCGGCCCGAGGTTCGGATTGCGCGGGTCGGTCGTGTCGACCGGGGGGTCGCCGGTCCCGCCGCCGGTGGTGTTCACCGCCAGTTCCCAGAGCGAGTAGCCGTAGGCGGTGCCCCGCGCGGTGCCGTACATCCGCAGGTAGCGCCCGCTGCCGGTGACCGTGAGGGACTGCGTGCCGCCGGTGGCCGTGGTGGTGGAGTAGATCGTGGTCCAGGTGGCTCCGTCGGCCGAGGTCTGGAGCTGGAAGGCCCGGGCGTACGCGGCCTCCCAGGTAAGCACCACCCGGCAGATGGTGCGGGTGCTGCCGAGGTCGACGCGCAGCCACTGCGGGTCGCTGGCGGTGCTGGCCCAGCGGGTGCCCGTGTTGCCGTCGACCGCCGCGGATGCCGCGAGGCCGGCGTCCTGGCTGGACGAGGCGGTCGCCGGGCTGCCCTGCGCGACGTTGGTGCTGCCGCAGGTCGGCGTGGTGCCGCCGGTCTCGCCGTACACCTGGAACTCCCAGAGCGAGTAGCCGTAGCCGGTGCCCCGGGCGGTGCCGTTCATCCGTACGTAGCGGCCGGCGCCGGTGACGGTGAGGTTCTGGGTGCCACCGGTGCCGGTGGTGGTCGAGTAGATCGTCGTCCAGGTGGCCCCGTCGTCGGAGGTCTGGAGCTGGAAGGCACGGCCGTAGGCGCCCTCCCAGAGCAGGTTGACCTGGCTGATGGTGGCCCGGGCGCCCAGGTCGACCTGGAGCCACTGCGGGTCGCTGAACGCGCTGGCCCAGCGGGTGCCGGTGTTGCCGTCGACGGCCGCGGAGGCCGGGGTGCCGGCGTTCTCGCTGGACGAGGCGGTGGCGGGGCGGCCCTGGGACAGCAGGGTGGGCGCGGCCTGCGCGGGCGCGGTGGCACCGGTCGGGGTGAGCGCCGCGACCAGGGCCACGGTGAGCCCGACGAGCAGGTGCCGGACGGCGCGTCGAGGACGCGGGCGTACGGATGTTGCACGAGATGTCATGACATCGCCTGTCGATAGGGGTTACGGGGGGTGCCGCGCGGATGGGATCGGCTCGCCCCGTGGCGCCGTGGGTGGTGCCGCCGATGCGGCGTCGCGGGTCGGAGAGCGCTCTCGTAGGAGTGTTGCGGCGAGATTGCGACGGCGTCAAGACATCGATCTATAACTTCGTTATTTATCCCGAGGATTCTTTTTGGGTAATTTGCCGACGGCGCCGCAGTCGTCCCCGCTCAGCGGCGGACGCCACCCTCGGTGAGGAAGCGGGCGATCGGGAGGGTTGCCGCGCCCAGCGCCACCGCGTCCACCCCGAGCCGGCACAACTCGATCGACGCCTGCTCGTACGGCTGGCGTAGCGCCTGCCGGCCTGCCGCCTCCCGCACGGCCGGCAGCAGGTCGCCGAGGGCCATCGCCGCCCAGCCGCCGAGCACCACGCGCTCCGGGTTGAACAGGTTGATCAGGTTGGCCACCCCGGCACCCAGGTAGCCGGCGGTGTCCTCCAGCACGCGTCGGGCGGTGGCCGAGGTCTCGGCGGCGGCGACCAGCGCGGCGATCTGGGACTCCTCGTCCTCGCCCGGCACCGGTCGACCCCGGCGCGCCTCCCGGTAGCGGTCGATGATCGCCTCCGCCCCCACGTACGCCTCCAGGCACCCGCGCGCGCCGCACCGGCAGACCCGGCCGCCGTACACCAGCGTGGTGTGCCCCCACTCCCCCGCGCTGCTGGACGCGCCCCGATAGGTGGCGCCGTTGGTCACCACCGACGCGCCCACCCCGGAGCCGACCAACGCGAAGACGGCGTGCCGGGCGCCCCGGCCTGCGCCGAACCACATCTCGGCCTGGCCGAGGGTCTTCGCGCCGTTGTCGATGTGCAGTGGCAGGTCGGTGCCGGCGCCGATCAGACGCTCCAGCGGCACCCCGTCCCAGCCGAGAGCCTGGGCGTGCACGACGGCCTCGGTGCCCTGCTCGACCACGCCGGAGACGCCGATGCCGACGCCGAGCACGTCGCCGGGGGCCACCCCGGCCTGGCCGGTGACCGCCTCGATGCCGGCCAGCACGTGCCCGGCCACCAGGTCGGGCTCGGTGCGGGCCGGGTCGAGCGGGTACTCGACGCTGGCCAGCAGGGTCATCGCGAAGTCGAACAGCTCCACCCGGACCCGGGTCTCGCCGACGTCCACGCCGATCAGGAAGGCGAAGCGGGGCGCGATCCGCAGCAGCATGCTGGGCCGGCCGCCGTCGGACTCGGCGGCGCCGGCCTCGACGACCAGCCCTTCGTCGATCATGTCGGCCACCACGTTGCTGACCGCAGGTTGGCTCAGCCCGGTGCTGCGCACCAGGTCCTGCCGGGTGAGCGGGCCGTCCAGGAAGAGCTTGGTCAGCAGGGCGGACCGGTTGCGCAACCGCACGCTGCGGTTGGTGGCTCGCGCCAGCTCCACTCGTCACCTCGTTCCCGTCGGCCGTTCGAGGCGACTGTAACCGCCTCGTGCTTGACGACCCACCAGCCAGCAACTTTAATGACGACATAAATTAAGCCGTGATGTAACTCCCGGGAAACGCCGACGGACCCCGACGGCGCACCCCCGAACCCTGTCCGCAGCCGGCCCCCCGTCGCCCGACCCCTATCGGCGACGAAGGCCGGCGGACCCCCACCACGCACCGGAAGGGCTGACCCGTGTCGAGACGACACCTCGGGATATTCACCGCCGCCGTACTGGCGGCCGCCTCGCTGACCGCCTGCGGAGGCTCCGGCGACGACTCCGCCGCATCGCCCAAGACGCTCACCTACTGGGCCAGCAACCAGGGCGCCAGCCTGGAGGCCGACAAGACCATCCTCCAGCCGGAGTTGGACAAGTTCGAGAAGCAGACCGGGATCAAGGTCACCGTCGAGGTGGTCCCCTGGTCGGATCTGCTCAACCGCCTGCTGGCCGCCGCCGCCTCCGGCAAGGGCCCGGACGTGGTCAACATCGGCAACACCTGGTCGGCGTCGTTGCAGGCCACCGGCGCGCTGGTCGAGTTCGACGACGCCGCCCTGCAGGCCGTCGGCGGCAAGGACCGGATCGTGCCCGCCGCGCTCGCCGCCGCCGGCGCCCCCGGCAAGCCGCCGGCCGCCGTGCCGCTCTACAGCATGGCGTACAGCCTGTACTACAACAAGAAGTCGTTCGCCGACGCCGGCATCACCGCGCCGCCGACCACCTGGGAGCAGCTCGCCGAGTACGGCAAGAAGCTGAGCACCGGCGGCAAGTGGGGCCTGGCGATCGAGGGTGCCAACCCGTCGGAGAACGCCCACCACGCCTTCACCTTCAGCCAGCAGTACGGCGGCGAGTGGTTCGACTCGGCCGGCAAGCCGACCTTCGACACCCCGCAGAACGTCTCGGCGATCAAGCGGTACATCGACTTCATGGCCGCCGACAAGATCACCAACCCGAGCAACGCCGAGTACGCGCAGAACCAGTCGGTCTCCGACTTCGCCAACGGCAAGGCCGCCATGCTGCTGTGGCAGTCCGCCGGGTCGAACCTGAAGACGCAGAACATGCCCGCCGACGCGTACGGGGTGGCCCCTGTGCCGTTCCTGGCCAGCCCGCCGGCCGGCGGCAAGAAGGTCAACAGCATGGTCGCCGGGATCAACATGGCGGTCTTCAAGCACACCAAGAACAAGGACGGCGCGCTGAGCTTCGTCAAGTTCATGACCAGCGACGAGGAGCAGACGATCCTCAACAAGACGTACGGCTCGCTGCCTGCGGTGAAGACCGCGGCCTCCGACCCGGCGTTCAGTGCCACGGAGCAGAAGACCATCCAGGAGACCCTGGTCACCACCGCGGCCCCGCTGCCGCAGGTGCCCGACGAGAGCACCTTCGAGACCCTGGTCGGCACCGCGATGAAGGAGTTGTTCGCCGACGCGGCCAGCGGCAAGCCGGTCACCGAGGAGTCGGTGAAGGCCAAGCTGACCGACGCGCAGCAGAAGATGCGCTGACCCAGGCGTCACCGGTGGCCGTGGTCGGGCGCTGAGCCCGGCCACGGCCACCGCCTCCGAGAGGACCCCGATGGCAACCAGCACCACCGCGCCGGACGCCGACCGGCGCGAACCCCGGGCCGGGTCGCCGACCCGGGGGCCGGCCCGCCGGCCCCGCGGCCCCCGCCGCTCGCTCCTGCCGTACCTGCTGCTCGCACCGGCCATCGTGCTGGAACTCGCCATCCACGTGATCCCCATGGTCGTCGGGGTCTGGATGAGCCTGCTGGAGCTGACCCAGTTCCACATCCGCGACTGGTCCACCGCGCCCTTCATCGGGCTGGAGAACTACCGGGCGACGCTCGACCTGAACAGCGCCGCCGGCAAGGAACTGCTGCACTCGTTCTGGATCACCCTGGCCTACAGCCTGCTCTCGGTCGGGTTCGCCTGGCTGCTCGGCATCTCGGCGGCGGTCGTCCTGCAACGGCCGTTCCGTGGACGGGCGATCCTGCGGGCGCTGTTCCTCACCCCGTACGCGCTGCCGGTCTACGCCGCCGTGATCACCTGGAGCTTCCTGCTGCAACGCGACACCGGCCTGGTCAACCACGTGCTCGTGGACCAGCTCGGGCTGATGAACGAACGGCCCTTCTGGCTGATCGGCGACAACAGCTTCTGGTCGCTGCTGGTCGTGTCGGTCTGGCGTAACTGGCCGTTCGCGTTCCTGTGCCTGATGGCCGGGTTGCAGAACGTGCCCGGCGAGCTGTACGAGGCCGCCGCCATCGACGGCGCCGGGTTCTGGCGCCGGCTGCGCTCGGTCACCCTGCCGATGCTGCGGCCGGTCAACCTGGTGCTGCTGCTGGTGCTGTTCCTGTGGACGTTCAACGACTTCAACACCCCGTTCGTGCTGTTCGGCGGCTCCGCGCCGGAGCAGGCCGACCTGATCTCCATCCACATCTACCGCAGCTCCTTCAAGACCTGGGACTTCGGCTCCGGGTCAGCGATGTCGGTGGCGCTGCTGCTGTTCCTGCTGGTCGTCTCGGCCGCGTACCTGCTGATCACCAACCGCCGGAGGGACGACCATGCGTGAGACCGCCGGTGAGCGCTGGGGCCGGCGCATCGTGCTGACCCTGCTCACCCTCTTCGTTGTCATCCCGCTCTACGTGATGGTCACCTCGGCGGCGAAGCCGTTGCAGGACGTGCAGAACGGCTTCACCTGGTGGCCCAGCCGACCCACCCTGCAACCGTTCATCGACATGTGGAGCACCGTGCCGCTGGCCCGGTACCTGGTGAACAGCCTGGTGGTGTCGAGCATCGCGGCGGTCTGCTCGGTGGCGGTGGCCATCTTCGCCGCGTTCGCGGTGAGCCGGTACCGGTTCCGCGGTCGCGGTGTCTTCTCGGTGACGGTGCTGTCCACGCAGATGTTCCCCGGCATCCTGTTCCTGCTGCCGCTGTTCCTCATCTACGTCAACCTGGGCAACGCCACCGGCATCGAGCTGTACGCCAGCCGTACCGGCCTGGTCATCACGTACCTGACCTTCTCGCTGCCGTTCTCGATCTGGATGCTGGTCGGCTACTTCGACTCGATCCCCCGGGGTCTGGACGAGGCGGCGCAGGTCGACGGCGCCGGTCCGCTGCGCACCCTCTTCCAGGTCATCCTGCCGGCCGCCGTGCCCGGCGTCGTCGCGGTCACCGTGTACGCGTTCATGACCGCGTGGGGCGAGGTGCTCTTCGCCTCGGTGATGACCGACGAGGGCAGCCGCACCCTGGCCGTCGGCCTGCAGGGCTACTCCACCCAGTTCAACGTCTACTGGAACCAGATCATGGCCGCCTCGCTGGTGGTCAGCATCCCGGTCGTCGTCGGGTTCCTGGCCCTGCAGCGCTACTTCGTCGCCGGCCTCACCGCCGGCGCTGTCAAGTGAGTCATCCAACCCCAGAGGAGAACCGACCCGTGCCCGACCTGTCCAAGCTGCCACCCGACTTCCTCTGGGGTGTCGCCACGGCGGCGTACCAGATCGAGGGGGCCGTCGACGTCGACGGCCGGGCGCCGTCCATCTGGGACACCTTCTCGGCGACCCCCGGCACTGTCGACAACGGCGACACCGGCGCGGTGGCGTGCGACCACTACCACCGGTGGCCGGAGGACCTGGCGCTGCTGCGCCGACTCGGCGTGGACGCGTACCGTTTCTCGGTGGCCTGGCCCCGGGTCATGCCCGACGGCGTCGGGCGGGTCAACGCCGCCGGGCTGGACTTCTACGACCGGCTCGTCGACACGTTGCTCGCCGACGGGATCCGACCGTTCGTCACGCTCTACCACTGGGATCTGCCGCAGGTCCTTCAGGACCGGGGCGGTTGGCCGGAGCGCGCCACCGCCGAGGCGTTCGCCGACTACGCGGCGGTGGTCGCCGCCCGCCTCGGTGACCGGGTCGCCGACTGGTGCACCGTCAACGAGCCGCTCTGCGTGTGCTGGATCGGGCACCTGGAGGGCAACATGGCCCCCGGCGAGCGGGACCTCAGCCGCGCGGTGCACGCCTCGCACCACGTGCTGCTCGGGCACGGGCTGGCCACCCAGGCGATCCGCGCCAACGCGACCCGCCCGCCCTCGGTGGGTCTGGTGGTCAACCTCAGCCCGATCGAGGCGGCGACCGACCGACCCGAGGACGTCGCGGCGGCCCGCCGGGCCGACGGGCACGTCAACCGGTGGTGGCTGGACCCGGTCCACGGGCGCGGCTACCCCGCCGACATGATCGCCACCTACGGGGTCGAGCCGCCGGTACGCGACGGCGACATGGCGGTGATCGCCACGCCGACGGACTTCCTCGGGGTGAACTACTACTTCCGCCAACTGGTGGTCGACGACCCGACCGGTCCGGCCCCGTACGCCCGGCAGGTGCCGGTGCCCGGCTCGGTGGAGACCGCGATGGGCTGGGAGATGTACCCGGCCGGCCTGGAGCGGCTGCTGATCGACGTGCACGAGGAGTACCGGCCGGGCCGGATCATCGTCACCGAGAGTGGCTCGGCATGGCCGGACGAAATCACCCCGGACGGCACGGTGGAGGACAAGGAACGCACCGACCACCTGGAGCAACACCTGGCCGCGTGCGCGTCGGCGGTGGCCCGAGGGGTTCCCCTGGACGGCTACTTCGTCTGGTCGCTGCTGGACAACTTCGAGTGGGCGTACGGCTACGACAAGCGCTTTGGGCTGGTGCACGTCGACTACGCCACCCAGCGCCGGACGGTGAAGGCGAGCGGTCTGCGCTACGCCGAGTTGATCCGCGCCCACCAGCGGCTCGCCCGCACCACCGGCAGCGCGACGCCGGTGGCCTGAACGGGGGCGGTGCGAGCGGCCGCCCGGGGTTTCGACCCCGGGCGGCCGTTCCCGTCCGGATCGGACGAAACCGCCACCGACCGCCTTGCCGAGTGGCTAGCCTGCGGCAATGTCCGCAGCACCCGACGAGGTCGAGCAGCCCGACCCCAGGGGGCGAGTCTCCGCCACCGACCGGATGACTGCCTTCAGCGACGGCGTCTTCGCCATCGTTATCACGCTGCTGGTCATCGAGCTACGGGTGCCCGAGTACCACGAGGGCGAACTCCTCACCGGCCTGCTCGGCGAGGGCGCCTCCTACCTGGCCTTCGTGGTGTCCTTCGTCTACATCGGGGTGCTCTGGCTCAACCACCACGCGCTGCTGCGGCTGATCCGCGGCACCACACTCACGCTGAGCTGGATCAACCTCGGTGTGCTCTTCGGCGCGGTGATCATCCCCTTCCCCACCGCGGTGCTGGCGTCCGCGTTCACCCACGGCGACACCGACGACCAACGCGCGGCCGTCACCCTGTACGCGCTGGCCGCGGCCCTGATGTCGGCCCCCTGGCTGGTGTTCTTCGGCTACCTGCATCGACACCCGGCACTGCTGGAGCGTCGGGTCAGCCCCGAGTACGTGCGTACGCAGCGGCTGCGACCGGTCACCGGCCTGATCCTGTACGGGCTCAGCGGTCTGCTCGGCTGGTTCGCCAGCCCGCTGCTGGGCCTGATCGGCGTCATCGTCATGATCATCTATCACGCGGTCACCAGCGAGGGGCTGCCCCGCTGGCTGACCCGCCGCTGAACGGGCGGAGTCGGAGCAGGTCGGCCGGGGTGTCCACGTCGGCCGGGGACCCGACGTCGTCACAGGGCACCTCGACCACCAGGTCCGGCCGGTCGCGCAGCAGGTCGCGAGCGCCCCGGTCGCCGAGGGCGTACCCGCTCAGGAGCGGCCAGGTTCGTCGAGTCAGCAGGATCGGGTGCCCGGGCCGGCCGGCGTAGGTGGCGACCGCGACGACCGCGCCGTCGGCGTACGCCGTGCGCACCCGGCGCACCGCGACCGGGCTGAGCAGCGGCTGGTCCACGAGGACCACGACGGCGGCCGGCACGGCGGCCGGCAGCGAGGCCAGGCCCCGCAGCAGCGACGAGCCCAGCCCGTCGGACCAGCGGTCGTGCCGGACCGGCACCACGCCGGGCAGGTCGGGTACCTCGTCGGCGCCCGCGCCGAGCACCACGTGCACGGGCGCGCAGCCGCCGTCGCCGAGCAGCCGGACCGCGCGCCGCACCAGCGGCTCGCCGTCCAGCTCCACCAGCGCCTTCGGTCGGCCGTAGCGCCGCCCGGCGCCGGCGGCGAGCAACAGTCCGGCGGTCACCGTCGTCACCTCCCTTACGAAGGGCTTTGCGTTATTCGCCCTGAGATATACCGACAAAGCTAGTCTGGGCCGGTGCAGGGCGGACCGGAGAACGCGACGACGATCGACGAGCGCCACTCGTCCCGGGTGACGGTCGAGGTCAACGGCGCGTCCCGTGCGGTGACCCTGGACAACCGCACCACCCTGCTCGACACGCTGCGCGAGCATCTCGACCTGACCGGGGCGAAGAAAGGCTGCGACCACGGCCAGTGCGGCTCCTGCACGGTGCTGCTCGACGGCCGCCGGGTGAAGAGCTGCCTGGTCTTCGCGGTCACCGTGGACGGCCGGTCGGTGGTGACAGTCGAAGGACTGGCCGGTCCGGACGAGCTGTCCCCGTTGCAGGCCGCTTTCATCGCGCACGACGCGTTCCAGTGCGGCTACTGCACCCCCGGGCAGCTCTGCTCCGCCCGCGGCATGCTCGACGAGGTCTCCCGAGGTTGGCCCAGCGCTGTCACCGACGACCTGAACACGCCCGCCGAGCTGACCGGCGCGGAGATTCGCGAGCGGATGGCCGGCAACCTGTGCCGCTGCGCCGCGTACCCGCACATCGTCGCGGCCGTGCGCGAGACGGCGGCGTCCTCGTGAAGGCGTTCCGCTACCACCGGCCCGCCGACGTGGCCGACGCGGTCGCCGTGCTGGCGGCCGAACCACAGGGCGCCTACCTGGGCGGCGGAACCAACCTGGTGGACCTCATGAAGCTCGGGGTGCAACGCCCCGGCGTGCTGGTGGACGTGACCCGGCTTCCACTCGACACCGTCGAGGGGCTGCCCGACGGTGGGCTGCGGATCGGCGCGACAGTCCGCAACAGCGACCTCGCTGCCCACCCGGTGGTACGCCGCGACTACCCGGTGCTGGCCCGCGCCCTGCTCGCCGCCGCCTCCGGACAGCTGCGCAACATGGCCACCACCGGCGGCAACCTGTTGCAGCGCACCCGCTGCGTCTACTTCCAGGACACCGGCAAGGCGTGCAACAAACGAGAGCCGGGCAGCGGTTGCGCCGCTCTGCACGGCCAGAACCGCGACCTGGCGGTGCTGGACTGGTCCGAGCAGTGCGTGGCCACCCACCCGTCCGACCTGGCCGTCGCGCTGGCCGCCCTCGACACGGTGGTGGAGGTGCACGAGACCGACGGCCCCCGTGACGTCCCGATCGCCGACTTCTACCGCTCCCCCGGCACCCAGCCGGAACGGGAGACCACACTGACCCGGGGCGCGCTGATCACCGCCGTACGGCTGCCGCCCCTACCGGCCGCGCGCCGCTCGACGTACCTCAAGGTGCGCGACCGGGCCTCGTTCGCCTTCGCCGTCGGCTCGGTGGCCGCGGTGCTGGACCTCGACGGGGACGTGGTTCGCGACGTGCGGCTGGCGTACGGGGCTGTGGCGCACCGGCCGTGGCGGGCGTACCGGGCCGAGCAGGAGCTGCGCGGTCGTCAGTTCAGCCCGGAGCTGGCGGCACGGGCCGCCGACGCGGAGCTGGCCGAGGCGCGCCCGTTACGACACAACGGCTTCAAGCTGCCACTGACCCGGGCCATCACCGTGCGGGCGCTCAGCGAACTGGCGTCGTCGTGAGCACCGGGGCGATCGGACGGGCGTACCCCCGGCTGGAGGGCCCGGCGAAGGTCACCGGCACGGCCCGGTACGCGGTGGAGTACCCGGTGGACGGGGTCACCTACGGCTGGGCGGTGCCGTCGGCGGTGGTGCGGGGCCGGATCACCCGGATCGACACGACGGAGGCGCTGGCCTCGCCCGGTGTGCTGGCCGTGGTGCACCACGGCAACGCGCCCCGGATGGCGCCCGGCCCGCAGCCGGAGCTGCGGCTGTTGCAGGAGCCGACAGTGCACTACCGGGGGCAGTACGTCGCCGTGGTGGTGGCCACCAGCCTGGAGGCGGCCCGCGAGGGCGCCCGGCTGGTCCGCATCGACTACGACGCCGGCCCGCACAGCACCGTTCTCACCGACGACCATCCCGGCCTGTACAAGCCGGACCAGGTCAACCCCAGCTATCCGACGGACACCGCCGAGGGCGACTTCGACGCCGGGTACGCGGCCGCCCCGGTGCGGGTGGACGCCACGTACCGCACCCCGGCGTACCACAACAACCCGATGGAACCGCACGCCACGACGGCGCAGTGGCACGACGGACGGCTGCTGGTGCACGACTCCAACCAGGGCGCGTCGTCGGTGCGGGCCACCCTCGCAGAGCTGTTCGAGGTGTCTCCGGAGTCGGTGCGGGTCGTGACCGAGCACGTCGGGGGCGGTTTCGGCAGCAAGGGCTACGCCAAGGCCGCGGTGGTGCTGACCGCCCTGGCGGCCCGGCACGTGGACCGCCCGGTGAAGCTGGCGCTGACCCGCCAGCAACTGTTCGGGCCGGTCGGCTACCGCACCCCCACCATCCAGCGGGTCCGCCTCGCCGCCGACACCGACGGCCGGCTCACCGCCATCTGCCACGACGCGATCAGCCAGACCTCGACCATCCGCGAGTTCGCCGAGCAGACCGCCGTCTACACCCGCAGCATGTACGCGGCACCGCACCGCCGCACCACGCACCGGCTGGTCCGCCTCGACGTGCCCACGCCGTTCTGGATGCGCGCCCCCGGGGAGTGCCCCGGCGCGTACGCCCTGGAGTCGGCGGTGGACGAGCTGGCCATCGCCGTCGGCATGGACCCGGTGGAGCTGCGCATCCGCAACGACACAGCTGTCGACCCCGACCAGGGGCGGCCGTTCACCAGCCGCAACCTGGTGGCCTGCCTGCGCGAGGGCGCACAGCGGTTCGGCTGGGCGGACCGGGACCCGACGCCCCGCGCCCGGCGCGACGGACGCTGGCTGGTCGGCACGGGGGTGGCCGGGTCGAGCTACCCGGCCCGCGCCCGGCCGTCGTCGGCCAGGGCCACCGCCCGCCCCGACGGAAGCTTCCTGGTCCAGATCAACGCCACCGACATCGGCACCGGCGCCCGGACGGCGATCTGGCAGGTGGCCGCCGACGCGCTCGATGTGCCGCCGGAGCTGGTGGAGATCCACATCGGCGACACCATCCTGCCGACCGCGCCGGTGGCCGGGGGCTCGATGGGCACCGCCAGTTGGAGTTGGGCGGTGATACGCGCCGCGCAGGCGCTGCGCGAGAAACTGCGCGACGGCGGGCCGCCGACCGGCGAGGTGACCGCCGAGGCGGACACCACCGAGGAGGTGGGTAGGCAGCCGGCGCTGCCCCGGTACGCGTACGGGGCGCACTTCGTCGAGGTGCGGGTCGACGCGGACACCGGCGAGGTACGGCTGAATCGGATGCTCGGGGTGTTCGCGGCGGGGCGGGTGGTGAACCCGACGACGGCGCGCAGTCAGCTCATCGGCGGCATGACGATGGGGCTGTCGATGGCGCTGCACGAGGAGGGCGTGCTCGACGAGCGGTACGGCGACTGGGTCAACCACGACCTGGCCACCTACCACATCACCGGCTGCGCGGACGTGGAGTCCATCGAGGCGTACTGGTTGGACGAGCGGGACGACGAGCTGAACCCGGCCGGGGTGAAGGGCCTCGGCGAGATCGGCATCGTCGGCGCCGCGGCGGCGGTCGCCAACGCGGTGCACCACGCGACCGGCGTACGGATCCGGGAACTGCCGATCCGGCTGGACAAGCTTATCGGAGTATCAGACTTGGCTTAAATAAGCCGTCAGTGATACAACTGTCGTCGTGCACGCCTTCGACGTGCTGGGCGATCCGGTCCGGCGCCGCATCCTGGAACTGCTTGCCGGTGGCGAGCAGACCGCTGGCGCGGTCAGCGCGGTCATCCGCGAGGAGTTCGGCATCTCCCAGCCCGCCGTGTCCCAGCACCTCAAGGTGTTGCGCGACAACGGCTTCGCCACCGTGCGGCCGGAGGGCACCCGGCGGCTCTACGCGGTCGACCCACGCCCACTGCGCGAGGTCGACGGCTGGCTGGAGCACTTCCGCCGGTTCTGGACCCCACCCCTGGCGGCACTCGCCACCGAGCTGGCCCGGGGCCGACGCGAGCGTCGGCTGCGCGGGCCCGCCGACAACCCCGACGAGAGGAACACCTGATGTTCGACGCCACCGAGCAGATCAACGCCGTCCAGCGGAAGGTCGGCAGCCGCACCCTGGAAGCCGGTGAGGCGCGGGTCACCACGATCAGCCAGACCTACCAGGCGACGGCCGAGGATCTGTGGGACGCCTGCACCAGCGCCGAGCGCATCCCGCGCTGGTTCCTTCCGATCTCCGGTGACCTGCGGCTGGGCGGCACGTACCAGCTCCAGGGCAACGCCCACGGCACCGTCGAGAGCTGCGAGCCGCCGCACCGTTTCACCGCCACCTGGGAAATGGGCGGCGAGGTGAGCTGGATCGAGGTGCGGGTCACCCCCGTCGGCGACGAGCGGGCCCGTCTCGACCTGGACCACATCGCGCACGTCGACCAGGACCGGTGGGCCCAGTTCGGGCCGGGCGCGGTCGGCGTCGGTTGGGACCTCGGGCTGCTCGGCCTCGCCTCGCACCTGGCCGCCGACGGCAGCGGGATCACCCCCGAGCAGGGCGCCGAGTGGACCGCCTCCGCCGAGGGACGACGGGCCATGGAGCTGAGCAGCCAACTGTGGTGCGAAGCGAGCATCGCCGCCGGCACCGACGCCGACGAGGCGAAGGCCGCCGCCGAACGCACCACCGCCTTCTACACGGGCGACCCGGCAGCCTGAGCCCGGGACGAGGCGGCGGCGCGACGGTCTGGGCGGGGATCGGAGTAACGTGCTGCGGCATGACCGGCACGCCGTACTCGCACTGCTCCTACTGCGGCGCCGCCTACCCGTCGGCCGCCGGATGGCCGCGAGTCTGCGCGGTCTGCGGCGAGACCGTCTGGCGCAACCCGCTGCCGGTGGCGGTCGCGGTGCTGCCGGTCCGCACCGCCGAGGGCCTGGGTGTGGTGGTGGTCCGCCGGGACATCGAGCCGGCCCGCGGCCTGCTCGCGCTGCCCGGCGGCTTCATCGAGTACGGCGAGGAGTGGTCCGACGCACTCGTGCGGGAGCTGCGGGAGGAGACCGGCCTGATCGCGGCGGCCGAGGACGCCCGCCTGTTCGCGGTGCACGGCGCACCGGCGGGCGGCACGATGATGGTCTTCGGAGTGCTGCCCGAGCGGACGGCCGAGGACCTGCCACCGTCGGCGCCGACCGAGGAGGCGACCGAGTGGCTGGTGCTCACCGACCCGGTCGAGCTGGCGTTCTCCACCCACACCCGGGTGCTCGCCGACTTCCTCACCCCCAACCACCCCGCCTGACCCCTGCCCCCCGCGCCGCGATCTTGCACCTACTGTGCCGACACAGGGCGGCGTACCACCCATATCGGCAACCGAAACTGCAAGATCGGCGCGGCGGACGCGTGGACTTCAGTGCGGTGCGTCCTCGGTGATCGGCAGCAGGACCCGGAAGGTGGTGCGCCCCGGCTCGGTCTCCACCCGGATGTCGCCGTGGTGTTTGTGCACCACGATCCGGTACGAGATGTCCAGCCCCAGGCCGGTGCCCGCGCCGGCCGGCTTGGTGGTGAAGAACGGCTCGAAGATGCGCGGACGCACCTCCGGTGGGATGCCCGGCCCGGTGTCGGTGATCTCCACCGCCAGTTGGTCGCCGACCCGTCCGGTGCGGACGGTCAACACACCCTTCTCCCCCATCGCGCCCAGCGCGTTGTCGATCAGGTTGGTCCACACCTGGTTCAGCTCGGCCGCGTACGCCGGGACCGGTGGGAGGTCCCGGTCGTACTCGCGGGCCAGCTTGACCTCGGCGGGGATCTTGCCTTTGAACATCACCAGCGTGGCGTCGAGCAGGTCGTGCACGTCCACCACCCGGTGCGGCGCGCGGTCCAGCTGCGAGTACTGCTTGGCGGCGTCCACGAGCCCCGAGATCCGGGTGACCGCGTCGCCGATCTCGCGCATCAGCAGCTCGGTGTCTACGGTGTAGGTGAGCCAACGCACCGCCGCCTCCAGGTCCGCGGCGCCGACCGCGGCCTTGACCTGCGCCAGCCAGGCCGCGTCGAGCCCACCGCCGACCAGGATCGGCGCCAGGTCCCAGGCCCCGCCGACGCCATGGTCCTCCAGCCAGTCGGTGAGGGTGTCCTCGGCGTCGGCGGTGGCCATCGGGGTCAGCTTCGGCGCGGTGGCCACCCGGGCGACCGCCTCCTCCTGCAAGGCGACCAGGCCGTGCAGGGCGCTTCCGTCGAGCCGCCCGTCGGCAATCATGGCGAGCTTGTGCCGCATCCCGGCGACCCGGTCCCGCAGGACCGACGTGGCCCGCACCGCCGCCCCGGCCGGATTGTTCAGCTCGTGGGTCAACCCCGCCGAGAGCGAACCGAGGGCCAGCAACCGCTCCCGCTCACCGACGATGGCCTGACTGTCCCGCATCCCGAAGAACAGCCCCTCCAACAGGTGCATGGGCATCGGGAACCAGGACCGCAGGGCGTACGCGAAGTCCTCCGCCGGCAGCACGAAGAACTCCGCGTCGGTCACCGCCCGCAGGCTGTTGCGGTAGATCTGGTCGACCTGGTCACCCAGGTACGCCTGAGTGGCCCCGCCGTACACCCCGCGCTGGTCGGTCCGGCTGACCTCGACGTCGTCGCCGCGCACCAGGCGACTCAACGCCACCGCCCCGCGCACCAGCACGAAGAAGCAGGTCGCGGGTTCACCCTCGCCGTACACGAGGGTGCCGCCGGCGCGCTGCTCGACCCGGCCGTGCTCGGCCAGCCAGTCGAGCTGCCCGTCGTCGAGCGCCTCGAACAGGAACAGGGTGCGCAACTGCGCCGGTGTCAGCCGTTCAGACTCGGTGGTCACGGGGACTCCTTCGCTCGCGACTGGGCTCGCAGAACCGGCTCACTGGGCCTCCAGGTAGCGGTGCACCAGCGACACCGCCATCGCACCCTCGCCGACGGCCGAGGCGACCCGCTTGACCGACTCGGCCCGCACGTCGCCGGCGGCGAACACGCCCGGCACGCTGGTCTCCAGGTGGTACGGGTCGCGCGACAGCGACCAGCCGGCCGGACGCCGCCCCCCGGCGAGTAGATCCGGACCGGTCACGATGAAACCACGGTCGTCGCGGACCAGCACCCCGTCCAGCCAGTCGGTGCGGGGCTCCGCGCCGATGAAGATGAACAGCCAGGAGGTGTCGACCGAGCGGGCCTCCCCGGTGCGGGTGTCGCAGAGGGTGAGCCGTTCCAGGTGGTCCTCCCCCGCCCCGCCGACCACGGCGGTGTGCGGGTGCACGGTGATCCGGTCGATCCGTTCCAGCTGGTCGATCAGGTAACGCGACATCGAGTTGGTCAGGTCCGCACCACGGATGAGCAGGTGCACCCTCGACGCGTACCGGGAGAAGTGGACCGCCGCCTGGCCGGCGGAGTTCGCCCCGCCGACGATGTAGACGTCCTGCTCGACGCAGCTCGGCGCCTCGGTGGCGGCGGCGCCGTAGAACACCCCCCGCCCGGTGAAGTCGGCCAGCCCCGGGGCGTCGAGCACCCGGTACGACACGCCGGTGGCCAGCACCACTGTGTGCGCGGCGATCTCGGTGCCGTCGCCGAAGCGCAGCAGCCGGGCACCGCCGGCCTCGCTGAGACCGACCACCTCCCGGGCGCTGAGCAGCTCGGCACCGAACTTGACCGCCTGCCGCCGGGCCCGATCGGTCAACTGCGCGCCGGAGACACCGTCCGGGAAGCCCAGGTAGTTCTCGATGCGGCTGCTCTGCCCGGCCTGACCGCCAGTCGCCCGTCGCTCAACGAGCACGGTGCGCAGCCCCTCCGACGCGCCGTACACCGCCGAGCCGAGACCGGCGGGGCCGCCGCCGATCACCACCAGGTCGTAGAAGTCACACGCCGGCACCACCGTCAACCCGGCCAGCGCGGCCAACTCGGCCTCGCTCGGGGCGACCAACGCCTTGCCCTCCGGCGTCACCACCAGCGGTACGTCCGCCTCGGTGGCCCCGGCCGCGTCGAGCAACCGGACGCCCTCCGGATCGTCGGACAACAGCCACCGGTACGGCACCAGGTTGCGGGCCAGGAAGTCGCGGACCTTGAACGACGGGGCCGACCAGCGGTGCCCGACGACCCGGATCTCCGCGCTGGCCGCGTCCGGGGTGACCGCCCACGCCTCCAGCAGCCCGTCGACCACCGGGTACAGCTTCTCCTCCGGCGGGTGCCAGGGCTTGAGCAGGTAGTGGTCCAGGTCGACCACGTTGATGGCCTCGATCGCGGCGTCGGTGTCCGCGTACGCGGTGAGCAGCACCCGGCGGGCCGCCGGGAAGACGTCCATGGCCGCTTCCAGGAACTCGACGCCGGTCATCTCCGGCATCCGGTGGTCGGCCAGCAGCAGCGCCACCTGTTCGCCGCGCAGTTTGACCTCGCGCAGCGCGTCCAGCGCCTCCGGGCCGGAGGACGCCCGCAACACCCGGTAGCGGTCGCCGTAGCGGCGCCGGATGTCCCGGGCCACCGCCCGGGACACCACGGGGTCGTCGTCGACGGTCAGGATCACCGGGTTCGCCATGGCGCCATGAAATCACCTGCCGAGGGTCGGCCGCACCATCGCCAAGGCCCGGCCCACGGTTGACCGCCTCGCAGACGGGTAAGCCGGGAAGCCGCGCGGGTGGCCGGACATCGACGACCCGCCCGGTTGCCGCGCGAACCTCGGGGGGCCCATGGCGGACGCGACACCGACCGGACCGACGACGTCGGGCGGGATCGTGGAGCTGCGGGTGCACGGTGTCTCCGGCGCGGGCGCGGACCAGGTGTTGGACCGGCCGTACGTGCACCAGGTCGCCGGAGACCGCAGCGGAGGTTTCTACCGACCGCGACCCGGCTATCCCGACTCCACGGGAACGGACGGGGTGACGCTGGAGGCGTACCGCTGGAGTGACCTGCCGTCCGGCACTGCCGTGCGGACGCTGTCGCTGGTCTTCCTGCTGCCGTTCATGCTCTGCAACGTGGCGCTCTGGATGCGTCCGGCGAACACCGTCTCGCAGCGCGGCTTCATGGCGTTGTGCCGGGTGCTCGCCCTCACCCTCACCGTGCTCTACGTGCTCTCCATCGTCGGGGTGGCGCTGGACCTGGTCGCGTGGCGCTGCATGGACACCCCGTCCTGCCTGTCCGGCCGGAGCTGGCTGTCCTGGCTCGGCGGGCGCCCGACCGGGCTGCGCCTGGGTGTGCTGGCGCTCGTGCCGGTCGCCGCCATCGGGCTCGTCTGGTGGTTGGGCGCTCGCCCGGGCCATTCGTTCGACGCGTTCCGGACGCCCTCGACGCTGACGTCGAAACACCAGTTGAGCGCCGTCGGCCAGTGGGACGGCGAGCCGCTGGTGGGCCGGTTGCGCTCGGTCCATGTCGCGGCGGCGTTCGCCACGCTGAGCGGCAGCCTGCTGGCCGCGCGAGCCAGCCAGCACCGCTCGTGGGTGATGGTATTCCTGTTGACGGCCACCGGGGCGGTGCTGCTGGCCTGCCTGGTCATGGTCACCGTGGTGCCGAGCATCGACCGCACCGACCCGTCGCCCCGGGTGGACGGGGTCTTCCGCGGGCTGCGCACCATCGCCTGCGGCCTGACGATGCTGGTGATCGTGCACGTCGTCATCAGCCCGGCGCCGTGGCCGCAAGGCGGTGCGCTGCCCGGTTACGGCGCAATCGTGGCCTGGCTGTTCGTCAGCCAGACGGTGCTGGTGGTTGCGCTCGCCGCACTGGTGATCTGGCGGCGGGGCGGCGGGCAGAGCCGGTCACCGATACGCGCGTTGGGAGCGCCGGTCTTCATGACGATCTCGGCCGGGCTCGCCGTGGCGTTCTCGGCCGAGCTGGTCTACCGGGTGGCGGACCTGCTCGATCGCGAGGGGACGACCGCGGACGGCCTGGAGACCAGCCCTCCCCTGGCGTACAAATGGGCGATCTTCGGGTTTTTCCTGGCCGTGGTGACCGCACTGCTGGTGGCCGGCCTGGTCACCAGGATGACCCGGCGCGGGCGGCGGCGGGCCGCGCGGGCGATCGTGGCCGCCGACTTCCCGGACGCGCCGCCGCGGGCGGCGGCCCGGCTGCGGCGGGTCGAGCAGGCGGTGGCCCGGGCCCGCTTCACCGAACGGTTGGAACCGCTCTCCGTGGTGTACGCCGGCCTGGCGGCGCTCGGCCTGGCCACCAGCGTGCTCGGCCTGCTCCAGCTCCCACCCGGCGACGTGGCGCAGCGCTACATCGGCGTGCCGGAGGGCATGGTCAACTTCCTGATCGGTTCGGGTAGCTACGTGATCGCCGCGATCCTGCTCGGCCTGGTGGTGGGCGGCATCTTCGCGTACCGGACGGCGCAGTTCCGTCGGTACGTGGGGGTGCTCTGGGATCTGGGCACCTTCTGGCCCCGGGCGGCGCACCCGTTCGCGCCGCCCTGCTACGCCGAGCGGGCCGTGCCGGAGTTGGCCAAGCGCATCACCTACCTGGTCGAACAGGGGCAGGGTGTGCTGCTGGCCGGACACAGCCACGGCTCGGTGCTGCTCGCCGCCACGGTCCTGCAACTGCCCACCCGGATCACCGAGCGGGTCGCCCTGCTGACCTACGGGTCACCGCTGGGCCGGCTGTACTCCCGGCTCTTCCCGGCCTACGCCGACGAGCCGGCGCTGCGGGAGATCGGCGAACGGGTCGGCTGGCGCTGGATCAACCTGTGGCGCGACACCGACCCGATCGGCGGCTGGATCTTCGCCTCCCACCGTCCCGGGGAGGCCGAGACGCTGACCGGTCCGCCGGCGACCGTGGACCGGCGGTTGACCGACCCGCAGGACGTGGTGCCGGCGCCCAGCGACAGCGTTCCCCCACCGATCCTCGGACACTGGCCGTGTGAGTCGCAGGAGGCGTTCGGGGACGCGGTACGGGACCTGACCGCGCGACTGCTCGCCGAACGCCGGACGACCGGCTGAGGCAGCGGCCGGATATCGTCGCGGGGTGAGCCCCTCCAAGCAGCCCGAACGCCGGTTGATCGCCTCGAACAAGAAGGCCCGGCACGAGTACACAGTGCTGCGCACGTACGAGGCGGGCATCGTGCTGGTCGGCACCGAGGTGAAGTCGCTGCGCGAGGGGCGGGCCTCGCTGGTGGACGCGTTCGCGCACGAGCGCGACGGGGAGATCGTGTTGTACGGCCTGCACATCGCCGAGTACGCCTACGGCACGTGGACCAACCACGCCCCGCGCCGCAACCGCAAGCTGCTGCTGCACCGCGCCGAGATCGACCGGATCCTGGACAAGGTCCGCGAGGGCGGGGTGACCCTCGTTCCGCTGTCGATGTACTTCGAGAACGGCTTCGCCAAGGTCGAGTTGGCTCTCGCCAAGGGCAAGCGCTCCTACGACAAGCGGCAGACGCTGGCCGAGCGCGACGCCAACCGGGAGATCGCCCGCGAGCTGGGCCGGCACCTCAAGGGCCACCCCCGCCGGCCCTGACGCCGCAACGGGTCGGCGCTCTCTCAGTGGGGGCGCAATCGCGGGGCCCTTCACGGGTTCCCTTCGTGAGCGCTGTCGCATGCGTTGCGTGCAGTCACCTCATGCGTCCTCTCCCTGGCGCCTTCGCCTGCGCGTTTTCGCTGGCACCACTCGCACGCGTGCTCTCGCGGTCGCCTCCGCATTCGCGCTCTCGCTGGCGCCTCCGCGCAGGCGCTTGCAGGCGCGTTCGCCTGTGCTTTGCGTGTGGGTCGCGGCGTGGCGCGCCGGGACATCGTTGACGTCGTCCGAGAGACGTGGTCTGCTCAGTCGACACCGTTAATGAAAACGGTAATCATTAGCTGATGCGGAGGAGAACCATGTCACTCACCGTCCCGCCCGCCCTGCTCGACGCCGCCGAACGCGGCCCCATCGACGACGAGGCGTTCATCGCCTGCGTCCGCGACTCGCTGCCGTACGCCTGGGCCACCGTCAGCCGCGTGGTCGCGGAACTGGAGGCCGGCGACGCCGACCTGGCCGACAACGTCGTCCCGCCGCCCACCGACGCCGACCGGGGTCAACTGCTCCGTGCGCTGGCGAGCGACGCGATCCGCGCCGGCCTGGAGCGACACTTCGGCGTACGCCTGGCCTTCCAGAACTGCCACCGCGTCGCCGCGTTCCGCCCATCGGCCGTCGACAGCGAGCGATACCGCCGCTTCGTGTCGACCCGTGGCCAACTGCTCAACCAATCCCCCGAACTCCGCAACTGCTGACCGTCGCGGCGGGCGGGCTCACGCGAGCCCGCCCGCCGCACACCCCACGCCCACCCCGCGCCCACACCCCACGGCGACGGCGACGGCGACGGCGACGGCGACGGCGACGGCGACGGCCCAAGATCTAGGCAACTTCCCGGATGTTGCTGCCTTCGACGCGGGAGAGGCAGCAACATCCCTGATATTGCGCGGATCTTGACGACGGACACCGGGCCCGACTGACCGGGTGCGGGTTTTGGGGTGCCCCGCGCCCCGCGCCCCGCGCCCCGCGCCCCGCGCCCCGCGCCCCGCGCCCAAGATCGTGCTCGAACCAGGATGTAGTGGCTTCATCGGTACGCGACACCACTACTTCCTGGTTCGAGCGCGATCTTGCGGGAGCACCCAAGGAGGGCCGTCGCAGGCGTCCGGACACCGAGCAGAAAGGCGCGAATGCTGGCCTTGCGGCCCTCATTTAACGCGGTTGCTGCCAATGTCGGGCTTTGCCCCTGGCAGATGCGGGCTTTAGGGTGAGCGGGTGACGACGTACCGGATCGGGGAGGCGGCCGACCTGCTCGGCGTCAGCGCCGACACCATTCGCCGCTGGGTGGACGCCGGGCGCCTGCCGGCCGGGCGCGACGAGCACGGCCACCGGGTCGTCGACGGCGTCGACCTGGCCTCTTTCGCTCGCGCTCAGGCCACCGACCCGGATGCGGGCGCCGAGTTCTCCTCGGCCCGCAACCGGTTGCGCGGCATCGTCGTCGACGTCCGTAAGGACACGGTGATGGCCCAGGTCGACATCCAGGCAGGCCCGTTCCGGGTCGTGTCGCTGATGAGCCGGGAGGCCGTCGACGAGCTGGACCTGCGGGTCGGTTCGGTGGCCGTTGCGGTGATCAAGTCGACCACGGTCGTGGTGGAGCGGGCAGCACCCGCCCCGGCGCGCGGACGGTCGGCCAGATGAACGCGCGGACGGCCGGGCGGATAGACGCACGGGGCAGGCGTACGGCGGTGGCCGTGCTGGTGGCAGCCGGCCTGGCGGTGACCGGCTGCGGCGCGGGCGACGGCCAGGCAACCGGCAGCAGTGGGGACGGGCGGGTGACCGGCCCGGTGACCGTGTTCGCGGCCGCCTCGCTGACCGACTCGTTCACCCGCATCGGGAAGGACTTCGAGGCCGCCAACCCGGGCAGCCGCGTGACCCTCAACGTGGCCGGCAGTTCCGCACTGGCCAACCAGATCACCCAGGGTGCGCCGGCGGACGTGTTCGCCTCGGCCGCCCCGGCGAACATGGCCACGGTCACCAAGGCGGGCAACGCCGAGGGCACACCGACCACCTTCGCCCGCAACCAGTTGGTCATCGCGGTGCCCCGGGGCAACCCGGGAGGCGTGACCGGGCTGGCCGACCTGAGCAGGCCCGGCGTGAAGGTGGCCATCTGCGCCGACCAGGTGCCCTGCGGCGCGGCGGCCCGCACCGCCCTGGACGCGGCCGGCGTCGCGCTGACGCCGGTCACCCTGGAACGGGACGTCAAGGGTGCGCTCGCCAAGGTGAAGCTCGGCGAGGTCGACGCGGCACTGGTCTACCGCACGGACACGCGGGCGGCGAGCGCCGACGTGACCGGCGTGGAGTTCCCCGAGTCGGCGCGGGCGGCCAACGACTACCCGATAGTCGCGTTGAAGGACGCGCCGAATCCGGACGGCGCACGGGCCTTCGTCGCGTACGTCCGCTCGGCGCCGGCGCAGGCGGTCCTCGCCGAGGCGGGGTTCCAGGCTCCGTGACGCAGGTCCGCGACCACGACGCACCCCGCAGGCGCCCGGCCACTCCCCGACGGCGGGGGCGGGTGCCGGCGGCGCTGCTGATCCCCGCTGGGCTGGGGTTGCTGTTTCTCGTCCTGCCGTTGGCGGGGCTGCTGATCCGGGCACCGTGGACGACCCTGCCGGAGCGGCTCACCGAGCCGGGCGCGTTGACCGCCCTACGGTTGTCGGTGCAGACCGCCACCCTGGCCACCGCGCTCTGCCTGCTGCTGGGGGTACCGCTCGCCTGGGTGCTGGCCCGGGTCGAGTTTCCCGGCCGTCGGCTGGTACGCGCGCTGGTCACCGTGCCGCTGGTGCTGCCGCCGGTGGTCGGTGGGGTGGCGCTGTTGCTGGTCTTCGGCCGGCGTGGCCTGCTCGGTGGCTGGCTCGACACCACGTTTGGTGTCACCCTGCCCTTCACCACCACGGGTGTCGTGCTGGCCGAGGCGTTCGTCGCCATGCCGTTCCTGGTGATCGCCGTGGAGGGTGCGCTACGTGCCGCCGACCACCGCTACGAGGAGGCCGCGGCGACGTTGGGCGCCAGCCGGTGGACCACCTTCACCCACGTCACGTTGCCGCTGGTGGCGCCCGGTCTGGCCGCCGGGGCGGTGCTCTGCTGGGCGCGGGCGCTCGGCGAGTTCGGTGCGACCATCACCTTCGCCGGAAACTATCCCGGTCGGACGCAGACCATGCCGCTCGCCGTCTACCTGGCGTTGGAGACGGACCTGGAGTCCGCGATCGTGCTCAGCCTGGTGCTGCTCGTGGTGTCGGTGGGCATCCTGGTCGCGTTGCGGGACCGCTGGATGACCACCGCATGAGCGACCGGCTTCTCGACGCGCGGCTCGTCGTCGACCGGGGCACCTTCCGGCTCGACGTGCCGCTGCGGGTCGCGCCGGGCGAGGTGGTGGCGCTGCTCGGCCCGAACGGCGCCGGCAAGACCACCGCGCTGCGGGCGCTGGCCGGGCTGCATCCCCTCACCGACGGGCACGTCACCCTCGACGACGTCGACCTGGACCGCCCGGCGACCGGTGCCTGGGTGCCCACCGAACGCCGGTCGATCGGCGTGGTCTTCCAGGACTACCTGCTCTTTCCGCACCTCAGCGCATTGGACAACGTGGCCTTCGGGCCGCGCCGGCACGGCTTCGAGCGGCGGGCCGCCCGCGCCACGGCCCTGGAGTGGCTGGGTCGGGTGGGGCTTGACGCGCAGGCGCAGCGCCGGCCGCGGCAGCTCTCCGGCGGTCAGGCGCAGCGGGTGGCGCTGGCCCGCGCGTTGGCCGTGGCGCCGTCGCTGCTGCTGTTGGACGAGCCACTCGCCGCACTGGACGCCCGCACCCGGCTGGACACCCGCGCGGAGCTGCACCGGCACCTGTCGGCGCACGCGGGCGCGACGGTGCTGGTCACCCACGACCCGCTGGACGCGCTCGCGTTGGCCGACCGGCTGGTCATCGTCGAGGGTGGCCGGGTAGTGCAGGAGGGCGATGGGCCGAGCGTCACCGCCCGCCCCCGCACCGACTACGTCGCCCGGCTGGTCGGTCTGAACCTGTACCGGGGTCGCGCCGACGGGCACGGGGTGCGGGTGTCGCCGGAGCTGACCCTCACAGTCGCCGACCGGTTGGACGGCGAAGCGTTCGTGGCGTTTCGCCCGGCCGCGGTGGCTCTGCACCCGGCCCGGCCGGAGGGCAGCCCACGCAACACCTGGGCGGGCACGGTGGCCGGCGTCCAGCGCCACGGTGACAACGTGCGGGTGCAACTGGACGGGCCGATCGGGGTGGCCGCCGACGTCACGCCGGCCGCTGCCGCGCAGCTGCGGCTGATCCCCGGCCAGCGGGTCTGGGTGGCGGTCAAGGCGACCGAGACCCACGCGTACCCGGCCACCGGTTGACCCGACGTCGGCAACATCGTCACCGGGGTGGACCCGGCCGGCGCGTCCCTCACCGCCGCCCGTGCCAAGCAGACAGCCGCGAGTCAGCCGGCGAGCAGGTCGGCGTGTGCGGCACGCAGCCGGGCCAGCGTCGGGTCGCTGCCCGGGACGACCCGGCTGTCCAGCTCGGCCCACGCCTCGGCCAGCGCCGCGCGGACCGCGCCAAGCTCGGCGGCGTGCCGCTGTGTGCTGCGTCGGTGCTGCTCCTCGAGGCGGCGGGCCCAGCCGGCGGTGACCGTCGCGAGCCGGTCGGCGTCGGCGCGGGCCTGGGCGCCGCTGCGGGCGGCTGCGGCGGGGACGATCGCGGCGACCGGGCGGGGATCGCCATCGCGGGTGACGACGGTGACCGCGTCGGTCAGCTCGGCCAGCGCGACGAGCTGACTGAACCGGGTGCGCGCCTCACGCAGCGGCACGGAACGCGGCGGGTCGGAATGAGGGGTGAGCGCGGGGACGGCCATGGATGCATGGTGCCGCTCGGGTATGACAACTATTCGCCGTCGTCAGTGGACGGTGCGTGGCGGGCGGACCACTCGTCGGCCAGCACCGACCAGACCTCAAGATCGATCCGACCGTGCGGACCCGGGCTGACCTGGCGCAGCGTGCCGTCGAGGCGCAGGCCGAGCCGGTCGGCGAGGGCCTTGCTGCGGGCGTTGTCGGCGTTGGTACGCCACTCCACCCGCTGGATGCCGCGCTCGCGCACCGCCCAGTCGACGATCCGGCGCACCGCCGGGGCGACCATGCCCCTGCCCTGCGCTGCCGGCTCCACCCAGCAACCGACCTCGCAGACGCCCCGGGTCACGTCGAACGAAACGAGCATGACCCCACCCACGAGTGTGCCCCGCCACCACAGCCCCCAGATGCCACCGCTGTCGCTGGCCCAGAAGTCGGCGTACCGCTGCAACACCGCACGGGCCGACGGCAGATCGGTGGCGACGAAGGACGGCGACACCCAGGGCTGGATGTGCTCACGGGCCCGATCGAGGTGGGCGAGGAACTCCTCGGCCCGCCACGGGTTCAACGGGCGCAGCTCGACGTCCTCGGTCAGCGGCAGGGCGAACACCGGGCCTCCCCGAAGGTGCGTTGGCAACGACGGGTAGCAGACTCGCACAGGGCCGCAGGTCGGTCACGGCCCGGGGCCGCTACTCCGGCAGATGGGTACGCAGCGCGGCGAACTGGGCCACGGTCAGGTAGGAGGGGTTGGCGGCCTGCGGCTGACGGAACACCTCCAGGGCGGCGAGCCGGTGATCGGCGCGCAGCAGCAGCCGGGATACCCGGTCCCGTCCGGCGAGGATGGGCAGATCCAGCGGCACCGACCACGGCTGCCCCGGTGCGCCTGGCTCGGCCGCCCCGGTGACCCGCCCGACGCCCCATACTCCGTACGGCAGTCGGCCCCGGCTGCCGCTGGCCCAGAAGACCACCGGCTGCCCGGCGCGCATCAACCGCGCCCGGTAGCCGGGACGCACGCACCAGCTCGTCACCAGTGGCTCGCGGGCGAACCGGGCGGCGAGGTCGACCAGGTCCGCGTTGCCCTTGATCAGCCAGGCGCCCAGGTCGTCGAGGCGTACCCGTGGCTCGGTCATCGTGTACATCTTGCCCGGCCGACGGCAGCGCCAATCAGATGATCATGTGGGTCCAGTAGCTGAGCCAGAGCACGAACAGCACGCCCTGCACCACGGCGAGCGTCGCGGTCAGCCACACGTCGACGCTGGCGTGGCGGGCCCAGCGAGCCAGCACCAGCGCCACCGGAAAGGCGGCGAGCAGATAGCGCAGCAGGCTCTTGTACACCGGCGGGCCCATCGACAGCGGCACCAGCACCATGAGGATGCCGTACACCAGGTAGGCCAGCTCCCGGCGGCGGAACCCGGCGACCAGCACGGCCAGGACGGCCACGGCGAACCACGCCCGAGCGGCGTCGCGCGGCTCCCCGGTCAACCCGTTGAGCAGCACCGGAACGGGGTTCTGCACCTTGATGCCCCATCCGGTCTCCTGGGCGTGCTGGTAGGCGAACCAGTCCCCACCCCGCCACCGGCAGTACGCCATGAAGGTGAACCATCCGGCGGGTAGCAGCACCAACGGCCAGCCGATCCGGAGGTAGCCGAGCAGGGCGCGTGGCCCGAGCCGCCAGTCGTGCTGCCGGAGCAGCACCAGGGCCAGCGGCAGCGCCACGAGCAGGCCGACGGAACGGCTCATCGCCAGGAAGTAGCCGATCACGCCGACCAGCAGCCACCGGCCTCGCTCGGCGTAGTAGAAGGCGGCCAACGCAAGGCAGACGAAGAGCGACTCGGTCAGCGCGGCCTGGAACAGGAACGCGGTCGGCAGCAGCACCAGGTACCGGGTGAACCGGCGGGCCGTGTCCGCGTCGCCGAGCAGCAGCTCCGCCAGCCGGTAGCCGTACCAGAGCGCCAGCAGGAACGCGACGTTGCTGATCACCAGCAGGGCCAGGGCGTTGTCGCCGCCGAGCACCGCGCCGAGGGGCCGGGCCAGGAACGGGTACAACAGCGGGAATCCGAAGTCTCGCCACGGCCCGGTCAGCGGCAGCTCGCTCAGCCGCAGGTAGAGCAGCGAGTCCCAGGCGAACCAGAAGGAGATCCACCGGTGCCCGGAGATCTCCCGCTGTTGCGCCCACATCAACGTCTCGTCGGCCGGCGGCGCACCGGGGATGTCGTCCCAGGCGTGCAGGGCCAGGAGCCCGAGCACTGTGAGCAGCAGCTTCGCGCCGAGGAACAGGCCGATGACGTACGGCCAGGGCGCCGGCACCCGGCGGGCCAGGCGCGCTCCGCCGCGGCCGGCCGCGACCGCCCGGGCGGCCAGCGTCGCCGCGCCGCTGCGCCACCGGTCCATCCGCCCCGCCTCCCCGCTCCCCCGGACCGCCGGCCGCGCGGGGAAGTCGCTCTTCTCGTGGTACGCCGCAGCGCGCCCCGCCGAAGCGAGGACCAGCTATCACCAAGTGTGACATTCTGCCCATAGCGGGTAGACGCCGCGCCTCAATCATGGCGGTGAGCAGGGAGCGCGTCAGCATGAGCGAGCAGAACGGCACGGTGGTCATCGGTGCGGGGCCGGCCGGGCTCACCGCGGCGTACGAGTTGCTCCGGCACGGCCGGTCGGTTCAGGTGTTCGAGGCCGACGAGGTGGTCGGCGGGATCAGTCGGACCGTGGAGCGCGACGGGTGGCGGTTCGACATCGGCGGGCACCGGTTCTTCACCAAGGTGCCCCGGGTGGAGGCGTTCTGGCACGAGATCCTGCCGGACGAGGACTTCCTGACCCGCCCCCGGATGAGCCGCATCTTCTACCGGGGTGCCCTGTTCAACTACCCACTCAGCGCCATGAACGCGCTGCGCAACCTGGGTCTGCCGGAGGCCGTCCGTTGCCTTGGCTCGTACGCCCGCGCCCGGCTGCGGCCGCCAAAGGACCAGTCACACTTCGAGGGCTGGGTGTCGGCCCGGTTCGGCTGGCGGCTGTACTCGATCTTCTTCAAGACGTACACCGAGAAGGTCTGGGGCATGCCGGCTGACCGGTTGCAGGCCGACTGGGCGGCGCAGCGGATCAAGAACCTGTCGCTGGCCACGGCGATCCGCAACGCGCTGCTGCCCCGACGTCGACGCACCGACGTGACCAGCCTGATCGAGGAGTTCCAGTACCCGAAGTACGGGCCCGGGATGATGTGGGAGCGCTGCGCCGAGCAGGTTCGCGAGCGGGGCGGGCAACTGTCCACCGGCAGTTGGGTCACCGCCGTGCACCGCGACCCGGCCCGCCAGCGGGCGATCAGCGTGACGGTCAACGGCGCGGGCGGGCAGCGTACCGAAGCTGCCGACCACGTGATCTCGTCCATGCCGATCTCGGAGCTGGTGACCGCGCTCCACCCGCCGGCGCCGCCGGAGGTGCTGGCCTGCGCGGCCGACCTGCGCTACCGCGACTTCTTGACGGTCGCCCTGGTCGTGCCGGCGGAGTTCTCGTTCCCGGACAACTGGATCTACGTGCACGACCCGGGGGTACGGGTGGGCCGGATCCAGAACTTCGGCTCCTGGTCGCCGTACCTCGTCAAGGACGGCCGCACCTGCCTGGGCCTGGAGTACTTCGTGTTCGAGGACGACGAGATGTGGCGTACCCCGGATGCCGACCTCGTGGCCCTCGCCACCGCGGAGCTGGAACGGTTGGGGTTGGTGCGACCCGGCGTGGTGGAGGCCGGCTACGTCGTGCGCATGCCCAAGGCCTACCCGGTGTACGACGAGCGCTACCAGCACAACGTGGACGTGATCCGGGCCTGGCTGGCCGAGGCGGTGCCGAACGTGCACCCGGTGGGCCGCAACGGCATGCACCGCTACAACAACCAGGACCACTCGATGCTGACCGCGATGCTCACCGCCGAGAACATCGCCACCGGGAGTACGCACGACGTCTGGTCGGTCAACGTCGAGCAGGACTACCACGAGGAATCCGCCGGCGGCGACAGCCGGCGGGGCACCGGCCGGGACGCTCCGGTGGTGCCCAGCCGGATCATCGCGGCCCCGATCACCGTGCCGGAGGGGTCGGACGACCGAGCCTCTGTCGCAGCTCCCCCGTCTCACGCGTGAAGCCGAGCACGCTCTCGCGGCAGGAGCAGGTGCTCACTGCGGCAGGTGCGTGCAGTGGGCCACTGTGGCGTCGTCCGGGCTGTGCGCATCCGCGCCACCGGTGCTCTGCGCCTCGGCCTGCCGCACGCAGGCGATGACGCCGGCCGGCCCGCTGGCCCGAAGCATCTCCAGCACTCCCGGCCAGTCGGTCCGACCGTACGGGCTGACGATGCGGCTGGCACCGTTGCTGAGCAACGCCACACCGTTCAGGTCGGCGAGGGACCGGCTGCCGGTCACCGCTTCCCGCGCCGCGCGCGGGTCGTCCTTCGCGATCCAGTAGCCGCCCGGCTGGTTCCGGCGGGCACGCAGCGCGGTGGCGCAGGAGGCTCGCACCCGGTCGTACTCTGGCGTTTCCTGGGCAATGCCGGCCAGCGGCGCCGAGCATTCCCGCCGGGCAGTCACCTCGCGGTCATCGGTGATCGCCACCGGGCCGGCGTCGACCTGGTCGATGACGAGGAAGGAGTCCGCGAGCAGGAGCCAGTCCAAGCGGTCCTGTTGGGCGCGGACCATCGCGACGGTGGCCTGTGGGCTGCTGGGGTCCGCGATGTCGCAGGTGTCGCCGTGCTCGGCGGCGATCTCGCCGATGGCGGTGGCGAGAATCGCGGCGAGCTCTCGCCCGTCGCCGCGCGACAGGTGGCCGAGCAGCGCCCCGCCGAGGCGGTGCGTGTACCAGGCGACGCCGTGGGAGCAGAGCGATTCGGCGCCCGGAATGCCGGCACCGTCGAGCAGGACGACAGCGCCGGGAACCGCACCGACGAAGTCCTCGTTCGACCGATCGGCCCTGCCGGCGCTCGTCGCCAGGCTGACGTCCACTCGTGGGCTCCTGTCTGGACTCGCGTCGCCGTTGTGGGTACGGCCAGTCGAGCGGGTCAGGTTGGTGGAGACGGCTATACCTCAAGGTCACGTTGAGCGTCGGCGCGTGATGCCGTCCAGGATGGTGGTCAGGTTGTGGTTGAAGGTCTCCTCGGCGTTGAGGTGGGCGCCGTCGATGACGAGCCGGGCCACTGTGGGGTACCTGCCGGTTTTCAACATGCGCGTGAGGTAGGGGCCGAGGCTCGCCTGGAAGGCAGCTTCATCGGTGCCGGTGGAACGTGCGGTGCGTCGTTCGGTGACCTCTCTGCGGACCGATCCGATGACGAAGGCGTTGAGGGCGCCCACGGCTCGCTGGAGATCGTCGATGTCACGCACGCCGGGTGCCGCACTGAGCGCCGCGGCGGTCGCCTCGCCCACGGCGAGCGCGTGTGGTCCCAGGTGTGGCCGTCCGCCGAGCACGTCGGAGAACCACTCATGGTCAAGGGCGGCATCGCGGGTCGCGTGGGCGATGGCCAGCACCGTGTCGCGCCACCCGGAGCGCTGGCCCACCTCGGCGATCCGGGCATAGACGACGTCGACCATGAGATCGAGTAGCTCCGACTTGTTGATCACGTAGTCGTAGAGCCGCATCGGACCGACACCGAGCTCTTTGGCGATCTTGCGCAATGACAGCCCGTCGAGGCCGTGCGCGTCGGCAAGCCGGATCGCCGTAGCGGCGATCTTCTCGCGGCTCAACGGCACCGGCACCGCCCGCGGCTGAGGTTCGGGCCGCTCCCAGACAGGCAGCGGCTCATTACCGTACGGTGTATCCACCAATACAGTGTACGGTAGCGCCGTGAGTACGCGAATTGCGATCGCCGGTGGTGGACTCGGCGGGTTGACGCTGGCTCGGATCCTGCACCGACACGGCATCGACGCCGTGGTGTACGACCGGGAAGCAAGCCGATCCGCGCGGCCCCAGGGCGGTGCCCTCGACCTACACCCGGAGTCCGGGCAACTGGCCCTGGCAGAGGCGGGTCTCGCCGGCCGGTTCCGATCCGAGGCGCGGCCCGACGGCGAGGAACATCGCATCCTCGACCCGACCGGACGCATCCTGGTGCACCACGAGCCGCAACCTGGCTCATTCTCCGGACGACCCGAGATCGACCGGAGCGCACTGCGCGATCTCCTCCTCGACTCCCTCCCCGGCGGCACGGTTGCCTGGCGACACCGGGTCGTCGCGGCGACCCACCGGCCCGAGGAAGGCTGGGAACTGACGTTCCACGACGGCCAGACAGCCAGCTGCGACATCCTCATCGGCGCGGACGGCGCGCGCTCAGTCGTCCGGTCACTGCTGACCGACGTTGAACTGTCCTACGTGGCAACGCTCGTGGAGCTGAACGTCGAGGACGTCGACCAGCGTCATCCCGATCTCGCCGAGCTGGTCGGCCCCGGGAACCTGTGGTGCGTCGGGGTGAACCAGATCCTGGCAGCACAACGTCTCGGCGACGGCAGCCTCCGGGTCGGGATCTCATTGCGCGCGGAGGACCGGCCCCTGGATACGTACCGCAGTAAGCGCGCCCTGCTGGACCTGTTCGCTGGCTGGAACCCCCGCCTCACCGCCCTCATCGAGGCCGCCGAGGGCGCGCCGACGTCACGCCTGATCGAGGCGATGCCCACCGGTACGCGCTGGACCAGCCGGCCGGGCGTCACCCTCATCGGCGACGCCGCGCACCTCATGCCACCGGTCGGCGAGGGCGCGAACCAGGCCATGCTCGACGCCGCGCAACTCGCCGGCCAGTTCGCTGCCAACCCCGCCGACCCGAATTCGGCGATTCGGACGTACGAAGAGTCGATGTTCGGCAGGATTCACCCGATCGCCGAAATGTCCGCACGAGTCCAGGCGATGATGCTGTCCCCCACCGCGGCGGAAGACATCGTTCGCTTCTTCACCCGACCCTCGGAGCCCGCACGCAAAGAGTGACATCTGGCGCTGACCACGCGCGTGGCGATAATCGTTTCATGACGACGGATGTGCACAGTGAGTCCGGTCTCCGGAAGGCCACCTTGACGGATCAGGACCTGGTGGAGACGTCGTGGGACTACTGCCGAATTCACGCGCTCGCCGTCACCGACGACGAGGGTCCACCCGAGAACCCGACCCTGGACTATCGCGAGGACGACGACCTCGACCCCACCGCACCGTCGGCCCTGGAGTTGCATCTCGACCTCGACTACATCGTGCGCCGGGTCGATCCGGGGCCGATGCGGCAAATTCACTTCTGGGTCGCGCCAGCCACGTTGATCTTCCACAACGTGTGGGACATCGACGGCAGCTTGCGCTCCGTGTGCCTGCCGTTCGAGATGAAGAACCTCCGTCAGGAGGCCCCCTCACTCTCGGGGGAGCCCTGCTGGCACCTGGAGGGGCGCGACCTGGACCTGAGGTTTCAGGCGTCGGGGTTCACTTTGTACCTGCGCCAACCCCCGCGCTACGGCCACCGGGTGCTCCGGATGGCCGAACGGGGTGGCATCAGCTTCGACCCGAAGCCGTTTGCCTGACCGGCAAGGGCCCGGCGCGACGCCCCAGCGGTGGCGGCGAAACCCGCTGTCCGGATGCCGGGGCGCGGTGCTAGACAGTGAGCGTGACGAGAGTCCCGGATTTCCCCGATCGACCGGCTCCTGGCCTGGGACCCAGATGCATAGGGCTACGGGGAAAGCCGTCTGATGGTCGTCGCGGTCACCCCAACCGCACGGCCAGGTCGGCGGCGCGCCGGAAGGCCGAGAGATTGTGGCTGCTCAAAGATCGAGGATGGCGCCGTTCGTAGCAAAGGCGCTCACCGTCATGAGAAGCCGTTCCAGGAACTCGCGAAGGTCCGCGCCTGCGACAGTGACGCCGTTTTCGGTTCCGGCGTAGACACCGCCGACATAACTGGCGCCGCGCAGCCGGAAGACCCGACCGTCGGTCGTCGCTACGGCGTACAGGTCACCACCGCCGTTGCTGCCGAAGACGACTACGTCGATGCCATCGGCGCCCGGCTCGCCGATCCGATCCGCCCGATCCTGCACGTCGAGTAGAGCCAGTAGTTCCTTGGCTGGATGGATGAAGTATCCGTTGCAGATGTCAGGCAGTGTGAGCTGACCAACCTGTTGGTGCAGCGCGACAAGGTCAACCGGCATCCACGGCAAGCGCTGCCGCAGCAGCTCAAGCTCGGCCCTGGGCGCCGGCGGTCCCACCTGATGATGGTCCGCCTCGAACGGAGAGTCCGACACGACATCACGAAGAGCCCGGTCGACGGCGGCTTGCAATTGCGCGGCCCACGCATCCATCCAGCGCTCCGTCAGCGTCAACGCCCTACCTCATGTCCGTCGTCCCGGCGATACGATTCTGCCGAGTCTGGACGTCAGCCGAAGCGTGGCACGGCCGTGCCAGGAATCATCTCACTCGGACCCTGCCGAGGTGGTGCACGAAGGCCACCAGCTCTCAACCGGTTTGGTTGAACGGGGAAGACAGCGTCGCGAAGCATCACGGAGGACGCCTGGCCAGGCTTGGATCACCTGGAACTCGATCGACGTTACCCGCCCACCGGTGTGGCCGACGTCGTAGTTAAGCGTCCGGGTCCTGTGTCTGGGGAGGCTGTGGCGGCGGGCCCCTCAGTACCCAAGTGAGCTGGGCACGAGCCCGATTCACGAGAACGGGACGCATGCGTTATTTTCCCCACAGATCGAGTACATTGACGCAGCCTAATATGTCGATCACTGTAGTCGCATGAAACCACGGCTGTTCCTCATCGCCGCACTCGCCGCTGTCGTCGCCACCCTCACGGTGCCCTCGGCCGCCCACGCCAACCCCGACGACGGCAACCGCGCGAGCGTTGCCGGAATCTCCGCGCAGGCCATCCAGGCCGGCCCCGACGACAACAACAACGCAAGCGTTTCCGGGATCTCCTCGCAGACCGCTGGCTCCTGCCCCTACACCGCCCTGTGCCTCTACACCGAGGGCGATTTCCGCGGCCGCATGTTCGTGATCTACGCCTGTGGCAACTACGCGCTGTTCAACTGGAACGGCTGGGGGTCCGTCTACAACAACCAGACTCCAAGCTACTGGGCCTATCTGCTGGACCAGAACGGCAATGAAGCCCACGGCTTCGTCGACGGAGCCGGCGCAAGCTGGGTGGAATTCGACCCGTACTGGTACGCCAAGCCCTGCTAGTGCTCTGACCACGAACGTTCACGGTGTGGGGTCAGGCTGCCGTTCGTACGGCGGGCTGACCCCATCGTCGTTGGCGTCTGAGCACTAGCTGGTCAGGCTGCGCCTAGCGGTGAAGTCCTGATCGGACCGTCAGGGCTTGCGGGCCACTGCGCCGTAGATGGAGGCGTCGGCCAGGGGCGGACGCTGCTCCGGTGGCACCTGCGGTCGCCACTCGGCGACCGGGGCGATGCCCGGTTCGGCCAGCTCCAGACCGGTGAAGAACCGGGCGAACTCGGCGCGGTCGCGGGGTACGGCGTCCTGCTTCATCCGGCCGGCGGCGAACTCGGCTTCCATCCGCCTGACGATCTCGGCGGGGATGTGGTCGGTGGTGAAGTGGGTCAGCGCCAGCCAGCTGCCCGACGGCAGAGTGTCGAGCAGGCGGGCGACCTGCTCGTGTGGGCGGTCGTCGTCGGTGAGGAAATGCGTCACGGCGATGAGCACCAGGGCCACCGGTCGGGACAGGTCCACTGTGGCGTGCAGCTGCGGGTCGGCGAGGATCTTCTCCGGGTCGCGTAGGTCGGCGTCCAGGTAGGCGGTGGCACCGGCCGGGTGGCTGGTCAGCAGCGCCCGGGCGTGGACCAGCACCATCGGGTCGTTGTCGACATAGACCACCCGGGAGTCGGGGGCGACGGACTGGGCCACCTCGTGGGTGTTGTCGGCGCTCGGGATGCCGGTGCCGATGTCGAGGAACTGCCGGACGCCGACCTCCTCGGCGAGGAACCGGACCGCCCGGCCGAGGAAGGCCCGGTTTTCCCGGGCGAGCGTGCGTACCCCTGGGTAGACGGCCGCGATCTGGTCGCCGGACTCCCGGTCGACGGCGAAGTTGTCCTTGCCGCCGAGCCAGTAGTTGTAGCGGCGAGCCGGATGCACAGTCGTGGTGTCGATCCGGTCGGCACTCCGACCCTCGGGCAATTCCGACGTGGACGGCACCGTCACGAGACCTCCCCAGGTCGACGGGACACACTGCATCCGTAGAGTCACCGCACGTATCCAGAGGCCATCCTAAGCCGTACCCATGGGCCTGTGGGGCCCGCCGACGCGCGGACGCCGCCGGGGCGGGAAACCGCTTACCAGAGGGCTATTGACGGTCGTCACTGGCTGTCAGTACCGTGATGCGGGCAGCAAGAAAGCGCTTTCCGACCCCTCACCGTCCGACAGGGAGCGCCCCCATGCCCCGACACCTCCGTGCGTTCTGCCTGATCCTGCTCTCCATCGTCACAGTGGTGAGCACCACCACCGCCCTGCCCGCCGAGGCCGCCCCGCGCTTCCGAGTGTTGGTCTTCTCCAAGATCACCAACTTCTACCACGACTCGATTCCGGCCGGCATCGCCGCGATCCAGCAGCTCGGCGCCGCCCACAACTTCGAGGTCGTCGCCACCACCGACGCGGCGGCCTTCACCGACGCCAACCTCGCCACCTTCGACGCTCTCGTGTTCAACAACACCAACAGCCTCCCGACCTCGGGTGACCTGCTCAACGCCAGCCAGCGGGCCGCGTTGCAGACGTTCATCCGCAACGGCGGCGGTTGGGCCGGCCTGCACGCCGCCTCGGCCAGCGAACGCGACTGGCCCTGGTACGAGGGCCTGGTCGGCACGATCTTCGACTACCACCCCGACTTCTCGTCCACCGGCGGCACCTTCCCCGGCCGGGTCAAGGTGCTCGACCGGGCGCACCCCTCCACGCGCAACCTGCCGGAGCTGTGGGAGCAGAGCGAGGAGTGGTACAACTGGCGGACCAACCCGACCGGCAACGTACACACCCTCGCCCAGATCAAGGTGCGTGACGGGATCAACGGCCTGGACGAGGGCGTCGACCACGCGTACTCCTGGTGTCAGCGCTACGACGGCGGCCGGTCCTGGTTCACCGCCGGCGGACACGCCAGCTCCCAGTTCAGCACCCCGACCTTCCTGGAGCACCTGCGCTACGGCATCGAGTGGGCGGCCGGTGCGGTCGGCGGTGACTGCTCGGCCACCAAAACCAGCAACTTCGAACGGGTGGGGCTGGTCACCGAGAACCTGGCCGACCCCTTCGAGTTGGCCGTCGGCCCGGACCGGAAGGTCTACTACATCCAGCGCACCGGTGCGCTGAAGGTGGTCAACTCCGACACCCTCCAGGTCACCACGCTGCTGGACTTCGCGTACACCTCGGCCATGACCGACCAGTCCGACGGGCTGCTCGGAATGACCCTGGACCGCAACTTCGCCAGCAACGGCTGGATCTACCTGCTCTGGTCGGACAAGACCCTCAAACAGCTCAACCTGTCCCGGTTCACTGTCGCCAACAACAGCGTCGCGCTCTCCTCGGAGAAACGTCTGCTGACCATCCCCACCTATCGCGGTGAGGGCCGGGCCAACTCGCACATGGGCGGGTCGCTCGCCATGGACGCCACCGGACGGCTCTACGCGGCGATCGGTGACAACACCGACCCGTTCGCCTCCAGCGGCTACACCCCGGTCGACGAACGCGCCGGCCGCGCCGCCTGGGACGCCCAGGGCACCGCCGGCAACACCAACGACCTACGCGGCAAGATCCTGCGGATCACCCCACAATCCGACGGTACGTACACGGTGCCCAGCGGCAACCTCTTCCCGGCCGGCACCGCGAGGACCCGGCCGGAGATCTACGCGATGGGCATGCGCAACCCGTTCCGGATCACCATCGAACCGCAGACCAACGCGGTGCTGGTGGCCGACTACGGGCCCGACGCCCGCGCAGCCGATCCCAACCGTGGTCCGGAGGGGACTGTCGAGTTCAACCGGATCACCAGCGCCGGCAACTTCGGATGGCCGTACTGCGTGGGCAACAACATCCCGTTCAACGACTACAACTTCGCCACCAACACCTCGGGGGCGAAGTTCAACTGCGCCGCACCGGTGAACAACTCCCCCAACAACACCGGCCTGACCACCCTGCCGGCGGCGAAGTCCGCGCTGATCTGGTACGCGTACTCCGCCTCCACCCAGTTCCCGGAGCTGGGCACCGGCGGTGGCGGGCCGATGAGCGGCCCGGTCTACGACTACGACCCGGCCAACACCCGCACCACGAAGTTCCCGGAGTACTTCGAGGGCAAGTGGATCACCTATGAGTTGACCCGCAGGTGGTTCAAGACGCTGTCGATCCACAGGACGGCGCAGACCTTCAGCAACGCGCGCTTCGGCCCGACCGCCGTGGGTGACCTCCAGTCGATCAACGGGATCTTCGGCAACATGAGCTGGATCCAGCCCTTCGAGGCGGAGTTCGGCCCGGACGGTTCGCTCTACGTCATCGACTTCGGCGAGGGCACCGGCAGCGGTCGCGGCGGCAGCAACGCCGGCGCGGGCATCTACCGGATCGACTACGTCGCCAACGGGCGGCCACCGACCGCGAAGATCGCCGCCACCCCGGACAGCGGACGTACGCCACTCGCGGTGACGTTCTCCTCGGCTGGGTCCTCCGCCGGTGACGGGTCGGCGCTCAGCTACGCCTGGGACTTCACCAACGACGGCAGCACCGACTCCACCGCCGCCAACCCGAGCTTCACCTACCCGACAGCAGGCAAGCACACCGCCCGGCTGACCGTCCGCAACAGCGGCAACGGGTTGACCGCCACCGCGGTCACCGACGTGGTGGTCGGCAACACCCGACCGACTGTGACCATCACGGTGCCCGACGGAGGGTTCTTCGACTTCGGCGACAAGATCCCGTACACGGTGACGGTCACCGACCCGGAGGAGACCACCATCGACTGCTCGAAGGTCACCGTGCAGACGCAGCTCGGGCACGACTCGCACGCCCACCCGCTGGACGTCTACACCGGCTGCTCCGGCCTGCTCGCCACCGAGGCGGACGCCGGTGACGGCCACGGCCCGGGGCAGAACCTCTACACCCTGATCACCGCGCAGTACACCGACGGCGGCGCGGCCGGCGGCGTACCGGCGCTGACCGGCTCGACCCGCGTGCAGTTGCAGCCCAAGAGCAAGGAGGCCGAGCACTTCAGCGCCCAGTCCGGCGTCACTGTCAACGACCGGGCCACCGCCCGCGCCGGCAAGCGGCTCGGCGAGGTCGACCACAACGACTGGGTGGCGTTCGGACCGGCGGACCTGCGCAACGTTGGCTCGGTGACGCTCGGGGTGACCAACGGCGGGCTCGGCGGCACCATCGAACTGCGCACCGGCTCGCCCACCGGCACGCTGATCGGCACGGCCACCATCGGCTCCACCGGCGGGTGGGACAACCTGGTCTCCCCCACCGTCACGCTGACCAACAAGCCCACCGGCACGACCACCCTGTACGCGAAGTTCGTCAACCCCGCCCAGGTCAACGGCACCCCGGACCTGCTCGCCCTGGACTGGCTGCGGTTCAACGGCGCCGGGGTCAAACAGGAGCCGGGCGCGACGTTGTCCCTGGCCGCCAACCCGACCGGCGGCGCCGCACCACTGACCACCACGCTCACCGCCACGGCAACGGCGCCGTCCGGGCAGAGCATCACCGACTACGCGTGGGACTTCGGCGACAACAGCGCCATCACGCACGGGGCGACACTACGGTCGACGACCCACAGCTACCCCCGCAAGGGGACCTTCACCGCCCGGGTGACGGTCACCTACACCAGCGGGGAGACCCGCTCGCTCAACCTGACCATCACGGTCACCTGACCGTCGTGCGATGGCGGGCGGGGGTCAACCCCGCCCGCCGCCGCTCGGCAGGGCGTGCCGCGTCGCAGCCGCGCGTTCAGGGGATGCACCCCGATCGTGCCCGTCATGCTGCTCGCCAACCGAGCGATGGCGCGCAGCTGCGGCCTCAGGCGCGGGGCAGCTTGGGCGAGGGGATCGGGGCGATGGCTGCTGTCTGTTGCTGGATGAACTGGACGCGCGAGCCGACATCGCTGCGCGGCAGGGTGCTGAGCTCGTAGCCGTGTTGGGTGTAGGCGGCGACCATGGCGTCATAGGTACGCACGGCTTCGGCGAAGTCTTGCTGTCGTTCGTTGTCCGTGGCGTAGATCTGCGGCCAGGGCGGGGCGATGAACACACGCTGGTGGTAGCGGAACAGCCGCGCTGCGGCTGTCACGTGCGCTGGAACGGACTGGCCGAGTAGGAGGTAGTAGCCGACCAGGTCCGGGATCCCCCGGTCGAAGAAGACGGGTCCGGAATGCTGGCGGGCTTGGCGGTAGGAACGGATCTCCCAACTGAGCATGACCTCGGCGAACAGTCGTGAGTCCCCGGTGTGCAGCGCCTGACCGCCGATCGACAACTGGTCCTGGATGATCTGTCGCCCCGCCTCGTCGACGCAGGCGTGACCGGCACGCCGCAGGCTGTCAATCAGCGTGGTCTTGCCAGCGCCGGGGCCCCCGGTGATGACGATGTACCGGCTGCTCACGATGTCCCCTCTGATAGATCTTCTGCTGCCTGGCGCAGGTGATCTCCGTAACCCGCCAGGAGTAGATTTTCCCGTTCGCCTGTCGTACCTGTGTGTGAGGCTTCGGGGCATGGCGACTTTCGTTCTGATCCACGGCGGCGGGGGCAGCGCCTGGGACTGGCATCTCCTTGCCCCCGAGCTGATCAGCCGCGGCCACGACGTGGTGGTACCGGAACTGCCGATCGAGAAAAGATCCGCGGGGTTCGCCGAGTTCTGCCAGACGGTCGTCGACGCGATCGGTGACCGGAGAGACCTCGTGGTCGTCGGGCACTCGTACGGTGCGTTCACCGCGCCGCTCATTGCCGACAAGCTGCCGGTGCGGCTGCTCGTCCTGCTCACACCGATGGTCCCCAAGCCCGGTGAGAGGCCCGGTGACTGGTGGGCCAACACCGGCTACCGCAGCGCCGAGGGGCTCAGTGAGGAGCAGCAGTTCTACAACGGTGTTCCGGCCGAGGTCGTCGCGGAGGCAGCGGCACACACCCGGGACCAGGTCAGTGCGGAAGGGGACGAGCCGTGGCCCCTGGACGCCTGGCCGGACGCGCCGACGACGGTACTCCTCGCACGCGAGGACCGGTTCTTCCCGGCGGACTTCCAGCGCCGGATTGCCGCCGACCGGCTCGGCGTCGTCCCGGACGAAATTGACGGCGGCCACGCGGTGGCGCTCAGCCATCCGAAGCAACTCGCCGACCACCTCACCGCGTACCCGCTTTCCTGAAGGCGGGACCACGGCCGTCACGATCCGAACCTGCGGGCTGTTGATCCAGACGAGATGCGAGGCTGAGCAGGTGACCCACCCGCTCGCGCGCCGCGTCTACGACACCTGCCATCTCACCGGACGCTTCCGTCTGCGGTCCGGGCAGATCAGCGAGGAGTACTTCGACAAGTACCTGTTCGAAGGGCAGCCGGATCTGTTGCGCGAGGTCGCCGAAGCGATGGTGGCCGTGCTGCCGGAGTGCGATGTGCTGGCGGGGATGGAGATGGGCGGTATTCCTCTCGCCACTGTGATGTCACAGCTGACGGGGCTGCCCACAGTCTTCGTACGGAAGCACGCCAATGAGTACGGCACCAACAAGGCTGCCGAGGGCGGTCCGGTGAACGGGCGGCGTGTCGTGCTGATCGAGGACGTCGTCACCACGGGAGGCGCACTACTGGCATCGTGCGCACAGCTACGGTCCATCGGCGCCCAAGTGGAGACAGTGGTCTGCGCCATCGACCGCGAGCAGGGCGGTCGTGAGAATCTGGCGGCCGAGGCGCTACAACTCCGCGCCGCCCTCACCCGCCGCGACCTCGAAGCTTCCTTGATCACTTGACAGCTTCGGCGCCGCTCGACCAGCGGCATGAGAGCTGTTCTCGTGAAGTCGTCGCTATGAGAAGGTCGGTTGATGTTACGTGGACGACTACTGACCGAGAGCCTGCGCGTTGGCGTCGACGTGCGCGTACCTTCGCTACGCGTCGTCCGAGTCGGCCGGCACGACGTATCAATTTCGACGTCGGCTGACCAGCCGAGTGTTTGGACTTTTCTGGACTTCGAGGCACCCGACGAGGTAGCCGACGAGGTAGCAGCGACGCTGGCTGAATCCTTGGCCAGCGACCAAGGTTGGTACGCGGACTTCGAGGTAGGCGATGATCACGTCGTCGTCTTCCCCGGTCGGGTTTTCCGCTATGCCAAAGGTGATCGCGCGGGACGAGACGCCGCCGTGGAGTACGGCCGGACGGTCGGCGTACCCGGTCATCAACTCGACTGGGGCGAATAGGAGCGTTACTCAGGTCGGGCCAGAAGGTATCAGGCTGGGCGACGAGAGCGGGCACGACGATAAAGCCTGCGTCGTCCGCGGCCGTGCCGGCCGCTGGCGTACGTCACCACCTGGTCGTGGTGCCGGGCGTGGGGCGGTGCACATCGGCACCGCCCCACGCCCGGTTGAACGGTTACTGCCAGGAACTCTGCTGGGTGTAGACGAGGTTGCCGGGGACCACAGTGCCGTTGGTGCTGTACTCGGTGTACGCCCAGAAGTCGCCCTCGGCCAGCGGATTGTTCGGCTTCAGGGTGAAGTTGAAGCCCTGACCGCGCTCCGAGGTGGAGGGCAGCGTGAGGGTGGCACCGGAATACGTGGCGTTACGGCCGATGATGGCGTGGCCCAGCTCGAAGTCGACGACGGGACCACCGGGGTACTGTGCGAACACGTACGCGGTGTAGCGCCCCGGCTCGGGCAGGAACTTGTACGCCTGCTCGGCACTGGTCCAGAACCTGTCACTGCTGTAGATGAGCTTGTCGCCCTTGTACAGGTAGAGATCAAGGTTCGTGTTCGGGTCGGCGGTGTTGGCCTCGACGACAATGCCGGCGGTGTTCGCCGGCACCGTGAAGTCGACCTTCTTCACTCCGGTGGCGCTCGGGTCGAACACGCCCCCGTAGACGCCGGCCGGCATCGAGTACGACGTGCGCCGCATCGGGGTGTAGCCGGTGCTGCGACCGACGAGCGGGCCGGTGAAGCCCGGCTGGACCATGCCGAAGGCGCCGTTGCTCATCCGGGCGAACTCCTCCCCGTCGTCCGCGTACGGCCGGGCCGAGATGCCCCACGGACGGGCGGCGACCGGGATCCGGACGCTGTGCGCCTTACCCTGCCAGGTGATTGACCCGGTCACGTACCGGTCCCAGGGCGCGCTGCCCCGACGCAGCGTGATGGTGACCGTCGCGGACTTCCCGGGCGCCAGGGTCACCGACGCCGGCGACACGGTGACCTTCATGCCGGGCAGACCGGACACCGACGAACGGTAGGTCTCCCGCGCCTTGCCCACATTGGTCAGGGTGCGGGTGAGGGTCACCGGGCGGGTCCCGTCGTACTCGCGCAACGAGATGGCCGGCAGGTTGAGTGCCTTGCCGTCGGGTTCGGTCGTCTCGCCGAACTCGATCAGCTCGGCCGCCGTGGGCTCGATGACCAGTCCCGGGTCGGTGGCCCGGGGCAGATTGATGAAGCCGCTGCCCTGCTCCAGGGGGCTGCTGGTGCCGACGGTGTCGGTGGCGGTGGTGCGCAGCGCGGAGGCGACCGCGCCGGGTGACCAGTCCGGGTGCGCGGCGCGCAGGACCGCCGCCGCCCCGGCCACGTACGGCGAGGCCATCGAGGTGCCGGAGTACGCGTCGTACTGTCGCCCGAAGTTGCCCACCGGTGAGACCGCGGCGATGATGTTCGACCCGGGCGCGACCAGGTCCGGCTTGAAGACGCCGTAGGTCACCTTGTCCGGGCCGGTGGAGGAGAAGTCCGCCACGCTCGGTATGCCCGGGACGCTGGAGCCGTCACCACCGGTGCGCAACGACACGGTCGCGTCGGTGGGGTGGCGCATCAGGTAGTTGAACAGCGTGCCGGCCTGCTTCTCGGTCGGCAGGTAGACCACCGGGAAGTTGAAGATGGAGTTGATCCGGTAGTTGCCGACCGGGTCGAACACCACCATCGCCGCCCCGCCCTTGGCCTTGATCTCGGCGGCGGAGCCGAACATGTCGGACAGCGCGCAGGCGACCACCTTGCCCTTGATCTTGGCCGGGTCGAGGCTGCCGGGCTCGCAGTAGACCGCGCCCAGATCCGGTGAGCCGGCCTGTTCACCGAAGACCAGCGGCAGTGCGCCACCGCCGGGCAGGGCGTCCAGCGAGCCGCCGACCAGCTTCGTGCCGTCGCCCAGCTTCGCGGTGGCCTCGTCGAGCTTGGTCACCGCCGCGCCGACAGTGGTCACCCAGGGCGCCGCGTTGCTGATGGCCCCGCTCACGATGCCGGTGTTTCCCGCCGACGCCGCCACGAACACCCCGGACAGGGTGGCGTTGAGGAAGGCGATGCCGATGGGGGTGTTGGCCTCCCAGTCGCCGAGCTGCGAGCCGATCGAGAAGTTCAGCACCTGCACGCCGTCGGCGACGGCCGCGTCGATGCCGGCGATGATGTCGGCGTCGTAGCCCATGCCACCCCAGAGCACCTTGTAGACGGCGACCTGAGCGTCCGGTGCCACCCCGGAGACGGGACCGAAGCGACGACCGTCGATCGTGACGTTCGAGATCGGCAGACCGGCCGCCGTGGAGGCGGTGTGGGTGCCGTGCCCGGATGCGTCACGGGGGGACAGGAACTCGCCCTCGGGCACCGAGCCGCCGCCGGCGAGCCACGAGTCGGCGAAGTACCGCGCACCGACGATCTTGCCGTTGCAGTGCTCGGCCACGAAGGCCACACCGGTCTGGCAGGTGCCATGCCAGTTCGCGGGAGCGGGCATCTTCTTGGCGAACGACGCGCTCTCCGGCCAGATGCCGGTGTCCAGGACGCCGATCACCATGCCCGCGCCCGTGCCGGGGCCGGGCTTGGCCGGCCGGCCGGAGCGGTCCGCCGACGCCGACTCGTCCGCGCCACTCGAGGTGGCGGGCGTCGGGTTGGCGGCGGTCGCCTTGGTCGCGGTGGGCGGCGCCGAGGGGGTGCCGAGGGCCCGCGAGGCAGTGACGGCGCGAACGCGCTTGTCCGTCCGCAACGTGCCCACCTGCTGGGCGGTCAGCTTCGCCGAGAACCCGTTGAAGGCGGTGGTGTAGACGGCGTTGACAGTGATCCCGGCTGCGGCGGCGACCGCGCCCCGCTGCGTGTCGAGGTGCCGGCGGTACGCCTGCGACGGCGTCGACGTCACGTCCAGCCGGTTACCCGCCGCCGGGCGGGTCCGGGCCAGACCGGACACTCCACCGGTGTACGTGGTCAACGGGTCTTCGGCCAGTTCGACGACGTACATGCCGGAGCCGGTCTCATCGACGGCTGCCTTCGGCGTGGCCGCACGGTTGCCGCCGGGTCGACGGTCGGCCCCGTCGGTCAGGGTGACCTTCCGGTCTGACCCGGCGGTGAAGTAGCCGGCGCCGTTGCCGTTGCCCGACGACCCCGCGGGTGCCGCCGACGCCGTTCCCGCGACACCGGTGGTACCGGTGATCAGGGCGACGACAAGCGTAGGTATCGCCAGTCTTCGCAGCCTGTTTCCGCTCGTGCCTGTAGCCACGAGGCTCCTTTCGGTTGCTCCCTTGTGGAGCGTTTCTCATTGATCGCGACCCGCACTGGGAGCGCTCCCCCACCCAAGTCCACGACGGTTAATCGAAGATTTGCGCGGTGTTACGGATCACTGGTGCGTATAAGATCACAACGCCTCTGCGATGCGGCCCAGCCCCACGAGTCGGCTCCGCCACCGCTGAGGCGCGCACCGCTCAGCCGCAGGCCGCGTGATCATCTAGTATCAGCGGCCACCTGGCGTACGACATGGGGGTTCGGTGGCATGTGGTCATTCATCAAGCGGTCAAAGGCCCCGGTACTGGACCCGACCTATGGTGACCCGCACCGGAAGGCCCTGATCCGGGCGTTGGAGAAGCGCAGGTGGAAGTTCGCCCGGGAACTGCTCACCATGGCCGCCGATCCGGACGAGATGGCCTTCCTCATGGAGGCGGTCGGCGGGGTCGACGGGATCCAGGACTGGATCGGCGACTGGATCGACGCCGAGCCCGAGTCGACGCTGCCCGTGCTGGTCGCCGGTTGTCACGCGGTGCACTGGGCGTGGGAGGCACGTGGCGGCAAGCGGGCCAAGTACACCGCCGCTGCCCAGTTCAAGGCGTTCCATGAGCGGTTGCAGTACGCCGAAGCGTTGTTGGAGAAGGTGCTCGCCCAGGAACCCGACAACGTCACCGCACGAGCCTGGCTGGTCACCAGCGCCCGGGGCCTGGGCATCGGGGCGGCGGAGGCTCAACAGCGCTTCGAGGCGGTGACGCGACTCCACCCGGGGCACGTGGTCGCGCACGAGCAGCGGTTGCAGTATCTGTGTAAGAAGTGGTCCGGCAGCCACGAGGAGATGTTCGACTTCGCGCGGAGCGCCGCCGCGGCGGCCGGGCCCAACAGCCTCCTGCACGAACTGGTGGCCGTTGCCCACTTCGAGAGGTGGGAGGCCACCGACGTGGAAGAGGGCAACGCGTACTTCAACTCGGACGAGGTCCGCGCCGAGCTTCTCACCGCCGCCGAAAACTCGATCTTCCACCCGGATTACATTCCCGCCGGTCCCGGCTGGGCGCCACGGCTGGCGATCTTCGCGCTGACCTTCGAACTGGCCGAGGAGTTCGACGCGGCCGCGCACGTGTTCGCGTTGCTCGACGGGATGGTCACCGAGTGGCCGTGGTCGGTCCTCGGCGACCCGGTCGAGAAGTTCACCGTCTCCCGGGACTGGGTGGCCACCAACCGGAGCGCCTAGACGAGTAGGCCTCACTGGGGCTTACGGCTGTCCTGATCGCCTACGACCTCCAGCATGCGCGTTGGCTGGCCCCGGCATGTCGATTACTCATCTAGGTCGCGTCGCCGAGGCGCCGCCAGAGCACAGTGCACGCCGCGGCCAGGGCCAGCCCGAGCAGTGGGGCGACACCCACTCCGGCGAGCGTGCAGGCCACCGCGAGCAGCGCCGACGGCATCCAGCACCAGGCGGGCACGGTACGCGGGACACGACCGCGCCGACGGGCCGCCGCTTCCACGGCCATCGGCACCACGAGCACCGGCAACGCGGCGGCCAGCAGGGTCAGCCAGGGCAGCACCAGACGGTCGAACCGCGCCACCGCCAGCATCCCGCCGAGCACCGCGACGAGCAGCATCGCCGCCCGCGCCGGCAGGCGGGGAGCCAGGCCACGCAACGCCAGGGAACCGGAGTACGTGGTGGTCAGCGCCGCCGCGAAGACCGCCACCGCGACGAACAGATTCGCGTACGCGGCCAGCCCCGAGCCGGCGGCGAGCAGCGCGACCACGTCGGCCGAGCCGGTCCGCAGCCACAGGCCGGCCCCGGCGAGCACCCCGAGCAGTGCCGGCCCGATCAGCAGCCCCACGCACCAGGCCAGGTCCCGCCTTCGGGAAAGGCCCACGCTGAAGTCCGGTGCGCGCAGCGCGAACACGGCCGCGTACCCGATCAGCGCGGCGGCGTCGGCGAGCCCGCCGCCGGCGAGACGGACCGGCGCGCCGGGTGGTGGAAGCGCCGTCAGGCACCAGCCGACCAGCACCACCGCGCTGAGCGTGGTGACCACCGCGACCCGGTTGCCGAGCCGGGCCGGCGCCCAGGAGACGGCGAGGACCGCCACCTCCAGCAGCACCGGCCCGGCCCAGCCCGGCAGGTGGGTCAGCGCGGCCAGCGAGGCCCCGCCGAGCCCGACGTTGAACCCGTTCCAACCGACCATCGACACGGCCAGCACCGCCGCCAGCAGCAGCCGCGAGGTGTCCCCCAGGTACGCGGGCAGCACCGCGGTCAACGTCCCGCCGTCGCCGAGCGGTCGGCGCAGCCCGATCCGGCCCTGCCCCCAGAGCAGGGCCGCCATCAGCACCCCGCCGACCAGCAGCCCGGCCACCGGCACCGCGCCGCCGTGTCGGGCGGCCATCGCCGCGCCGAGCACCAGCGTGGCGGGTGCGGTGCCGATCCCCAACCAGGCGCCGACCGCCGCCGGCCACCGCCGTTCGGGGACATCAGGCAACGTGGCGCAGGTAGCCGGCGATCGCCGCGTCGAGAACCTCCGCGCCCGGACGCGCCCACACCTCGGCGGAGAAGACCTCCACCTCGATCGGCCCGACGTAGCCGGCCGCGTCCACCGCCTCGCGCAGCCGACGCAGCTCGATGCAGCCGTCACCGGGCAACGCCCGGCCGAGCAGCACCCCCTCCGGCAGCGGGGTCACCCAGTCGCAGACCTGGAACGCGGCGATCCGCGCGGCGGCCCGCGCGATCTGCGCGTACACCGTCTCGTCCCACCAGACGTGGTAGGCGTCCACGACCACGCCGACCACCGCCGGGTCGAACCGCTCGGCGATGTCCAGCGCCTGGCCGAGGGTGACGATCACGCACCGGTCGGCGGCGAACATCGGGTGCAGCGGCTCGATGGCCAGCCGTACCCCGGCGGCCTCGGCGTGCGGGGCCAGCTCGCCGATCGCGTCGGCGACCCGACGCCGCGCGCCGTCGATGTCCCGGCTGCCGGCCGGCAGCCCACCGGAGACCAGCACCAGCTCCGGGGCGCCGAGGGCGGCGGCCTCGTCGATGGCCCGCAGGTTCTCCGCGCGCCAGTCGTCGGCGGAGAAGAACCCGCCCCGGCACAGCGACGTGACGGCGAGGCCGGCGTCGCGGACCAGTTTCGCCGAGCGGGCCAACCCGTACTCGGCCACCGGCTCCCGCCACAGGCCGATACCCGGCACACCGGCTGCCACGCACCCGGCCACCACCTCGGGCAGCGGCCAGCGCTGGGCGGTCGCCTGGTTGAACGAGAACCGCGCGAGGCTCACTCGGCTGGTCTCCGCTCGCGACTGCGGGGCTCGCAGAACCGGCTCACTCCTCGCGCTCACTGGGCCACCCCCGCGACGTTGAAGAAGGCTCGGGCGCGGGCGGCGGCCAGGTCGGCGTCGGGTAGCAGCCCGGCCGCATCGGCCAGGGTGAGCAGCGTGGCCAGGTGCGCCGGAGACCGGCCGGACTGCGCGCCAGCGACCATCGTGAAATGGTCCTGGTGCCCGGCCAACCAGGCCAGGAACACGATCCCCGTCTTGTAGTGCCAGGTCGGCACCGCGAACAGGTGCCGGGCCAGCGGCACGGTGGGCCCGAAGATCTCGTCGTACGCCGTCAGGTCCCCCCGGTCCAGGGCGGCCAGCGCGGCGGCGGCGGCCGGCGCGATGGCCGCGAACACCCCGAGCAGCGCGTCGGAGTGACCCACCTCGTCACCGCGGATCAGGTCCGGGTAGTGGAAGTCGTCACCGGTGTAGAGGCGTACCCCGGCCGGGAGGCGGCGACGCAACGCGATCTCCCGGTCGGCGTCCAACAGCGACACCTTGATGCCATCCACTTTGGACTGGTGTGCCTTGATCAGCTCGATCACCGTGTCGGCGGCCAGGTCAAGGTCCACAGCACCCCAGTAGCCGGTCAACGCCGGGTCGAACATCGGACCCAACCAGTGCAGCACCACCGGTTCGTCGGCGGCGCTCAGCAGCTCGTCGTACACCCGCAGGTAATCCTCGGGGCCGCGCGCGGCGGCGGCCAGGTGCCGGCTGCACATCAGCACCGGCCGGGCACCGGCGGCGCGGACGTCGTCGAGCTGCTCGGCGTACGCGGCGGTGACAGCCGCCAGGGTGGCCGGGCCGACCGGCAGCTGGTCGGTGCCGACCCCGGCGACGATCCGCCCGTCGACCGCGCGGGCCTCGGCGGCGCTGCGCCGGATCAGCTCACGGGTGGCCGGATAGTCGAGCCCCATCCCCCGCTGGGCGGTGTCCATCGCCTCGGCGACCCCCAGCCCGTACGACCAGAGGTGCCGCCGGAAGGCGAGGGTGGTGTCCCAGTCCACCGCGGCCGGGGCACCCGGCACGTTCTCCGCGCCCGGGTCGGCGACCACGTGCGCGGCGGCGTACGCGATCCGGCTGGTCGCCGGCGCGTCCGGTCGGGCGAAGCCGCCACCCCCGGCGAGCCGATGCCGTCGCCCGCCCGGCAGCACCACCTCGGCGGTCATGATCGCAGCTCCGGCACCTCGATGCGACCGCCCTCGCGGGCCGAGCGCAGCCCCAGCTCGGCGAGCTGCACGCCGCGCGCGCCGGCCAGGAAGTCCCACCGGAACGGCTCGCCGGCTACCACGTGCCGCAGGTACGCCTCCCACTGCACCTTGAAGCCGTTGTCGAACTCCTCGTTGTCGGGCACCTCGGCCCACTGGGCGCGGAAGTCCTCGGTGGCCGGCAGGTCCGGGTTCCACACCGGCTTCGGGGTGACCGCCCGGTGCTGCACCCGGCAGTTGCGCAGACCGGCGATCGCGCTGCCCTCCGTGCCGTCGACCTGGAACTCCACCAGCTCGTCGCGGTACACCCGCACGGCCCAGGAGGAGTTGATCTGCGCGATCACCCCGCCGTCGAGTTCGAAGGTGGCGTACGCGGCGTCGTCGGCGGTGGCGGCATACGGGTGACCGGCCTCGTCGACCCGTTCGGGCACGTGGGTGGCGGTCACACAGGAGACGGCCGTGACCCGGCCGAACAGCTCCTCCAGCACGTAGTGCCAGTGCGGGAACATGTCGACCACGATGCCGCCGCCGTCCTCGGTCCGGTAGTTCCACGACGGCCGCTGAGCGGGCTGCCAGTCGCCCTCGAAGACCCAGTACCCGAACTCGCCGCGCACCGAGAGGATCCGGCCGAAGAAGCCGCCGTCGATGAGGCGCTTGAGCTTGCGCAGACCCGGCAGGAAGAGCTTGTCCTGCACGACACCGGTGCGGACGCCGGCCGCGTCCGCCGCCCGGGCCAGGTCGAGGGCCGCCGCGGTGTCCTCGGCCAGCGGCTTCTCCGTGTAGATGTGCTTGCCGGCCTCGATGGCCTGCCGGATCGCCTTCTCCCGTTGCTGGGTGACCTGCGCGTCGAAGTAGATCTCGACGTCGTCGCGGGCCAGGGCCGAGGTCAGGTCGGTGGTCCAGTCGGTCAGCCCGTGCCGCTCGGCGAGCTCCCGGAGCTTCGTCTCGTTGCGCCCGACCAGGACCGGTTCCGGCCAGATGGTGGTGCCGTCGGCCAACGCCACACCACCGGATTCGCGGATGGCCAGCAGCGACCGGACGAGGTGCTGCCGGTAGCCCATCCGTCCGGTCACGCCGTTGACGATGATGCCGATCGACCTGCGGGTCATGGTGTTCCTTCCGTCGTGCTGGTCGTGCCGATCCGCGCTCAGTGGTTGGCGGCCGCGCTGCCGAGCAACCCACGCAGGTCGGTGGCGAGCCGGTCGAAGCGGGGATCCGACATCACCTGCGCGTAGTCGCGGTGCGCCGGCAGCTCGACCGAAAAGGTGCGGATGATCCGGCCGGGCCGGGGACTCATCACCACGACCCGGGTGCCGAGGAAGACCGCCTCGGCGATGGAGTGGGTGACCAGCACCACAGTGGTCCCGGTCTCCCGCCAGATCCGGTGCAGTTCAGCGTTCATCTGCTCCCGGGTCAGCGCGTCCAGGGCGCCGAACGGTTCGTCCATCAGCAGCACCGGCGGGGAGTGCAGCAGCGCGCGGCAGAGCGCCACCCGCTGCTGCATGCCGCCGGACAGCTCGTGTGGCAACGCCTTCTCGAAGCCGGTCAGGCCGGTCATCTCGATCAGCTCGTCGGCGCGGCGGGCCGCCTGCGCCCGGTCCATGCCGCGCATCTCGGCCTGGAGCAGGATGTTGGCTCGGGCACCGCGCCACTCCAGCAACGCGGCCTTCTGGAAGACGAAGCCGATCTCCTTCTGCGGGCCGCGCACCGGGCGCTGCAACAGCGACACGTCACCGCTGGTTGGCTTGACCAACCCCGCGACGATCTTCAGAAGGGTGGACTTGCCGCAGCCGGACGGGCCGACGATCGTGACGAACTCGCCCGGCTCGATGTCCAGCGACACGTCGTCCAACGCGGTGGTCTGCGACCGTCGGGTGGTGAACCGGACGGTCAGCCCGGACATCCCGATGGCGGTGCCGGTGGCTGCCGGCGCGGCGGTCACCGGGTCACCCCTGTGCCGCGTACGAGGAGTCCCAGTACGCGCTGGGCGCTCCCGGGTCCTTCAGCTCGGCGTAGCGGGACATCAGGTCGATGGTCTCGGTCCACTGGGCCTCGGTGTTCACCCCGGGCGGGCCGTCCGCGCCGATCAGCGGCATGTTGAGCGTGAGCTGCTTGGTGAGCACCTCGGGCGCCGGCTCGTTCTCTGCCAGAGCCGTCATCGCGCTCACCGCGCCGGCCGGGTCCCGGGCGGCGTCGGCCCAGGACTTCTGGGTGGCCCGAACGAACTTGCGGACCAGCTCCGGGTCCTTCTGCAGGGTCTGGGTGTTGGCGATCAGGCCGGTGCCGAGCAGGTTCATCCCGTAGTCGGCGAAGAGCAGCACGTCGACCTTCTTGCCGGTCTTGCTCTCGATGGTGGGCGCCTGGTCGTGGAAGAAGCCCATGATGGCGTCGACCTTGCCCTCGGAAAGGGCGGCGATCTTGCCGGCGGCGTCGACGTTGACCACCTTGACGTCGTCCTTCTTGAGGCCGTTCTTCTCCAGCCAGGCCGGGAAGGTCGCGTAGAGGGCGTCGCCGGGGGTGCCGCCGACGGTCTTGCCCTTGAGGTCGGCCGGGGTCTTGATGTTCTCCTCGGTGAAGAACTCCACCGAGGAGGGGCCCTTCTCCAGGTACGCGCCGAGGCTGCGCACCGGCATCCCGCTGGCCACCGACTTCAGCAGCACCGGGCTGTCCGCCCAACCGAAGTCGGTTTGCTTCTGGGCGACCTGCTTGACGGTGTTGCCCGAACCGTTGCCGGGCAGGATCTTCAGGTCGATGCCCTCGGCGGAGTAGTAACCCTTCTGCAGGCCGTAGTAGAAGGGCGCGTGCTCGCCGTAGGGCACCCAGTTGAGGGTGAGGGTGACCTGCTTGCTGCCGTCGGCGTTGGTGCTGCCGGCGGGATCGTCCCCACCGCAGCCGGTGGCGGCGAGGAGCAGGGCGGCGGTGGCCAGGATGGTGGTGGCGGTGCGTTTCATCGGTGCCTCCGTGATGGGGTCGGTCAGGAGGTGGTGAGGGACACGCCGGCCCGGCGGCTGGCGTGCCACGGAATGAGCAGTGCCTCGGCGATCTCGACCAGGACGAACAGGACGATGCCGATGGCGGACATCAGGATCAGGTCAGCGAAGAGCAGCGCGGAGTCGAGGTTGCCGTTGGCCAGCAACAGGACGTAGCCGAGCCCTTCGCTGGCGCCGACGAACTCACCGACCACGGCACCGACCACGGCGAGGGTGACGGCCACCTTCAGGCCGGCCATCAGGTGCGGCAACGCGTTCGGGAAGCGGATCTTGCGGAAGGTGCGCCACGGCCCGGCGCCCATGGTTGCGGCGAGGTCGAGCAACTCCGGGTCGGTGGAGCGCAGCCCGGCCACGCCGGAGATGACCACCGGGAAGAACGCGATGAGCACCGCCAGGATGATCTTCGGGGTGAGGCCGAGGCCGAACCAGACCACCAGCAGCGGCGCGATGGCGATCTTCGGGATGACCTGTGCGAACAGGACGATCGGGTAGAGGGCCTTGTCCAGGGTGCGGGAGTAGGCGATGGCGACCGCGGTGACCAGACCCAACACGGCGGCCAGCACGAAGCCGAGCACCGTCTCGTAGAGGGTGACCAGTGTGTGCCGGGCCAGCTCGGACCACTGCGTGGTCATCGTCTCCCAGACCTGGCCGGGGGTGGGCACCAGGTAGTTCGGGACGTACTCCCGGGCCGCGACGAACCACCAGGCGGCGAAGAAGACCGCGAGCACCAGCGCCGGGCGCCAGAGCGAGTCGGCGAAGGTCAGCGACCGGCGACCGAGCGTGGGACGTGGTGGACGGCCGCCACCGGGTGGCGGTTCTGCCATAGTGGACGAAACTGTGCCGTCGGGGCCGTCCGCCGCATCGACACTGCCAGGCCCGGCAGCGGCTGCTCTCGCACCGCTGGGCTGGTCGGCGGCGGCCTGCCGGCCCGCCGTGTCCAAAGAGTTCTCGGTCACGCGGAACCTCCTCGGGGCCCGGTACGGCACCCATGGACCGGGCCGTCGGCGGATCAGGCAAACGCTTTCCTGGAGCGTAGGCGGCACCCTCACGCCGGGCAAGGCCTTTCCTCGATCTGTTTCCGCCGATGCCTCGCAGCAGCCCGGCAGCTGTCCCGAAGGGACCGTCAGCCGGCCGCCGGGTAGGTGTCGAGGAGGCCGCACATACCCAACCGGCCCCGCTCGACCGGCTCGTTCACCGCGTACACCCCGGCGTCGCCCAGGTGGCCGGGATCCCCCCGCTCCAGGGCGTCGAGTTGCGCGGCGGTGTCGGCGGCGGCGCGGCCCGCGCCGGCCTCCCACCGATGTCGCCACCGCGTCAGCAGCGGCTGGCGCAGGGCGACCGCGGCGGCGTGGAACGCGGCCAGCGCCGCCGGACCGCCGGACCGCAGCGCCTGGAAGCCGGTCACCGCCAGATCCCGACGGCGGTACGCAGCATGCACGTCCGCGCCCGGCGCTCCCCCGTCGGGTAACGCCGCCGCCGAGTCGTACGCGGCCGGGTCGGCCAGCACCTCGGGTGGGAAGGTCAGCACCGCGTCGCCGGCCTCGGGCAGGCCGCTGTTCTGCATGAGCACCACGATGCTGAGCCCGCCGGTGTTGACCAGGCGGTGCACGGTGCCCGGCTCGAACCAGACCACCACCCCCGGACGCAATGGCGTCTCCCGGTAGCCAGCCGTGGTGAGGGTCTGCACCGCGCCCTCGCCGTCGGTCACCACGTACCCCTCGGTGCAGCACAGGTGCACGTGCGGGGTGCCGCCGACCAGGCCGTCCGGGGCCACTGTGTCGTAGACGCGCAGCCGGGACACCCCGACCCCACCGGGCAGCGGTGCCGGCCGATCACGCATCGAAGTACTCGTCGGTGTCGTCGGCGGCCGGCAAAGACACCAGCAGCACGGTGAGATCGCCGATGGCCCGGTGCCGGCAGCCCGGCTTGATCAGGAACGCGGACATCGGCCGGGCCGGGTGACGGACACCGTCCAGCTCGATCTCGCCCTCACCGGCGAGCACGACGTAGTACTCGGTGGCGATCCGGTGGTGGTGGGTCACCGCGTCCTGCACCTGGAGCAGATGCACGCTGGCCTGGCCCTCGCTCTCGGCGATGAAACCCCGGCGGGTGGTCCCACAGGAGCAGCGCCGGGCGGGAAGGTCGTCAAGTTGAAGTACCGCGAAGCGATCGGACACGGCCGGGCCTCCCTGCGGGAAAGGGCTTTCTCTGCGGTACGGTGACGCTAGCCGGCACGACGAAACGCCGTCAACAGATCGAGGGGGCGGGCCATGGCGACCCTGTCCGATGTGGCCCGCCGAGCGGGCGTCTCGCCCGCCACCGCCTCCCGCGTCATCAACGGCAGCAGCAAGCCGGTCACCGACGAGCTGCGCGAACGGGTGCTCGCCGCCGTCGCCGAGTTGCAGTACGTGCCGAACGCGCACGCCCAACTGCTGGCCCGCTCGCACCGCAGCGCGGTCGGCGTGATCGTGCATGACGTCTCCGACCCGTACTTCGCCGAGATCACCCGGGGGCTGCAACGGGTCGCCACCGACCAGGGCCGACTGCTGATGATCTGCAACAGCTATCGGGACCCGGACCGCGAGTTGGAGTACGTGGAGCTGCTGCGCGGCCACCAGGTGGCCGCGCTGATCCTGGCCGGCTCGGGCTACCACGACGAGGCGTTCACCCGGCAACTCAACGAGAAGCTCGCCGCGTACGAGGCCACCGGCGGGCGGGTGGCGGTGATCGGCCGGCACGAGCACTCCGGCGACGCGGTGATGCCGGACAACCGGACCGGCGGCTACCTCGCCGGGCGGGAGCTGTGCGGTCTGGGGCACCGGGCGATCGGCGTGGTCGCCGGCCCGCGCATCCTGACCACCACCACCGACCGGCTCGCCGGGCTCCGGCAGGCCCTCACCGAGCAGGGCCGCGAGCTGCCCGAACGGCGCATCCGGTACGCGGAGTTCGACCGCGACGGTGGCGCCGAGGCCACCGCCCGACTGCTCGACGCCGACCCGGAGCTGACCGCGATCGTGGCGCTCAACGACTCGATGGCCATCGGCGCGCTCGCCACCCTGCGCGCGCGTGGGTTGGCCGTGCCGCAGCAGATCTCGGTGCTGGGTTTCGACGACATGCCGATCGCCCGGGACGTGACCCCGGCGTTGACCACCGTGCGGCTGCCCCTGGTCGACATGGGTGTGCGGGCGATGTCCCTGGTGCTCGGCGTCGGGGCCCCGACGCCCCGGGTCGAGGTGCTCCCCGCCGAGCTGGTCCGCCGCGACACCGCCGGTCCCGTCCCACTGTCCACCCGCGCCGCCGCGGGTTCCGCGCCACGTGCACGGCGAGGTGACAGCACGTCGTGACCGGTGCCAGCCCGACCCAGCGGCCCCTCACGCGCGCCGATGTGGCGTACCTGGTCGGTGCGTCGTTCGGGCCACACAACCGGGTCCGGGACGCCGGTCCACTGGCCGGTGGAGGGTACGCGACGGTCTGGTGGGTGCTGCTCGACGACGACCGTCGGGTGGTGCTGAAGCTGGCGCCGCCGGCCGGAACGCCGCTGCTGCGCTACGAGCGCGGGCTCTGCGCCGCCGAGGAGCGGTACTTTCGGCTCGTCGCGCAGCGGGCGCCGCAGGTGCCCGTCCCCCCGGTGCTCCGGCGCGGCGCCGACCCGGCGTACGGCGAGTGGTTGGTCACTGCGCTGCTGCCCGGCCGGTCGCTGGCCGACCTGGCCGAGGCCGGTGTCGTGGTCGACGACGGCCCGGCGCGCTACGACCTCGGGGTGGCTCTCGCCGCGTTGCACCGGGTGACCGGTGAGCGGTTCGGGTACGACGACGAACGGGCCGGCGGGCCGACCTGGCGGGCGGCGTTCACGGCGATGCTCGACGCGCTCCTGGCCGACGCGGTCGACTGGGACGTCCGGCTGCCGGTGACCCCGGACCGCCTGCACGCACTGGTGGGGCGGCACGGCGACGTGCTCGACGAGGTGCGCCGGCCGGCGCTGCTGCACTTCGACTGCTGGGACGGCAACGTGCTGGCGGCGCCCGACGGGGACGGCCGGTTGCGGCTGCGCGGCCTGGTGGACGGCGAGCGGTTCCTCTACGGCGACCCACTGCTGGACCTGGTTTCACCGCTGCTCTTCCGACGCGTCGAGGACGAGCCGGAGCACCCTCTGCTGCGCGGCTACCAGGCCAGCGCAGTCGAACCGTTGGTGCTGGACGCTTCGGCACGCCGCCGGCTCGGTCTCTACCGGTTGCACCTGTACCTGCTGATGACTGTGGAGATGCCCAGCCGCGGGATGACCGCGCGCAGCCATCCCGGGCGGCACGCCCGGCTGGCGGCCCTGCTCGACGAGGAACTGGCCGCGCTCGCCTCGGGCTGACCGCCCGGCGCGGATGGCGTCCGGCGCGTGGTCGGACGCCACCCGCCCGCGGTCAGGGCAGGTCGATCGGGCGCAGCACCCGGTCCACGGCGTGCGCAATCTGCCGGTTGCCCTTGTTGACGTCGTAAAAGACGACCCGCGCGTCACGGTCGTCGGTGTCGGCGTCGACCAGCCGCACCTGGCGGAAGAAGTACAGGTAGGTGCGCACGTCGACCTCGACGGTCGAGCCGAGCGCGGTGGTCAGGTCCGTGCCGTCGGCCCGGACCGCCGTCTTGCGGTCGATGGTGGCCCCCGGAACCACGTGGTAGAGCAGCACCGACTCGACGGTGTCGATGCCCAGCCCGGCCACTGCGGTGAAGGCGGCGCTCTCACTCGGCAGCTTCCGGGCCTGCGTGATCTCGCGGACCAACTGCTGGAAGGCGGCGTCGGTGGGGATGAACGCGGTCAGCGCCACGGTGCCGTCGGTGAGCACCTTGACCGGAGAGTTCGGCTTGGCCTCCAGCACGGCCAGCACGGCCGCCGTCAGCACGTCGAAGTCACGCGAGTTGCGATCGAAGCCGCTGCTGTCCCGGGTGAGCACCTGGGCGAGTGACGTCGTGCCGAGCGGCTTGGGCTTGCTGGTGGCCTGAGCGGCCGGTACGGCGACCGCGGTGGTGGCCAGCGCGGTGGCCATGGCACCCACCGCCATCCGGGCGGCGATTCGTGCGATCTTCATCAGCGGGCCTTTCGTCGAAGCGACCGGATCCGTGACGTCTCGTCACGATCCATGCTTCGCACCGGGTAGGCCGCGCAGATGCACCAGCGGATAACGGATTGTCCGAGGCTCCTGCCCCGGCCTAACCTCCCCGAGTGCTGATTCGGGAGTTCGTCGACCGGGACTGGTCGCAGGTGTGGCCGATCATCGAGGAGGTGATCCGGGCACAGGAGACGTTCCCCTACGACCCGGCGATGACCGTCGAGCAGTCGTACGGCATGTGGGTCGAGGCGGCGCCGGGGCGGACCGTCGTGGCGGTCGACGGCGAGCGGGTGCTCGGCACCGCCAAGATGGGCACCAACCGGCCCGGGCCGGGCGCGCACGTGTCCACCGCCAGCTTCATGGTCGCCGCCGACGCGCGGGGCCGGGGCGTGGGCACCGCGCTGTGCCGCGATGCCCTGACCTGGGCCCGCCGGCAGGGGTACGCCGGCATGCAGTTCAACGCCGTGGCGGAGAGCAACAGTTCGGCGGTGCGGCTGTATGGGCGGGAGGGCTTCGAGGTGGTCGGCACCGTGCCGGGCGCGTTCCGTCACCCCACCCTCGGCCGGGTCGGCCTGCACGTGATGTACCAGGAGTTTTGACCGCTCCCGCTCCGCTCGCTCAGGAGGCCACTGTGGTGGTCGGCGCGTCTCCACCGACGGTGCCGCCGGCCGGGGCCGGGCGCAGGCCGGGCTGCCCGGCGGCCGGCTCCGCGCCGGCACGGCGGATCGGGGTGAAGAGGGCGCCGACCGCGACCAGCAGGCACCCGGCGCCGGCCGCGAGGGTGACCGCCGGCGCACCGTAACGGCCGGCGGCCCAGGTCAGCACCACAGCGCCGGCCGGACCCAGGGCGTAGTGCGTGCTCCAGAACGCCGACGTGACCCGGCCCAGCAGGTGATCGGGGGTGATCTCCTGGCGCAGGGACATCGAACAGATCCCGCCGACGCTGAGACAGCACAGGTACACCGCTGTCAGCGTGGTGACCGCGGGCACTGTGGTGGCGATGCCGACCCCCGCCACGGCGAAACCGCAGATCGCGTGCGCGCCGATCCAGGTGGGGCCGAAGCCGCGGCGGCGGCGCAGCGGCGCCACCAGCAGCGCGCCGGCGACCGTGCCCAGCGCCGCCAGGCCGAGCACCGTGCCGACGGTGCCCTCCGAGCCGCCGAGGTCGTGCGTGACGTGGTAGATCAGCACGTCGACGAAGCCGTAGGTGAGGAAGATGAAGACCGACAACAGGACGGTCAGCGCGCGCAGCACGGGCTGTCGCCACAGGAACCGCGCCCCGGCCAGGAACTCGGCCAGCGGGCGTTGCCGGGCCACCCCCTCGTCCACCTGGACGGGGCGCAGTCGGATCAGCCACAGGCCGGCCGCGGAGAGCGCGAAGCTCGCCGCGTTGACGGCGATGGCGGTGGCCGGGCCGAAGCGGGCCGCCACCACACCGGCGAGCAGCGGCCCGAGGACGGCCGCCGCCGCGTACGTCGCCTGCAACCGGCCGTTGGCCTCGGTGATCCGGTCGGAGTCGACGAGGTTGCGGACCGCGGTCACCGCGGCGACCTGGAACAGCATGCCGGCCGCCTCGCAGATGGGCAGCACGACGAAGAGCAGCCAGACCTGCGGGCCGGCGAGCCACGCCAGTGGCACCACTGCGTAGAGCACCAGCCGGGTCAGGTCCGCCACGATCATCAGGGTGCGGCGGTCGTACCGGTCGACCAGCACCCCACCGAAGATCCCGGCGACGACGGACGCCGCGCCCGCGACGGCGGTGAGCAGGCCCATCTGCGCCACCGACCCGGTCGCCTGGAGCACCAGCAGCGGCACCGCCAGGTAGGCGAACGAGTCGCCGGCCGCCGAGAGCGACTGGGCGACCCAGTACGTGCCGAAGGTCCGGTCCCGCCAGAGCGGAGCCCGACCAGCGGCGGCGGATCGGCTCATCGCGCCAAGGGTAGTGAACGCGCTCCTCCGACGCTGGCCGTGGCAGGCGTCACATCGCTGCGATGTCACGAACCGACGAGCGGCACGCATCTCGTGGTCGTCAGTCCGATCAGAGAGGCGGAACAATGAGCACAGCGCATCGACAGGTCCCGGCGGGCACACACCACGTACTGATCCTCGGCGCGGGCTACGCGGGCATGGCCGCGGCGACCCAACTGGCGGCCCGGACCAGGCGGGCCGACGTGCAGGTGACAGTGATCAACGCGCAGGAGCGGTTCACCGAGCGTCTCCGGCTGCACATGACGGCGACCGGTCAGCGGCTCGCCGACCTGGACATCCCTGAACTGCTGGCGGGAACGGGTGCGCAGTTCGTGCGCGGCTGGGTGACAGCGGTGGACGCGCACGCGAAGACCGTCCGCGTCGACGACAGTCGGGTGCTGCGCTACGACACCCTGGTCTACGCGTTGGGCAGCGTGACGGACACGGCGGCGGTCCCCGGCGTCGAGGAGCACGCGTACGCCCTGGACGGTCCGAGCGGCGCGACCACACTGGCGGACCGGCTGGCACGGCTCGGCGCCGGCACTGTCGTCGTGGTCGGCAGCGGGTTGACCGGGGTCGAGGCGGCCGCGGAGATCGCCGAACGGCACCCGGAGGTCGGTGTAACGCTGGTGGGCCAGCAGGATCCGGGAGCGAGCATGAACCCGAAGGCCCGGGCGTACCTGCGGGGCGCGCTGACCCGCCTCGGCGTCCAGGTGATCAGTGGAGCGGCGGTCACCAGGGTCCGGCCCGACGCTGTCGAACTGGCCGGTGCGGAGACCGTGGCGGCCGATGTCGTCCTCTGGACGGGTGGTACCCGGGTGGCGCCGCTGGCCGCCGCCGCCGGGTTGACCGTCGACGAACGCGGTCGCGTCGTCACCGATTCCGCGTTGCGGTCGGTGTCGCACCCCGAGGTGTACGCGATCGGCGATGCGGCAGCGATCCGGCAGGGTTACGGAGTGCTGCACGGCACCTGCCAGAGCGGGATGCCGACTGGCGTGCACGCGGCGGTGTCGATCGCCCGCGCGCTGCGGGGCAGGCAACCCAGGCCATTCCGGTTCGGTTACTACCACACGCCCGTGAGCCTGGGTCGAAACGACGCGGTCGTGCAGTTCACCCGCCCCGACGACAGCCCTCGCCGCGGGTGTCTGACCGGGCGGATGGCGGTCTGGTACAAGGAGACCGTGAGCGCTTCGCCCTGGCCGACCTACCGTCGCATGTCTCGGTTGCCCTCCTCCGGCGCGTTCTGGCCGCGCGGCGGCCGCTTCACCCGCCTGCGGGACGCCCGGTGACGCACATGCCGGGCCCTGACGAGCAGGTGTTCCACAGTCATCGCAACCTGCTGTTCTCGGTGGCCTACCGGATCCTCGGCAGCGCGGCCGACGCCGAGGACGCGGTGCAGGACGCCTGGATCAGCTGGTCCTCGGCAGACCGCTCCCAGGTCGCCGACCCGAAGGCGTACCTCGCCCGCATCGTGTCGAACCTCGCGTTGCAGCGTCTGCGCTCGGCCCGGCACCACCGCGAAACCTATCCGGGGCCGTGGTTGCCCGAACCCGTCCTGACCGAAGGGGACGCCGCCGACGCCGTCACCGACGCCGAGTCGGTGTCGATGGCGATGCTGGTGGTGCTGGAGACGCTCAGCCCGCTCGAACGCGCCGTGTTCGTCCTGCGGGAGGTCTTCGACTTCAGCCACGCGGAGATCGCAGCGGCGGTGGAGCGCTCCGAGGCGGCGGTCCGCCAGATCGCCCACCGGGCTCGTGAGCACGTTCGGGGCCAGCGGCAACGTTTCACGGCGGACCGGTCGCAGCAGCGCGGGGTCACCGAGCGATTCCTCGCCGCCGCGACCGGTGGCGACATCAACACCCTGCTGGAGCTGCTGTCTCCGGACGTGACGTTGTGGACCGACGGTGGCGGTAAGGTCCGCCAGGCCCTGCGTCCCATCAGGGGCGCGGGAACGGTCGCCGCGTGGTTCGCGGCCATCGCCACCGTCACCTACCAGGGCGTCGCGCCGCACGACATGCGCGCCGCTCTGGTCGAGATCAACGGGGGCCCGGGTCTGGTGTTCAGCGGTGCGGGTCGGGTGGTCGCCACCGTCTCCTTCGACATCGACGCCGGCGGTCGCATCACCGCCATCCACAACGTCGCCAACCCCGACAAACTTCGCGCCGTCGCCGACGGCACCGCCCACCACCTCGCGACGCGGTGAGCCAGCCGGCTCACCGTCAGCCGGTGCTGGTGAGGTCGGTGGTCGCCGCGAGTTCCGTGACCACGTCCAGGAAGCGGTGCAGCGCGGGCGCGGTGTTGCCCGCCAACCACACCATCTCGGTGTACGCGTAGGCGCCGGCCAGCGGAACGAACACCACGCCGGTGCGGCGAAGACTCGCCGCCGAGCAGGCGAGCCGGGTGACGCCGAGCCCGGCGGCGACCAGGCCGAGGAGGCTCTGCACGCCGGCCTCCTCCTGAACGACGGTCGGTACGAAGCCCGCTTCCCGGAACTGGTCCTCGTAGGCGCGGTGCCAGGGTTCCCAGGAGCTGCGCGGGGTCATGACCCACGGTTCGTCCGCCAGGTCGGCGAGGGTCAACTCGTCGCGCCCGGCGAGCGGGTGGCCCTCGGGCAGCACCGCGCAGACCGGTTCGGTCGTCAGCCTCCTGGACTCCAGGCCGGGCACGAGCGGGGTCCGGGTGAAGGCGACGTCGAACCGCCCGTCGAGGACGCCCTGCACCACTGTCGCGATGCTGGTGGACTCGGTGGCCAGGTGCAGGTCGGGGAGGTGGTGGCGGACTGCCCGGACCACCGGGGGCAGCAGATGGTTGGCGACGGTGGTCAGGAAGGCGAGCCGGAGGGTGCCGACCTCACCCCGCAGGGCCCGTTCCACGACGGCGACGGCCTGCTCGGCGCGGTCGGTGACGGCGCGCGCCTCGGGCACGAACAGGGCGCCGATGTCGGTGAGGGTGGTGCCACGGCTGTCACGGTCGAACAGTTTCGCCCCGAGCGCGCGTTCCAGGGCGGTGATCTGCTGCGACAGCGACTGCTGGGCGATCATCAGGCGGGCGGCGGCGCGGGTGAAGCTCAGCTCCTCCGCGAGGACCAGGAAGTACCGCAGTTGTCGCAGCTCAGGCGTGGCCACAGGAACAGACTGTAGCCACGCCAGGAAGAGCGTGTTGGCCGTCCGCACAGACCTCCGCGCACGATCGGTGCGAAGGGCGGCGCCGGCACACCGTACGCCGGTACGGCAAGCCGGCACGGCCACGTGAGGACACCCACCGAAGGAAGACGTTCATGTCGGAAACACGCGTCAGCACGCCGTTCAACGCCCAATCCACCGCCGCCGACGTCGTGGCCGGTGTCGACCTGACCGGGCAACGCGCCATCGTCACCGGCGCCTCGTCCGGCATCGGGGTGGAGACCGCCCGGGCGCTCGCCATGGCGGGCGCCGAGGTGACGCTTGCGGTACGGGACGTGCGGGCCGGAGAACGGACCGCGCGGGAGATCGGCGCCGGGACCGGGAACCGGCTGCTCCGGGTCGCGCCGTTGGACCTTTCCGACCAGCGGTCGGTCGCCGCGTTCGTGGCCGCCTGGGACGGGCCTCTGCACATCCTGGTCAACAACGCCGGGGTGTCGGCGACCCCCGAGATGCGCACGGCGGAGGGTTGGGAGTTGCAGTTGGCCACCAACCACCTCGGCCACTTCGCACTCGCCAACGGGCTGCACCGGGCGCTCGCCGAGGCCAGTCGGGCCCGCGTGGTGTCGCTGAGTTCCATCGCCCACGTTCGGGCCCCGATGGTCTTCGAGGACGTCAACTTCCGGCAACGCCCCTATGACCGTTTCGTCGCCTACGGCGAGTCGAAGACCGCCACCGCGCTGTTCGCTGTCGAGGCGAACCGGCGCTGGGCCGGCGACGGCATCACCGTCAACGCGGCCAACCCGGGTGCGGTCACCACCAACCTGGGACGGCATCTCACCGAGGAGGACTACGCGAACCTTCCGGCGTACGACTTCAAGACCCCGCAGCAGGGGGCCGCGACCTCCGTGCTGCTCGCCGCGGGGCCGCAGGTCGAGGGCATCGGCGGCCGGTATTTCGAGGACTGTGAGCAGGCGATGCGCCACGACCCGGCGGACCCGCTGCGCGGCGTCGCCGACCACGCGATCGACCCGGAGGCGGCCGCGCGGCTGTGGCAGCTCTCGCTGGACCTGCTCGGCGACGCTCGGCGCGCCTGACGAGCACAGCGTGCCTGAACGCACGGAAACGGCCGTGGGGTCCCCCACGGCCGTTTCCGGACGACGCGAAACGCTCAGGCCTTGCGCAGCGGAGCGAGCGCCGTGCTCCAGGCGACCACCTGGTCGAGCGTGGCGGTCAGCGAGTCCTGGTGGAACTGGTTGGGCTTGAAGACGCTGAAGTTCTCGAAGTCGGTGAAGAGCGACAGCGCGACCTGCGAGCGCACGTCGGCCATCTGGAGCTCACCGGAGATCAGACGCAGGTGCTCCACGGCACGCGTGCCGCCGACCGAGCCGTAGCTGACAAAGCCGACGGCCTTGTTGTTCCACTCGGCGTAGAGGAAGTCGATCGCGTTCTTCAGGGCGCCCGAGGTCGAGTGGTTGTACTCGGGGGTAACCATGATGAAGCCGTCGAACGACGCGATCGTCTCGGCCCACCGCTTGGTGTGCGGCTGGGTGTACTGGCCCATCGAGGGCGGGTACGCCTCGTCGAGGTGCGGCAGCTGGTAGTCGAGCAGGTCGATCAGCTCGTACTCCGCGTCGGAGCGCTGCTTGGCGATGTCGAGCACCCAGCGGGCGACGGCCTCGCCGTTACGCCCCGGGCGGGTGCTTCCGAGGATGATCCCGATCCTGGTCATGTGTGGCGCCTTTCAGAGGTCCTTGCCTGACGACGGGAACGCTAACCGCTGCTTGATTGGTCAAGCAAATATGTGACCTATGGGCGTTGTCACACGGAGGGTGAGCACTTGCTCAGTCAAACAAGTACGATAGGAGGATGTCCAACCCCTCCGCAGCGCCTCCGCAACCCCTCGCCCCAGACGAGGAATCCCTGGTCCGCGCCCTGGGCCAGGTGATGCACGTCCTGCCCCGCGCGATCGACGCGGACATGGTCGGTGACCGTCAGCTACCGCTCACCGAGTACACCGCGCTGATGAACCTCTCCGAGACGCCAGACCGGCGGATGCGCATGAACGAACTCGCCGCGCTCTGCTACCTCTCGCTGAGCGGCATGACCCGCACGATCATCCGGCTGGAGACGCAGGGCCTGGTCCGGCGGGAACGGTGCGAGGAGGACGCGCGCGGCTGGAACGCCGTCCTCACCGACGCGGGCTACGCCCGCCTGCAGGAAGCCTGGCCCAGTCACCTGGCCGCCGTACGCCGCCGGTTCCTCCAGCACTTCGAGGGCTTCGACCTCGCCCAGCTGGCCCGCGCGTTCCAGCAAGCCGGCACGGCAGAGCCGACCGACTGAGCCGACGCCGGCCCGGTCGGTCGCCCGTCCGGCCTCAGCCGAGCAGCCGACCCTCGGCCACCAGCGCCCACGCCAGCAACCCGAAGGCGCCGGTCGACGCGACGGCGCGGACGACGTTGGCGCGTACCCAGGTCACCTCGAAGCGCGCCCGCAGCGCCGCGAGGCCGGCGGCGTCGCCGGCGTCGCCGGCGCGGGCCAGCACGTTGTTGAGCGGCACGTTGACCACTGCGGTGACGCCGAGCACCACCACGTACAGCAGCAGCCCGGCGACGATCCACGGCAGCACCGCCCGACGCTCGGCCCCCAGGTGCAGCGCCGCCGCCAGCAGCGTGAACAGCAGCGCGCCGCCGAAGCACACAGCGAACCAGCCGTTGAGGATCGACTCGTTGATCCGCCGCATGGCGAGCACCAAAGTCCGGTCGTCGCTGCGGGCCAGACCCGGCATGACCGCGTACGCGAAGGCGGCGAACAGCCCGGCGGTCAGGCCGGTGGTCACTGTGGCGGCGAACAGGCTCGCGGTACTCAGAACTCCCATCCGCCTATTGCACCCGTTGGCGTGCCCGCTGACCAAACGCGACAGCGGTCACCGGGCCCGAGCGTGGGCGGCCAGCGGGTTGGTGAGGGTGCCGACGAACTGGAGCGCCGCCGACGGGTCGGCCAGGTCGATCATCTGCTGGTTGTTGCGCAGTTGCAGCCGGTTGAGGCAGGACAGCGTGAACTCCGGGGCGAACAGGTCGTAGTGGCGGACCCGCTCGGCCAGGTGCGGCACCCGGTCAAAGTAGTCGGCGGCGCAGGCCGCGACAGTGCGCCAGAAGTCGTCCTCGGCGAGCACGCCGGCCTCGACCAGGACCGCGTTGAGGTGCCGCAGGAAGCAGTCCACCACGTCGGTGAAAATGGTCAGCAGCTTGGTGTCGTCGGGCACCTCGACGCGGATCCGCTCCACCGCCGCCGGCAGCTCGACCTTGTCGCTCATCACCGCGATCTCCTCGGCGATGTCCTTGAAGATCACCCGCTGGACGGTGTCCTGCTCGTCGAGGACCAGGATGACGTTCTCGCCGTGCGGCATGAAGGCCAGGTCGTGGGCGTAGAAGCTGTGCAGCAGCGGGGTCAGGTAGGCGTCCAGGTAGCGACGCAGCCACACCTCGGGTACCAGGCCGGACCGGGCGATCAACGCCGCCGCCAGTGAGCCGCCCTCGTCGTCGACGTGCAGCAGCGCGGCCATGGTGGACAGTCGCTCCCCCGGCGCCAGCTCGGGCACCGGGCTCTCCCGCCACAGGGCGGCCAACATCTTGCGGTACGGGGAGGTGCGCTCGGTCGCCGCCTCGTACTGCCGGTGCCGGTAACCCACGGCGGCCCGCTCCCGGATGACGGTCAGGCCGGTGCCGGTCAGCACCTCGTCGGCGGCGATCAGGTCGGCCAGCCAGTCGTTGATCGCCGGGGTGGCCTCCATGTAGGCGGCCGACAGCCCCCGCATGAAGCCCATGTTCAGCACCGACAGCGCGGTCTTGACGTAGTGCCGACCCGGCTCGCTGACGTTGAAGAAGGTGCGGATGGACTGCTGGGCGAGGTACACGTCCGGCCCGGGGCCGAGGTGCACCAGCCGCCGCTCGGCCAGCTCCCCGGCGAAGGTGACCGCCAGCTTGTTCCACCACTGCCACGGGTGCGCCGGGATCAGGTGGTAGTCGGCGAGGTCCAGCCCGAGATCGGCCATCGTGGCCGCGAACCGGGCCCGGGTCTCGGCGTCCAACTCGCTCTCGATGAGCGTGTCGTAGTCGAGGTCGGCGGCGCTGCTGAACGTCGAGTGGTCCCGGTGTGCGGCCAGCCACTCCAGCCGCACCGGCGCTGCGGCCTCCGGGGCGTACCGGTGGTACTCGTCGACGCCGAACCCGAGCCGGCCGTTGTTCGCCACGAAGCAGGGGTGGCCCTCGGTCATCGAGGTCTCGATGGTCTGGAAGTCCGCCTCGGCCAGCTCGGCGGCGCTCGGCGCGGCCTGGGCCAGTTTGTACGCCGTACCGGCCAGCGTCGAGGTGATCTCCTCCAGATAGACCGGGAGCACCCGCGCGGAGAGCCCGAGGGTGTCGCGCAGTTCGACGATGAGGTCCACCGCGTCCGGGGCCAGGGCGCTGCCGTCGCGGTGTCGGGTGATGCTGTCCGCGTCGATCTGCCAGTGCGCCAGGGCGAGCACCCGCGCCGCGAACCGGTAGGTGACAGTGCCGTCGTCGCTGCGGACCTCGTACCACTGCCGGTCGTCGGGGCCGGCCACGGCCTCCGGGGTGAGCAGCCGCTCGTGGGTGAACTCGGCGAGGGCCTTGCGGACCAGCAGCCGGTTGGCCCGGGCCCAGCGCTGCGGGGTGAGGTGCCCGACCGGGTCGCCGGGGGCGTTGTGCGCCGTGGCGACGGGCGGGTGGGTGGGTACGGCGGTGGTGGTCACGCCGGGGCTCCTTCGGTTCGGGTGACAGCGGCGCGGTCGGCGGCGGCGCGGTCGGCGGCGGCGCGGTCGGCGGCGGCCTGGAACTGGGCTCGGGTGCAGACGCTGAGCAGCGCGTCCTTCTCGGGCTTGGCGATCGGGCCGACGACAGTGAAGCCGACGGCGGCGTTCAGCGCGTGCACGGCGGTGTTGCGCACGTCCGGTTCGACCACCACCCGTCGGGTCGTCGGGTCGTCGAAGAGCCACGCCATGACGGTGCCGATCACCGCCCGGGTGAAGCCGTGCACTGGCGCGTCGACCGGCGCGCAGAGGAAGTGCATGCCCACGTCACCGGGCTGGTGGTCGTACAGGCCGACCAGCTCGACGTGGGCCGGGTCGTAGCGCTCCGCCAGGAAGGCGGGACTCCCCCGCCACAGGCCGAGGTACGCGTCGTGGTGCGGGTGCTCGGCGATGCGCCGATACTCCTCGGCGACCTGGGCCAGGTCGGCGTCCTGCATCATCCAGAACGCCGCCTTTGGGTGGGTCACCCAGGCGTGCAGCGGCGCCGCGTCGGCGTCCAGATCGAGCGGCCGCAGCGCGAACTCACCGAGCCCCTCGTCGACCCGGGTGAAGACGCTCGTCACGACGACACCCCAAACTCCTGGAAGGTAATGCTCTTCTCGATCGGGTAGTGCTCCCGGCCGAGCAGCTCACGGATGATCCAGGAGTTGCGGTAGGCGCCCATGCCCAGGTCCGGTGAGGTGATGCTGTGCGTGTGGGTGCCCGCGTTCTGCAGGAAGATGCCCCGCCCACTGTGGTCGATGCTGTAATTGCGGGCCACGTCGAAGCGGCCGTGCGCGTCCCAGCGAATCCGGTCCCGCACCGGCGTGAGGAACTCCGGCACCTGGTAGTGGTAGCCGGTGGCCAGCACCAGCCCCTCGGTACGCAGCACGAAGTCGCGCTCCTGCTCCACCTGACGCAACCCCAGCGTGTACTGCCCGTCCTGGTGCTCGGCGCTGACCAGCTCGGTGTTGGTGAGCAGGCGGGTGTTCACCGGCCCGTCCACGCTGTGCGCGTAGAGCAGGTCGAAGATGTCGTTGATCAGGTCGGCGTTGATCCCCTTGAACAGGCCCTTCTGCTCGGACTCCAGCCGGTAGCGGGTCGCCTCGGGTAGCGCGTGGAAGTAGTCCACGTAGTCCGGTGAGGTCATCTCCAGCGTCAGCTTTGTGTATTCGAGCGGGAAGAACCGCGGCGACCGGGTCACCCAGTTGAGCTGGTAGCCGTACCGGTCGATGTCGCCGAGCAGGTCGTGGTAGATCTCGGCGGCGCTCTGCCCGCTGCCCACCACCGTGATGCTGCGCTTGGTACGCAGCGCCGTGCGGTGCTCCAGGTAGTGGGAGTTGTGCACGGCGTCGCCCGGCAACCCGGCCACGGCCGGGGGCAGGTGCGGCGGGGTGCCGGTGCCGAGCACCAGGTGCCGGGCCCGGTACTGCACGGTCTCTCCCGTGCCGGTGCTGGCCCGCACCACGTACCGCTCGTCGGCGCTGTCGTACTCCACAGTGGTCACATTCTGGCCGAAGCGCAGGTTTGGCAGTTTCGCCGCCGCCCACCGGCAGTACGCGTCGTACTCACTGCGCAGCGGGTAGAAGCTCTCCCGGATGTAGAACGGGTAGAGCCGGCCGATCTCCTTGAGGTAGTTGAGGAAGGAGTACGGCGACGTCGGGTCGGCGAGGCTGACCAGGTCGGCGATGAACGGGGTCTGCAACCGGGCCGACTCCAGCAGCATGCCGGGGTGCCAGGCGAGGCTCGGCCGGGCCTCCAGGAACACCCCGTCGAGCTCGTCGATCGGCGCGGTCAGGCAGGCCAGGCCCAGGTTGTACGGGCCCAACCCGATGGCGATGAAGTCGTGGGTGGACATCGGGGTCTCCAGGCGCGGGTTCGTGGTCACCGGCGTCAGCCGACGGGGCAGGTTCATCGGCGTCAGCCGACGTGGCAGGTCAGGTCGGCGTCGACGTGGTCGTGCACGTACTGGCCGGCGTGGGTGGCGATCAGGTCGAGTACGTACCCGACGTCGTCGACTGTGGTTTCCGGGTTGAGCAGTGTGAACTTCAGGAAGTGCCGGCCGTCCACCCGGGTCCCGGCGACCACTGCGAGACCGGACGCCGCGAGGGCCTCCCGGGCGTGCAGGTTGGCGGCGTCGGCCAACTCCCGGCCGGGGCCGGTGGGCAGGTAGCGGAACACCACGGTGCTCAGCTCCGAGCGCGTCACCACCTCGAAGCGCGGGTCCTCGCTGACCAGTTGCCAGGCGTCGGCGGCGCGGTCGACGACCTCGTCGAAGAGCCCGCCGAGCGCGTCCGGGCCCATCACCCGCAGGGTGAGCCAGAGCTTCAGCGCGTCGAAACGGCGGGTGGTCTGCAAGCTCTTGTCGACCTGGTTGGGGATGCGCTGCTCCACCATCCGGGCCGGGTTGAGGTAGTCGGCGTGGTAGGTGACGTGCCGCAGTGTCCGCCGGTCGCGGACCAGCAGCGCGCTGGAGCTGACCGGCTGGAAGAACGACTTGTGGAAGTCCACAGTGACCGAGTCGGCCCGGTCGATGCCGTCGAGCAGGTGCCGGCGCGTCGGCGAGACGAGCAGACCGCAGCCGTACGCGGCGTCCACGTGCAGCCACACGCCGGCTGCCGCGCAGATCCCGGCCAGGTCCGTGAGCGGGTCGATCGAGCCGAAGTCGGTGGTACCGGCGGTGCCGACGACGGCCATCACCACCAGCCCGGCCTGCCGGCACCGGGCGATCTCCTCGCGGACGGCGGCCGGCCGGATCCGTCGCCGGACGTCAGTGGGTACCGCGATCACCGCGTCCGGGGCGAGGCCGAGCAGTTTGGCCGACTTCTGCACGCTGAAGTGACCGGCGGCGGAGGTGAGCACGCGCAGCCGGGGCAGCAGTTCGGCGCGCGCCGCCGGGCCGATGGCGTCGGCGCACGCCTCCTCCCGGGCCAGCAGCAGCGCCTGGAGATTGGACTGGCTGCCGCCGCTGGTGAAGATGCCGTCGGCGCGGTGACCGAGGCCGATCCGCTCGGCCGTCCAGTCGACCAGCCGGCGCTCGATGAGGGTGGCTCCGGCGCTCTGGTCCCAGGTGTCCAGCGAGGAGTTCACGGCGGTGAGCACCGCCTCACCGAGCAGCGCCGGGATGGCCACCGGGCAGTTGAGGTGGGCCAGGTAGCGGGGGTGGTGGAACCAGACGGCGTCGCGCAGGTAGACGTTCTCCAGCTCGTCGAGGGCGGCGCCGGCATCGCCCAGCGGACGGTCCAGGTCCACCCGGTCGACCAGGGGGGCCAGCTCGGCCGGCGTGATTCCGGTGCCGGGACGGTCCACCGTGGCCACTCGGCGGGCTACCCGGTCGACGCCGTCGGCGATCGTCCGGCGGTACTGCTCGACCGAGCCACCGTGCAGCAGCTGGGCCCGCGCGGCGGTTGACGCCGGTGGCGGTGTGGTGGTCTCGACGGGGTACGTCGGCACGGTCACGGAATGTCCTTCCACGTTCTCGACGAGGGGCAGCCGGAACCCTCCCCGGCGCGGCGGTGCGCCTCGGGGCAGTGCTGCCGATCGGTTGGGGTCGTCAGTCAGGCGGTGGCGCCGGCCAGCGCCTCGGCACGCAGGTCCTCTTCGGACAGTCCGCGTCGCCAGTAGCCGGCGAAGGTCACCCTCCGGCGGTCGAAGCCGCGCTCGTCGACGAGGTGCCGGCGCAGCGCCCGGACCACGCCGGACTCACCGGCGATCCAGGCGTACGGGGTGCCGCCGGTGGGGAGCCGGGCGCCCCGAACGGAGCTGACCAGCAGGTCACTACCGGGCGGTGTGCTGCCCCGCACGATCCACCTGGTCTCGGCGTCGGCAGCGGTGGGCAGGTCGGTGATGTCCGCGGCGTCGGGCACCTCGATCCAGGCGCGCACCCGGGCGCCGGCGGGCAGCCAGGCCAGGATGCCCTCGACGGCCGGCAGCGCGGTCTCGTCGGCGGCGAGCAGTACGAGGTCCGTGCCGTCCGGCGGGCGGAAGCAGACGCTGCGGTTGTCGGGCACCGCCGGGCCGAGCAGCAGCACCCGGTCGCCGGGACCGGCCAGGGCGGCCCAGCGGGAGGCGGGGCCGGTGTCGCCGTGGCTGACGAAGTCGATGTCGACAGCGGTGTCGGCCGGGCGGTGCTCCCGGATGGTGTACGAGCGCAGCACCGCGCGGACGTCCGCCGGCAGTGCCCGCCAGCCGCCGAACCAGTCCTCGCCCTGCTCGACCGGGACCACCGGGGCGTGCTGCCCGGGGTGCGGCAGGAACAGCGAGACGCTCTGGTCCCGGCCACCGCCGGCGAAGTCGGCCAGTTCCCCGCCACCGAAGGTGACCCGGATCAGCGAGGCGCCGACCCGACGGGCCCGGACGACGTGCGCGGCGTAGAAGCGGTACTGCGGGGCGATCGGTGCGGTGGCGCTCGTACTCATGGCGTCAGCTGACCTTCTTCGCGTTCCGGATGGCGGTGGCGAGGTTCTCCAGCAGCGGCGCTGAGCCGGCGTACGAGAAGCGGGGTACCGCGTCCCACGGGCTCACCTGGTTGGCCTTGACCGCCGGCAGTTGCTGCCAGGTCGGCTTGGCGGTGAGGTCCTTGGCCTGCAAGGCGGTGCTGCGGTTGTCCAGCAGGATCAGGTCGGCCGGGAACTTGCCGGCGCTCTCCCAGCTCAGCGCCTCGAAGTAGTCGCCAGCTTCGAGCTTGGTGGGGACCACGATGTCGACGCCCAACTCGGCGAAGTACATCAGGTCGGTGCTGACCTTCGGGTTGGAGACGTAGAAGAGGTCGGGACTGCCGGAGCAGGCCATCACCTTGATCCCGGGGTTGGCCTTGACCGCCTGCCGGACCGCCTCGGAGGCGGCGTCGAAGCGGGCCTTTCCGTCGGTGACCTTCTTCGCGGACAGGTCCGCGCCGAGCGACTCGGCCAGCGCCGCGTACCGCTCGATGGGCTTGGTCATCGGCACCCGGGCGGTGGTGATCGCCACACTGGGCGCCAGCGGGAGGATCTTGGCCTTGCTCTCGTCCGGCACGTACCAGAGCGCGTCCGGGTCGTACATGTGGGTGACCAGCAGTTCGGGGCGCAGCGCCGCGTACTTTTCCAGGCTGAACTCGCCCCACACGTTGCCGAGGATCTCGACGCCCTCGACGTTCAGGTCGCCGGCCTGCGGCTCGGCAGTGCCGTCGGCGCGCCTGGTCTCACCGAACACGCCCACGAGCTGCTTGTCGAGACCGAAATCGATCAGGGCCGCCGCCACGCCGGTGAAGGCCACCACGCGGGTCGGACGGGCCGGGGCCTCAACCTTCGTGCCGCGGTCGTCGGTGAACGACCAGGGGCCACTTCCGTTGCCAGCGGCGGGTTTCGCGGCGTCGTCCTTGCCACAGGCAGCGAGCAGGGTGGCCAGCGTGGCAGCGCCACCGGCGGCCAGCAGGCCACGGCGGGAGAGGCGGCGGGCGGACAGGGCATCGGGCATGGTGTTGTCTTTCGATCAAGGGTTGGCCGGTGTCGACCAGGGCAGCGGGGTTAGGTTAGCCTAACCTCGGTTATTGTCAACAGCGGTTCGCCGTGTCGCCACCACCCCGGAGCCCACACTGGACGCCACACCCACCGTCACCCGACCGGCATCGCCCGTGCCGGCCAGGGAAACGGCCGCACCCCCGCGCCGGCGTGGCCGTCGGGCGGCCCGCGCCGCCGGCCTGGTCACCGCCGTGGCACTGCTCGCGGCGATCGTGGTGCTCAGCATCGCGGTCGGCGCTAAGGCCATGCCGCTCGCCGACGTCTGGTCCGGGTTGCTGCACCGCGACGCCACCGAGTACGCCGTGGTGCACCGGATGCGCCTGCCCCGCACCCTGCTCGGGCTGCTCGCCGGCACCGCCCTCGGTGTGGCGGGCGCGGTCATGCAGGCCCTCACCCGCAACCCACTCGCCGACCCCGGGCTGCTCGGCATCAACGCCGGCGCGTCCGCGGCCGTCGCCACCGCCGCCGCGTTCCTGGGCGTCACCGCCGTCGGCGGGTACGTCTGGTTCGCGCTGCTCGGCGCGGCGGCGGTGACCGCGCTCGTCTACGCCGTCGGCGGCGGACGCGGCGCCACCCCGGCCCGACTCGCGCTGGCCGGGGCTGCGCTCAACGCCACCCTCTACTCCTACGTGAGCGCGGTGATGCTGCTGGACACCGCGTCGCTGGAGCGGCTGCGTTTCTGGACGGTCGGCTCACTGGCCAGCGCGGACTCCACGACCGTCACCCGGGTGCTGCCGTTCATCCTCATCGGGCTGCTGGTCGCGCTCGGCGCCGCCCGTCCGCTGAACGCGCTGGCGCTCGGCGATGACGCGGCGCGAGCCCTCGGCGCGCGACCCGCGCTGATCCGGGCCGCCGTGATCGTCGCCGTCACCCTGCTCTGCGGCGCGGCGACCGCCGCGTGCGGGCCGATCGTCTTCGTCGGGCTGCTGGTGCCGCACCTGGTCCGCGCCCTGACCGGCCCGGACCTGCGCTGGCTGCTGCCGTACTGCGCGGTGCTCGCACCAGCGTTGCTGCTCGGCGCCGACGTGCTCGGCCGGGTGCTGGGCCGCCCCGGAGAACTCCAGGTCGGCATGGTGACCGCCGTGCTGGGCGGCCCGCTCTTCCTGTGGCTGGTCACCCGCCGACCGGTGGCGCAACCGTGACAGTTCTGCGTACTTCATGGGGGTTGTCGCTGCGGTTCCGGCCCCGCGCGTTGGGCGTCGGGGCCGGCGCGGCGGTGCTCGCCGCCGGGTTCGGTCTGGTGGCCCTGGGCAGTGGTGACTACCCGATGGGGCCGGCGGACGTCCTACGCACGCTGACCGGCGGTGGCACCGTGGCGGAGCAGTTCATCGTGCTCGAGCTGCGCCTGCCCCGGCTGGTCACCGCCCTGTTGGTCGGTGCGGCGTTGGCTCTCGCCGGCACGGTGTTCCAGTCGCTGGTCCGCAACCCGTTGGGCAGCCCGGACATCCTGGGCTTCACCCAGGGCGCGTCGACCGGGGCGCTGGTGGTGGTCGTCCTCGGTGGCAGCAGCCTGGCGTTGGCCGGCGCGGCGGTAGTCGGTGGCCTCGGCACCGGCCTGGTGATCTACGCGCTCGCCTGGCGGCGCGGAGTGCACGGCTACCGGCTCATCCTGGTCGGCATCGGGGTGGCCGCGATCCTGACCGGCGTCAACGGCTACCTGCTGACCCGGGCGCCCCTGATGGAAGCCGCCCGAGCGGTGCTCTGGCTCACCGGCAGCCTGGACGGGCGAGGCTGGGCCAACGCCGGGCCGCTGCTCGCCGTCCTGGTCGTGTTGGCGCCGCTGGTGCTCGTCGGCTGCGCCCCGGCGCTGCGGATGATGGAGCTGGGCGACGACGCGGCCAGCGCCCTGGGCGTGCCGGTGCGCCGGCTGCGCCTGGTGCTGCTCGCTGCCGCCGTGCTGCTGGTCTCGTTCGCGGCGGCCGCAGCCGGGCCGGTGTCCTTCGTGGCGCTCGTCGCCCCGCACGTGGCGAAACGTCTGACCCGGGCCCCGGGTCCGAACCTGCTGCCGTCGATGGCCGTCGGCGCGGCGCTGCTGGTCGGGGCCGACCTGGTGGCGCAGCGCGCGTTCGCCGGGCACCAACTCCCGGTCGGCGTGGTGACCGGCGTGATCGGCGGCGGCTACCTGGTCTTGCTGCTGGCGATGGAACGTCGGGCGGGCCGGCTGTGAACACCAGTGACGCCCTCGAAGGAGCACCCATGCGACCCGGCGATTCCCGACTTGGCGGCACCGCGCTGACCCTCGCCTACGACCAGCGCACCATCGCCGAGAACCTGACGGTGGCGGTGCCCGACAGGTCCTTCACGGTGATCATCGGCCCGAACGCGTGCGGCAAGTCGACGCTGCTGCGCGCCCTGTCCCGGATGCTGCGCCCCAGCGCCGGTGCGGTGCTGCTGGACGGACGGGACATTCACGATCTGCCGGCCCGCACTGTGGCCCGTACGCTCGGCCTGCTGCCGCAGTCGTCGATCGCACCGGACGGCATCAGCGTCGCCGAGCTGGTCGCCCGGGGCCGCTACCCCCACCAGGGGCTGCTGCGGCAGTGGTCCCGCGAGGACGAACGGGTGGTCGAGGAGTCGATGGCCGCGACCGGGGTCGACGACCTCGCCGACCGGGCGGTGGACGAGTTGTCCGGCGGGCAGCGGCAGCGGGTCTGGATCGCCATGGCGCTGGCCCAGCAGACGCCCCTGCTGCTGCTCGACGAGCCGACCACGTACCTCGACATCGCCCACCAGATCGAGATCCTGGACCTCTGCGCGCGGTTGCACGAGGAGCAGGGCCGCACCCTTGTCGCCGTTCTGCACGACCTGAACCACGCGGCCCGCTACGCCACCCACCTGATCGCCATGCGCGACGGGCGCGTGGTGGCCGCCGGGGAGCCGGCGTCGGTGGTCACCGCCGACCTGGTGGCGGAGGTGTTCGGGCTGCCCTGCCGGGTGATCGACGACCCGGAGACGGGCACCCCGCTGGTCGTCCCCGCGGCCCGACGCCGTGCCACCACAGTGGCCCCGGAGCCGGCGTGAGCGAGCGAACCAGCAACGAGCGGCGTTTCCGCGACCCGTGGGGGGTGCCGCACCTGCGGGCCGACGACCCGCTCGCGCTGGCGGCCGCGCAGGGCCGGGTGACCGCGTACGACCGGGCCTGGCAGATTGAGGTGGAACGGCACCGCGCCCAAGGCACCAGCGCGGCGTTCCTCGGCCCCGACGCGCTCGGCTGGGACCGGTTCGTCCGGCAGGTCCGGCTCGACGACACCGCACGCCGCTGCCACGCGGCACTGGACCCGGCGACCGCCGAGTGGGTGGGCGCCTACGTGCATGGCGTCAACGCCGCTCTCGCCGCCGGGGCGGCCCGGTCACCGGAGTTCGCCGCCACCGGGCTGCGCCCGGGTCGGTGGGAGCCGTGGACGCCGCTCGCGGTCTGGCTGGGCCACCACATTCTGTTCGCCGGGTTTCCCGGCAAGCTCTGGCGCGAGCACGTGGCGCAGCGGCTCGGGCCGGACGCGGTCGACCTATTCGCCACCGACGGTCCGGCAGTCGCCGGCAGCAACGGGTGGCTGCTCGCCGCCGAGCGCACCGGCACCGGGGCCGCGCTGCTCGCCGGCGATCCGCACCGGTTCATCGAGGATCCCGGCGTCTACCAGCAGATCCGGCTGGCCTGCCCGGAGTACGACGTGGTCGGGTTGGCGGTGCCGGGTGTGCCGGGCATCGCGCACTTCGGGCACGCCGGTCCGGTGGCCTGGGCGATCACCAACGCGATGGCCGACTACCAGGACGTGTACGCGGAGCGGCTGCGCCGCGACGGCCCCCGGGTGCAGGCGCTCGGCCCGGACGGCTGGCGACCGGCGCACCGCCACGTCGAGACGATCGAGGTGGCCGGGGCCGAGCCGGTCGAGGTCGAGGTGGTGGAGACCGATCGTGGTCCGGTGATCGCCGGTGGGCCGGACGACGAGAGTGCCGTCAGCCTGCGCTACCCGCCCCGGGTCCGGGGCGACCTCGGTTTCGCGACGCTGCCGGAGCTGCTGCGCGCCCGCACCGTTGCCGACGTGGACCACGCGCTGCGGCACTGGGTGGAGCCGGTCAACGTGGTGCAGGCGGCGGACACCGCCGGAGGGCTGTTGCACCGGGTCGCCGGGGCGGTGCCGGTGCGGCACCCGGGAAACGGCCGGCGGGTGGTCCCCGGATGGGACGCCGCGTATGCCTGGCAGGGCTGGCACGCGCCGATGCCCCGCGCCGAGGTGGTCGGTCGGTCGGTGATGGCCAACGAGCGCGGGCTGGCGGCGCCACTCGGGGTGGAGTTCGCCGCAGGGCACCGGGCGCATCGCATCGCCGAGCTGCTCGACGCCCGTTCGGCCTGGACGGCCGACGAGATGGCTTCGGTGCACACCGACACGTACCTGGGCGCCGCCGGGCCGCTGCTGGCGGTCCTCGCCGAGTCGACGCAACTCGGTCCGGCCGCCGCCGCGCTGCGTGAACGGCTGCTGCGCTGGGATCGCCGGATGGCCGCCGACAGCACTGACGCGGCGGCGTACGCCCTCCTGCGGGCGGCTGTCGTACGCCGGATCGCCGCCCACCCGGCGTTGGCCGAGCTGGCCGAACTGCCCGCGTACCCCGAGGTGTTCGCGCCCTGGCTGGCGCTGACGCCGCGCGTCGGTCACGCGCTGGAGCACCTCCTCTGCACGACCCCGCTGCCCGGTGTGGACATCAGCGCGTTGGTACGCGCGGCGGCCGAGGAGGTCGCCGACGCGGCAGCCGGGCAGGTGCCCTGGGGGGACCTGCACCGGCTGGCGCCGTGGCGGGCTTTGCCCGGCCCGGACACCGGGCCCGGCCCCCGGCTCGACGGTGACCACGACTGTGTGTTGGCCACCTCCAGCGTCCCCGGCGTCACCCACTGGTGCTTCCGGGGGCCAGCGGCGCGCTTCGTCTGGGACCTGGCCCGCCGCTCGGACAGCCGCTGGGTGGTCCCCCTGGGCGCCTGCGGGGTGCCCGACGACCCGCACCACGACGACCAGAGCGCCGCCTGGCTGGCCGGGAACCTGCTGCCGGTCGTCACGGACTGGGACCAGCTCGCCGAGGAACTGCACTGACGGCACCGGCCGCCGCTCGGGTGTGTCGCGTACCCCGAGCGGCGGCCGGCCGCAGTGCTGTCAGCGCAGGCCGAACGCCCGGCTGATGCTCTGGCTCACTGTGTTGCCGGCGGTGTCGCGTGCCGTGGTGCGCAGGCTCACGAAGCCGGCCTTCGCCGGTGCGGCCAGCGAGGTACGCCAGCCGTCGCCGTGCCGGGTCAGCCGCTGCTTCTGCCAGGTCGCCCCGTCGTCGTAGGACACCTCGACGGTCACCGCCCCGATCGTGCCGGTGACATCGGGCAGGTGGGAGGCGACAACGGTCAGCGGTGCCCGCCGCGACGCCGTGCCGGCGGAGTCGATGGCCACCTGGTAGTCGAGCTGGATCATCGGCAGGACCTCGGCCGACTCCTCCCCGGTGACCGCCGAGTGGAAGCCCCACTCAGTGCGGGTCTGCCGGGAGTACGGGTTGGTCCAGGCAGCCCGGTCGTTCTCCACCACCAGCCGGTACGGCAGTCGCTGAGACGCCAGCCCGGAGACCTGGAGGTACTCGGCGTTACCCCAGTTCAGCTCCTTGTCACCCTGGTAGAGGGTGGTCCGGTTGACCATGTCGTAGTTCGCGTACGCCTCACCGATGTGGCCGCCCCCGTCGCCCCACCCGGGCGCGGGCAGGTAGACGGTGTCCAGGTACCGGACCGGCACGTAGCTGCCGCCCATCCGGGGTCGCTGGATCGGCCCGAACCAGGTGACGGCGCTCGGCTTGCCGGCCGGGTACGTGGTCACCGCCATCAGGTGCTGACCAGTCTCGCCGGCGATGAACGCGTCGTCGATCCACCGCTGGTCGGCGCTCACCCAGTCGGTCCGTCGGCCCTGCGCCGGGGCCGGCTCCTGGTTGCTCGACGCCCAGCCGCGCCAGACGTCGGTGCGGAACTCCAGCGCCTTGCCCTGCCGGTAGTTGCGGAACTCCACGTCGACCCGGGCCAACTGCCGCTTCGTGGGCCGGTAGGTGGGGTCGGCCGGCACCGTGCCGGTCCAGTGGTGCGCCACGTCGTACAGGTAGGTGGTCTCCGGGTGCGACTCGACGGTGAGCCGCACCGCGCCGCGCTCCAGCGCGGCGATGAGCTGCCCGCCCTCGTCGGCGCCGAGGGTCGCCACGGTCACCGGGGCCGGGCTCTCCGGGCTCCACGCCGCCTCGTCCCACGGCTGGAGCCGGCCGACGCCGTCGTTCACCACGAGCAGCAGCTTCGCTCCGGCCGCCGCGGCGGCCTGCGCCTGGGTGGCGATGTCCACACTGTCACTGCGGCGCACCACGACGGCCCGGTCCCGGACCGGACGCTTGGCCAGCCCAGCCGCCGACGCGTCGGCGACGTAGACCGCGTCCAACTGGCGACGACCGGCCGGCAGCGCCGGGGTCGCCCGCTTCACCAACAGGTCGTCGTACGAGCGACCGCCCGCCGAAACGGTCAGGGCCGGCTGCTCCAGCCGCCACCGGGCACCGAACTCGAACTCGCCGTCGGTCACCGGACGGCTCGTTGGCAACGCCCACATGCTGTCGTACGAGTCGTCGGGCAGCACCTGACTCTCGGTGAGGCCGTTCTTCGTGGACCGGTGGATGTCCATCCGCAGCGCGCTGGCGGTGGCCTCCTGCGGCACCCGGGCCTGCACCTGTCGGGCGGCGCGCGCGTCCAGGGTGACGGTGCGGTCGCGGTCCAGGTTCACGTCGGTGAAGCTGAGCATCGCCATGCCCTTGGAGTGCGGCCCGTGCGCGCCGCGCACGTCCGCGGAGATCCAACCGTTCCAGCTTGCCACCGGCAGCCGCAGCGTGGCGGTGCCGCTCTCGGGCAGGTCCACGGCGGTGAAGAGGGTGTCGGCGGTGAGGATGACCTTGCCGACGAGCGGCTTGCCGTCGCGGTCCTTGGCGACCAGCGTCAGGTTCTGCCGCTGGCCCTCCTTGCCGGCGCCGATCAGCGTGCGCCCGCGCACCGCACCGGTGTCGTCGGTGGCGACGATCATGCCGCTGACCTGCTTCTCCACCGGCAGCTTGTCGTACGCGGCGATCACCGTCACGGTGGCGGTGCCGCCTGCGGGCACTGTGACCCGGTCGGCGGAGAGCGCGAACAGTCCGGCCGGCGCGGTGGCCGTGTCGAGGGCCAGCTTCAGGTCGAGCGGCGCGCTGCCGAGGTTGGTGTAGGTGACCGTACGGTCAACTGTCGTGCCCGGCTGCTGCGGCCACGCCTGGAAGCCGGAGTAGGCGCTCGGGGTGGCGAAGACGGTGGCGTGCGCGGCGGCGACCGCGTCGACCCGGCCGGCACCCGCCTGGTACGGGGTGTACTCGGGGGTGGCCTTGACCGTGCTGACCAGTGCTTCCTTGATCCGCTGACCGGTCCAGTCCGGGTGCGCGGCGGCGACCAGCGCGGCCGTGCCGGCCACGTGCGGGGTGGCCATCGACGTGCCGCTCATCAGCGTGTAGTCGCCGGAGCCCCGCACGAGGTGCGAGCGGGCCGCCAGGATGTCCACGCCGGGGGCGGTGATCTCAGGCTTGAGTCCGCCGTCGCCGGCGCGTGGCCCCTGGCTGGAGAAGTCGGCGAGGTGGTCGGTGTTGTCGACGGCGCCGACGGTGAGCGCGGAGTTGGCGGCACCCGGGCTGCCGATGCTGGCCGGGCCACTGTTGCCGGCGGCGATCACGAAGAGGGCGCCGGTCTCGGCGCTGAGTCGCTCGACCGCCTGGCTCATCGGGTCGCTGCCGTCGGTGGCCTCACCGCCCAGGCTCATGCTGACCACCCGGGCCTTCTGCTCACGGGCCGCCCACTCCATGCCGGCGATGATCCACGAGTTCTGTCCGCTGCCCTCGCTGTTGAGCACCTTGCCGATGTGCAGGCGGGCACCCGGGGCGACGCCCCGCTCGGCGCCACCGGACGCGGCGCCGGTCCCGGCGATCGTCGAGGCGACGTGCGTGCCGTGGCCCTTGTAGTCGAGGATGTCGGGCTCCTCGGGTACGAAGCTGCTGGACTCGGCGATCTGGCCGACGAGATCCGGGTGTTCGGCGTCCGCACCCGAGTCGAGCACCGCGACGTCGACACCGGCGGCGGTGTTGCCCTCGGCCCACAGCTTCGGCGCGCCGATCTGCGCGGTGGACTCGGCCAGGTCCGCGTGCACCCGACCGTCCAACCAGACCTTGGCGATGCCGTTGGCCAGTGTCGGGGCGTCACCCGTACGCCGGGTCGAACCGGCGGTCAGCGCGGTCCAGAACCGGTCGGCGGTGGCGCGCTGGCGGGTCAGCGCCGCGCCCTGCACGCTGTCCAACGGTCGGACCAGTTCCGCGCCGTCGACGGTGGGGCGGGTGCGGTTGCGGGCCGCCGCGTCGGTCATCGTGACGATCAGTGGAAGCGCGTCGGTGTGCGCGTCGTCGTAGCCGTCGGCGATGAGGTCGGTGACGTTGAACAGTTGCCGGTCCAGCACACCACTGGTCACATAGGACAGAGCGGCGTCCGGATAGACGTAGGTGTCGCCGTCGCGCACGGTGCGGTGGAAGCTCGGGGTGCTGCCGTCCGGCCGGCGCACTGTCGACACCGTGCTGCCGTCCGCCGCGGTGGTGACGGTGACCATGTCACCGGTGATCAGGGTGACGGTGGACGCGCGTCCGGCGGCGGCCGGGGGTTGACCCGCGGGGCGGTCGGGGTTGTTCGGCGGGGCGGCGGCCGCTCCCGCGCCGGGTGGGGTGAACCCGGCCGCCAGGGTGAGGGCGGCGCCGAGGGCGATCAGCCCGGATCGGCGGCGCCGGTGAGACAGAGCCACGATGACCTCTTTGTGTCGAGAAGTGGTACGCACCACAGCATCGACGCAGAGCCCACCCCAACCGCGCACCGCACCCCGACGCACTTACGCCATGGCGCAACCCCGCCACCCTCCCCCGCACTCACCCCGACCCCGCACTCACCCCGACTGCGCGTCCCGCCCCGATCCCCGTCGATCTTGCACTTGCTGTCGCGACCAAAGGCGCGAATCGGGGCGCATCGACAACCACAAGTGCAAGATCGGCGAGAGGGGCGGGCGGGGAGGGCGGGAGGGTTAGGGGGTGGGGCGGGTCAGGGTGGCGAGGGCGTCCAGTTGGGTGGGGTCGGAGAGGGCGGAGCCGACGGCCACCACGCGTACGCCTGCTTGCAGGAACGCGCCGGCGTTGCTGGCGTCGAGGCCGCCGGTGGCGACGAAGCGCAACTGGGGCAGCGGGCCGGCGACGGCCTTGAACCAGGCCGGGCCGAGGGAGACAGCGGGGAACGCCTTGAGCCAGGTGAGGCCGTGCCGCAGTGCCTGCTGGGCCTCGGTCGGGGTGGCCACACCGGGCAGGTGCGGCAGGCCACGCGCGGCGGCGGCGTCGGCGACCGCGAGGTCCAGGCCGGGCGCGACGGTGAACCGGGCGCCCGCGTCGGCCGCCGCCGCGACCTGTTCGACGTCGAGCACGGTGCCGGCGCCGACGATCCGGTCGCGCTCGGCGCCCGCCTGGACGGCGGCCCGCAGCGCCGGGACCGCGTCGGCGGTGGCCACCGGAACCTCCACCACGTCGATGCCGAGATCCCAGGCCCGCTCGGCGAGCCGAACGGTCTCGGCGACCGGCAGGCCGCGCAGGATCGCCATCACCCGGGCGCCGCCGAAGATGTGGTCGAAGTCCGGTGTGGTCATGGTGCACTCCATCCGAGGTCGCGGTGGGACTGTTGCTGCTGGTCGGGCCGCAACCCGCCGGCCCGACTCAGGTCGTCGCCCCCGGGTCGGTCAGGTCGAGCGGCGACCAGGCGTCGTCGGGGGCGTCGATGAGTTTCTCGAACCAGGCCCACGGCGGGACCGGGGCGTTGTCGCCGCTGCTGGTCAACGCCTGCGCCGCGACGAGGTGACCGAGGCGCAACCGCCGCACCGGGTCGAAGCCGCGTAGCAACCCGGCCAGGTAGCCGGCGGCGAAGGCGTCTCCGGCGCCGACCGGCTCCACCACCGTCACCCGGGGCGCGGGCACGAAGACCGGTTCGGCGTCGCGGACCAGTGCGGTGGCGCCCACCGAGCCGTCCTTGACCACCACCGTCTCCGGATCGGGCAACAGCTCGCGTACGGCCGTCGGGTCGGTGGTGCCCCAGAGGGTTTCCGCCTCGTCCTGCCCGACGAAGACAAGGTCGCAGCGGTTGGCGAGGTCGCGCAGCACCGGCGCAGCCTGCTCGGCGGACCACAGCCGGGCCCGGTGGTTGACGTCGAAACTGACCAACGCCTGCGCCAGCGGCCGGTCGGTCACCGCGTGCTCGACCAGCGCCCGGCAGGACGCGGACAGCGCCGGGGTGATCCCGGACAGGTGCAACACCCGGGCACCGGCCAGCGCAGGGTCGGCCAGCGTGGCAGGGTCCATCCGGGCGGCCGCCGACCCGGCCCGGTAGTAGTGCACGGCGGTCCCCTCCGGGCCCGGGTCCTTGACGTACAGGCCGGTGGGGGCGGCCGGGTCCACGCACACCTGGTCGACGCGGACGCCGGCGGCGGCGACGTGCCGGACGACGGCCCGGCCGAAGGGGTCGTCGCCGACCCGGCTCACCCAGGTCGTCAGGTGTCCCAGGCGGGCCAGGTAACCGGCCACATTGGACTCGGCTCCACCGACCGACACGGCGACCCGCTCGGCGCGCTCCAGCGGCTCACCCGGGGCGGGGCAGAGCACCACCATCGTCTCCCCCACCGCGGCCACCTCGATCGACGGAAGGCCGGCCGGGACACTCGCCTGGTCGGGTCGGGGGGCGGTCGGCATCTGGCACACGTCCTCGCGGCGGGGGTGCTTGGCGTCGCCGAGCCTAGGTGTCCCGCGCGGGACGGGCAACCTGTCGCGCGTCACACCTCGACGCTCAGGGCAACGTCAACCCGTACGCGGCCAGCACCTCCGCGATCGGCTGGTAGTAGGTGGTGCCGCCGGCGGTGCAGTTGCCGGTGCCGCCGGAGAGGATGCCGAGGATGGTGCCGGTGGCGGCCACGTAGAGCGGTCCGCCGCTGTCCCCCGGCTCGGCGCAGATGTTGGTGCGGATCAGGCCGTAGATCACGCCGGTGGCGTAGTTGACGGTCTGGTTGAGACCGGTGACGGTGCCGCAGCGCACGCCGGTGGTGCTGCCGCTGCGGCACACCGACTGGCCGATGTACGCGTTGCCGGGGCCGTTGATGGTCAGCAGACCGGGGTGGGTGTAGACCGCGCTCGGGTGGGCGATCCGACCGGTGTAGCGGATCAGCCCGTAGTCGTTGGTGGGGTAGCTGGTGGCGGTGCGGGTGCCGAGCACTGTGGTCCGGGCGCTGTCGGCGTACCAGGTGGCAGCGGCGGTGGTGCAGTGCCCGGCGGTGATCACGTAGTAGGTGCTGCCGCTGCGCGCGTTCGCGCCGAGCGAGCAGCGCGCGCCACCGCCGCCGTAGATGCCCTGCCCGCCGGCGATCAGGGGGCGCGGCGTTCCGGGTTCGCGGCGCGGCAGCGCGCCGGCCCGGTCGGTCACCGCCCGCAGTGCGGCCAGTTCGCTGGGGACCACTGTGTCGTCGACGGTGAGGGTCATCCGGCCGGTGGTGGGGTCCAGACCCCAGGCGGTGCCCGCGGTACGTACCCCGGTCAGCGTGGCCGCCGCGTCGGCGGCGGGGACGGCGGCCCGGTCGGGGACGGCGGCCTGCGCCGCACCGGGAGCGACGAGCAGCAGGGTGGTCAGGACGAGGGCGGCCAGCGGGGAGCGGCGCATCCGAACCTCCGAAGAGATCGAGATTAATGGATGCAACAAAGCATCACCCGGCGTCCCGAGCCGTGGCAACCTCCGGCCGCCCCCTTCCCCGACCGGCGGGAATCGCCGATCCGGGGACGGCCCGTGTCGGGTCCGCCGATAATTCCTCGGGAGACGCGGCGGGAGGCCAGGCATGACCACCAAAGGGAATGCGGCGCTGGTACGCCGGCTGGACCAGTCGACCCGGGCGACACTGCTGGAGTTGCTCTTCGACGTGGTCTTCGTGGCCGCCCTCGCACTGACATCGAAACTGCTGTCCGAAGAGCTCTCCTGGTCCGGCGGTGCCAAGCTGCTGCTGATGCTGACCGCCGTCTGGTGGACGTGGTCGGTCACCACGACAACGACCGAGTTCTACGATCCGCAGCAACGACCGATCCAGGCCATCCTGATGATCACCATGGTCGGTTCGGTGGGGATGGCGGCATCGCTGCCGATGGTCAGCATCGCGCATCTGATGCTCTTCGTGATCTCGTACGTCGGCACGCACGTGATTCGCTGCATCATCCTGGTCACCGCCCTGCACCGGCAGGGGCACCGGACGGCCAGGGAGCGGGCCACCCGGTTTCTCTTCTGGTTCACGGTGTCCGGCGTCTTCTGGGTCCTCGGCGCGCTGTCAGAGACTCCGAACTGGGGGCTCTGGACGATCGCCATAACGATCGACCTGGTCGCCGGGGCGGTCCGCTACCCCACACCCCGGCTGGGCCGGGTGCCGCTCCCGCAGTACGGACGGACCACCGAGCACCTGGGCGAGCGGTACCAACAGTTCATCATCCTGGCCCTCGGCGACATCATCCTGTTGCCGACCCTGCAGGTCAGCCGGGGCCACCTCGACCACCTCCGGCTCGCCTCCCTGCTCTGCGCCTTTGCCACCATGCTGCTGCTCTGGCAGATCTACGTCTTCCGCGCCGGCGAGTTGTTGGTGGCGGCCGGGTCCAAGGGGAGCCGGGCAACGCGGCTGGCCCCGTTCACCCATCTGGTCATGCTGGCCGGCGTGGCCAGCACCGCCGCCGCCTTCGACCTGATCGTCACCAGGCCGACCGGAACGACGCCGGTGCCGTGGCTCGTACTGATCATCACCGGCCCGACGCTGTTCGTGCTCGGCCGCGTCCTCTTCACCATGGCGGTGTCGTGGGTCGTGCCGTGGCGGCGAGTTGCCTGGCAGCTCTTGCCGCTGCTGGTGCTGCCGTGGGCCGGCGGTTGGCCGCCGGTGCTGGTAGCCACGATCGTGGCGCTCGGGTTGGCCGGTCACATCCTGTTTCCCGGAGCGGCCCGGGAGACCACGCCGGGCCTGCGGCTGCGGCAACCCGACGACTGACCCGCGCTCGCCGTGGCAACCTCCGGCCGCCGTGCTTCCCCGACCGGCGGGAATCGCCGATCCGGGGACGGGCCGCGCCGGCACCGCCGATAATCCTCGGAGACACGGCGGGAGGCCGCGCATGACCACCGGAGGCACCGCGGCACTGGTACGCCGGCCGGACGGTTCGACGCGGGCCACACTGCTGGAGTTGCTCTTCGACGTGGTCTTCGTGGCCTCGCTCGCGCTGACCTCGACCCTGCTCGCGGAAGTCCACAACTGGTCCGGCGCCGCGATGGTCCTGCTGATGCTGACGGCGATCTGGTGGACCTGGTCGGTCACCTCCACCACCACCGAGTTCTACGACCCGCAGCAGCGCCCCATCCAGACCATCCTGATGGTCGCCATGGTCGGTTCGGTGGGGATGGCGGCGGCGTTGCCGATGGTCTCCAACGGGCACGCGATGGTTTTCGCGATCTCCTACGTCGGCACGCACGTGATCCGCGGCATCATCCTGGTCACGACGTTGTACCGGAAGCGACATCGGGCGGCCATGGTCCGGGCCACCCGGTTCTTCTTCTGGTTCGTGGTGTCCGGCGTCTTCTGGATCACCGGCGCGGTGTCCGGCACGGTGAACTGGACCCTCTGGACCATCGCCATCACGATCGACCTGCTTTCCGCCGCGGCCCGCTACCCCACCCCCTGGCTGGGCCGGGTGCCCTTCGACCAGTACGAGCGGACCACCGCGCATCTGGGCGAGCGGTACCAGCAGTTCGTCATCCTGGCCCTCGGCGACATCATCCTGGTGCCCACGCTGCAGGTCAGCCGGGGCCCGCTGGCCGGGCTCCGGGTGGCCGCGCTGTTCTGCGCCTTCGCCATCATGCTGCTGCTCTGGCAGGTCTACGTCTTTCGGGCCGGCGAGCTGCTGGAGGCTGGGGCCGGGCCGAAGTCGGGCCGGCCGGCGCGGGTGGCTCCGTACACCCACCTCGTGATGCTGGCCGGGGTGGTCGCCACGGCGGCCTCGTTCGACAGGGTCGTCACCCGGCCGACCGGCACCACGCCGGTGGGGTGGCTGTTACTGATCCTGGGCGGCCCCATGCTGTTCGTGATCGGCCGCGCCCTGTTCACCCTGCTGGTGTCCATGCTCTTGCCGTGGCGGCGAATGCTCTGCCTCCCCCTGCCGCTGCTCACGCTGCCGTGGGCCGGCCGCTGGCCGCCGCTGCTGGTCACCACAGTCGTGGCGCTCACGCTGGCGGCGCACATCCTGATTCCCGGAGCGGCCCGGGAGACCACACCGGGCCTGCGACTGCGGCAACCCGACGACTGACCCGCCACGCTCAGGCGAAGTGTCGAACGGCCCACTCGGCGAGGTCCCGGGCGCACGCGTCCACCGACTCCTGCCAGGTCCGGGCCGCACCCTCCCCCGCCTCGTCGCTGACCTGCTTGACCAGCCGGCACGGCACGCCGGCCTGCGCCGCGGCCCAGGCCACCGCGTACCCCTCCATGTCGACCAGGTCGGCGCGCTGCGCTAACCGGTCCCGCTCCGCGTCGTCGGCCACGAAGGTGTCACCGGTGGCCAGCACCGCGCCCTCGGCGGCCAGCGACAGCGGCGCCCCGTAGGTCTCCCCGGTGAGCGTGCGCAGCAGCTCGGTGTCCAGGTCGTGCTGGAGCACGGTGGCGACCTCGTGGATCCCGGCCCACCCGGGACGCAACGCGCCCGCCGTACCCAGGTTGAGCAGCAAGGCGGGGCGCGGCCCGGCGGCCAGCACCGCCGCCACCGCGCTGGCGGCGTTCACCTTACCCATACCGGTGAGCAGGACCGGCAGCTCAGGCGGCAGGTAGCGGGCTTCCTCCCCCACGGCAAGAACCACCAACGGACGATCGGCGCGGACCGTACCTCGAAGATTCACCGGAGCATCGTACGAGCCGACCGGTGGGCCGTTGACGTCAGTCGTCGGTGAAGCGGTACAGCACGAAGTCCTTGTCCGCGCCACAGGCGATCACGTGGGTGTTCCACGAGCAGGACGAGCTGCGCACGTCCTTCAGCTCACCCAACTCGTCGACCTCCCCGGACTCGGACCACACCCCGGCCAGCACCCGGTTGTCCGCGACCATGCTGGGTGCCTTGGCGAAGACCAGCAGGTTGCCCGCGTCCAGGCGGACCGCCACTCCGCCCCGGTCCCTCAGCAGCGGCTTCCCGGCGGCGTCGAAGACGGTGACGGTCGGCTCCGGCAACTCCCGCTGGGCGAGCACCTGCTCACCCAACGGAACCAGACCGGTCACGCCCGGCGCCGACCATTTGATCATTTGCTCACCCTCGGTGGCCGCCACCACCTCGGTGCGCGCGACGTCACTGTTCGGCACCTGCAACAGGCAGGCCCGCCGCTCACCGCAGGCCACCAGCTCCTTCGGGCGGTACTCGTCGTTGCCGGAACGGTGCAGCACCACCGGCTCGGCGTCGGAACCCAGGTCGTACGCGAGCAGCTGGTAACCACCCTCGTTGGCGGCCACGTACAGGCGGTCCTCGTGGGCGACGACCAGGTCGTCGAGATCGGCGACGCTGCCCCACCGGCGCAGCACCGCGCCGGATGCCATGTCGAGCAGCCGCACCGACCGGTCCGCACCCACCTGGACCAGTCGCCGCCCCTTGCTCGCCCACGGGTTGCGGGGCGTGCCGTCGAGGAAGGCCGGCCCGCCCGCCGCCGCGTCGGTGCCGACCGGCCGGACCACGGTACGGCCACCGGCGTACTGGCCGCGGGGGTTGGGCTGCCTCCACTTCGCCGATCCGTCGGTCAGGCGCAGGCCGACCAGTTCGTCAGCGGCCCTGTCCACCAGCACCGCCGTGTCGTCGGCGAAGTAGACGTCGTCGTCACCACGCAGAACGCGCTGCCAGCGCTGCTCGCCGTTACGGCCGTCGAGGACGGCCAGCGGTCGGGGGGTGCTGTCGCCCGGTGCGTCGGCGAGGACCGCGACCCCACCGGGGATGGCGATGATCGCCTTCCAGTCGTCGGCCCGCACGTCTGTCGGCTTGCGCCACAGCGTGTCGCCGGTGCTGGCGTTGACTGCCACCACCTCGACCCGGTCGTCCGGCAGCGGGAACGCGAGGTAGGCCCGGTCGTCGAGCACCGCCGTCCACATGTCGACCGGCCGTTCGGCGCCGGCCGACGGCCGGGACAGCTGGCGCAGCGAGTCGAACTTCAGATCCGGATAGCGGTCCCGGGTCAGGTAGAGCGTCGCCGCGGTGGCCACCCCGACCAGGGCCAGCACCGCGCCGAGCACCACCCAGCGCGCCCGCCGCCAGCGGGTCGCGCCGCCCGGCGGGGTCGGGGTGCCGCCGGCCAGGCCCGGCCCGGGGGGCGGACCCGCCGGCGGCGTCGACCCCGGCCAGGGCTGCGACGGTACGACCGGCGCGGGCGCTCCGGCCGGGGCGGGCGGGCTCACCGGAGCCGGCGCGGGTGGTGCGAGCGGCGCTCCCGCGTACGCCGGGGCGGGTAGCGGCTTGCGCAGCGGCAGGTCGGTCAGGGCGCCCTCGGCCACCGGTAACTCCGGCTGGTCCAGCACCGTCGGCGCGATCCCCAGCTCGGCGTGCAGCATGCGGGCCACCAGCGGGATCCGTGACGACCCGCCCACGAGGAAGAGCCCGTCGAGCTGATCGGGGCGCAGCCCGGCGGCGGCGATGACCTCCCGGGCCCGCTGCACCGCCCGGCGCAGCAGCGGCGTGGCCACCCGCTCGACGTCCGCCCTGGTCAGCTGGATCGTCTCGGCCACCCCCGGCACGGCGACCGGGGCGACCGCAGACCGGGACAGGGTCTCCTTCGCACCGCGTACCTCGTCCCAGAGCCGGACCTGGTCGCGGCGCTGCGCCGGATCCGTCGGCCGGGTGAGCCGGGCCCACTGCGCGGCGTGCCGCTCACCGACCAGCTCGCCGACCCGCCGCACCAGCGCGGCGTCGAGGTCCAGGCCGCCCAGGTCGGGCAGGCCACCGTCGGCGACCACGCTGAAGCCGGAGTCACCCCAGGGGTCCGCACCCTCGTTGCGCAGCACCGCGACGTCGAGTGTCCCGCCACCGAAGTCGAAGACCGCGATCGCCCCGCCGACCGGCACCGGACGGTGCAGCACCTGCGTGTAGTAGCGGGCAGCGGCCACCGGCTCCCGCAGCAGCCGGGTGCCGGGCGGCGTCGGCCCGGCGAGGGTGTGCTCGGCTGCCTGCGGCCAGCCCGCCCGCAGCAGCGCGTCGGCGAGGACCTGCCGCCGCGTCGCGTCCCAGGCGGCCGGGCAGGTGACCACGGCCGGCGGCAGGAAACCCACAGCGCCCACCGCCGCCCGGCCCACCGCCGCCAGCACCGCGGCGAGCAGGTCGGCCGGCGGGTACGCGCGGTCACCGAGCTGCACTGTCGGCTCGTCCACCCGACGCTTCGGGTTCGCCTCGAACCGGGCCGGGTCGGCCTGCGCCAACCGGCGGGCGTCCCAGCCGGTGTGCAGGGTGCCGTCCGGGTCGGCGTAGACGGCGGACGGACTGAGCGGTTGACCGTCCATCAGCAGCGGACGGGTCCGCCCGTCCGGCCAGCGCAGCACCGCGACGGTGTTGGACGTGCCGAGGTCGATGCCGAGAGCGAAACCCTCGTGCTGGCCTGCCATTGCCCGATACCTCCGCCGCGACGAGGGAAACTCGACCCCGCATCGTACGCAGGCCCCGCCGCACCGCTGATCACTCGGTCCGGGGTGGTCGGTGGCGTCCGGTCAGTGGGTGGAGTGGACGCCCACCACCTCGCCCTCGCTGGTCTCCCCGGTCAGCTGAAACCCGAGTTTCAGGTAGAACTGCTCCGGGCCGTCCGGCCCCGGCTCCCACGTCGTGTAGACGCGGTCATGCCCCCGTCGGCGGGCCTCCTCGCGGACGGCCTGTACCGCGAAGCGGCCGTACCCCCGGCCCTGGTGCTGGGCGGCGATGTTCAGCCGCCACAGCCCCGAGCGCAGGTCGTCCGGTTGGGCCGGATCCCACACGATGTCGAAGAAGCCCATCAGGAAGCCGACGATCTCGTCATCCTCGACGATCAGACGCGGCCACGCGATCTCGGGCTGCGCGTACGCCTCGGCGAGGGACCAGGCGACCGGAGACGAGAACTTCTCCTGGTCGGGCCGCACGCTCACCCGGCACGCGGCCTCCACATTGTCTTTAGTGACTTTCACCAGTCGCGGCACGCCGGCCACCCTACCGAGCGGGGCTGTGCAACAGGCCGTCGAGCAGCCCGCGCAGGCCGAACAGAAACCAGGTGTCCAGGTCGGTGTCGGGTCTGGTCTGCCCGGCCGCGGCCAGCCAGGGCCGGTCCCGGGTACGGCCGGTCCGCTCCAGCCGGGTGAGGGTCGCCGACCACCAGGCGTGGTAGGTGGTGTCCCCGGGGTCACGCCGGATGAGCAGGGCCATCCCCTGGGTGTAGCCGCTGAGCGCCAGGTAGGCGCGGAACGCCTCGGCCGGGTCGTACCCGGCGCTGGTGAATGCCGCGACCACCCGGTCGACCATGGCGAGTACCGCCGGCCCGGTCGGCGGCCGGTCGGTGGCGAGGACGGCCAGCAGCCAGGGATGGCGGCGGTACATCGCCCACTCGTCCCCGGCCAACAGTTCGAGCCGTTGGCGCGGATCACGCGGTAGTGGTGTGGTGCCGGGCGGGCGGGTGGCGGTGATCTGCTCGGCCATCGCGGCGAGGAGGTCGGCCCGGTTCCGGACGTGCCGGTACACGGCGTGGGCGGGCAGGCCGGCGCGTTGGGCGAGGACCCGCAGAGAGACGGCGTCCAGGCCCCCGGCGTCCGCCAGCTCGACCGCGAGGGCGACCAACCGGTGGCGCGGGTCGCCGCCGGTCGGCGCGGACAGGTCCCGAATCCGACGCGGGGTGCTGGTCGGGCCGTGCTCGCGACGCCTGCGGTACGCGCGGGCCTGGCAGCGCCGCGAGCAGTAGCGGCGCGGGCGTCCCCGGCCGGCGCCGACGGGCAGGTCCGCCTCGCACTCGACACACCCCGCACTGAGCACGCCGCCTCCGGTTTCGTCACGGCACTCCGTGTGACGAAAGTACTACTGTCGAGCGGCCGGGCCGTACCGATCGGTCCGTGCGGCGCGGAGCAGCCGGAGCTGACCGATCTCCGCGACGTTCTTCATCAGCTCTGAGTTGACCCAACCGATCGTGTGGGTGACGGTGTGGTCGGTTCCCTCCGGCCAGGGGAACGTCGCGATGCGGTCGAGGTCGCTGTCGCCGAGCTGGTCGAGCAGGCCGAGCCATTCGGTGCGCAGGTCACGCAGCCAGGCGACGCTGGGCTCGCCCGCACCGGGGAAGACAACGGCCGCGCGCTGCCGCGCTGATCCACCCCGGAGATGGTCCATCGCCACTGTCCACCACCAGCCGACGTGCCAGGTGAGCCAGCCGATCGTCGGCACCGGGACCGGGTCTGGTTCGGTGTCGGCCCAGTCCGGGGTCCAGGTGCCGTCGGTGCCCTGCCGCACCGACCAGCAGTGGTCGGCCGGCTCCCAGAGGAAGTCCGCGGGTTCGAGTCGCTCAAGGTGGTACTCGAACAGCGACCAGGTCAGGTCGAACTGCCAGCGCAGCAAAGCCAGGCTCGGTACGGACATCCGGAGATCCTGTCCGAACCCACCCCCACCGTCCACAAAATAACCCCACCCCACCCGGTCGGGTTGATCATGGGGTTGGCGGGTTCTGCGGAGATCGAATCACCCGCCAACCTCATGATCAACCGTTAGTTGCGGGCGGGGTCGGTGGGGCAGAGGTCGGAGAGGGCATAGCGCAGCAGGACCACGTCGCCGATCTGGCGGGCCTCGGCCAGGCGGGCGCGGCGACCCGGGTGCCAGGGGAAGCGACCCTCGCCGACGAACCGGGGCGCCCGGCCGTCACCGACGAAGAACGGGGCGACCACCAGGTGCAGTTCGTCGGCGAGACCGGCGGCGAGGAACTGGGCGTGCACCGTCCCGCCGCCCTCCACCATCAGCCGCTGTACGCCCCGGGCGGCCAGGTCGGTCAGCAGCCACCCCGGGTCGACAGGCTCACCCGCGTCGACCACGGTGGCCAGTCGGCCGACCCGCTCCTCGGTCTTCTCCAGGGCGCCGGTGGCGCAGTAGACGAGCCGGGCCGAATCGCCGGCGGTGAAGAAGCGGGCGGTCGGGTCGAGGTCGCCCTGGGCGGTCAGGGTGACCTTGGTGGGCGACGCCGGCCGACCGGCCGCCACCCGCTCGGCCCGGCGGCTCGGGGAGCGCACCAGCAGCCGAGGGTCGTCCCGTCGGACGGTGCCAGCGCCGACCAGGATGGCATCGCAGCTGGCCCGGACCGCGTCGACGCGGTCCAGGTCCTCCTCGTTGGACAGCAGTAACCGCTGCTCGGAGGCGTCGTCGATGTACCCGTCGATGGAGGCGGCACAACTCAGCAGCACGTACGGCCGCGTCGGCCCCGGCCGCCAGCTCATCGGGAGACGGGCCGCTCAGGAGCACGGCCCGCGAGCGCATCCGCCGCCTCGGCCGCCTCGACCTCCGCCGCCTTGGCCGCCTTCGCCGCCAGGTAGTCGGCGTTGGCCGGCGAGAGGAAGACGCTGGTGAGCACCCGTTCGGCCACGTCCACGCCCAGCCGGGTCAACTGCTCGGCCTTGTCCGGGTTGCTGCTCAGCAGTCGGACCCGCGGCACACCCAACGTGGTCAGCATCTGCGCGGCGGCGGTGTAGTCCCGCTCGTCCTCGCCCCGGCCCAACGCGACGTTGGCCTGGTAGGTGTCCAACCCGGCGTCCTGCAACGCGTACGCGTCGAGTTTGGCGTACAGGCCGATGCCACGGCCCTCCTGTCGCAGGTAGAGCAGGAAACCGCCGGTCTCGGCGATCCGCTGCACCGCCTCGCGCAGTTGCGGGCCGCAGTCGCAGCGTTGGCTGCCGAACACGTCGCCGGTCAGGCACTCGCTGTGCGGACGGACCAGCGGGGCCTCTCCCCCGACGGCGAGCCGGTCCAGGGCGCCGGCCCAGTCGCCGAGGCCGAGGGCCAGGTGCTCCCGACCGTCCACCAGGCCCTTGAAAGTGAACACCCGGGCGGTCGTGGTGTAGCCGTCTGGGAACGCCAGCGGCACCGTGACCTGCGTGCGGATCGTGGCAACCGGCAATGCTTCGGGCATGGGACTCCTTCGTCCGGCGCCACCGCCGTCCGGCGACGCGTACCGTCTCACAACCGACTTCAACAGCCGCCGCCGGAGCTCGCTTCCCGGGCGGCGACCGGAATTCGACGCCGACGGACCAGCAGCACGGCGGCGCCGGGCAGGCTGGCCACCAACACCAGTGCACCGTAGACGGTGGCGGTGGCGACACCCTCGGCAGCGCTGAGACCGGCCGCGCCGAACACCCACGCCGCCACCCCCTCACGCGGCCCGAAGCCGGCCACGTTCAACGGTAGGCCCATGGCGAGCAGGGCGAGCAGCGTCAACGGCAGCAGTCGGGACAGCGGGGCGTCCGATCCGGCGGTGCGCGCCGCCACCAGGAAGGTGGCCAGGTGGCCGGCGACCATCACGGCCGAGGCGACCAGCACGCCGAACCAGGTGCGCCGCGCCAGCAGCCCCGACCGTACGTCCGCCACGGCGGTACGCAGTGCCGTCGCCCAGCGCGACCCGCCACCGTTCGGAAGGACCCGCGCCAACAGCACGACGACCAGCCCGCCGGCGACGAGCAGCGCGGCGGCCACCGGCAGGTACGGCCGTACCGGGGACGGGAAGGCGGCGAGCACCACCAGCGCGACCCCGACCAGGACCACCTGCCCGGCGGCACGCTCCCAGACCACCGCGCGGATGCCCCGGCTCACGTCACCGGCGTCGCGGCCGTGGCGTACCGCCCGGTGCACGTCGCCGAGCACCCCGCCGGGCAGGGTGGCGTTGAGGAACACGGCCCGGTAGCAGTGCGCCACAGCGGTCGCCAGCGGCAGGCGTACGCCGAGGCCGCCGGCGACCAGGCTCCAGCGCCACGCCGCGCAGACCGTGGTGAGCACCCCGATCACCAGCGCCGCAGCCAACGCTGACGCGTCGATCAGTCGTACTCCGGCGAGGAACGGGCCGCTGCCCACCTGCCACAGCAGGACGGCGAGCAGACCCACCCCGCCGACCACTCGTGCCCAGGCCCAGAACATCGGCGCCGGCCTCCCCTTTGAAGATCGTCCACTTGCCCTAGTGCACGTACCCAGGGCGTGAACGGTTCATCCACCGGCGAGGAGGTCAGTGTGTTCGACCAGCACGGTGAGTCGGCCGGCCGCCGCGTCGGCCAACCGGCGGCGGGCGTACGCCTGGGCGGACCCGGCCAGGTCCGGGCGCTGCTCGCAGGCGGCCCCGAGCCACCCTCGGAACCATTCGGCGGTCAGGTCGGCCTGCTCCGGGCCCAGACGCCACGGGCTGGGCCGTTCCCGCACGTCGACGCCACGCCGGGCGAACGCGGCGGCGGTGGCGGCGACGGCATCCGGGCCGAGCAGCCGCCGGCCCTCGACGGTACGCCGCTGGTGGTCGTTGAACGCGGCCTCGACCGCCTCGTCGAGCGGGTCGGCCGGGGTGAACCGGACCCGCCCGGTCACCGAGATGGCGAACAGGGCTGGTCGGCCGACGCAGGCGGCCGCCACCCGTTCGACCTCCTCCGCAGTGAGCATGTCCAGCAGCGCGGACGCGGTGACCAGGGAACCGTCGGCGAGGTCGGCGGCGGTCAGCCGGGTGAGGTCGCCGCAGCGGGTGTGGACGGTGACCGGGGCGCCGTCGGCGGCGGTCACCCCCCTCATGCCCTCGGCGGCCCGGGCCAGCAGGTCGGCGTCCCGGTCGTGCAGCACCCAGTGCTGTGGCCCGGGCAGCCGGGCGGCCAGCCACCGACTCATCGACCCGGTGCCGCTACCCAGGTCGTGGATCATCGTCGGGGCGTCCCCGGTCAGCCGGGCCCGGACGGCATCCAGCAGGTCCTCGGCGCGCGCCGCCGCGTCGGCCGGCTCACGCAACCGCAGCCAGTCGGCGAACGGCAGGGTCTCCTCGGCGGTCATTCCGCCACCTCCTTCAGCACGCCGGCCAGCAACGCGGTGGTCACCGGCCAGTCGGTCAGGGTGTCGCGCCGGGCGAGAGCGGCACGCCGCAGCCGGGCGCGCAGCGCGTCGTCGTCCAGCCAGCGGATCAGCGCGGCGGCCAGCGCCGCCGGGTCACCGGGTGGGACCAGCAGTCCCGGGCGCTCACCGCCGGGCGCGTGACCGAGCGCCTCCGGCAGCCCGCCCACCTCGGTGGTCAACACCGGCAGGCCGCGGGCCAGCGCCTCGGTGACGACCATGCCGTACGTCTCGCCTCTCGACGGCAGCACCAGCAGGTCGGCGGCGGCGTACGCGCCGTCCAACGCCGCGCCGGTCAGCGGGCCGACCAGCCGCACCCGCTCGGTGAGGCCCGCTCCGGTCAACCGGTCGCGCAGCCGGTGCACGAGATCCGGTTCCCGGGCCAGGGTGCCCGCACAGACCATCGTCCAGGACCGGCCGACCAGCGTGGCCAACGCGTCGACCAGCACGTCGTACCCCTTGTGGTGGGTGACCGCCGCGACGCAGAGCAACCGGTCGCCGGACACCGAGCCGGGCGCGGGCGGCGCGGGCCGCACCCCGGGCGGCGCGGCCCGGACCCGGCCGGCGAGGGCCGGGTGGCGGGCCAGCAGGGCACGGCGGGTCCATTCGCTGGTAGTGACGACGGCCCGGGCGGTGGCCAGGGCGCGGGCCTCCGGCTCGTCGTCCAGCGGCAGGTGCACCAGGAGCACCAGGCGCAGCCGACGGGCGTGCGGGGCGAGCAGGTCCGGCACTGCCGAGGCGATCAGGCCATCGAGCAGCACCACGGCGTCATCGGGCGCGGCGGCGAGCACCCCGCCCAGCGCCGCCCGCTCGGCCGGGTCGGGGTGCGGCCACGCGCCGGGCACCGGATGCTCGTGCACCGACCAGCCGCGCTCGCCCAGCCCCGCGCAGATCCGCCGGTCGTAGAAGTTGCCGCCGCTGGGCGTGGCCGGATCGTCGATGTCACCGGGCAGGACGACGTGCACCGCCCGGCCCGCATCGGTCACAACGACCGCTCGTAGCTCGCCCAGGCGATGTGCGACTCGTGCAGAGTGACAGTGATGCCGGTCAGGTCGCGCGCCCCCGCGCCCAGCTCGCCGGCGTGCACCCGCTCGACCAGCCGGTCCGCGACCGTACGGGCCAGCACCTCCGTGGTGGTGTTCACCCCGGCGAAGGCCGCCTCGTCGTCGAGGTTGCGGTAGGTCAGCTCGCTCAGCACGGCCCGCAGCTGCTCGGTGGCCAGGCCGATGTCCACCACGATCCCGTCGGCGTCCAGGTCGGGCCGGCGGAACGTCGCGTCCACCACGAACGTCGCGCCGTGCAGCCGTTGGGCGGGCCCGAACACCTCGCCTCGGAAACTGTGGGCGATCATCATGTGGTCCCGAACGGTCACGCTGAACACGGTCACTCTCCGTCTTCGTAGGTGATGAGGTGGCAGAGCGCGGGCAGGTCGCCCGAGGTCAGTCTGGCGAGCACGTCGGGCAGCTCCGCGAAGCGCGACGCGCCGGTGATCAACGCGTCGAAGGCCGGGTCGTCGAGCAGGTCCAGGGCGAGCGCCAGCCGGTCGGCGTAACTGCGCCGTCCCCGTCGAGCGGGTGCCACCATGCCGACCTGGCTGCTGCGCACGCTGAGTCGACCGGAGTGGAACGCGCCGCCCAGTGACACCTGCACCGGGCGGTCGCCGTACCAGCTCAGCTCGATGACGGTGCCCTCCGGGGCGAGCAGGTCCAACGACTGTTGCAGGCCGGCGGCGGTGGCGCTGGCGTGCACGACCAGGTCCCGGTCACCGCGGGCGTCGGCCGGGTTGGCGAAGTCGACGCCGAGCGCCCCGGCCACGCCAGCCCTGCGCGCGTCGGTGTCGACCAACTCGACGTGCACGCCGGGGAACCGGGCCAGCAGCGCCGCGACGCAGCAGCCCACCATGCCCGCGCCGATCACGGTGACCCGGTCACCGACCAGCGGCGCCGCGTCCCACAGCGCGTTGACGGCGGTCTCCACCGTTCCGGCGAGCACCGCTCGAGCGGCCGGCACCCCCTCCGGCACCGGCACCACCGCACTCACCGGCACGACGTACGCGCTCTGGTGCGGGTGCAGGCAGAACACCGTCCGCCCGAGCAGCTCCGGCGGGCCCTGCTCGACCACGCCGACGCTGAGGTAGCCGTACTTCACCGGGCCGGGGAACTCGCCCTCCTGAAACGGCGCGCGCATCGAGGCGTACTGGTCGGCGGGCACCCGGCCGGCGAACACCAGCGTCTCGGTGCCCCGGCTGACCCCGGAGTAGCGGGCCCGGACCAGCACCTCGTCGGGGCCCGGGGCGCTCAGCGACACCGGCTGGATCTCGGCCACGCCGGGTTCGCGCACCCAGCAGGCGTACGCCTCGCGGATCACCGTCGCGCACCTCAGCTCTGCTCCGGGCCGAACCGATCGGCCATGTCGGATCCCCGGTCGGGGGTTGTCGATCATAAACACGGAAGGTCGGCGCGCACAGTTCGAAGCCCGCCGGCAGGGACCGCCATTCGGGTCCGGCGCTCGCGGCACGTCACCCGACGACCACGACGGTCGACGTCACTGATTCGGCAGTGGCGCAACCACATCGGTCAGCGCCAGGCCCTGCTCGCGACGTCGTAGACCATCCCGCGGTCGACCTGCTTCGGGACCGACTGGCCGAGCCGCCACGATTCGGACGTGGCGTGCAGATTGACAGTCACCGAGCCCGGCGTCGCGGCGCCCAACTCGCCGATCCAATGCCGGCTCTCCTCAATCAGCCTCCGCACGGTCTCGACGTCCGGCGCCGTCACCTCCACCATCGTGGTGTCGACAAGCGCCGAGCCGACCAGCAAGGCCAGGAGCCGGCCGAGGACCGCCGCGGGTACCGCGCCGTCCGTCGTTTCGACAGCCACGTAGCAGTCGTCGTGCCCGGAGAACAGCAGGCGTGAGCCTGCCAGCGCGGGGAGGACCGGCTCGTCGTACGTGGCCGTTCCGATGACCACGATCATCTCGTCGACCCGTGCGGCGGAAGGCGTACCCGGCACGTCGACAAGTGTCAGCTCGTAGGGGTACCAGCCGGCCAGGAACCGGGGCAGCTGCTCTCGGCGGATCACCAGGGCCTCTTCGCTGAGGCCGACGACCCCGGCCGCCAGCGCACCGACCTGGTGCACCTCGAAGCTGACGCCCTGCTCCGCCGCGATCCGCGACGGCCGCCACTGCTGATACTCCTCATCCAGGAAGCTGTTGGTCTCCAGGCCGACAACCATGATGGTGTCGTTACCGGCGAGCATGAGCACGTCGGCCAGCTCGGCGGCCTGCGCCGCGGTCGCGGTCACCAACCAGGAGCCGCCTGTCTCGCGAACGCTGAAGCTCAACGGGAAGGGCGCGCGGTCCAGCCCCACGCTGTTCGCGGAGAACGCGCCATGGGGTCCGACCTCTACCGTCGCGGCACCGTCCCCGGCGATCGGGTAGCCGATCTCGGTGAGGTCCACCCGCAGGTCGGCGACGGTGAGCTGCGGGTTCAGAGCCCTTGTCACGGTGTCGGTGAGCGGTCGATGGGCGACGATGTGCTCGACTGCCGCCCGGTCCACCGTCATCTCGTAGTAGTCGACGGCGAACTCGACGAAGCGGTCGACGATGTCGTCGAACAGGATGTCGAGCAGCCCGGACCCGTCCGGGCCGTTGTCGTCGTACGGCCCGCTCGGCGGTGGGAAGGCGATGCCGTCACCGGCGTGCCAGCGATCGTCCCCCGCCAGCCGCCACAGCACCGTCGTCGCGACGAGTTGCCCGTCCTCGTCGCAGAAGGCGGGTTCCGTCACCTGTGGACGCAGGGTTTCCGGTACACCGTCGACCAGGCCCGGCCACAGCTCGTGGTCCGGATGACAGTACGGCGACATCGCCGACTCATGATCGAAGAGTCGGATGAAGGCGCCGTCGGCGGTGAACACGATGGCCCACTCGTCCCCGCTGCCGTTGCTCATCGACGCCGCCTCGTCCGGGCCCCAGTTCGAGGTGTAGGCGTAGTAGGGATCCCCGCCGTCGATGATGCGCTCGAGCACGGCCAACGCCTTGCAGCGCTGCCGCAGCCGGTCGATGTCAGGAAGTTTGACGGCGACGTCGTAGGCGGTCACCGGGTCACCCTAGTGAGGCGGCAGCACCCCGGTGTCGGGGGCGAGGACCCGGGTGAAGAACGTCAGGGTGTCGCGGATCAGCGGCTCCAGCGGCACTCCGGCGAAACAGTGGTCGGCCCCCTGCACCACCGACAGCTCGACCTCGGCACCCGCCGCGGTCAACGCTGCGGCGAGTTCTTCGCTCTGCCCCACCGGTACAACCAGGTCCTGGTCGCCGTGGATCAGCAGCATGGGTGGGGCCTGGTCGGTCACGTAGGTGATCGGACTGGCCGCCCGGCCCAGCCCCGGGTTCTCGGCCAACGGGGCGCCGATCAGCAGTGACTCGGGCGAGTCCGCCGCGTCGTGGTCGATCGTTCCGGACGGGTGTGCCTGCGACTGCATGGTCAACAGGTTCGACGGCGCGTACCAGCAGACCGCCGCCCGGACGCCGCTGTCGTCCTGGTCGTCCCCGGTCAGCGCGAGCATCGAGGCCAGGTGCCCACCGGCCGACTCACCCCACACCCCGATCCGCTCGCGGTCCACGCCCACCGTGTCGCCGTGTCGGCGCAGCCAGCGCACCGCCGCCTTGACGTCGTCGAGTTGAGCCGGGAAGTGCGCCTCGCCGCTGAGCCGGTACTGCGCGGAGGCGACAGCGAATCCGGCGCGGATGGCGGCGGCGAAGGGATCGACTTCCATGAGCCAGTCCGCCGGGTGCTTGGGCGAGCCGAACAACCATGCCCCACCGTGGATCCACACCAGGACCGGGGCTGGTGTGGCGGCCCCGACCGGCACGGCAAGGTCCAACGTCAGCGGGCGGAAGCCCGGGACCTCGTTGACGACGATGTCGCGGTGCTCGACCCGGTCGGTCCAACCTCGGGATGCCGCATCGATCATCAGGCCATCTTCGCACCGACGACCCCGCCGTACCCGCCATGGAAGCCGAGTTGATCACTGCTGCTTGTCGGGCGTGGCGGGGCGGGCGCGGACGTGCAGCCGCTCCCCCTGCGGCCCGAAGAGGCTGATGGCTTCGGCGGTGCCGGGGCCGGGGTTGAAGAAGAGGTGCGGAATGCGGGTGTCGAACTCGGCCACCTCCCCCGGGGTCAGCGTCAGATCACGGTCACCGAGCAGCAGGCGTAGCCGTCCGGAGAGCACGTAGAGCCACTCGTACCCCTCGTGGGCCTGCGGGATTCGGCCCCCGGCGGACGGGTCCGGCGGGAAGATCTGCTTGAACGCCTGGACACCGCCCGGTCGGCGGGTCAGCGGCAGGTACGTCACGCCGTGGATGACGATCGGTTTGGGGCGTACCCGGGGGTCGCCGGTGGCGGGGGCGTCGACCAGTTCGTCCAGCGCCACCTGGTAGGCCCTCGCCAGCGGGAGCAGTAACTCCAGGGTGGGGCGACGGCTACCGGACTCCAGCCGGGACAGGGTGCTCACCGAGATGCCGGTCAGGTCGGCGAGCTGGGTCAGCGTGGTCCCGCGTTGGTGACGCAGGGCACGCAGCCGGGGGCCGACGGCCGCCAGCGCGGCGCTGTCCTCGTTTGCCATAACGGCAAGGATAGTTGCCACCTTGCCGACGGCGACGGATGGTGGGCGCAGCCGACAGAGCAAGAGGGAGATATACCGGTGGACGAGACATATGACGTGGTGGTGGTGGGTGGCGGTGCCGCAGGGCTCAGCGGGGCCCTGGCGCTGAGCCGGGCCCGACGGTCGGTGCTGGTGATCGACTCCGGTGAGCCCCGCAACGCGCCGGCCGACCGGATACACAACTACCTCGGCCGGGAGGGGACGCCGCCGGGCGAGTTGCTCGCGATCGGCCGGGCGGAGGTCGCCGGGTACGGCGGGCAGTTCCGCACCGGGCGGGTGGAGGCCGCGACCCGGGACCACGACGGGTTCCGGCTGAGCCTCGACGGCGGGGAATCGGTGCGGGCCCGCCGGCTGCTGGTGACGACCGGTCTGACCGACGAGCTGCCCGACGTGCCCGGCCTGGCCCAGCGGTGGGGTCGCGACGTGCTGCACTGCCCTTACTGCCACGGGTGGGAGGTTCGCGACCGGCGGATCGGCGTCCTGGCGACCAGCCCGCTGAGCGTGCACCAGGCCGAGATGTGGCGACAGTGGAGCCCGAGCGTGCTGCTCCTGCTGCACGACTCCCCGGCGCCGGACGCGGAGACCGCCGAGCGGCTCGCCGCCCGGAGCATCGCTGTGGTGCCCGGCCCGGTCGCCGCGGTGGAGGTGACCGACGACGCGCTGACCGGCGTACGGCTCGCCGACGGCCGGGTGGTGGCGCTCGACGCGATCGTGGTGGCGACGCGGCTGACTCCCCGCGCCGACGTGCTGGTGGGGTTGGGTCTGGCCCCGGAGCAGGTGACGATGGGTGAGCACGTCATCGGTGCCCAGATCCCGACCGACGCCACCGGCGCGACGACCGTCAGTGGTGTCTGGGTGGCGGGCAACGTGGCCGACATCCGCAGTCAGGTGATCACGTCCGCCGCGGCCGGCCTGAACGCGGCGGCGGCGATCAACGCCGATCTCATCGCCGAGGAGACCCGCGACGCGGTGTCCGCGTACCGGCAGTTGGTGGCCACGACGTTCGAGGAGCCGGCGTGGGAGGAGCGCTACCAGTCCCGCCCCTCGGTCTGGAGTGGCCGGCCGAACCCGCAGCTGGTCGCCGAGGTCACCGACCTGGCCCCGGGGCGCGCCCTGGACGTGGGCAGCGGCGAGGGCGCCGACGCGGTGTGGTTGGCCGAGCGCGGCTGGCAGGTGACGGCGGTGGACATCTCCACCACGGCGTTGAGCCGGGCCACCGCGCACGCCGAGGCCGCCGGAGTGGGCGACCGGATCGAGTTCACCCACGTCGACCTACGGGACAAGCCGCCCACCGAGGAGGCGTACGACCTGGTGTCCGCGCAGTTCATGCACCTGCCGCCGGTGGAGCGGCGGGAGTTGTTCGGCCGGCTGGCCGCGGCGGTGGCACCTGGTGGCGTCCTGCTGATCGTCGGGCACCACCCGTCCGATCTGTGGGGGTTGGCGCACCGGATGCACATGCCGGACGCGATGTACACCGCGCAGGACGTGGCCGCCGATCTGGAGCCGGCCCACTGGGAGGTGCTGGCGGCGGAGGAACGTTCCCGCCTCGCCACCAACCAGAACGGCGAGGACATCACCCTCCACGACGCGGTCCTGGTGGCCCGCCGACGCTGACCTCGCGCGACTACGTCGCGCTACTCATCCCATGTTGACCTGCGTCGATCATGGAGTGGTGCTGGATGACAAAGGTGGTGGAGCATCACCTTTCCGGCACCACGAGTCCATGATCGGCGCGGGATCGGGGCAACGCGGGACGGCAACGTGAGAGGTGGTGGGGCAGGACTTCGCATGAGGTCCGCTCGGCGGTAGCGTTGCGCCACACTGACGGCCCGCGGGGCAGGCGACCGCCGACCCTGACGCCCCGATCGTACGGAGGATGGTGCATGTCCATCGGCGCTGAGCCGCACGCAGCACGCGACGATGCGGCCTCCCGGCCGAGCTTCGAGCTCGCCCTGCGCGGATACGACAAACGCCAGGTGGACCGGCACCTGGAGCAGCTCGACGGCCAGATCGCGATGCTGAGCGGGGAGCACGGGCGCTCCGCCGTCCGCGTCCGTGAACTGACCGCCGAGGTGCAGCGGCTGCGCGCCGAACTGGCCGAGCTTCAGGAGCAACCCGTGCAGGTGGACCGCGCTTCGTTCCATGACCTGGGCCCGATGGTCGGCGAGATCATGGCGCTCGCCGAGAAGCAGGCCGGCATCATCACCGAGTCGGCCACAGACCGGGCCAACGAGCTGCGCAGCGAGTCCGAGCGGATCCTCGCCGACACCCGTGAGCGGGCCGCGCAGGCACGTCAGGATCTGGCCGAGGAGCTGGCCGCCCGGCGGGCCGAGCAGGAGCAGGCGCACGAGGAACGGCGCACCCTGGCCGAGGCCGAATTGACAGCGATCCGCGAGCACGCCGAGCAGTTGCGGGCCGACGGTGAGGCCGCGCACGAGCGCGCCCAGCACGAGGCCAAGCGGATCACCGAGCAGAGCGCGCAGCAGCTCAACCAGACCCGGGTCGCCGCCGACGCGCTGATGAAGTCGGCCCGTACCCAGATCCAGCAGGAACTCCAGTCCGCCCGCTCCAAGCACCAGCAGGAGATGGCCCAGTGGCAGGCCAACGTGGAGCGAGAGGTCAACGAACGGCGTACCGCCGCCGAGCAGGACATCGCCGAACAGCAGGCCGCCGCCGAGCAGGAGCTGGCCGAGGAGCGCAGCGCGACCGAGCAGCAGATCGCCGCGCTGCTGGCCGAGGCGCAGCAGCACGTGACCGAGCTGCGCAACCGCGCCGACGAGCAGGCCGCCAGCCACCAGCAGCAGCTCGCCGCCCTGCAGAAGGAGCTTGAGGAACGCCGGCAGGAGGCCGCCGAGCTGAACGCCGAGCTGAACACCGGCCGCCAGCAGCTCGCCGAGATCCGCCAGGAGGGCGAGACGCTGGAGAACGAGCTGTCCAGGATGCAGCAGCGACTCAGTGAGGTCCGTCGGGACCTGACCGCCGAGAGTGCCCGGTTGGACGAGGCCCGGCGGGCCGGGGACTCCGCCGAGCGGCACGCCAAGGAGGTCCGCGCCCGCGTACAGCGGGAGGCGAAGCGGGTGGCCGACCTCGCCGCCGCCGCGGTCATGGCCGCGGCAGCCGGCGGCACGGAGACCGCTGAGTACCCGATGGTGGGTTCCCGCTCCAACGCCGATCGGCCCGCCCCGGAGCGGATGGGCGTCGAGCGGCTCAACGTCGACCGCGTCGGGGGCGACCGGCACCCCGCGGAGCGACCCACAGTGGACGACGCGGACGCCGATCGTGCCACCACCGACCGCGCCCCGCTCAACGCCGCACCTGCCGACCGGAGCCCGGACGAGAACGGCTATGCCGACCTGACCCCTGTGGAACAGGCCAATGGCGACCGGGCCCCGGTGGAGCAGGCGAACGACGAGCATGCGGACGCACCAGCGGTGGCGGACGAGTCGACGACGTCCGAACGTACGGCGGCCCGGGAGGTCAGCGTCGACGACGCCGAGCGGACCTTCCCTCGGCACATCGGCACGGACGCACCGACGCCCGTACCGTTCCTGGCCTTCGGGCAGCCGGTCAGCGAGAACGGCGCCGCCCGGCACTGACCTCAGCCGCGGTTGCACCCGGGCCCGGAGCGGATCCGCACGGGCCCGGGCCGGGGCGGCCGGTCGTCGGTCGATGACCAGGCCACTCAAGAGGGCGACTGGGCTGACCGATCGAGGTACCTCCGCAGCTCGGCGATCTCCTCCTCGGTGAGGACGGGCGCGAAGTCCAGGTGCTCGCTGGGATGGACGGCTGTGCCGGAGCCGGCCACCGTTACGAACCAGGCGCCCTCGTGGCCGAACCAGTGCGCCTGTCCGGCCATACCGACGTCGACGGCGTCGTCCGGCGCGGCGGACTCACCTGCCGACACGATTCGCACCCACTGCCCGTCGCGCCCATACGGCGGTTGAGGGATCACCACGTCCAGGTGATCCTCGGCGATTCGTTCCGTCGGCACACCGAACAGGCGGGCGGCACCCTCGCGTGCCACAGTGCCCACCTCCCTCAGGCTGCCGGTGACGGCGACCAGCACCTCCCCCTCGGGTCCTTCGACCAGCACTGCGTACGAGCGATCAGGCTCATGGCGGACCCGTGCGCGGAACCGCAGCGGGAGTGCAGGCATCCAGCAATGATCCCTCACCGGGCTCGCCACGGCGGCACGGCGATCTACTTCTCATGAACCGATCAAGGTGCGGGCGATTCTGCGTGGAACCGGGTCGCCGTACCCGGTTGAGCTGGCAGGCTGGGCTGGCCGCCGCGCACCAGCGGTGACCGCCGGCCCGGCCGGTGACCGAGAGGAGCGCCCGGTGACCGACCAACCGGAGGAGTTCGACCTGCTCGTCGTCGGTGGCGGCAAGGCCGGCAAGACGTTGAGCATGGACGTCGCCCGATCCGGTCAGCGGGTCGCCATGGTCGAGCGCGGCATGATCGGCGGCAGCTGCATCAACGTCGCGTGCATCCCGACGAAGGCGCTGGTGACCAGCGCGCGGGCCGCCCGCCAGCTGCGGGACGCGTCGGCGCTCGGCCTGACGGTGGAGGGCGGCCGGGTCGACATCGACCTGTTGCGCGCGCACAAGCAGGACGTGGTCGAGGGGATGGTCGCCGCCAACCGGCAGCAGTTCCTCGACTCCGGTCTGCACCTGGTGATCGGCGAGGCCCAGTTCGTCGGCCCACGAACCGTACGGGTGGCACTCGCCGACGGCGGCGAGCGACTGCTGCGCGGCAGCGACGTGGTGATCAACACGGGCACTCGCCCCCATCTGCCGTCGGTGCCCGGGATGGCCGAGGCCGGGGTGCTCACCAGCGACGAGTTGCTGCACCTGGATCGGCTGCCGGCCCGGCTGGTGGTGCTCGGCGGCGGCACCGTCGGGGTGGAGTTCGCGCAGATGTTCGCGCTGTTCGGCAGCGCGGTGACAGTGGTCGAGGGTGGTCCACGGCTGCTCACCCGCGAGGACCCCGACATCAGCGACGCGGTGATGCGCGTCTTCCTCGATGATGGCATCGACGTACGGGTGGGTGTCGCGGTCGCGCGGGTCGACCGGGAGGCCGACGGCTCGCTGCGGGTGACGCTGGACGACGGCAGCGCGGTGGTCGGGGACGACGTGCTGGTGGCGGCCGGCCGGGAACCGGTCACCGACGGACTCGGCCTGGACGTGGCCGGCGTACGGCTCAGCGAGCGGGGCTTCGTGGAGGTCGACGAACACCTGCGCACCAGCGCCGAGCGCACCTGGGCGGCCGGAGACGTCGCCGGCAGCCCGCAGTTCACCCACGTCTCGCTGGACGACTACCGGATCATTCGGGCGAACTTCGCGGGAGGCCAGCGCAGCACCGCCGACCGGCTCATCCCGTACACCGTTTTCACCACCCCGGAACTGGCGCGGATCGGGCTGACCGAGACCGAGGCGCGCCGCGCCGGGTACGACATCCAGGTCGCCCACCTGCCGGTCGCCGCCATCCCCCGCGCACGCACCCTGCGCCAGACCCAGGGCATGTGGAAGGCGGTCATCGACACCAGCACTGACCGGATCCTCGGTGCGTCGTTGCTCGGCGCCGAGGCCGGTGAGGTGATCACCTCGGTGCAGCTGGCCATGCTCGCCGGGATGCCGTGGACCGCTCTGCGGGACGCGGTCATCACCCACCCGACCATGACCGAGGGTCTCAACCTGCTCTTCGCCTCGCTGGAGTCCCGCCCGGTCCGCTGAGCGCGCAGGGCCCGCCCAGGCGACCGCTATCCGGCGATTTCGTCGCGTACCCGTTGTTGGAAGGCGCGGGCCTGTGCCCCGGTGGGCGGCGGCCCACCGTGGCGTGCGGCGACCGCCTGATGGATCACCTCGGCCCGGTCGCCGGCATCGATCAGCCGCTGACCGGCGGCCACCTTCGCCAACCAGACGCCGTCGCGGTGGCGCACCAACGACCGGCAGGCGCCGAGCACGGCGTCCTCGGTGCCGGGCGCGGGCTGGTCGGCCGGCGGTGTGGGCAGGGCGAGCCACCAGGACAGCGCCTCGATGAGCAGCCGGCGCAGGTCGGCCGGGGTGAGGTCGGCGAAGGCCTCCCCCGCCGGCGGGCCGAGCAGTGGGAGTCCACTCTGGTGCAGGATGCTGCGATCGAGGCCGTACCAGAATCGGCCGTCGGCGGCCGGGCGGTCGGCGGGGTCGAGGGTGCGCCGGAACGGCATGCCGGCCCCGGTGTTCAGTTCGACCTCGAAGCCGGGCTCCGGGGTGCCGGAGGCGGCCACCGCCCGGTCGTAGACGACCAACTCCAGTCCGCGCGCGGGGCAGGGCAGCGCCTCGTGCCGCAGCCGGGCGACCAACGTCCGTTTGGCGGCCTCGGTGAGCGGCCCGGCGCTGAGCAGCGCCACGTCCACGTCGCTGCGGCCGGGCTGGTACGCCCCGAGCCCCACCGAGCCGGCAGCGTACGCGCCGACCAGTTCGGCGCCGAGCACGTCGCGGGCGGTGCTGACGAGGTCATCGAGGTAGCGCTGAAGATCGGAGTGCACGGGCCATCATGACGCACGGGTCGGCACCCGGGCGGGGCTACCCCGCGTAGAGCAGCAGCAGGCCGGCGACGGTGTAGGCGACCATCAGTGCCAGCAGGGGTAGTTGGCCGGCCACCGCCCGGGCGCGGGGGAACAGGTACAGGGCGCGGTCGTGGGCCAGCAGCGTGCCGAGCAGGTGCCCGAGGATGATGACGGTGATCTGGAGGGTCGCCACCCCGGAGGGCGTAATCAGCGCGGTCTGCGGTTCCCAGTCGACGGTGCCGAGCCAGTTGGCGCCGGTGCCCCGGGGGTCGGAGAGCAACGCGACGGTGCGCTGGCCCTCCAGGATCAGCAGCGAGTAGTAGTGCGCGACCACGTACCCCACCGCGATCGGCACGATGGAGTGGGCGATCTCGCCCGGCACCCCCCGGGCGTCGGCCGCGTCGGTGCGACCGATGCGCGCCGCGGCACCGGTGGCGGCAAGGTAGGCCACCGCGACGGCGGCGATGACGAGGCTCAGGCCGGCGCTGCCGGTGACCGCCGGGTGCAGGCCGTTCTCCTGGCTGAAGCGCAACCAGCCCGGCGCGTTGGAGAGGCTGTCGTACATTGTCGAGCCGAGCAGCACGATCACCACGGCGACCAGCCCGGGGCGGGGTCGCAGGCCGGCGATCCCGTCGAGCGGGTTGCGCCAGACCAGGACGCCGTCGGCGGCCCGGCCGAGCGGGGCGAGCTGACCGATCACTGTGCTGTACGCCTCGAACGGGTCGGCGTGGTCGAACCAGCCGGCGCCGAACAGCACCGCGCCGGCCAGCAGGACCACCGCGTACCCGGCCAGCCAGGCGGTGATGACCGGCAGGGTGGCCCGGTCGGGGGCGACCAGTTCCAGCCAGACGAACCCGAACAGGGTGGCGGCGGCCGGCCACCAACCGACGCTGTCGGGCAGCTCACGGAGCCCACGGTTCGGGTCGCGCCGCGCCGCCAGCGCCGCGAGCAGGTGCACCGTACGCAGCGGGTTGACCGCCCGCCAGATCGGGCCGAGCAGCAGCGACAGCGGGGCCAGCCCGACCCAGAGCAGCACGTAGAGCGCGCCGGCGGTCGGGTTGTCCGCGGTGTCCGGCCCGCCCAGCAGACCGAGGCAGAACCAGGCGGTGGCGAGCAGGCCGAGCCCGCGCAGCGCCCACCGGAACGCGGGCGCGTCGACGAGTCGGGCGAGCCACCGCGGCACCGGGCGACCGCCGGTGGCGTCCCGGTCGAGCCGGGGTTCGCGCCAGAGCAGACCCAGCGCCACGAACGTGACGACGAGGGTCAGCGCGGCGGCGACGACGAGCTGCGGCAGTGTGATCGGCAGGTCCTGGCGGCCGCCGACGCCGTGTGCCAGCAGCGTGGGAGCGGCCGTCATGTCGTTCAGCGGACGACGAGCTGGAAGAGCACCAGCTCGGACTCGTGCGTCTCCACCTCGAACAGCCCGGTCTTGTCGGCGCGGAACTCCACCGAGCCGGGCGTGCCGACCGGCAGCCGGGCGCCCAGGTCGTAGCCGTGCACGTGCAGTTCGTCGGCCACGTCGGAGGTGACGGTGATCCGGACCAGCTGGCCCTTCCTGACGGTGACCCGTCCGGTCGGCGGATCGACCCGCTTCTTCGCGATCGTGACGGTGATCTGTTGGTCCACCGCGGTGGTGCTGGCGGAGGCGCTGGGCGTGCTGGTGGCCGTCGGGGTCGGCGCGGTGGGGGTGGCGTTCGACGGGGCCGCGGACGTCGGCACCGTCGAGGGGGTGGCCACGGAGGGGTCGTCGTCCTGCCCGCAACCGGCGAGGAGCAGGGCGGCGAGGGCGGCGGCGGCGAGGGTGGCGGCGGTCCGGGCGGCGGAGGTACGGACGAGCACGGGCGGACTCCGAACGACGCGAGGGGGACGGGTGTCGGGTTGATCGTCGGGGAGGAGAACTCTACGTCTTGTTCGGTGCCGGGGAAATGACCATGATGAACGAATGCGATCGAAGCTGGTCACTGTGTGTAAGGTCCTGAGCCGTGTAGTGGCGGCGCTGGCGGCGACCCTGGTGGTGTCGTTGCTGCTGCCGGTCGCCCCGGCGTCCGCGCACGGCCAGCTGGCGACCTCCACCCCACTCAAGGGCACTGTCGTACGCGAGCCGCTGACCCAGTTGGCGTTGTACTTCACCGAAAAGCCGGCTTCCAACGCGCACTTCGCCATCAGCGGCCCGGATGGGTCGCGGGTGGACAACGGTTGGTCCTACGGTGAGCCGAAGCGACTCGACAAGCCGGTCACCGAGTACTTCATGGTCAACGGCGTGTTCGAGCCACGGCTGTACCACACCGGCTTCCCGGCCATGGTTACCGTCGCGCACTGGCCGGCGAAGGGCCGCTACACCGCCAGCTACCTCTCGGTCGCCTCCGACGGTGAGGCGGTGCGGGGCGAGGTGACCTTCGACTACCAGGGCCCGGGCACGCCGGCCCCAGCCGGCTGGTCGGCACCCACGGCGGGGCCGGATCCGGCGCTGCTCGCCCAGGCCGAGGGTGAGGGATCGAGCCCCGGGGCCACCGGCAGCCCGGTCGCCCCCACCGGCACTGCGGCGGACGACCCGGCCGGCGCCACTCAGGAGCAACGCGACGGCGGGTTCCCGGCCTGGCTGATCCCGGCCCTGATCGTCGTCGTGGTCTCGGCGATCGTGCTGGTGGCGGCCCGCCGTCGACCCGCGGCGAGCGGAGCCTCCACTGGGGATCGCCGGTCCGTCGGCGGCGCGGGCCGGGGCGGAGCCGCAACCCGCAAGCCCGCCAACCCGACCCGGAAGAGCGGCAATCGGGCCGGTGGTCCGGCGCGGCGTGGACGGCGGTAGACCGTCGCAATAGCCGGGCATTCTTCGCGTACCCTCGCGAACTTTCGCACGGACATTGGAAACTTCTGATGTATCGAGGCGAAGCCATGGACAGTCCAATCGAAACACCTTAATGTTCCGAGCCATCCACCCGGTGTTTCCGCAACGTCACTCGTCGGCGTCGAGGACGTTACGGAGCCGGGCCGACGGTCATCCTCACCGCTGCTCCACGCCGGCCGTCGGACACTCCACTGCCTCCTGGAGGAACGATGGGCACACGCCTGCTACGCCGACTCCACCATCCCGTCCTGGGTGCGCTGGCACTCGTCCTCGCCGCCGGTCTCTGGGCCGTCCCCGCCAACGCCGCCCCCGCGCAGGAACCGGGCGTCACGCTGCGCGTCTTCGACGTGCAGGTGCCGCTGTCCGAACTGTGCACGCTCAAGCCCGCCCAGACCCCGAACGTGGACAAGCTGATGTCCACCATCAACTGGACCTCGGCGGCCGACTTCGGCTTCGAGGACAACTTCGTCTCGCAGGTGCTGGGCAACATCACCACCACCCAGGCCGGCAGCTACACCTTCCGGCTCAGCAGCGACGACGGCTCCAAGCTGTCGATCGACAACGCCGTGGTGATCAACCATGACGGCCTGCACGGCGCGACCCCGCCGAAAGAGGGCACCGTCACCCTCACCGCCGGCCTGCACCCGCTGCGCATCGACCACTTCGAGCGTGGGGGCGGGCAGCAGATCACCCTGGAGTGGAAGACTCCCGGATCGTCGACCTTCGTGGTCGTACCGAACTCGGCGCTGAGCACCGACGCCGGCGTGGTCCGGGTGACCGCACCCGGACGCAAGGAGTGCGAGGGTGTCTCCGACACCCCCGGTGACGGCCTGCCGCTGACCGGCGTGCACCCCGGCTACACACTGACCAACCTTCGGCCCAGCGGCTTCCAGCCGAAGGTCACCGGCATGGACTGGCTGGCCGACGGCCGGCTGGTCATCAGCACCTGGGGCGGCAGCGACCAGTCCGGCACCTCCCAGGACGGCGAGGTCTGGATCCTCGGCAACACCGGCGGGTCGACAACCCCGGGCAACGTGACCACCAAGAAGATCGCCGGCGGCCTCAAGGAACCGATGGGGCTCAAGGTCGTCGACGGGGTGGTCTACGTGACCGAGAAGCAGCGGTTGACCCGGCTGGTGAACACCGGCGGTGACGAGGTGGCCGAGCGTCTGGAGACCGTCGCCACCTGGCCGTACGGCGGCAACTTCCACGAGTTCGCCTTCGGCCTGCTCTACCAGGACGGTTTCTTCTATCTGAACCTGTCGGTGTCGATCAACTCCGGCGGCGCCACCACCAACCCGCAGCCCGCCACCAACCGGGGCACCACCCTCAAGGTCAACAAGGACACCGGCGCGGTCAGCTACGTCGCCGGCGGTCTGCGTACGCCACACGGCATCGGCTGGGGCCCGGAGGGCGGCATCTTCGTCACCGACAACCAGGGCGGCTGGCTGCCCTCGTCGAAGCTGGTGCACGTCAAGCAGGGCCGGTTCTTCAACCACTTCACGAACCCCGCGGGTCCGTTCGACACCGCTCCGGTCACGCAGCCGGTGCTCTGGATGCCGCAGAACGAGATCGCCAACTCGCCCAGCACGCCGCTCTACCTGACCAGCGGTCGCTACGCCGGCCAGTTCGTCATCGGTGACGTGACCTACGGCGGCCTGCAACGGGCGAATGTGGAGAAGGTCAACGGCGAGTACCAGGGCGCGCTGTTCCGACTCACCCAGGGCCTGGAGGCGGGCGTCTCCGAGGTCAACGTCGGCCCGGACGGCGCGATCTACGTCGGCGGGCTCGGCGCGGGCGGCAACTGGGGCCAGACCGGCAAGCTGTCGTACGGCCTGCAGAAGCTCACCCCGAACACCTCCACCACGTTCGAGATGCTCGCAATGCGCGCCACCACGACCGGCTTCGAGGTGGAGTACACCCAGCCGGTGTCGACGGCGACCGCCACCGACCTGGCCGCGCGCTACAAGCTCAAGCAGTGGCGGTACGTGGCGACGTCGAACTACGGCGGTCCGAAGATCGACGAGGAGACCCTGACCGTCACCTCGGCCACCCTCTCGGCGGACGGCAAGAGGGTCAGCCTCACGGTGCCCGGTCGCAAGGCCGGCAGGGTGGTGCACCTGCGCTCACCGCGCCCCTTCACCTCCACCAGCGGCCAGTCCCTGTGGAGCACCGAGGCGTGGTACACGCTCAACTCGATCCCGGGCAGTCCCCCGCCGCCCATCGGCGGCACCATCACCGGCGTCGGTGGCAAGTGCCTGGACGTCGACAACGCGGGCACCGCCGACGGCACGAAGATCCAGCTCTGGACCTGCAACGGCACCACCGCGCAGTCGTGGACGCGGGTCGGCGACACGTACCGGGTGCTCGGCAAGTGCCTGGACATCGACAACGGCGGCACCGCGAACGGTACGAAGATCCAGCTCTGGACCTGCAACGGCACCGGCGCGCAGGTCTGGCAGCCGCAGGCCGACGGGTCGATCCGCAACCCGCAGTCCGGCAAGATCATGGAGGCCGCCGGCGGTAACACCGGCGACGGCACCCAGATCCAGCTCGGCACGTACGCGGGCGGCGCACACCAGAAGTGGGTGGTCAGCAGCGGGGTAACCGGCTGACCTTTGACGAAGGGGCGTGGTCTGACCGGCGGGTCAGACCACGCCCCAACCGTCCGTCGTATGAAGACCGCCGCTCAGCGGAACAGCACCGGCCGGTTCCCCCGGGCGCCGACGAACTGGCCCCGGATGTTGATGTCCTCGATCGAGTCGGTCTCCCATACTCCCCGGGTGGTCAGGTCGGTCATCACCCCGTTGCGCCAGAGGAACGGGTGCCACGCGGCGGTGGTGGTGCTCTGGCCCACCACCTCACCCCGGTCGTTGATCGCGGTGGCGCGGCTCCAGTCGCCACCGAGCGTGCCGAGGTCGGTCAGTGTGCCGTTCTGCCAGCGGAACGCCCGCCCGTTCGCCGCGCCCACCACCTGGCCCCGGTTGTTGACCCCGATGGCCTCACTGCCGATCTGGGTGAAGACGCCGTTGCGCAGGAGACCACCGACGCAGGTGCACGGGTAGTCCTGCGGCGGCACGTTGAACCCACCCACCACGTCGCCCGCGTTGTTGACGTCGGTGGTGAACTCGTAGAAGTACTCCCGGCCCAGGTCCGTGAAGACCCCGTTGCGCCACAGGAAGCGGTGCGGCATGTCGCCGGCCGGTTCACTGGTGCCGAGCACCTGTCGCCGGTCGTTGACCCCGATCGCCACGCTGTTCTCCCCGCCCAGGGTGCCCAGGTCGTGGAGCCGACCGTCGCGCCAGAGCACCGCGCGGGTCAGGTAGTCCGAGCCGAAGGAGGTGATCGCCACGTCACCGAACTCGTTGACGTCAACGGCGGCGGAATCCGTGTCGCCTGGCAGCACACCCAGGTCGGTGATGACACCGTGGCGCCAGAGCACGGCGTGCCGGGCGCCGCTGGCGACGGTGCTCCAGCCGACGATGTCGCCGCGGTCGTTCATCGCCGTCGCAGCGCCGTCGCCTCCGGACAGGGTGCCGAGGTCGACGACCCGATAGCTGTGCGGGGACGCGGCGACGGGAGCGGGAGCGAGGGTGATCAGCGCGACGACTGTCGTCGCAGCGGTCAGCAGGGGACGCGGGGACACCATGGACGCCAAGGGGGACGCTCCTCGGATCGGAGCGGCGACGACCCGGCGGACGGGCGCGGGGCACCACCACTGCGCGTTCGATCGGTAACGCACAGTAGATCCGGTGTCGTGGCGGCGCACCAGGGACCGAACGGTCACCGACGCCCGGGGCGTCCAGCGGTGGGGGCGTCGGTCAGGGGCCGTGCGGCAGCGGCTGCGCCAGTGCCCGCAGGTCCGCCGGGAGTTGGGCCAGGGCGTCCTCGAACTCCCGGTGCCCGACCACCCGGTGCATCGTCTGGAGCACCGCGCGGGTGCCCCGCTCGGCAGCCGGACGGTCGATCCCGGCGCGGTCGGCCACCCGGCCCAGGAACTCGTCGTAACCGAACGTTTCCGGCGGCTCCGCTGCCTTGACCAGCAGCGGGCTCAGCTCGTCGGCCAGGTGGGGGGCCAGAGCGCCCGCCTCCCCACCGCTGAGCCGCTCGGTGAGAGTCCGCAGGACCGCCTCGGTGAGCGAACGTGCCTGCTCCGGCGGGAGACCCGCCCGTGCCGCAACCTTCTCGACGAACGCCAGCTCGGCCATCCCCCCGCCCTTCACCTTCGGAAACGCGTGGCTACCCGGGCCCACCGGCAGCAAACCCGGCAGCGGCAGCGGGATGGTTCTGCTGGTTGCTCCGCGCGGTGCCGTCCGCTTCTCGTACCGTGAGGTCGGACCGGGAACCCGACGGCTGCCCGACGGCGGCCCGTGCCGCAGGAGGAGCAGATGGCCCTCGACCTGCCCGACGTGATCGACCGGTACTTCCGGGCCGTCAACGACCGGGACCTGGACGCCTTCGTCGCCTGCTTCGCGGACACCGCGAGCGTCGCCGACGAGGACAAGCTGTACGACGGGCGCGCCTCGATCCGCGCCTGGCGACAGAAGACGATGGACGCCTACTCGTACACCGCCGAGCCGGTCCGGGTCACGTCGCAGGCGGGCGACTCGTACCTGGCCATCACCCGGGTGTCCGGCGACTTCCCCGGCAGCCCGATCGAGCTGCGGTACCGGTTCACGCTGCGCGACGGGCTCATCGGTGCCCTGGACATCCGCCCCTGACGCCGAGTTCCGCTGCCGGGCTGCGAGGCTGGTCGGGCCCGCCCGCAGGTGATCAACCGCCGAACGGACGAGACAATCAAGATGGCAGTGGGTGACATGATGTGGCGGCAACAGCTGTCGCTACGAGAAGGGTTCCGGCTGCCCGATGGCGCACTTCGAGGTTCGCACGCCCACGACACCCGCGCGGAACGCGGTGCCGCTGGCCGGGCAGCCGCACCGGGCGGGCTGATGCCCGGCGAGCGACGGGAGACCGTGGCCGAGCAGAGTGTCGCCACCCACGCCGCGGACACCATGGCCTATCAGGTCGCGACCGACATACGAGCGCTGCGCGCGTTCGTCAGCGCCGGGGCACTGGCCCGTGGTTTGTCGGCCGAGCGGGTGGAGCTGTTGACGCTGGCGGTCAGCGAGCTGGCCACCAACACGTTGCAGCACACCACCGGCGGCGGCTGGGTACGGCTCTGGGCCGAGCCGGGTCAGCTGTTCTGCGACGTGGTCGACCAGGGTCCGACGCGGGCGTTCGGCCGGAGCATGCCGGCCGCCGACTCGGTACGGGGTCGCGGGCTGGCAATCGTGGAGCAGATCTGTGACGAGGTCGCGGTGCTCACCAGCCCCGGGGAGACCGTCGTACGGATTCGCCTTAGTCTGTGAACGTCGGCGGCGATCCCCACCCGCCCGGGCCAGGTTGGCTGCCACAATGCGGACAGCCCGGGCCGACGGTGGCGCCGGGTCGGACCAGAACGGGAGGACGCCACGATGCCGGACAGCGCACGCGAGGCCGAGTTGCTCGACGCCGAGCGCACCCTGCAGGCCGCCCAACGGGCCGGCGACGTCGCCGCCCTCGATCAGCTGCTGGTCGACCAGCTGATCGCCATCGGCCCGGACGGGCGTACCCACAGCAAGCAGGATGACCTGGCCGCCCACCGGGACCGCCGCACAATCGTCGAGGAGTTGGTGGAGGAGGAACTGGACCTGCTCGTCGTCGGCAAGACGGGGGTGACGTTCTTCCTGGGCCGGGTGTCCGGCTTTTCCGAGGGGGCGCCGTTCGCGGCGCGGCTGCGCTACACCAGGACGTGGGTCCACGACGACCCGCACGGCTGGCGGGTCCTGGCCGCACACATCAGCCCGGTCTGACTCAGCTGCCCTCCTCGTCGTCCTCGTCGAGCAGGCCCTGCTCGTCGAGGAACGCGAACCACCTGTCGTCGGCGGGGGTCAGGTCGGCGTAGCCCGGCCCGAGCAGGTAGTAGTCCACGAAGGATTCCACGTCGGGGGCGAGCTCCTCGAACGCGTCGGACATGAACCACTCGGTGCCGGTGGGCGGGAAGTACCAGATCGCTCCCGTGCCACGATCCATGAAGATCGGCTCGTCGCTGCGGACGCCGACCACCAGCCAGCCCGCCCGGTCCTGCGGAATGGACGAGAAGTCCGGCGCGTAGTCCAGGTGGTACTGCACCCCCGCGAGGGTCGACGAGGACGCCAGCTCGACCCGACCCGCCCGCAGCCCGTCGGCCACCAGCAGGAGGTCCCGCAGGTCGGCAGGGAGCCCCGCCGGTACGGCGTCGATGGCGGCCCCCTCGCCGAACTCGGCGTAGGCCAGGCTGTCCGGCACATCGGCCAGCTCAGCCCGCAGCTCCTCGATGAGCTGCCGCAGCTCGAGGTTCAACGCACCACCTCCGTTCGGATGAGGTCCCGTCCGGCATTGCCCCCGGCTGCCCGGAGACCTGCGAGCCGATGCGCGGTTTGGTTCTACCACGCACCAGCTCGCCGGAGCGTCACCTCGCCGAATCCGCCAGCCGGGCCAAGCGACGGCGCCGGTCAGGTCGACGTACACCATGCCGGTCCGGGAGTGCTGACGTCGAGCCCTTTCCTCAGCTCACGACGGCGTCGATCGCGCCGACGCGCAGGGTGCCGTCGTTGAGGGGCGTGCAGCGGATGCCGCCGGTGGTGCGCAGCGCCTTCCACGTCCCCGGGCCGACGGTGACGTCCATCCAGGCACACGGTCGGGCCGCCCGGTTGACCCGCAGGCTGACCGGGCCGTCGCCGGAGTCCAGCACCAGCACTCTGCCGATCAGCTCGTCCACGGCGATCCCGGTGGTGAGGATGTTGCGCCGCACCTCGGCCAGGCCGATGCCGACCGGCAGCGACTCCTGGGCGATGACGGTGACGCTGGCGTCGCGGTGTGCCTGCTGGCCGAAGTACCGGTCGCCGACGATGCCGAGGCCGGCCCGGATCCGGACGGCGTCGACCAGCTCACCGGGCGGGGCCGGGGCCGGGCCGTCGGCGGGCCGACCCAGGAAGCGGTGCACGGGCGAGGCCAGCAACTCGACGATCTCCGGCATGGCAGGAAGTCTACGAACCGGACCGGCCCCGCCGGGGCAGGTCGACGGATGACGCGGTGGGGACGCCGGTATGAGCGCCGTCGTCCCCACCGCGCCCCGGTTCAGGCCGGTGTGCCGGTGACGGTCAGGTTGCGCAGTCGGCCCACGTTGTCGAACGAGCCGAAGCCGACCCGTCCTGAGCCGAACGTGGTGTCCTTCGCGGTCAGCAGCGGGTCCCGATGCCCGTCGACGTAGACGGCGATCTCGCCGGTGGCCGGCAGGTGCACCACCCGGACGCGGTGCCACCTGGCATCGGTGATCGCCGGGTTGGCGCCCCGTGAGCGGCCGTTCCACTGGTGGTCGATGCGCTCCCGGTCGGCGTTGTCCACCTTGAAGATGCCGTTGTGCGGATAGATCGTGTTGTCGGTGGAGAGGTGGGCGTAGTAGAACTCGGTGTCCGAGCGCCAGCCGAAGACGATGATCACGTCCCGGTTGGTGACCTCCACTGGTGTGTCGAGTCGTACCTGGGCGTCGACCTGCACCGACGACCACGCCGGGCCGTTTGTCAGCACGGCGTACTCGAAGGGCCGGCGCGGGCCTGGCCGGCTCTCCCCGGCCTCGGCCAGGATGACCTGGTCGCCGCTGAACTGCCACTTCGCCGGCGTCACCGGCGACCAGTTCGCGGCGCCGGCGGTGCGGCGGACTGTGACGTCCCCGACGTCACCGCTGGCGAACTCCCGGGTACCGGTCACCTTCCAGACCTTTCCGTTGGCCTTCGCGACGACGTAGAGCTCACCGGCGGCGTCGGTGCCGAAGCGCAGGTCCACCCGGTTGGGGTCGCCGGGCGCGCCCGGTGCGGACAGGTCGCGCATCCGGACCGGGGTGCCCGCCGCGTCGAAGAGCGCGAGCTGGTGGATCGTGGCCAGGTCCCGGCCCCGGCGCATCTCGTTGGCCTCGGTGTAGAGCACCCGGCCGTCGACCAGGTCGCCGAAGACGTACTTGCCGCGCAGCGCGGGCAGCGCCCGCCCCCGGTAGACGAAGCCGCCGGCCACCGCGACACCGACGTCGTCGGTGCAGTTCCAACCGGCGGCAGGGTCGTGGTCGTACGCGGCGACCGGGTAGGTGTAGCCGTACCTGTCGTCGTCGGCGGGCAGCGGGAGCAGCCGGTCGCACGGGCTGGTGGCGGTCTTGTCGAAGACGAAGGAGCCCTCGCGCTCGCTCCAGCCGAAGTTGTCCCCGGCGCGGACCTCGTAGATGGCCTCGACGGCGTGTTCACCGATGTGCCCGAGGTACATCCGGCCGGTCGCGCGGTCCCAGCTGAACCGGTGCGGGTCCCGGAAACCCACTGCGTAGAGCTCCCCGAGCGCGCCGGCCCGGCCGACGAACGGGTTCCCGGCCGGGATGCCGTAGCGCCCGTTGGCGGAGTTGGTGCCCCGGGGGTCGATCCGCAGCAGCTTGCCGTGCGGCAGGGCCAGGTTCTGCGGGTCGGTGTTGCGGGCGCCCTGGCCACCGTCGCCGACGGCGAGGTAGAGCAGGCCGTAGTCGCGGTCGTGGCGCTTGGCAGTGGGGTTGAAATTGATCTCCTGGATGCCGTGTACCTGGCCGCCGAAACCGATGCGCAGGACCTCCCGGTGCGTACCGGCGAAGGTGGCGGCGGCCGGATCCGTCGCCGTCCACTCGGTGATGACCCCGTGGAAGAGCGTGTTGGGCTGGGCGTAGTCCGGTGTGGCGGTCGTCGTCGACGCCAACTCGGTGTGGATGGTGTAGAACCGGCCGTTCACCCCGAACTCCGGGTGGAACGCCACGTACCCGAAGCCCTGGCCGAGCCCACGACCGGAGAAGAACCGCGGCGCGAACGTCGCGGCCACGTCCAGGTAGACGTGCGGCACGCCGCCCTCGACCAGGTAGAGGCTGCCGTTGAGATCGGGCACCGCCCGCCGGCCGGAGCCGTCGGGCACCTCCATGATGGTGTTAATCCGCGCGGTACGCATGAGCCGCGCGTCGGTCGGCGCCGGCGTGGGGTACGACTGCGGGAAGCTGGCGTACTCGCTGAGGACCAGCCCCAGTCGGGACTGGACCGGCATCTCGGGGATCGGGTCGTAGACCGCGTCGGCGGCGCGCGCGGGCGTGGCGACCAGTGTGGACAGGATCAGCACGAGGGCGGTGAGGCCAGCCCTCACTGTGGGCCGGCGGACGGTGCCGGCGCGGCGGTGCAGGGTGCGCACGCGTGTCTCCTTCTCGGTGGGACGGTGCCGAGGGTGGTCAGCGGGCAAGGTGGCGGTACTGCCTCCGCACGTCTTTCGCGGAGACCACACTGTCGAGGAACATCAGGCCGTCCATCCGGCAGTCGCACGGGTTGCGTTCCAGGGTGTCCTGGGGGAAGCTGCCGCCGATCTTGATGCCCCGGGGGTCCGACGCGGTGGTCACGTGCGGGCCCGGCCCAGACACCAGCCACGGGTCGTCGGCGCGGGTGTAGAAGCCGTCCACCGGTTCGCCGTTGCGGTAGAGGGCGAGCGCGCCGGTGTTGAAGTCGAAGGTGGCGGCCAGATGCACCCACTCCCCCACCGGCAGCAGCTCGCGCCAGTCCCGGGTGGCGGCGAAGGTCTGCGAGTTGCCGCCGTCGAGCCGCCGGCCGAGCGCGACGAGACGCAACTCCCCGTCGACGTCGATCAGCTCCAGCAGGGCGCGGACGCCGTGGCCGTCGGAGTCGCCGGTCAGCACTCCGGCCAGCCCGATCGCGTTGTACCTGTCGTCCGGGTCGGCGGTGGTGGAGTTGGGTAGCGGGCTGTCCATGTTCAGCTTGAACCAGCCCATGACCGTGGTGCCGGCGGTGGCGCTGAAGGCACGCAGCGTCCGCACGCCGCTGGCCGACCAGGTGCCGGCCTTCCAGTCGTCGTTGCCGGCGACGGCGGGAGCGACCTGCCGGGTCTGCACCGCGTTGCGGCTGCCCCGGTAGGCGCGGTCCGGCACCCGCATGGCGGTGCCGCCGTTGATCAGCTCGATCTCGGTGCCGGAACGCCCCTGGTCGCGTTCCAGTGCGGGGTCGCCGGGCACCGGGTGGTCGAAGTCGTACGCGGCGACCAGGTGCGCGCGCAGCGCCGGATGGACGTCGGACGAGATGCTCCGATCCGCCTGCGCCGGTGGCGCGCTGGCGCCGGTCAGCGCGCCGATCGCCAGGAGGGAGACGGCCGCTCGTCGGGCCCTGGACATGGCTGTCACCTCGTTTCGCGGCATGCCGGATGCCGGTCACGTAAGCGCTTACGTAAGCGCTTACGTACCCTAGGCTTCGATCGATGCCACTCGCAACAGATCGGGTGACATGAATGTTTCCGGGGGGTTGTCGATGTCCAGGGCCAGCCACCGGCCGCGCCTCGTGGACGTCGCCGAACACGCCGCCGTCTCGCTGGCGACCGCCTCCCGCGCCCTCGCCGGCCGTGAGGGGGTCAGCACCGAGGTGGCCGACCGGATCCGGCAGGTCGCCCGTGAGCTGGGCTACGTGGCCAACCCGTACGCCCGCACCCTGGCCAGCGGGGCCACCTCGACGGTGGGGTTGATCGTCCACCAGGTCGACGACCCGTACTTCTCCGAGATCGCCGCCGGGGTCATCCAGCTCGCCTCCGAGCAGGGGCTGCTGGTGCAGATCTGCCAGTCCGGCCGCGACCCCGACTACGAGCTGCAACAGCTGCGCCACCTGATCGCCCAGCGGGTCGGCATCGTTCTGATCAGCGGCTCCGGCTATGACGACCCACGGATGGAGAGCGCGGCGCGCGCCGAGCTGGCCGCGTTCCAGGACCACGGCGGACGGGCCGCCGCCATCGGACGGCACGCGCTCGGCGTCGACGCGGTCCTGCCGGACAACGAGGCCGGCGGCCACGCCCTCGCCCAGCACCTGATGGATCTCGGCCACCGGCGGATCGCTGTCGCCGCGGGCAGCGCCGGCCTCACCACTGTCGCCGACCGGCTCGCCGGAGTGTCGTCGGCTCTGCGGGAGCGCGGGCGGTCTCCCGCCGACCTCGCCGTCGTGCACAGTGACTTCACCCGCGGCGGTGGACGCGCCGCCGCCGAGCAGATCCTCAACGACCATCCCGACACGACGGCGATCATCGCGCTCAACGACGCGATGGCCATGGGCGTGCTGTCGACGCTGCGGTCCCGCCGCGTACCGGTGCCCGCGCGGATGTCAGTGGTCGGGTTCGACGACGTCTCCGTGGCGGCCGACCTCGCACCCAGCCTCACCACCATCCGCCTGCCGATGACCGAGATGGGCCGCACGGCACTCACCCTCGCGCTCAAGCCACGCACGACACGCCCTCGCCGCCGCCCCACCGGGCACCTGCTGGTCGTCCGCGACTCGACCGGGCCCGCGCCGACGACCTGACCGGCAACGGCGATGCCGCAGCACGACGGCTCGACTTCTGGCACGGTCGAGGGAGCCCACCCACACCGGTGTGACGCATCAGGAGAGGTCATGGCCGACATCGCTGTACGGCACCGAACGGTCGAGGTCGACGGCATCACGATCTTCTACCGCGAAGCCGGTCCCCTCGATGCGCCGGTCGTGCTGCTACCACACGGGTACCCGTCGTCGTCGTTCCAGTTTCGTCATCTGCTGCCCGCGCTGGCCCACCGCTGGCGCGCCATCGCACCCGACTACCCCGGCTTCGGCTACAGCGGCCTGCCCGACCCGAGCCGGTTCGCGTACACCTTCGATGCCCACGCCGACCTGCTCCAACGCTTCGTCGACACACTGGGGCTCACCCGATACGTGGTCTACCTCCAGGATTACGGCAGCCAGCTCGGGTTGCGACTGGCGATGGCCGCGCCGCAGCGGGTCGCCGGCCTCGTCATCCAGAACGGCGACATCTACCCCGAGCAGCACGGGCCCAAGTACGAGCCGCTGAAACGGTTCTGGCGTGACCCGACCGACGAGGGGCGGGAGCAGTTGGCTGCCGCGATCAGCGAGGAGGGCTTCCGGCGTGAGTTTCTGGGCGAGCTGCCGGACCGGTTGACCGACCGGGTCAGCCCCGATCTGTGGCGGCTCTCGGGTGCGCTGGTCACGGAACCCCGGCGGCGTGACGCCTGGCTACGCCTTGTCGCCGACCAGGGCAGCACCGTCGCCTGGTTCCCCCGCCAGCAGGAGTACCTGCGTACCCACCGGCCGCCCACCCTGATCGTGTGGGGACCGCACGACGGCTACATGCCGGAGGGCGCAGCCCGCGCGTACCTGCGGGACCTGCCCGACGCCGAGCTGCACCTGCTCGACGGCGGGCACTGGCTGCTCGAAACGAACCTCGACGAGGTCGTCCGGCTGCTCCGTGACTTCCTCGACCGCGTCCAGCCCTGACCACAGGCGCGCCGATCAGACCGCCAGGGCCGCCCGGACCTCCCGTTCCGCCGTGACACCCCCGTCGCCGTGCGACGTGACCCGGCCGGACTCCAGCACGTGGTAGCGGTCCGCCACCCGCAGCGCGAAGCCCAGGTGCTGCTCGACGAGGAGCACGCTGAACCCGGACTGCCGGGTCAACTCGACGATCCGCTCCTGGATCTCCGCGACCACCGACGGCTGGATGCCCTCGGTCGGCTCGTCGAGCATCAGCAGCCGCGGCCGGGTGATCAGGGCGCGGGCGATGGCCAACTGCTGGCGCTGACCGCCGGAGAGCAGCCCGGCCCGACGCCGCAGCAACGGGCGCAACGCCGGAAACAGATCGAGCACCTCCGCCGTTGCCACCGCCCCGTCGCGCCGACCGTCGGCGACCAGCCGCAGGTTCTCCGCCGCGGTCAGGTGCGGGAAGCACTGCTGACCCTGCGGGACGTACGCCATCCCCCGCGCCACCCGTTCGTGCGGCCCGGCGCGGGTGACGTCCTCGCCGTCCAGCTCGACGGTGCCGGCACTCGGGCGCAGCAGCCCCGCCGCGACCCGCAGCAGGGTGCTCTTGCCGGCACCGTTGTGCCCGAGCACGGCAGCCACCCCGTCGGGCGGGACCGCCAGATCAACCCCGTGCAGCACCCGGGAACGCCCGTACCCGGCGTGCACCCCGCGCAGCGTCAGCATCATGCCTCCAGGCCGGTGCGGGCCGACCCGGCGTCGACCGGGTGGCCAAGATAGACCTCCTGCACGCGCGGGTCCGCCTGGACCTGCGCCACCGTGCCCTCACTGAGCACCCGGCCGGCGTGCAGCACCGTGACGCTGCGCGCGAACCGACGCAGGAAGTCCATGTCGTGCTCGATCACGACGACAGTGCGATCCCGGCTCACCATCTCCAACAGGGCGCCGGTGGCGTCGCGTTCCTCGTGGCTCATCCCGGCGACCGGCTCGTCCAGCAGCAGCAGCCGCGCGTCCTGCACGAGCAGCATGCCGATCTCCAGCCACTGCTTCTGACCGTGCGCGAGCGTCCCGGCGAGGTCCGCGGCCCGCTCGGCCAGACCGATGGTCTCCAGCGCTGCGGCGATCTCGTCGGGCACACCTCGGCGGCGGCGGGCCAGTGTCGCCCAGCTGCGCCGGGCGCCCGCCGCGATGTCGAGGTTCTGCAACACCGACAGCTCCTCGAAGACCGTCGAGGTCTGGAAGGTCCGCCCGATGCCGAGCCGGCTGATCCGGTGCACCGGCCGGCCGAGCAGTTCCTCGTTACCGAACCGGACCGAGCCGGTGGCCCGGACCAGACCGGTGATCGCGTCGACCAGTGTGGTCTTGCCGGCGCCGTTCGGCCCGATCAGGAACCGGATGTCACCCGCGGGCACCTCCAACGAGACGCCGTCCACTGCGGTGAAACCGTCGAAGCTGACCCGCACGTCTCGGACGGACAACCCGTCCAACCGCTCGCCGCTCATGCCGCCGGCACCTCCGTCCGCTCGGCGCGTCGTCGGCCCAGCGACAACCGCCAGCGGCGCAGCGGCTGCGCGGCGACGTCGCGGCGGCGGGCCAAGGCCCACAGCGACGCCAGGCCGCCGGGAAGGAACGCCACCACGACCACGAAGAGCAAACCCTGAAGGTACGTCCAGGTGCCCGGAAAACGCTCGGAGAGGGCGGTACGCGCCCAGGCCACCGCCACCGCGCCGAGCACCGGCCCGAGCAGTGTCGCCCGGCCGCCCACCGCGACGCCGATGACGAACTCGATCGACGGGACGATGCCGATCAGCGCGGGCGAGATGATGCCCACCGCCGGCACGAACAGCGCCCCGGCCAGCCCGGCCATGCCCGCCGCCACCACGTACGCCACCAGCTTGACCGACGCCGGGTCGTAGCCCAGGAAGCGGACCCGTTCCTCACCGTCGCGGACCGCCACCAGCAGCTCGCCGTAACGGCTGTGGATGAGCTGACGGGCCAGCGCGAGCAACGCCAGCAGCGTCCCGGCGATGATGAAGTACACCATCCGCTGGTTGACCGGGTCGTCCAGGTCGTAGCCGAAGAAGCCCTTGATGTCGGTGAGCCCGTTGGTGCCACCCGTGGTGCCCTGCTGGCCGATCAGCAGGATCACCATCGCCGCGGCGAGCGCCTGACTGAGGATGGCGAAGTACGCGCCGCGCACCCGGCGATGGAAGACCAGCGAGCCGAGCCCGAAGGCGACCGCCATCGGCAGCAGCACCGTCGCGGGCAGCGCGAACCACGGGCTGGCGAACGGCCGCCACCACAGCGGCAGCTCGTCGAGTTGCCCGTACAGCTGCATGAAGTCGGGCATCCCACCCGGGCCCGCGTCGGCGAGCTTGAGGTGCATGGCCATCGCGTAGCCGCCGAGGCCGAAGAAGACGCCCTGACCCAGGGTGAGCATCCCACCCCGGCCCCAGGCGATCCCGATGCCGACAGCGACCATGGCGACGCAGAGGTACTTGGCGAGCAACGCCAACCGGAAGTCCGACAACACCAGCGGGGCGACGGCGAACAGCAGCGCCGCGCCGAATGCGAAGCCGGCCAGGGTCCGTAGCCGCGAGCGGCCGGCGGGCCGACCCGGTGGTACGGGGCCGGCAGGCGCCTGGCGGACGGCGGTGCTCGGTGGCGCGGGGGTGACGGCGGTCATGCGAGGCTCCTGGTCCGCAGGGTGAACAGGCCCTGTGGCCGCCACTGGAGGAACGCGACGATCGCCACGAACACGATCACCTTGGCGACGCTGAGGGTGGTGAGGTACTCCCCGGTGGCCTGGAGCACGCCGAGGGCGAAGGCGACGATCACGCTGCCCTTGAACTGGCCGATCCCGCCGACCACGACGACCAGGAAGGCGTCGATGATCAGGTTGGTGCCCATGGTCGGGCCGATCGGGCCGAGCAGGGTGAGGGCCACCCCGGCGAGCCCGGCCAGGCCGGAGCCGAGGAAGAAGGTCGTCCGGTCGACCCGGGAGGTGGCGATGCCGGACACGGCGGCGAGGTCGCGGTTCTGCACCACAGCGCGGATACGCCGCCCGAGCGGGGTGAGGCGTAGCGCCAGGGTGAGCGCCGCGACGGCGGCCAGCGCCAGGGCCAGGATGAACAGCCGGTTGTTGGCGATGGTCAGCCCGCCGGGCAGCGCCACGTTGCCGGTGAGCAGCTCGGGCGCGCGGGTCTGCACGTTCGGGCTGCCGAAGATGTCCCGGGCCAGTTGTTGCAGGATCAGTGACACACCCCAGGTGACCAGCAGGGTGTCCAGTGGCCGGGCGTAGAGCCGGCGGATGAGCAGCACCTCCAGCAGGACACCCATGGTGCCGGCGACCACGAACGCCACCGGCAGCGCGACCACCAGCGACAGGCCGGCGCCGGTGATGCTCTGTTGCAGAACGTAGGTGGTGTACGCGCCGGCCATGATGAACTCACCGTGCGCCATGTTGATCACGTTCATCTGGCCGAAGGTCAGCGCGAGGCCGAGCGCGATGAGCAGCAGCACCGCGCCGATGCTGATGCCGGTGAAGAGTTGACCGAAGAGGACTGTCACGGTGGGTACTCCGAACTGCTGGTCGGGTGGCCCGGGCGGAGCGCGCGGCAACGCGTTCCGCCCGGGCCGGCGTCGTCAGCTCAGGCCGCTCGCCCACGGGTAGGTCTTGAGGTACGGGTCCGGGGCAACCGGCTTGCCGGAGTTCCACACCTCGGTGATCAGGCCGTCCGCGCCGATCTTGCCGATCCGGGCGGTCTTGGCGATGTGCTGGGTCTTGCCGTCGACGGTGACCAGACCCTCCGGCGCGTCGAAGGTGATCCCGTCCGAGGCGGAGCGGACCTTCTCCACGTCGAAGGCGCCGGCCTTCTCGACCATCGCCTTCCACAGGTGCACGCCGACGTACGCGGCCTCCATCGGATCGCTGGTCGGCTTGTCCGCGCCGTACTTCGCCTTGTACGCGGCCACGAACTTCGAGTTCGCCGCGCCCGGGGTGGTCTGGTAGTAGTTCCAGGCCGTCAACTGGCCCTCCAGGTACTGGGTGCCGATGCCCTTGACCTCTTCCTCGGCGATGGACACCGACACCACCGGCATCGCGGCGGCGCTCAGGCCCGCGGACTTGTACTCCTTGAAGAAGGCCACGTTGCTGTCGCCGTTGAGCGTGTTGAAAACCGCGTCCGCGCCGGACGATTTGACCTTGTTGACGATGGTGCCGAACTCGGTGGAGCCCAGCGGCGCGTAATCCTCACCCAGCACGGTCATCCCGTTCGCGGCCGCGTACGCCTTGATGATTTTGTTGGCGGTACGGGGAAAGACGTAGTCGCTACCGACCAGATAGACCGACTTCGCGCCCTGCGACTTGAGGTAGTCGAGCCCGGGAACGATCTGCTGGTTGGTCGTCGCTCCGGTGTAGAAGATGTAGGGCGACTGCTCAAGTCCCTCGTACTGCACCGGGTAGAACAGCAACGCCTTGTTCTTCTCGAACACCGGCTTGACCGCCTTGCGGCTGGCCGACGTCCAACAGCCGAAGACAACTGCCACCCGGTCCTCGGAGATGAGCTTCTCGGCCTTCTCCGCGAAGGTGGGCCAGTCCGAGGCGCCGTCCTCGCCGACCGGCTGGATCTTCTTGCCGAGGACGCCGCCGGCAGCGTTGATCTCTTCGACGGCGAGCATGATGGAGTCGCGGACGGTGACCTCGCTGATCGCCATGGTCCCGGAGAGCGAGTTGAGCAGGCCCACCTTGACGGTGTCGCCGGAGACGTCGGCGGTCACGCCGGTCGCGCCACCCTCGTCGGTGGTCTTGCTGCCGCACGCGGTCATCGCGGCCGCGGCGACCAGGGTCATGGCACCCGCCAGGATGCGGCGGCCCCGGAATAATGACATCTACTCTCCCTGCGGTGCACTCAAGTGGCGTTAGGACGGTCGGTGCGGTCCGATTGAGCTGACGTGGGCGATACCAAGGTCGACGGGTGGACGCCGCGCAGGGCACCGGATCGGATATGGGCACCGAAAGCGTCGACCGACATGATTGCGTGGGTGTTTCCCGGTCCTTAATTGACTGTTTCCGAGGGACCGTCGGGGCGCGCACGAAAAACGGCCGACACCGTTGGGGAGGAAACGGTGTCGGCCGTTGGGAAAGACGCAGAATAGGTGCCACCACAATGGCCGACGGACGAATCCGCCGACGGTGGGCACGCAATGGTGAGATCTGGCCCCGTGGCCGGATACTTCACCCAGGAAGCATCTTAGGGCGGTGTCGGGTGGCGCTGTCAAGGGTCGGACGGGCCGACTGGCAGTGCCCGGTTCAGAGCTGGGCGAGCACTGTGAAGTCGAGCCCGTCGGCCTCGGCCAGGTAGATGCGCTGCCGGACGTGCCGCTGGCGCAGCCGCAACCGCCCACGCGGCCCCTGGTACGCGACCGTGTCGGCGGCCGTCTCGATGGCCCGCACGTCGAGGGTGCGGGCCTGGCCGATCAGCGCGGCGAGCAGCATGACGCCCTCGTAGCAGGACTCCCCCAGGCTGCCCAGCGGCGGCGCCTCCACCCCGAAGCGCCGCGCGAACTCGCCGTGGAAGTCGAGATTCTCCTGGGTGACCAGCCCGGCGAAGAAACCCGCCGTGCTGTACAGCCTCCGGGTCGCGCCGGCACCGCTGGCCAGCAGCATGTTCTCGTCCATCAGGGTGCTCAGCCGCAGGCAGCGCTGATCCAGGCCGGATCGGGCGAACGCGCGGTTGAACCGCACCGCATCGGAACCGACCAGCAGCATCAACACCGCGTCCGCATCACTGTGCTCGATGCGGCGCAGGACCTCGGTGAAGTCGTGCGCGTCCAACGGCAGGAAGTGCCGGCCCACCACCTGCCCACCGCCGCGCAGCGCGTACCGCTGGGCCGCCCGCGACGTACGGCGCGGCCACACGTAGTCGTTGCCCACCACGAACCAGCGGCGCACGCCCTGCTCCCCGGCGAGCAGCCGCATCGCGGGCCACAGTTGGGCATCGGGTGTCTCGCTGGTCAGGAAGACCCCTTCGGTACGTTCGCCGCCCTCGTAGAGTGCGGTGTAGACGTACGGCACCCGGTGCGCGACGCGGGGCGCCAACGCCTGGCGCACCGAGGAGATGTGCCACCCCGTCACCCCCTGCACGGCCCCCACCGACACCAACGCCTCGACCTCGGCCGCCACCTCGGCCGGCGGTGCGCCACCGTCGACCGGCACCAGCCGAACCTCCCGGCCCAGCACGCCACCGCACCGATTGATCTCCTCGACCGCGAGCTGCGCACAGAGCTCACAGGTGGGGCCGAACATGCCGGCCGGCCCGCGCATCGGGTAGACCAACGCGATGCTGACCACGGCACGGTCGACGGTCAGCCACGGCGGTGCCGGCGCGGACATGAGCACATGATTGTCCGGCCCACGACGGAAGACCAGCACTCACCACTGACCGGGACGACTCGCTACCATGACAGGGCCACCGGACCAGGGAGTTTCATGTCAGACGTGCCCGGGGCGCCAGCCGACCTGCTGCGCTCGCTCACCCGCGCCGAACGGCTGCTCTCCCGCCGGCTGGGCGCCGTTCTGGCCGCCGACGCGATCAGCATCGGGGCGTGGCGGGTGCTCTGCCTGCTCGCCGACGGCCAGGGTCACCCGATGAGCGAGGTGTCCGTCGAGGCGTCACTGCCGCCGGGCACCCTCACCAAGCTGGTCGACCAGCTCGTCGACCGCAACCTTGTCTTCCGCCGGATCGATCCGATCGACCGCCGACGCATCCGGGCGTACCTGACCGCTCGGGGCCGCCGCGAGCACGCCCGCCTGGACGAACGAGTCCGAGCCAGCATCGCCGAACTGGGCAGCGCGGGACTCGGCAGCGCGGGACTCGGCAGCGCGGGACTGGGCACTGCGGGGCTGGGCAACGCAGGGCTCGGCAGCGCAGGGCTCGGCGCCGCGGAGAGCAGCAACCCGGATGTGCCACCGGCCGCCGATTTGGTGAGTCAGCTCGACGACCTGATCGGCCGCCTCGACCCCGCCCGCCGCGACGATCCCGCCCTCCGCCAGGACCCCGCCCTCCGCGACGATCGCGTCGATGCTCGCGCCGCCGGTGGCCCCCACCACTAGCGGCCGCTGCGGGCAAGGCGTTGCTGGGCCGACCGGTAGGCCGGCCGGGCAACGTCGGACGGCAACTGTTCACTCAGGTCGCGCCCGACCGCCTGCAGGACAGCGGCAGTCGTCGCGCCGGACCGGCACGCCGGGCCGGCACGCCGGGCCGAAGTCCCGACCGTCGCCCGGGTTGCATCAGAGGTATACCGCCCCGGAGAGCGATATACCTCTGAGGCACAAATATGACTCACAGGTATAACCTTCGTGAGCGGAAGTGCCGCCGGGCGGACCCCCACCACAGCGGACACCACCCACGATGGCCAGCCCTCACGACCGCCAGCCCCGCACGACGACCGGCGCCACACGACCACCGGCCCCACAGAGTTGCTGGCCCGCACGACGACCTGCGTCGGTCTTGCTAGGGCGTCAAGTGGGCGCGCAGGGTGTGCGCATCGGGAGCGGTAGCGGTCCACAGTGTCGCTGGGCCGCCGACCAGCGGTAACCGGGCGACGCTGCCCTCGGCCGTCGGAGGTTGGGCGGGTTGCGACGGGTCGACCACCAGCAGTGATCCGGTGGCCGGAGCGCCGCCGAGCACCGCCGGGCCGGCCCAGCCCGGCGCGTGCGGCCCCACCGCGAGGGACTGGCGCAGCAGTGGTCGACCCGCGTAGTCGACCTGGGTGTGCACGACGGCGCCGCCGGGCGCCTCGCCGTACCGGCCGCAGATCAGCTCGTCGCGCCACCGCAGGCTCGCACCGGCGGCCAGCTCGATCCGGGACTCGGCGAGGTGCGCGCAGCCGGCCGCCGCGACCAACTGTTCCGGAAGCCAGTGCAGCGTGGCGCCGGTGTGCACGACCGCCCGCACCGCCATTCGGGAGACGGCACCCGCGCGACCGGGTAGGGCGATCGACGCGGCGACGCTGTGCACCCGGACCGCCGCGCCCGGTCCGACCTCGATCTGCAGGCGCAGATCGTCGCCGGCGAGCGGCCCGGCCGCCCCGCCGACGAGGTGCACAGTGGCGACACCCCCGTCGGTCGGGGTCTGGCGCAGCAGCAACGGTGTTTCGCCGTGCAACTCGACCAGGGCCGTGCCGCCCCGGCCGTCGCTCCGGGCGACCAGCCGAGCGAGCGCTCGCATCAGGCCGGGCCGACCGGCACGGCCAGTGGGTGCAGGGCGGCGTGGTGGGCCAGCTCGTGCCGGATCCAGTCCGCGACCGACGTTGCCGTGGGGTCTCCCACGATGGACAGGAAGAGGGTCGGGAGGTCGCCGCGCCGCGCCCGCGCGTCACGATCCATGACGGCGAGGTCGGCGCCCACCATCGGCGCCAGGTCGGTCTTGTTGATCACGAGAAGGTCGGCGGCGGTGACCCCCGGCCCGCCCTTGCGGGGCACCTTGTCCCCGCCCGCCACGTCGACCACGAAGATCTGCCGGTCGACCAGCCCTCGACTGAAGGTCGCGGTCAGGTTGTCCCCACCGCTCTCCACGAGGACCAGGTCCAACGGGCCGACCGCCTCGGCCAGTTCGTCGATGGCGTCCAGATTGGCGCCGATGTCGTCGCGGATCGCTGTGTGTGGGCAACAACCGGTCTCCACCGCGCGGATCCGGGCCGGGTCCAGCACGCCGGCCCGCCGGAGGAAGTCGGCGTCCTCGGTCGTGTAGATGTCGTTGGTCACCACGCCGAGCCGCAACTCGTCGGCGAAGGCACGGCAGAGCGCGGCCACCAGGGCCGTCTTGCCCGAACCGACCGGGCCGCCGATGCCGACCCGCAGGGCACGGCCGGCACGCGCCAACGGCGGATGGGGGTCCACCCCCGGCTCCGGATGGGTGTGCGGAACGGTCTCGTCGTGGGGTGGGGTGGCCGGCGGCGTGATCAGTTCGACGGCGGGCACAGCGCTCGGCACAACGGTGTCAGGACGCAAAGAGACGCACCTCCCAGGTGGCATGGATTTCGGCATGGATGTCGGCGAGTGGAGCGGCGGCGGCCGGCAGCCGCTCCGGTGGGTCATCGGCGGCCCGCGCCGCGTCGGCGGCCGTGCCGTCGCAGGCGTCGGCCAGGCCGACCAGCAGGGCCTGGACCTGGTACGGGTCGAGGCCGAGGAGACGTACGCCGGCGCTGGCCGCCCCGGTCAGCGTCCCGTACGCGGCGATCGTTGCGGTCTCGACGCGGGACAGCCCGGCCGCGGCGCAGAGCAGCCCGAGCACCAGCGGTTGGTGTGCGCCAGCGGGCGTCGCGGGCAGGTCGGCGAACGGGGCGTCCGGCCAGATGGTCCGGCCGGCACGTAGCAGCGCCCGGCCCTGCCGGCGCGAGACCGCCCGCAACGCCGGCGCGGCGGTACGCGCGTCCAGCTCCGCGTCGAGCCGAGCCAGCGCCTCCGACCGGGCGGCAGACCCGGCCGGCGCGTCCGGCCGAGCGGCAGACCCGGCCGGCGCCTCCGATGGCCGGGCGGACCGGGCCGGGTGCGCCGAGCCGACCGTCTCGGGCATCGCCGCCCGGTGTGCGGCCGCCGCGAACGCCGCGCCGACCAAACCGGCGGTGGCCAGTCGTCCGGCCAGGAACGCCTCCAACGACGCCAGGTCGGTGACCCGGCCGGCGGCGACGGCAGCCTCCAGACCACCGGAGTGCGCGTGGGCCCCGGCCGGGAAGCGTCCGTCGGCCAACAACAACAGCAGGCTCGGCGTCGCCATCAGAACAGGAAGTACCGCTGGGCCATCGGCAGCCGGGTCACCGGGTCCGGCTCCACCACCTGCCCGTCGATCCGCACCGTGAAGGTGTCCGGGTCCACCTCGATGCGCGGCATCGCGTTGTTCTCCGGCAGGTCGGCCTTGCCCCGTGACCGTACGTCGCTCACCGGCACCACCCGGCGACGCACGTCCAGTCGGAGCCCGGCGTCGAGGGCCGCCGGGGCCACGAAGGCCAGGCTGGTGGCGGCCGCCGCCGCGCCGTACGCCCCGAACATCGGCCTCGGCAGCATCGGCTGCGGTGTCGGGATCGAGGCATTGGCGTCGCCCATCTGGGCGTACGCGATCATGCCGCCCTTGAGCACCAGGTGCGGTCGTACGCCGAAGAATGCCGGGTCCCAGAGCACCAGGTCGGCGAGCTTGCCCGGCTCGACCGAGCCGATCTCCTGTTCCAGCCCGTTGGCCATCGCGGCGCAGATGGTGTATTTCGCCACGTACCGTCGGGCCCGGTGGTTGTCGGCGGGCCCGTCGCCCGGCAGCGCGCCGACCCGGTCCTTCATCACGTGGGCGCTCTGCCAGGTCCGCATGATCACCTCGCCGACCCGGCCCATCGCCTGCGCGTCGGAGCCGATGATCGAGATCGCGCCGAGGTCGTGCAGCAGGTCCTCGGCGGCCATCGTGGACGGTCGGATCCGGCTCTCGGCGAAGGCCAGGTCCTCCGGCACGGACGGGTTGAGGTGGTGGCAGACCATCAACATGTCCAGGTGCTCGGCCAGGGTGTTGGCGGTGTACGGCCGGGTCGGGTTGGTCGACGACGGCAGCACGTTCGGTTCGCTGGCAACGGTGATGATGTCCGGTGCGTGTCCGCCACCGGCTCCCTCGGTGTGGTACGAGTGGATCGCCCGTCCACCGATCGCCCGCAGGGTGTCGGCGACGAACCCGGCCTCGTTGAGGGTGTCGGTGTGGATCGACACCTGGACACCGGACGCGTCCGCCACCCGCAGGCAGGCGTCGATCGCCGCCGGTGTGGTGCCCCAGTCCTCGTGCAGCTTGAAACCGCCCGCACCGGCCCGGAGCTGTTCCCACAGCGCCTCGCTGGACACGGTGTTGCCCTTGCCGAGCAGCAGCACGTTGACCGGCATCGTGTCCAGCGCCTCGTGCATCCGGGCCAGGTGCCAGGCGTTCGGGGTGACAGTTGTCGCGCGGGTCCCCTCGGCCGGCCCGGTGCCGCCGCCGACCATCGTGGTGATGCCGCTGGCCAGCGCCTCGGTGACGATCTGCGGGCAGATGAAGTGCACGTGGGTGTCGACAGCCCCGGCGGTGAGGATCCGCCCGTTGCCCGCGATCACCTCGGTCGACGGGCCGATCACCAGATCGGGGTGGACACCGGGCATGGTGTCCGGGTTGCCGGCCCGGCCGAGCGCCACGATGCGTCCGTCGCGCAGCCCCACGTCGGCCTTGACCACGCCCCAGTGGTCGAGCACCACCGCGCCGGTGATGACGGTGTCCAGCGCGCCCTCGGCGCGGGTGGCACGGGACTGCCCCATCGACTCGCGGATCACCTTCCCGCCGCCGAAGACCGCCTCGTCGCCGCCCACGCAGTGGTCGGTCTCCACCTCGATCAGCAGGTTGGTGTCGGCCAGTCGGATCCGGTCACCGGTCGTCGGCCCGTACAGGTCGATGTAGCGGTCCCGCCGCACGGCGCTCACCGCGGCGACCCGTCGGCCGTGACCGCGTGCGGCGGCGGGTCCAACGGCCCCGCGCACTCTGCGCGCAGGCCCGGCACGACGCGTGCGCCGCCGAGTGGCACGAGGTCGACGCTGCGGTTGATGCCCGGCTCGAACCGGACGGAGGTGCCGGCCGGAACGGCGAGCCGTTGACCCCAGGCCGCGCCCCGGTCGAACGACAGCGCCGGGTTGGCTTCGGCGAAGTGGTAGTGCGAGCCGACCTGCACCGGGCGGTCGGCGGTGTTGACCACGAGCAGTGTGGTCACCGGGCGACCCACGTTGATCTCGACCGGGTCCGCCGCCGGCAGGATCTCCCCGGGGATCACGGGATCGGGTGGTGCACCGTCACGAGCTTGCTGCCGTCCGGGAACGTCGCCTCCACCTGCACCTCCCTCAGCAGCTCGGGGATGCCGTCCTGGACGTCGTCGCGGCCGAGCACAGTCCGGCCGGCCGACATCAGGTCGACCACCGACCGCCCGTCGCGGGCCCCTTCGAGGAGGAACGCGGTGATCACCGCGACGGCTTCGGGGTAGTTGAGGCGCAGGCCGCGTTCGCGGCGGGCGCGGGCGACATCGGCCGCGACGTGGACGAGCAGGCGGTCCTGCTCGTGCGGGCTGAGGAACACGGGGCTCTCCCGGTGGGTCGGCGTGCCCCGGCTCGCGATCGGCTCCACGCGGAGCCACCCGGGCTACAGGACCCGAGGGGACGAGCTGGGAGTCACACGACCGCCGGGTCACCGCCGACAGGGCGATCCGGGACTCCACCATCCCGGCCCACACGACGGGCAACCGGCGGTGTCGGGTCGGATGCGGACCGCACCGCCCACCGCTGAGCAGACCGTAGAGGATCGCCACCGACCGAGGCAACAGTCCATCAGGGATCTTGTCGGCTACCGGGACGTGTTCCCGTGGAGCAGCAGGCAGGGCATGATCACCGGATGACGGCGACGAGGGGTACCCGCGCACTGCTCGGTGTTCTGTTCCTGGCGGCGGCCACGGTCGGGGCGTGGATCCTCTGGCTGGGTTGGGACACCCGGTACACGGTCGACGCGCAGACCGGCGCGAGCAGCGGGCCCTACGAGCCGTGGCAGGTGATCGGCTGCGTGCTGACGCTCGTGCTGCTGGCCGCGCTCGCCGGGACGCGGCTCAGTCCGTGGCTGGTGGCGCCGGTGATGACTGTGGCGTTCACGGCGGTCTGGTCGTGGCGGGCCGCCGGGACCGACGACAGCGGATTGTGGGCAGTCGGGGCGATTCTGGTGCTGGTCGGAATGGCGGCCGGCAGCACGGTGGTGAGCCTCGCGGGGCGGCGGATCGGCCAGCGGTTCGCCGGCCGAGCCGCCTCGAGATAACCCATCGCGCCGTGGGCGCCGACATGCTAGAAGGGGACGTGCCTGACCTGACAAGCTCCCCTGATGCCACGTCCCTCACGACTCCGCGGCTGCTGTTGCGCCGCTGGCGAAGCGATGATCTGAACGGGTTCGCCGCGGTCAACGCGCAGACCGAGGTGATGCGCTACATCCATGACGGCCGCACCCTGGATCGGGCCGCGACCGCCGAGCGTCTGGCCACCTATCAGCGGCACTGGGACGAGCACGGCTTCGGCCTGTACGCGGTGGAGATCAGAGAGACCGGCGAACTGGCCGGCTTCACCGGACTGGCGGTGCCGACCTTCCTGCCCGAGATCATGCCGGCCGTGGAGATCGGCTGGCGGCTCGGCCGCGCGTACTGGGGTCGGGGCCTGGCCACCGAGGCGGCCCGGGCCGTTGTCGCCCACACTCGTGCCGAGCTCGACCTGCGGCGGCTGGTCAGCATCCACGTCGTCGGCAACGAGGCGTCCGCGCGGGTGATGGTCAAGCTGGGCATGTCGCTGGAGCGCGAGACCGTGCAGCCGGACACCGGCCGCCAGGTCCGGGTCTACGCGATGGACCTGTAAGCGGCCGTGGCGCCGGTTGCCGCGGGTCGGCCGGTCAGCGGGCCACGACGGGTTGAGGCTCCGACGCCCGGCTGAAGGGGATGTCGACGTGATCGGCGGTCTGGATGTCCTTCAACGTCATGTTCCGCACCAGCAGCCAGGTGCACGTTGGACCCCTTGTTGAGGGCCACCGTCCTGCCCTTGAGGTCGGCGAAGCTGCGGTAGCCGCGCCATTGGGTGCGCTGTCCGGCCTCGCGGCGGCCGGCGTGCACACAGTGGCCATGCTCGGCGTCGCCCTGGCCGTGGCGCTGCTGGTCTACCAGGTGTTCGGCGTGGGTGTACTGCGCCGGGCCTGGTTCAACGTCGATCGACTCTGGGCCGGGGTGCTGGTGGCCGCGGGGTTGGTGACGCTGATCCGGGCGTGACCGTCCATCGTGGAAACATCGGATGTGTGATCTCATGTCGTGGTGATCACCCCGACTCCCCTCATGCGTCTGGTGGCCGGTGTGTGGGGGTTCAAGACCCTCGCGGCCGGCGTCGAACTTGGTCTGTTCACCCGGCTCGCCGGCGGGCGGACGATGACCGTCGAGCAGGCCGCCGCCGAGTTCGGGCTGCCCGACCGGCCCGCGGACCTGTTGCTGGCCGCCAGTGCGTCGCTCGGCCTGTTGGAGAAGACCGGCGACGGTTACCGCAACTCCGAGTTGGCCGAGCAGTTCCTGGTCGAGGGTCGCCCGTACTACTTCGGTGCGCAGGTCCGCTACTCAGACCTGCGCACCTACCTGCCCTGGCACCGCATCGGCGAGGCCCTGCGCACGGATCGGCCGTTGACCTGGGACCCGGAGGCCCAACAGTCGATGTTCGACACCGCCGACCCGGCCATGCTGGCGCAGTTCTGGGACGCGATGTTCTCCACGTCCAGCTTCACCGCCAGCGCGTTGGCCGACGCGTACGACTTCTCCGCGCACCGGCGGCTGCTCGACGTCGGCGGCGGAGCGGGCGCGTTCCCGATCGAGTTCTGCCGACGCCTGCCCGAGCTGCGGGCTACGGTCCTGGACCTGCCGCACGTCTGCGTCCGGGCCCGGGAGCGTATCGCGGAGGCCGGCCTGACCGGGCGGATCGACGCGGTGGGCGGTGACTTCCTCGCCGACCCGGCGCTGCCGGACGGGCACGACGTCATCCTGCTCAGCATGATCCTGCATGACTGGGACGAGCCGACGAACCGGGCATTGCTGGCCCGGTGCCACGCGGCGTTGCCGCCCGGCGGGGCGATCGTCGTCTGCGAACTGCTGCTCAACGACGAACGCACCGGACCGCCGGAGGCAGCCCTGATGGGGATGAACATGCTGGTCGAGACCGAGGGCGGCCGGAACTACTCGGGTGCCGAGTACGCGGCCTGGCTCACCGACGCCGGCTTCGTGGACGTGCGTACCGTGCCGTTCGACGCGCCGGGCGCCAACGGCGCGGTGGTGGCCCGGCGGGCCTGACCGACGACGACACCCGGCCCCGGTGCGAACCGTGGGCCGGGTGTCGCGGCGCCTCGCGGCGCGGGCGTCCGATCGGCTACCGGAACGGATCAGGCGCGAGCCTTGGCCGGCTGCTTCATGAAGTCCATGATCGCCTTGTTGATCTCGTCGGCATGGGTCCACGGGATACCGTGCGGCGCGCCCTTGAGCGTGATGAGCGTGCCGGTCGGCATCATCGGCCCGAGCCGCTGACCGGTCACCGGATACGGCAGCACCCGGTCCTGGTCACCCTGCACGATCAACACCGGAATGTTGATCTTCGGCAGGTCCGGACGGAAGTCTTCCTGCCAGGCGTCCACACTGTCGTGGGTGGCCTTGCCGGAGGCCATCGCGCCGATCTGCCAGTGCGCGCGGTACGCCTCTTCGCTGACCCGCTTGCCCATGTTCTGGTCCGGGTTGAAGAACGCGTCGCAGAAGGACGTCAGGTAGGCGAACCGGTCCTTGATGATGGCGTCCTGGAAGCCCTTGAACAGGCTCCGGTCGACGCCCTCCGGGTTGTCGTCCGCCTTGGCCAGCATCGGTTGCAGCGGGCTGAGCAGCACGGCCCGGCTTACCCGCTGGGAGCCGTAGTTGCCCAGGTAACGGACCACCTCGCCGGTGCCCATCGAGTGACCGATCAGGGTCACCTCGTTCAGGTCCAGCTCGGTCATCAACACGTCCAGGTCCGCCGCGAACGTGTTGTAGTCGTACCCGAAGGCCGGCTGGGCGGAGTTACCGTTACCGCGGCGATCGTAGGTGATCGTCCGGTATCCGGCGTTCTGCAGCGCCCGTGTCTCCTTCTCCCAGGTCGCGCCGTTGAACGGGAAGCCGTGGATCAGCACCACCGGCTTACCGGAACCGTGATCCTCGTAGTACAGGTCGATGGGCGCGGAATTTTCCGTCCCCACGGTAATAAAAGGCATGTTTGTCTCCTGCTCCGGTCTCGGGCTGTCGGACCCCCCGCGCTTTCCCGTCGGGTCGCCGGATATGCGGGCCGGCGGATTCGCCCAGAAGGCACGGACGGGGTGTTCCGATCGGGCCGCGACGGCCTAGCCTCGGAGCGTGAGCCTTCCGCCCCGATTGCGGGCCGTCAGCGACCTGCACGTCGGGCATCCGCAGAACCGCGCCTTCGTGCAGGAACTGCACCCGGACAACGACGGCGACTGGCTGCTCGTCGCCGGCGACGTCGCCGACCGGTTCGCCGACATCGAGTGGGCGCTCGGGCTACTGAGCAGCCGCTTCGCCCGGGTCGTCTGGGCACCGGGCAACCACGAGCTGTGGACACCACCGCGCGACCCGGTCACGTTGCGCGGCGAGGAGCGCTACCGCGAGCTGGTGCGGATGTGCCAGCGACTGGGGGTGCTCACCCCGGAGGATCCGTACCCGGTATGGGACGGCGACGGCGGCCCGGCCACCATCGCCCCGCTCTTCGTGCTCTACGACTACACGTTCCGGGTGCCCGAGGCGCGCACCCAGGAGGAGTCGCTGGCCCTGGCGTACGCGGCCGGGGTGGTGTGCACCGACGAGGCGCTGCTGCACCCCGACCCGTACCCGAGCCGCGAGGCGTGGTGCGACGCGCGGATCATCGAGACCGAACGCCGGCTGGCCGAACGCGACCCGACCCTGCCGACGGTGCTGGTCAACCACTACCCGCTGGTGCGGGAACCCACCGACGTCCTGCGGTACCCGCTCTTCGCCCAGTGGTGCGGCACCGTCCGCACCAGCGACTGGCACCTACGCTTCGACGCCGCCACAGTGGTGTACGGGCACCTGCACATCCCCCGCACCACGTTCCACGACGGGGTGCGTTTCGAGGAGGTCTCCCTCGGCTACCCCCGCGAGTGGCAGCCCCGGGGGCCGGTGCCCGACCCGGTGCGCACGATCCACCCGGCGGACGACAGGCGCCGACGCTCGTCCGTCAGCGGTTGAGGTCTCAGGATTTCCGCAGTGCCCGGAACGCGGCCCGCACCTCGGCGGAGAAGAGTTCCGGTTCCTCCCACGCCGCGAAGTGCCCGCCGCGGTCAGCCTCGTTGAAGTACGCGATGCCGGGGTAGACCGCCTCGGCCCAGCTACGCGGAGCGGCCCAGATCTCGCCGGGGAACGTGGTGAAGCCGACCGGCACCGTGACCGGCGGCGGAGCCTGACCGGCCGCCTGAGCCGCGGCTTGAAACCGGCCGAACTCCCAGTACCACCGGGCGGACGAGGCGCCGGTACCCGTCAACCAGTACAGCGTGATGTTGTCGAGGATGCTGTCCCGGGTGAGACCGCCGGCCGGCTCACCGTCGAGGAACGCGCGGGAGATCTTGTAGTAGCTGTCCGTGTCGTGGTCGAGCATCCAGGCCGCCAACCCGACAGGTGAGTCAAGCAGCGAATAGCCGATCGTCTGCGGGCGAGTGGACTGCTCCAGGAAGTAGCCGAAGCCGTCCATGGCGAACAGGTTGAGCGCGTCGAGCGCGGCGCGTTCCTGCTCGGAATTTGTCGGCAGCTGGTCCTTCATGCCGATCGCCCCGGCGAGCAGGTTCACGTGGATGCCGAGCAGCCCTTCGGGTGCTTGGCGCCCCATGGCGTCCGTGACGGCGGCGCCGACGTCGCCACCCTGTGCGACGTAGCGCGGGTAACCGAGGCGGTCCATGAGTTTCGCCCACGCCTGTGCCATCCGCGCGGAATCCCAGCCAAGCTCGGTCGGCTCGCCGGAGAAGCCGTAGCCCGGCAACGACGGCAGCACCAGGTGGAACGCGTCCTCGGGGGTGCCGCCGTGCGCCGTCGGGTCGGTCAGCGGGCCGACGGCCCCGAGCAACTCGACGACCGAGCCCGGCCAGCCGTGCGTCATGATCAGCGGCAGGGCGCTCTCATGCTGCGATCGCACGTGGATGAAGTGAATCTCGACGCCGTCGATGTTCGTCGTGTACTGCGGCAGCGAATTCAGCTTCGTCTCGCACGCACGCCAGTCGTAGTCGGTCATCCAATAGCGGGCCAACTCCTGGATCGTCGCCAGCTGGACACCCTGCGAGCGATCGGTGACCAACTCGCGAGTGGGCCAGCGGGTAGCCGCAATCCGGCGACGCAGGTCGGCGATCACGTCCTCCGGTGTGTCGAGCCGGAAGGGACGAATTTCGGTGTCGTTGGACATCTTCCCCACCTCGCCAAGTCGAGTCGGCCACTGCCGATGCACCGACGGTGCCGGCACTCGCCCAGTCTCACAGCGGACCGGCGCCACCCGGACCAAAACGCGAATCGCCGACGCGACTGCGCGTCACACCCATGGGATGATCAACCGGTGAGCCAACCGGACGAAGTCGACGACAACTGGCTGAATGGCGAGGAAGTGGCCTGTCCGGAGTGCCACGAAGGCCTTTACCGCCTCGACCACTCGCCGTTTCTTGACTGCCATTTCCTCTACTGCGACAGCTGCCCGATGCGGGTAGATGTCGGTTACTACGACAAGACGTTCAGGACCATCGCCGACGCGCTCCCTTCCGAGGACAGGACCTACCCCACGCTGATGGCGGCACTTGAGGCGCGGTTACGGCGATGCGACTGCGGCGGGAGGTTCCGGGACTCGGCACCTCGGCGCTGCCACCGGTGCTCCACCGTCCTGACGACCATCAGCGAACCTTCCGGTGTCGACGTCTGGCCAGGTTGGTGGACAGATGAGACCGACACCGGCTCCTTGGAAGAGACGTTCACCGCCAGGTACTTCCGCACCGAGGACCTCTGGGAGCACTGACGCTGCCGGGATCAGTTGGCTTCGGAGCGGCCACCGTCGTGCACGGACGACCTGCGCCGGCGCTCGTCCGTCAGCGGGTGAGGCCGACCAACATGGCCAGTCGCGCGACGCCGGCCGGCGCCGGCTGCGCGCGGGCAACATCGGCGATCAGGGTACGCGCCGACGGCCGGCACCGAACCTCAGCCGGCGCGACGCTGTCCGCGTCGACCAGGGCGCGAGCAGCACCACGCAGGTCACCCACCTGGAGGTACGCCTGAGCGACGTCAACCAGGTACGCGCCCCGATACTCGGCCGGCAGCCGCCGCCACCCCTCCCGCCGCACGACGGTCGAATGCCTTCGTAGCGCCTCGACGGCCTCACCCCGTTGCGCCGCCACCAGCACCCGCGCCAACTCCACGGCGACCGCCCCGAAGTTGGTGCGGTGCGTGTCGTCGTACCCCCTCAGGCTGGTGGCGACGCCCGCAGCCCGGTCGATCAGCTCGTCAGCGCGGCGACTCTCGCCGCATCCAGCGGCGGCGAGGGCGGCCTGAAGCAGCAGCGTCCCACCCACCGCCCACTCCCGGCGGTCGCCCTGAACCCGGTGATCAAGAGGTTTGGGGGCGGTTTGATCTCCAAAGGTCCCGCTGACCTCTTGATCACCGGAATGGGATGAGGGTGGAAGGACGCGGTTGGCGGCGGGGAGCAGCGCGGCCAGGGCCAGCCGGGCTCGGTCTTGCGCGCGGAGCGCTTGGCCTACCGAGATGGCTGCCGTTGCCGCCAGGATCGGGTCGTCGCCGGCGGCGGACATCGCCCGATCGGCGGCCAACCAACCGAGGTCGGCCTCGCCGAGCTTCACCAGCAGCGACGAGGTGATCCGGTACGTCTGCACCAGCAACTCCGGTGATCGCGTCGACTGGGCAGTGCCGAGTAGGCCCGGAAACACCCGCACCAACTGCCCGTAGTGCGCGTGCTGGTAGCTCAGCCAGGCGTACCCGACCTGCCTTCTCACTTCTTCCGTCGTTTGCTGTGGGCCTTGCGGGTCGTAGCGGGCGAGAGCGGCCCGAATGTCGTCCACCCCGTCCGGCGTGCCCGCCGGGGTGCTGCGCTGCTGGCCGAGCAGCACCTCCGGGTCGACCCGCAGGACGTGAGCCAGTTCCTGGATCACCGAGTACCGGTCCAGGGCGCGCACTCCCCGCTCCACCTTGTCCACCCAGCTCTTCGACCTCCGCAACCGGTCGGCCAGCATTTGCTGCGTCATCGACCGTCGCACCCGCCAGCTCGCCACGCGGCGGCCGATCGGCAGGTCATCGTTGGTCACGCCGCCACCGCCGGTCCGGGACCGCGCGGGTCGTGTCGTCTACGGGTACGCGCTCCGCCTCGGCCTGGGCCAGGAGGCGCTGTTTGGCAGCCTCCCGCTCGGCCGCCTCACACTGCTCGCCTCTGCTCGTCGGCTCGTCGCCGTGCATTCCCACCACCTCCGTTAGTCGGCGCGCGACGCTTGGACATCGCCGGCACCCAGGACTCCTGCAATCACCGAAGCCGGTTGCCGATCGACGGACCAGATGGCAAGCAATGCGTGCGATTGCGCTGGTCAGGAAGTGGGTTGCGCGGGGTTGCGCAGGTCCCTATAGGACCGCATCAACCCATAGGCTCGTCACTAGTTGTAGTTGGCTAATACCTGGAGGTGGAACCATGGCGCGACCGGTGACGAACGCAGCATTCGAAGGGCTGCTGCTTGCCGCCGGCTACGGCAACGCCCACGCCGCCTTCGCTCGGCAGCTCAACCACGCCGGGCGCAACGAGGGCGCTTGGCGCTACGACGCTGCCAGCGTCTACTGGTGGTTGCGGGGTCGCCGGCCAGGCGAGCACGTCCAGGCGACCATGGCCGAGACCCTAACCCGCAAGCTCGGTCGCTCCGTCGCCGTCACGGAGCTGGGCTTCGGTGCGGCCGACAGCGTCGGAACGTGCGTCTACCCCGCGTCCGTCGACGGCGCGATCGATACCGCCGAGCAGATCTGGACGAGGCTCGCCAAGCACCTCAACTCACAGGTCAGCGGGCCGTTCGACAGCGGTAAAGCCCTACAGGCGGCACTCAGTTGGCGGTATGACCGGAGCGACGTGACCGTCAGCAGGAGCGGCCGACAGCAAATCACCTTCACCGACGTCCAGTCGCTGTACGCGCTGGCGGACCACTTCACCGGCCTCGACCGACGTCATGGCAGCGGCTCTACGCGCAGCCGGGCGCTCATGGCCGACTTCCTCGTACGCCAGGTCGCACCCATGCTGCACGGCACCTACACCGAAGCCGTAGGACGCGACCTCATGCGCGCAGCAGCGACACTTTGCGGGCAACTCGCCTTCATGTCGTACGACGCGGGCGACCATGCCATTGCCCAACAACACGTCACCGTCGCCTTGCGGCTCGCCAAGGCCGCCGATGACCGCCTGTACGGCGCTCACCTGCTGGCCAACCTCGCTACCCAGGCCGTGCACCTGGGCCACTCCCGGGATGCGGCCCGGCTCGCCGAAGCGGCCATCGACGGGGCGGGGCGTGCGCCCGCCGCCGTCCTCGTTCGGCTGCACGCCACTGCCGCCACCGTGTACGGGCAGTCAGGCGAGCGACGTGGCTGCCAACTCGCGCTCGCCAGAGCCGAGCGTGCTCTCGACCGCACAGACGCAGCCCCCGGCCCACGCTGGGTCACCTACTTCAGCCCGGCCCACCTCGCCGGCGCCGCACTAAGGTGCCTCGGCGACCTACATCTTTATTCGCAGGCCCTCGACCACGCTTCCGACGCTCTCACCCTAGCCAGCGAGAACACCCGGACGCGTGCCCTGCACACCGCTCTCATCGCCGTGACTCACGCCCGCGCTGGGAACACCGACGCCGCCTGCAACTGGGGTCGGAAATTGGCGCAGCACGCTTCGGGCATCCATTCGGCGCGCGTTCAACAGCGCGTCTGCGAACTGACTGCAACGCTCAGCCCTCAGCAGACGTCGCCGCAGGTCAAAGAAGTCCTGCAAAGCCTCGCGCCCCTGCCAACAGCCGCATAGCGCGAGAGCCCCACCTGGACCTGTCCGCTAGCGTCACCGAGGTGACCTGGACGGAGCCCGCCACGTGGTACGCCAACCTGGCTTCCTTCTACGCCGCCGCCGCAGCCTTCATCACCGACCCGGCCGGCAACGTGCTGCTCGTCAAACCCACGTACCGCGACCACTGGGCCTTCCCCGGCGGCTACATCGACGAGGGCGAGTACCCACATGACGCCTGCGCCCGGGAGATCCGAGAGGAGTTGGGGATCTCTGTGGTGGTAAGTGACCTTCTCGTAGTGGACTGGGCACCGCCCGCCGGGCAGCGGCCGCGTGCGATTGTCAGCTTCACGTTCGACTGCGGGTCCATCGCCAACCTCGATGGTCTCGTCCTAGCCGGGCAAGAGTTGGAGGAGGTAGCCTTCTTCTCGCCCCGAGAGGCCGAGCAGCGTCTTCCCGACAACGTCGCCACACGAGTTCAGGCGGCGACGAACGCCCGTGACCTGCACTTTCCGCTGTACTTTGCTGGCGGCTCGGTCGTCCCACCTTCCGTTGATCAGGCAAAACAGGAAGCAGGGCCTCGGCCGCAGACTGCTTGAACGCATCCGTCGTCCCGGTCGACTAGGGCATGTCCTGTCGATCTTGTGTGGTTGATCGTTGACGATGTGTCGGTGGTACGTCGTGGTGAACTGACTGACGAGGCGTGGGCGGTGATC